>NZ_JARVSH010000003.1:0-668589 GCF_030209295.1 Pseudarthrobacter sp. lyk4-40-TYG-27
GCACCCTCACCCAGCTCCGCGCCGACGCCGCCGCGTCACTGCTCCTCGGCGCCGGAAACGCGACAGCCCCGGGTGAAGCTGCCGCAGATGCCGGTGCTATCGGCAAGATCCCCACGCCGCGGGCTGATGTCCTGGTCACGGTCCCGGTGTTCTCGCTGCTGGGCCTCACCGATGAGCCGGCCGTGCTGGACGGGTTCGGGCCGGTCCCGGCATCCATGGCACGCAAGCTCGTCGCCGGCGGCGCGGAATCGTTCTACCGGGTCCTGGTCGACCCCCGCGACGGGGCACCCCTGGAAATCGGCCGCACCCGCTACCGGCTCCCGGAGACCATCAAACAATGGCTCCGGCTGCGGGACACCACATGCACCTTCCCCGGCTGCACCAACCACACCCCCGACAACGACACCGACCACCTCAACCCCTGGCACCACGGCGGCACCACCGGAACCCACAACCTGGCCCAACTCTGCCCCCGACACCACCGCCTCAAACACCACACCGCCTGGACCCCCGACCCAGCCACCAAAAACAAACCACCCGGCTGGACCTCACCCACCGGCCGACACTACAAACCCGAACAACACGACCCCCAACCAACCCACTGGCCACCAGGAACCCTGCCGGCCAGAACTCATGCAATACCCATCCAATTCCACGGCGAACAGGCAGGCATTGAAGACCTCCCGCCATGGGAACCGGACGACGCCAACCTCATAGACCTCAGTGACCTGTCACCGGAAGACCCGCTCTGGGCAGAGTTCTTCGAGACGCCGTTTGCCCTGTCGGAGTGACGCCGGTCAGCTGAAGTGACACTGGGGCGACCCCGGTTCAGCGGATGCGACGCTGGGGGGGACCTCGGTTCGGTCAGAGTGACGCCGGTCAGCTGAAGTGGCACTGGTGCCGATTCCGGTCAGCTGCGGTGCCGCTGGAGCAGCTAAGCCGGCATGCCCTACGGCTGCAGGCTCCTAGGCGAAGGACTCCAGCCCGACGCCGGCTGCCTCAAGCCCTGCCCTGATCCGGGCCGCCATCTCTACGGCGTCAGGAGTCCCACCGTGAATGCACAGGGAGTCCGGCCGGAACGCAATGACAGTTCCGTCCGCGGCCGCCACTTCGCCTCGCGTAGCCAGGCGAACAGCCCGTTCGACCACCGCATCGACGTCGTACAGGACGGCATCGTCCTCGGAAAGCGGCACCAGGCTGCCATCGGCGCGGTAGGCACGGTCGGCGAAGGCCTCGACGAACACCGGGTGCCCCGCTTCCTTGGCCTGCTTGAGCAGCTCCGAGCCGGGGAAGCCCAGGATGGGCAGGCCGGGATCGTAGGCGTTGACGGCCGCCACCACGGCGGAGGCTTGCTCGGCGTCATGGATCACCGCTTCATACAGGGCTCCGTGAGGCTTGACGTAGTCCACAGAGGCACCCACCGCATGCGCTACGCCGTCGAGCGCCCCCAGTTGGTACAGCACGTCACCGAAGAGCTCATCAAAACTCATGTCCAGCGCGCGGCGGCCGTAGCCGGCCAGATCGCGGTAGCCGAGGTGGGCCCCGACGGTGACATCCAGTTCGTAGGCGGCCCTGCAGCTGTCCAGCATGGTGATGGGGTCACCGGCGTGGAGGCCGCACGCCACGTTTACGCTCGTGGCCACCTGGAACATCGCCGGATCGCCTCCTGCCGTCCAGGAGCCGAATGATTGCCCTACGTCAGCGTTGAGATCCAAGTGTGTTGCCTTCCAGCGTCAGGTTGTCCGGCGCGGCAGCGGCGGTCAGCTCGCCGGGAATGGTGTCCGGCATCGGCCCAAAAGCCTCGCGGGCGTTCCTGGCCACTGCGCGGCCCATCATGAGGTTACCGGCTCCACCCACAACAGCCCCTATCCCGAAGGGCAGGGCGCGGCCAAATAACGCAGTGCCCTGCCGCTTCAGGAGGTTCTTCAGGAAGGCCGACTGGATCCGCTTACGGACGCTCCCGAATCCCGGCACCACCATCGACTTGGACAGCACGCTCCCCCAGGCATTGCCTGCGCTGTTGCCGGCTGCCTGGCCGCTGAGGGTCCCCAGCAGCGCAGTGCCCTCTTCGCCGAGCATGATGGCCATGACCATGGTGCCGGCTTTCTCCGGGTTGGTCAGCCTGATGCCGTGCAGTTCAGCCAGCGACGTTGCGTAAAGGGCCGTGGCTTCCAGGAAGCCAACTGTGGCGGCCGCGGAAAGTCCCAGCGACGCCACGGTTCCAACGCCGGGGACGACGGCGGTGGCACCCACCAGGGCGCCTCCTCCGGCGACAGCCCGGAGGTAGTCGCGTTCCGCGATGTCTGCCAACTGCGCGGCTGTTGCCCGCGGATGCTTCTTCTGGAGCCTCCGGATGTAGCCCACCACCAAAGGCCGCTGGATCTGCACGGCCTTCAGGATAATGTTGTGAACGCCGGGCTTGGGCTTGCCCTGGGCGTCAAACATCGCGTTATGGGCGGTTTCCTGTGCGATACGGAGTGCGGGGTTGCTGCGCCGGGCCATGGTCACCTTCATTCAAATCGACCTGCAGCGCGTGGCTGCCGTGTCATCCCATCCTAAGTGGATAAACACTAAGCATGCTTACACTTTTTGGGCCGGCTCTTCTGCGTCCGCGCGTTCGCCGCGGCGACCGGCGGCCTCGTCGGCCCGAAGCTCGGCCCGGAAGACCTCGAAGCGGGCCAGGTGCGCGGGACGGCGCCGGAGAATGGCCCACGCCACGCCGAGGATGACGAACCAGACGGGAGTCACCAGCAGGGCAGCGAGCGTGTCGGGCTGGGTGGTCAGGGCCCAGAGAACGAAGGCGAAGAACGCGTACACCACCCACACGGCGGGGATGCCACCGGGCATCTTGAACTTCGAGGCCGCGTGCAGGTGCGGGCGGCGACGCCGGAAAGAGATGTAGCTCGCGAGGATGATCGACCAGACAAAGACGAAGCAGACGGCGGACACGGTGGTCACCATTTCAAAGGCCATGCCAACATCCTGGCCCGCATACATGAGTACGACGCCGGACAGCAGCAGGACGCAGGACAGGAACAGCGCGTTGCTGGGCACCTTCCTCGTGGAGAGCCGGCTGAAGACACCGGGGGCGTCGCCTTCCTGGGCCAGGCCGAAGACCATGCGGGACGTGGAGTAGATGCCGGAGTTCGCAGAGGACATCGCCGAAGTGAGGACCACCAGGTTGACCACCGTGGCCGCGGCGCCGAGGCCGGCCAGGGAGAACATCCCGATGAAGGGGCTGTGGCCGGCGGCGAACTGGGTCCACGGGGTGACTGCCATGAGGATGACCAGCGCGCCGACATAGAAGAGCAGCACGCGGACGGGGATGGCGTTGATGGCCCTGGGCAGCGTGCGCTCGGGATTCTTGGCCTCGGCGGCGGTGGTGCCCACCAGTTCGATGCCCACGAAGGCGAATACTGCAATCTGGAATCCGGCCACAAAGCCCATGAACTCATTGGGGAAGAACCCGCCATGGCTCCACAGGTTGGTGAAGCTAGCCGTGCCTGCGTCGCTCTGGAAACCGGTGAAGATCATGAAAAGTCCCACGATGATCAGGGCCGCGATGGCGACGATCTTGATGAGGGCGAACCAGAACTCTGTCTCGCCGAACGCCTTGACCGTGGCGAGGTTCAGCAGCAGCAGGATGCCCACCGTGGCCAGGCCCGGGATCCAAAGCGGCAGCGCCGGCCAAAGTTCTTTTGAGTACCCGGCGATGGCGATGACGTCCGCGATTCCGGTGATCACCCAGCAGAACCAGTACGTCCACCCGGTGAAGAAGCCTGCCCACGGACCCAGGAGGTCGGCGGCGAAATCACTGAAGGACTTGTAGTTCAGGTTGCTCAGCAGCAACTCGCCCATGGCCCGCATGACGAAGAAAAGCATGAAGCCGATGATCATGTACACGAAGATCACGGAAGGTCCGGCGGCGGAAATGGTCTTGCCGGAACCCATGAACAGGCCTGTGCCGATCGCGCCACCAATGGCGATGAGCTGGATATGCCGGTTGGTGAGTTGCCGTTCCAGGTGGGGAGGCCCGCTGCGGGCCGCCGTGGCAGCACCCTGGCCGCGGGCTGGTTCGCTGTTGGACGTGGGGGGATGAATCGCCATGAGGAACTCCATCGATAAAGCGGCTTTTGGAGCCGCAAAGATTTGGTTCCTCCCCGCTCTGTTGTGGACCTGAGAGTTTCCGCAGCCAAAGCCGCTTGCACCGTCGGTGAGCCAAGGTCATGCCCGGCTGCTTTCCAGAGTTGCCTGTCCGCGGCGGTACGTGGGCCTGAGAGTTTCCTGGGGAGGGTTTGCTCCTACGGCGCCTGCTGGGTGTACCCGGCAGGACTCTCCCGCCGCAGGTCGAAGGCGTATTCAGTTGGAGGTCGGCGGCTTTTTGGGCCGCCGCCGGGCATGCACGGGACAGGCGCCGACTGGTAGGCCGCTCCGGATACGCTGAGCCAGCCACCGGCGGCGCCAATCCCGGGTTCAGTGTGGTGTCCGTCACGATCGAATGTCAAACCCCTTCCGACACAAGCGGGAACGAAGGCATCACGCGCCCAGTCAAGCCCCTCACCGAACCTGGCCGATTTGCCAATGACGGGTTCGTCCCGATACCTTGTGAGCCGAATCACCCACATTTGAATAAGCCTTTCGAGCTGTGACGGGAGAGTCCTCCCGGCGAATCACCGGGCAGGCGCCGTAGGAGCAAATCCTCCCCAGGAATCTCTCAGGCCCATGTACCGTCACGGCGAGGCGACTCTGGAAAGCAACCAGGCTCCGGCCTGGTTCACCGACGGTGCAAGCGTCCCCTGCCGCCAGCAGGCAACGCGGAATCTCTCAGGTCCAATACAGAGCGGGGAGGAACCCATCCCACGCCGTGCCACCCTGGCCGGCCAGACCTGGAGTTCCTCATGACGATTCAGTCGCTTCCAACATCCTTCGTGGACCGCCATATCGGCGCGCGCCGCCAGGCCGACGTCGACACCATGCTCAAGGCCGTGGGCTACGACAGCGTGGACGGCCTGGTTGACGTGGCCGTCCCCGCGTCCATCCGGCAGGAAACTGCGCTCAAGCTGGCCGACGCCCTCAGCGAGGTTGAAGTCCTCACGGAACTGCGGAAGCTTGCCGCCAAGAACAAGACTGCCGTCCAGATGATCGGCCAGGGTTACTACGACACCGTGACGCCGCCGGTGATCCGCCGCAACATCCTGGAATCCCCGGCCTGGTACACCGCCTACACGCCCTACCAGCCGGAAATCTCGCAGGGCCGGCTTGAGGCGCTGCTGAACTTCCAGACCATGGTGCAGGACCTGACGGCGCTCCCGATAGCCAACGCTTCCTTGCTGGATGAAGCCACCGCCGTGGCCGAGGCCGTGCTCCTGATGCGCCGCGCCAACAAGTCCGCGGCAGCCAAGGACGGCAAGACTGTCCTGGACATCGACGTACTTCCGCAGACCATCGCTATTGTCAGGGGCCGTGCGGAGGCGCTGGGCTTCGAGGTGGAGGTCGCGGACCTGTCCAAGGGCCTGCCGGAGGGTGCCATCAATGGCGTCGTGCTGCAGCAGCCCGGCGCCTCCGGCCGCGTATGGGACCAGTCCGCCGTCATCACCGCTGCCAAGGACCGGGGCGCGCTGGTCACCGTGGCTGCGGACCTGCTGGCCCTGACACTGATCACACCTCCGGGCGAGCAGGGCGCGGACATTGCCGTTGGCTCGGCCCAGCGCTTTGGTGTGCCGTTGTTCTTTGGGGGGCCGCACGCCGCCTACATGGCTGTCCGCAAGGGCCTGGAACGTTCCCTGCCCGGCCGCCTGGTTGGGGTGTCCAAGGACGACGCCGGCGTTCCCGCTTACCGCCTGGCTTTGCAGACCCGCGAGCAGCACATCCGCCGCGAGAAGGCCACGTCCAACATCTGCACCGCCCAGGCGCTGCTGGCCATCGTTGCGTCCATGTACGCGGTGTACCACGGCCCCGACGGGCTGAAGGCGATCGCAGAGACCGTCCACAACAAGGCCAGGGTCTTGGCAACAGCACTCACGTCACTGGGCCGCGAACTGGTCACGGACTCCTTCTTCGACACCCTCACCGTCAGCGTTCCGGGCAAGGCCGCCAAGGTGGTCACCGCCGCTGAAGCCCGCGGCATCAACCTGCGCTTCATCGATCCGGACACGGTGGGCGTCTCCGTTGATGAGACGACGACGGCGGCAACACTTTCCGCCGTCGCCGTCGCCTTTGGCGCCGGTCCGGTGGGTGATGCCCAGGGATTCGAACTGCCCGACACTATTTTGCGCACCTCGGCCTACCTGCAGCATCCGGTGTTCAATACGCACCGGTCTGAACCCCAGTTGCTGCGTTACATTCGGAAGCTCTCGGACCGTGACCTGGCGCTGGACCGGACGATGATTCCGTTGGGTTCGTGCACCATGAAGCTGAACGCCACGGCCGAGATGGAGGCCATTTCCTGGCCGGAGTTCGCCTCGATCCACCCGTTCGCCCCGGACTCCCAGACCGAGGGCTGGCGCGAACTCATCGCCGGCCTGGAAGCGGACCTGGCCACGATCACCGGGTATGACCAGGTGTCCATCCAGCCCAACGCGGGCTCCCAGGGCGAACTCGCAGGGTTGCTCGCGATCCGCGGCTACCACCACTCCCGGGGCGAGCAGCAGCGCACCGTGTGCCTGATCCCGGCCTCGGCGCACGGCACCAACGCCGCCTCCGCCGTCCTGGCCGGGATGAAGGTGGTGGTGGTTGCCACCGCCGCTGACGGCACGATCGACCACGAGGACCTGACGGCCAAGATCGAGGCGAACCGGGACGTCCTGTCGGCCATCATGATCACCTACCCCTCCACCCACGGCGTGTTCGACGGGGACGTCCGCGAAGTCTGTGACGCCGTGCATGCTGCCGGCGGCCAGGTCTACATCGACGGGGCCAACCTGAACGCCCTGGTAGGACTCGCCCAGCCGGGCCGGTTCGGCGGCGACGTCTCGCACCTGAACCTGCACAAGACCTTCTGCATCCCGCACGGCGGCGGGGGACCCGGCGTCGGGCCCGTTGCCGCCAAGGCGCACCTGGCACCGTTCATGCCGGGCGATGCGAACAAAGCCGCGCACGAGCCCGGGCACGGTGTGGCGATCTCGGCGTCCCGGTTCGGTTCGGCCGGGGTGCTGCCGATTTCGTGGGCGTACGTGAAGCTGATGGGCGGGCAGGGCCTGACCGAGGCCACCAAGTCCGCGCTGCTGGCGGCCAACTATGTCGCGTCCCGCCTGAACGAGTACTTCCCGGTCCTGTACACCGGCGAAGGCGGGCTGGTGGCGCACGAGTGCATCCTGGACCTGCGCGAACTCACCGCGAAGACCGGGGTCACGGCCGAGGACGTGGCCAAGCGGCTGATCGACTTCGGTTTCCACGCCCCCACCCTGTCCTTCCCCGTCGCGGGCACGCTGATGGTGGAGCCCACCGAGTCCGAGGACCTGGCCGAGATCGACCGCTTCATCGAGGCCATGATCACCATTCATGGCGAGATCCAGCAGGTGGCCAGCGGCGACATCACCCTGGAGGCATCCCCGGTGCGCAACGCACCCCACACTGCGGCCGCCGTCGTCAGCTCTGACTGGGACCGCGCCTACCCGCGGGAGCAGGCGGCCTTCCCCGTAGCCTCGCTCCGCCAGGACAAGTATTTCCCGCCCGTCGGCCGGATCGACGGCGCCGCCGGCGACCGGAACCTGGTCTGCTCCTGCCCGCCCCTCGAAGCGTTCGAGACTTCGACAAGCTCAATCACCGGATTGGAAGACTGATTCCCATGACCGAGAACTACACCGCTCTTTTCGAGCAGCACAAGAAGGCCGGGGCCTCATTCACGGACTTCGGCGGCTGGCAGATGCCGCTCAAGTACGAGTCTGAACTCGCGGAACACCACGCCGTCCGCAAGGCCGCCGGGCTGTTCGACCTCTCCCACATGGGAGAAGTCTGGGTGACCGGCCCCGAGGCCGCCGCGTTCCTGGACTACGCCCTGGTGGGCAAGATCTCCGCGGTCGCCATCGGCAAGGCAAAGTACTCGCTGATCTGCAACGAAGACGGCGGCATCATCGACGACCTCATTACCTACCGCCGGCCATCCCCCGAAGAAGGCGTTGACAGGTACCTGGTGGTGCCCAACGCGGGCAACGCCGCAGTGGTGGCCAAGGAACTCCTGGAACGCTCCGCCGCCTTCGACGTCACTGTGGAGGACGCCTCCGCCAACACCTCGCTGATCGCCGTCCAGGGACCGAATTCCGAAGCGATCCTCCTGACGCTGGTCCCGGCCGAACAGCACGCACTACTCACCGGGCTCAAGTACTACGCCGCCGTGGAGGTGGGCATCGCCGTCAACGGCACGGTCCAAGACCTGCTCGTGGCCCGGACCGGCTACACCGGCGAGGACGGGTTCGAGATCTACGTTCCCAACCTGGACGCGCCCGCGCTGTGGGAGGCACTGCTCCAGGCCGGCGAAGGCTCCGGCCTGGTGCCCGCCGGCCTCGCCGCCCGCGACTCGCTACGCCTCGAAGCCGGGATGCCGCTCTACGGCAACGAACTCTCCCGCTACGTCAACGCTTACGCGGCAGGCCTGGGCCCCGTGGTGTCGCTGGCCAAGGAAGGCGACTTCGTGGGCAAGGACGCCCTGGCAGCCATCAAGGCCGCCGGAGTCGGATCAACCATCGGGCAGAAGCTGGTGGGCCTCAAGGGTGCCGGACGCCGCGCCGGCCGCGCCCATTACCCCGTCCTTAAGGACGGCACCCTGGTGGGCGAAGTAACCTCCGGCCAGCCCTCCCCCACCCTCGGATACCCCATCGCCATGGCCTACGTCGAGGTCGAATTTGCTGAAGTCGGCACCGTCCTTGACATCGACCTCCGCGGAAAGCCCGAGCGCTTCGAAGTGGTCCCCCTCCCGTTTTACAAGCGCCAGAAGTAGCTTCCGGGGCTGGGTTCGGCCCGGGGGGCCGCACCCGCAGGACCCAACGCCCGCTCACTTGTTGCGGGAATCAACCCAACGCTTTCTCACTTTCTCAACACGAACCCAAGGAAACACACATGGCAAAAGTTGTAGCTGAACTGAAATACTCCGCCGAGCACGAATGGGTTGCTGTGGACGGATCCGGGCCTGCGGGGATCGGGATTTCCGCCGTGGCGGCCGACGCCCTGGGCGACATCGTGTACGTGGACCTGCCGGAGGTCGGCTCCATCGTCACGGCCGGCGAAACCTGCGGCGAGGTGGAATCCACCAAGTCCGTCTCCGACCTCTACGCCCCGGTCACCGGCGAGGTCACCGAGATCAACGACGGCGTGGTCTCGGACCCCGCCCTGATCAACAGCGATCCCTACGGTGCAGGCTGGCTCTTCAAGGTGTCCGTCACCGAGGAAGGCCCGCTCATGTCCGCCGAGGAATACGCCGCAGCAAACGGCGGCGAGCTGTGAGCGCCCCGGCAGAAGTGGGCGCCTTCGAGCAGGTGGCCTCCCCCAGCCTGAACGCCGACCTGTCCGTCCTGGACCCTGAGGTTGCCGCCAGGATCGACGACGAGCTTGGCCGCCAGCGCGACGGCCTGGAAATGATCGCCTCCGAGAACCACACGGCCGCCGCCGTCATGCAGGCCCAAGGCTCAGTCCTGACCAACAAGTACGCTGAGGGCTACCCGGGCAAGCGCTACTACGGCGGCTGCGAACACGTCGACGTGATCGAGCAACTGGCGATCGACCGGGTGAAGGCCCTGTTCGGCGCGGAGTACGCCAACGTCCAGCCGCACTCCGGAGCCCAAGCCAACGCCTCCGTGATGCACGCCCTGATCAAGCCCGGCGATACCATCATGGGCCTGAACCTGGCGCACGGCGGCCACCTCACGCACGGCATGCGCATCAACTTCTCCGGCAAGCTCTACAACGTGGTGCCGTACCAGGTCCGGGAGGACACCCACACCATCGACATGGCCGAGGTGGAACGCCTGGCCCGGGAGCACAAGCCGCAGCTCATCGTGGCCGGCTGGTCCGCCTACGCCCGCCAGCTGGATTTCGCCGAGTTCCGCCGGATCGCCGATTCCGTGGGCGCGTACCTGATGGTGGACATGGCGCACTTCGCCGGGCTGGTCGCAGCAGGCCTTCACCCGAGCCCGGTGCCGCACGCGCACGTCACCACCTCCACCACGCACAAGACCCTCGCCGGTCCGCGCGGCGGGATCATCCTGAGCAACGACGCCGACATCGCCAAGAAGATCAACTCGGCAGTGTTCCCGGGACAGCAGGGCGGCCCGCTGGAACACGTCATCGCCGGCAAGGCGGTGGCCTTCAAGATCGCCGCCACCGAAGAGTTCCGCGAACGCCAGGAACGTGTGCTCGCCGGCGCGCGCCTGCTGGCAGAACGCCTGGTCCAGCCGGACGTCACCGCAAAGGGCATCAGTGTGGTCTCCGGCGGCACCGACGTGCACCTGGTCCTCGTCGACCTGCGCAACTGCGAACTTGACGGACAGCAGGCCGAGGACCGGCTCGCCGCGATCGACATCACCGTCAACCGCAACGCCGTGCCCTTCGACCCGCGCCCGCCCATGGTCACCTCAGGCCTGCGCATCGGCACCCCGGCGCTGGCCACCCGCGGGTTCGGCGAGGACGCCTTCCGGGAGGTTGCGGACATCATCGCCGAGGCATTGACGGCCGACGCCGGCGCGGACCTTTCCGGGCTCCGTCACCGCGTCGAGGCCCTGGCCAAAGCCCACCCGCTCTACCCAGGCATCGCACCCCTGTCCTGACCCTGGTTCCGACAGGCTCAGCGAACGGTCGTTGAGCCTGTCGGCCCCCCTTCGAGCAAACAAAGGAACAACGATGACATTGGCACCTGAAGGCCGGAAGATGCTGCGGATCGAGCAGCGCAATGCTGCCGTTCCGGTGGAGCGGAAGCCGGAATGGATCAAGGCCAAGGTCCAGATGGGCCCGGAGTTCGTCGGGCTGAAGAACCTGGTCAAAAAGGAAGGCCTGCACACCGTCTGTGAAGAGGCCGGCTGCCCGAACATCTTCGAATGCTGGGAAGACAAGGAAGCGACCTTCCTGATCGGCGGGTCCGAATGCACCCGCCGCTGCGACTTCTGCCAGATCGACACCGGCAAACCCTCCCCTATGGACATGTTCGAACCCACCAAGGTGGCCCGCTCCGTCCAGTCCATGCAACTGCGCTACGCCACCGTCACCGGCGTGGCCCGCGACGACCTCGAAGACGAAGGCGTCTGGCTCTACGCCGAAACCGTCCGCAAGATCCACGAACTGAACCCCGGCACCGGCGTGGAACTGCTCATCCCCGACTTCTCCGGCAACCCCGACCACATCAAAGCGATCTGCGACTCCGCCCCCGAAGTCTTCGCCCACAACGTCGAAACCGTGCCCCGGATCTTCAAACGGATCCGGCCCGCGTTCCGCTACGACCGCTCCCTGGACGTCATCACCCAGGGCCGCAACCTGGGCATGGTCACCAAATCCAACCTCATCCTGGGCATGGGCGAAACCCGCGAGGAAATCTCCGAAGCCCTCCGCGACCTCCACGAAGCCGGCTGCGACCTGATCACCATCACCCAATACCTCCGCCCCTCCGAACGCCACCTCCCCGTGGACCGCTGGGTCAAACCCCAGGAATTCGTGGACCTCCAGCACGAGGCCCAGGACATCGGCTTCCTCGGCGTCATGTCCGGCCCCCTGGTCCGCTCCTCCTACCGCGCCGGCCGCCTCTGGGCCACCGCCATGCGCAAAAAAGGCCGCGACATCCCCGCCGAACTCGCCCACATCGCCGACGGCATCCAGGACTCCGGCACCACCCGCCAGGAAGCCAGCACCCTCCTGGCCGGGTAATCCAGGACGAGGTTCGGCCGGCCCGGCCAGGGTGGTTGTCCCGGCCGGAACCCCCCTAGACTTGGCCTATGCCCACGCCCAAAGCTTTGCGGCCGTTTGCCCATCGCGAGTACCGTGTGCTGATTGCGGCCCTGGCCATCTCGATTTTCGGGTCCGGGATGTGGGCCGTGGCCATGGTCTACCAGGTGATCCACCTGGGTGGCGGCCCATTGGACCTCTCCCTGGTGGCAGCGGCGGGCAGCGTTGGCCTGGTGGCCTTCGTCCTGGCCGGCGGGATCGCGGCCGACCGGGTCCCCCAGCGCCGCCTCATCATCGCCGTGGAAGGCGCCAACCTTGCCGTGATCGCCGCCATCAGCGGGCTGGCGATCGCCGGTTGGCTGGAATTGTGGCACGTGGCGGTGGGCGCGTTCGTGCTGGGGGTGGGTGCGGCGTTCTTCTTCCCGGCGTACTCGGCCATCCTGCCGCGCATCCTGCCACCGGAGGACCTGCTGGCGGCCAACGGCATGGAAGGGTCCATGCGGCCGGTTTTGCAACAGGCGGCCGGGCCCGCGGCGGCAGGCGTCCTGGTGGCAGCGCTCTCGCCGTCGCACGCAGTAACCGCGGTTGCCGGTTGCCACTTCGCGGCTTTCGTCATCCTGAACTTCCTGCGCCCCCAGGAACGCCCGGACACCCGCGGCGAAGGCGGGGAAGCGGCGGAAGGCGCGGAACGCCGTCGGCAATCCTTCATCCGGGACTTGCGTGAGGGCGTCAGCTACACCGTGCGCACCCCTTGGCTCCTGTGGACACTCCTGTGGGCCTGCATCTCGGTGCTGTTCCTGATCGGCCCCATCGAGGTGCTGCTCCCGTTTGTGGTCCGCGACCAGCTCGGCGGGGATTCCAGCGCGTTCGGGTTCCTGCTCGCCATCATGGGCGTCGGCGCTGCCCTGGGCTCGCTGCTCACCGCGTCCTTCCGGCTGCCGCGGCGGTACCTCACGGTCATGATGGTGTCCTGGGGTGCCGGCAGCCTCCCCCTGGCCGCGATCGGCGTGATGGACAACTTCTGGGCGGTCGGGGCGGCCCTCCTCGTGTTCGGTGCCACCGGCAGCGTCGGCATGGTCATCTGGGGCACCCTGCTCCAGAGACGCGTGCCGCCGCACCTGCTGGGAAGGATTTCCAGCCTGGACTTTTTTGTGTCGCTGGCCCTGATGCCGGTCTCCATGGCGCTGGCAGGACCGGCGGCGGAGGTACTGCCCATCTGGCTGATCTTCCTCGTGGCCGGCGGCGTGTGCCCCATCGTGGCGGTGGTGGCCATGGCAGCCGCCAACATGTCCCGCGATGATCGCGCGCACCCGCTGGACGCGGCACTCCAGGTGGAACGGGCGACGACGGCAGGAGACTAGGGCGGCGGGCGCACCACCGTCTCCTCCCGCCGTCGGACCCACCCGGGTGCCCGGCAGGGGCCTAGCTGTGGCCGCGGACCACCGGGATACTCGCCGTCGGAAGGCCGCTGGGGAAGACCGTCGGTTCAGGAATGGCCACCGGCTCCAGCGGGACCTGTACGCCCTGCGCGGCCGCGAGGACCCGCTGGCCCCTGACGTCAACTTCCAGGGGTTCGCCTTCCTGCACGGTGAGGGTGATGGAACCGGACGCGAGCTGGACCAGCAGCAGCCGGCCCCTGACCTTCAGGTGGAAGGCCAGCGAATCCCACTCCGCGGGCAGGCGCGGATCGAAGAACGGGACCGGCCCTTGGTCCCGCAAGCCTGCGAAGCCGCACACCAGGGAGGACCACACGCCGCCGGTGGAGGCGATGTGGACGCCGTCGATCGTATTGCCGTGGGTGTCGTCCAGGTCGATGAACGCGGCACTGGTGAAGTGGTCCAGGGCTTCCTTTGAATACCCCACCTCGGCCGCCATGATCCCCTGCACGCAGGCGGACAGGGTGGAGTCGCCGGTGGTGATGGGATCGTAGAAGTCGAAGGCCCGCTGCTTCTCCCGTGCCGTGAAGTCCTGCCACTGGAGGAACATGGCCAGGACCGTGTCCGCCTGCTTGAGGACCTGGTGGCGGTAGATCACCAGCGGGTGGAAGTGCAGCAGCAGGGGGTACTTGGACCGCGGGGTGGTCCAGTCCCAGGCTTCCAGGGTCATGAAGTCGTTGTCCTGGGAGTGCACCTGCAGGTCCTCATCGAAGGGCAGCTGCATCCGGTTGGCGGCCTGCTCCCAGAGCTCCCGCTCGGCGTCGTCGATCCCGGGGTGGTCCAGCGCCGCGGCGACCCGCAGGTTGAAACGGGCCATCACGTTCGTATAGAGGTTGTCGTTCACCACGGCCGTGTATTCGTCGGGCCCGGTGACCCCATGGATGTGGAAAAGGCCGTCCTTGCCGAAGAAGCCCAGGGAGATCCACATCCGGGCCGTCTCGATGAGCAGTTGGGCACCCATTCCGTCCCGGAAGGCGGCATCGCCGGTGGCCCAGAGGTACCTGTTGGTGGCGAAGGCGATCGCGGCCGCGATGTGGAACTGGGCCGTTCCGGCAGCGTAATAGGCACTTGCTTCGAGTCCGTTGATGGTGCGCCACGGGAAGAGTGCACCATCAACGCTCAGTTCCTTGGCGCGGATCTTGGCCTCTGGCAGCATGCCGTGGCGGAACTCCAGGACCTGCCGCGCGCCGTCGGGGTTGGTGTAGGTGAGGTAGGGCAGCAGGTACACCTCCTGGTCCCAGAAGTAGTGCCCCTCGTAGCCGGAGCCGGTAACTCCCTTGGCGGGAATGCCGGCAACATCGGCGCGGGCCGTCGCCTGGGCAAGCTGGAAGAGGTTCCACCGGATGGCCTGCTGCAGCCCCGGGCTGCCGCCGCCCACCACAATGTCGGACGTTGCCCAGTAGCCGCGGTAGTGGGCCATGCTCTCGGCGAAGATCTCGTTCACCGGACGAAGGGCTTCCTCGGCCACCGCGGCTGCATCGACGTTCGGGTCCTGGACGCGGCGGCCGGCGGCGTAGCTGACGCTCTTTTCCAGCCGGAAGGGTTCGTCCGGCTCCACTGCCAGGACATACCGGACGCTGCTGTCATCCTGGTCCACCAGGGTTTCGAAGGGCTGGTGCCCCGCAGAGGTCCAGTGGTCCACGGCCAGGCCCACCCGTTGCTTTGATTCTGCGGCCTCCCACGAGAGGCGCAGCGAACCGTCGCCGCCGTCAAGGTTTACGGGCAGCAGTACCCGTCCGGCGTGGCGGCCGGACCGGCGCGGATCGTGCACGGAGTGGTCCTCCACCGGCTGGTCCTGGCGGTTGATCACCTGGGAGGTGACGTCCAGCGAAACCAGCCGGTCCGTGGCCACTTCCAGCGAGATGCCGAGGCAGCCGCGGGACTCGAAGCCGACGGCGCGCCGTTCAGTGGTGGTCACGGCGGCCCCGGAACGGCACTGCCAGGTGATGCGGCATTCGTAGATTCCGGTGGAAAAGTCCACGGCGCGCCGGTATTCCAGGACCTCGGACTCGGCGAGGCTGAGGCTTTCGCCGTCCACCACCACCGCGAAGTTGTTGGCATCCGGAACGTAGATGATGCGTTGCCCGGTCCGGGCAAAGCCAAAGGCGTTTTCCGCGTGCTTGATGTCCCAAATTTCATGCAGCCCGTTGATGAAGCTGCCGGGCAGGCCGCCATCCGCCGCCGCCCAGTGGGCGCCGCGGATACCCAGGTGCCCGTTTCCCAGGGCAAAGAGTGTTTCGAGGGTGCCTGCGCCACCAGCCTCGTGGCGGGTTTCGACGAGTTGCCAGGGGGTGTCGGGGAACCGTTCGCGGTCCGCGGTAATGACTGCCATGGTGGGGATCCTTTTGGCCTTGCTGGGTGCCGCCGGGGGGCGGGCACGAGGTATTCGGGGAGAATGCGCTGCTCGGATGGGTGCCGCTGGGGGGGGTAGCGGCACCGGAAGCCCGGGGGGAACGGGCATCACCGGCTTAGGGGATGAGTTCCTGAAGGTCATTGACCACCAAGGTGGCACCGGCGTCCAGGAGCGTCTGCCGGCCGGCGCCCCGGTCCACCCCAATGACGGAGTGGAACGATCCGGCCCGTCCGGCCTGCACCCCGGACACGGCGTCTTCAACCACCACGCACTCGGCGCTGGAGAGGTCCAGCAGTTTCGCGGCGTATTCGTAGGTGGCAGGGCTCGGCTTGCCGGGCAGGCCCTGTTCCGCGGCAACCACCCCGTCCACCACGACCGGGAAGTGATGGCTGAGCCCGGCCGCCTGCAGGACGGCGGGCGCGTTCCGGGAGGACGAGACGACGGCGACTTTGAGTCCCTGCGCCAGCACCGCTTCGAGGAACCGCACCGAGCCGTCGAAAGGTTCGACGCCGGCGCTGACGATGTCGTTGAAGATCCCGTTCTTCCGGTTGCCCAGGCCCTGGACCGTTTCGTGGGCGGGGTCGTCGTCGAGCGGGCCTTCGGGCAGGGTGATACCGCGGGACGAAAGGAAGTCCCGCACCCCGTCGAAGCGGGGCTTGCCGTCAATATGGTCGAAGTAGTCGCTTTCGCGGTACCCGGGAACGTCCGGATGCGAGGCCAGGTAGCCGTCGAAGAGTTCCTGCCACGCGCGCTCATGCACTGTGGCTGTGGGCGTCAGTACTCCGTCGAGGTCGAACAGGATTGCGGCGGCGCCGGTCCAGTCGGTAGTCCCGGGTGACGTGAGGTGTGTCATCAGCGGTGCGGTGTCCTTTCAGTCTGCGGACAGCCGGCCCCGCCGGTGCGGCCACAGGAGGCTCCCGTGCGCACGCGCACAGCAGCATCTCCGTGTCCGCCCACTGCAGGACCGATCATGGCCACAGACGAGTGTAAGCGCTTGCAAATTTGACTGGCAACTGTTTTTTCCCGGCCCGGCAGCACCGGGCGGAGTTCAGCGCAGCACGTAGTGGCGCAGGAATGCGCTGATGTCCACCATCTCGGCTTTGGACATGGCGTGCCCCATGCCCGGGTAGGTCCGGGCCGTCAGCAATGTGTTGGCAGCCAGCCACTCGGCGGTGTAGGCAGTGGCGTCCTCATTGATCACCAGGTCCGCCTTGTCCCGCCCCCAGAAGAACGGCGGTTTGGTGTCGAAGGAGTCCATCGTGGACAGGAGTTCGTTGTTGAGCACGAAGCCGGACAGCCCCACCACGGCCTTGTAGTCATCGGGGTGCAGCCGCATGAGCGTGCTTGCCATCGCCATCCCCTGGGAGTACCCCATCAGGGTGACGCTGCTGTGCTGGTCCTTGACCGATCCGATCCAGGCCCGCACGGAGGTGGCCGCGGAGATAACGTCCGCAAAGTCGTTGGCCAGGAAGTAGTCCAGCAGGAACCATCCCCAGTGGTCCCCGATGGGCATGGGAGCACGCAGCGCGGCGAACGTGAACTCCTGGGGCAGGTACTCGAAGAGGCGCACCATCCGGGACTCGTCCGTGCCGTAGCCGTGCATCATCACCAGCAAGGGGGTGCCGGCGCGCAACTCTTCCGGCTTGGACCACACAACTGTTTCCACCGGACCAGCCTAGCGAGGCGTGCACGCCGCCCCGGCGCGGTGATTGAATCCGGAATCGCCGGGAGGTAGCGTGTCGCCTGACAGACAGCATGCTTAGCAGTGGCACCATACGCACCACCATCACCGCAATGCCCTACCAGCGCCGCGCAGGACGCGGCTATAAGGAGCACGTCATGAGAATTGGCTCGTCTATCTTCCTCATCGCCCTCGGCGCCATCCTTGCCTGGGCCGTGGCTCCAGGGCTGATCCCGTTCGTGGACCAGCAGCTGGTGGGCTACATCCTGATCGCCGTGGGCGTGATTGGGTTGATCGCCTCGCTGATCCTGGCCTCCCCCGGCCGGAGCCGCCGCGTCAGCGAGTCCCGTTCGGTCATCGATCCCAACACTGGCGAGCGCATCACCCGGCACGAAACCCGCGACGGCGGCATCTAGCCACAGCGAATCCCGGAACGCGAGTCCGGAGTAAGCCATGAACCCGGAGAGCCGGGCTGGACCATCCCAAGTCCGGCCCGGCTTTCCTGCGTCAACAAGGGTTGCTCGCCAACCGATTTTGTTTCGTGTGGGTTTCCATTGACAAACCAACATAAGCAAAGATAAAGTCAAGTAACTCAACATCAATGTGATGCCAGTCACGCAGGAACCTACGCAACGGAGGGTACGTGTTCGCCGAAGAGCGCCAGCAAAAGATTGCCGAGCTTGTCGCCGGCAACGGCCGGGTCAGCGTGACCCTGCTGGCAGAGCGCTTCCGCATCACCACCGAAACCGTGCGCAGGGACCTTGCCGCCCTGGAGAACGCGGGTACCGTCCGCCGGGTCCACGGCGGCGCCGTGGCTGCCGACCGCTTCAGCACCACCGAAGAAAGCGTCACCGAGCGTGCCATCCAGCGGCCGGACCAGAAGATCCGCATCGCGGAGGCCGCACTCGCGCTCATTCCACGGAACTCGCCGGCCAGCGTCCTCATGGACGGCGGCACCACCACCGAGGTCCTGGCGGACCTGCTGGTGCGCCGTACCGCCATCGAACCGACCGACGGAACCGGGCCGCACCACGAACTGGTCGTCATTACCCACGCCGTCCCTATCGCCAGCAAGCTCTCCAACGTTCCCGGCGTAGCCCTGCAGATCCTGGGCGGGCGCGTCCGCGGCATTACCCAGGTGGCCGTGGGGCAGGCGACGGTGGACGCCGCCGCCCGCATCCGCCCGGACATAGCGTTCATCGGCACCAACGGCATCCACGCCACCTTCGGCGTCAGCACTCCCGATCCTGAAGAAGCGGCCGTCAAGGCCGCCTTCGTCCAGTCGGCACGCCGCATTGTGGTGTTGGCCGACTCCTCCAAGCTGGACACGGAAACCCTGGTCCAGTTCGCCTCCCTGAAAGACCTGGACACCTTGATCACAGACAGTGAACCCGGGCCCGAACTCGCGGCCGCCCTGGAAGACGCCGGCGTCGACGTGGTGATCGCATGATCGTCACCTTCACGGCCAACCCCAGCCTTGACCGGACCGTTGCCCTGCCCGGCCCGCTGGCCCGCGGTGAGGTGCAGCGTGCCGTCTCCGTCCGCCAGGAGTCCGGCGGCAAAGGAGTCAACGTCTCCCGCGCCCTGGTGGCGTCCGGCCTCGATTCCCTGGCGGTCCTGCCCGGAGCGGACGGCGATCCCGTCCTGGCCGGACTGCGCGAGCAGGGGGTGCCTTTCGTCTCCCTGCCCATCGACGAGCCGCTGCGGACCAATGTGGCGCTCACCGAACCCGGCGGCGTCACCACGAAGATCAACGAACCCGGGCCGGTCCTGGCCGCAGACCAGCAGGAAGCGCTCATCAAGTTGCTGCTGGAAAGCTCACGCGGCGCCAACTGGGTGGTCCTGGCCGGCTCGCTGCCACCCGGGTTCCCGGACAACTTCTACGCCATGGTGGCCCGGCGGATCCGGGAGGCGGGCAATGGCACAGCGCCGCTGATCGCCGTCGACTCCTCCGGGGCGCCCCTGGCCGCCTCCCTGACCGACGCCGGAAGCTCCGACGACGGTACGGGCAGCGGCGCAACAACCCCAGGTTCCGGGAAACCGGACCTCCTCAAACCCAACGCCGAAGAACTGGCTGAGCTGGCCGCAGCCGCCGGTTTTGCCCCGGCCACCGGAGACGAGCTGGAAGCGGACCCGGCTGCAGCCGCAGCCGCCGCGGCCGCCGTCGTTCGTTCCGGTGTGGGTGCTGTGCTGGCAACTCTCGGTTCCAAGGGAGCTGTCCTTGTAACGGCCGACGGCGCGTGGCTGGCCACGCACCCGCCGGTCGCCGCAGTGAGCACGGTGGGTGCGGGCGACTCCGCGCTGGCCGGCTACCTGCTCGCCCACGGCCGGGGATCCGCCCCGGCCGACTGCCTTCGTCAGGCGGTGGCCCACGGTGCCGCCGCCGCTTCCCTGCCGGGTTCCACTGTTCCGGCAGTACACCAAACAACCCCGGATGCCGTAACCATCACGGCCCTTCGAAAGGATTGACAGTGACTCAGCTCATCACCACGGAACTGGTCGAGCTCGACCAGAACCTGGGTAACGCGCCCGAAGCGGTGATCCGGCATCTGGCAAGCAAGGTAGCTGCCACCGGACGTGCCTCAGAAGTCGAGGGCCTCTTCGCCGACGCCTTTGCCCGCGAGCAGAAGACCGCCACCGGCATCCCCGGCGGCATCGCCATCCCGCACTGCCGCTCGGCCGCCGTCACGGTACCCACCCTGGCCATGGCCCGCCTGAACCCCAAGGTGGACTTCGGCGCCAAGGACGGCCCGGCGGACCTGGTCTTCTTCATCGCCGCCCCGGACGGCGCGGACCAGGAGCACCTGAAGCTGCTCTCCAAACTGGCCCGCTCCCTGATCAAGAAGGACTTCACCGCAGCGCTGCGCAACGCCTCCTCCGAGGCCGAGATCGTGGAACTCGTTGAAGGGGCCTTGGCGGACAAGCCCGCCGCGCACGCTGCCACCGCCCCCGCGGACGCGGTACCGGTTGGTGCCAGCGTTGGCGCAGGTGCCGCCGGCTCCGCCGCCGGTGCCCCCGCCGCCGGTGCGGCCGGGTCCGGCGGACGCGGCCCCAAGCGCCTGGTAGCCGTCACGGCCTGCCCCACCGGGATCGCGCACACCTACATGGCGGCCGATTCCCTCGTGGCAGCCGCCCGGGAAATGGGCGTGGACCTCCAGGTGGAAACCCAAGGCTCGTCCGGTGCCAAGGCACTGGACCCCGCCGTCATCGCCGCCGCGGACGCCGTCATCTTCGCGGTGGACGTGGATGTGCGCGGCAAGGAGCGCTTTGCCGGCAAGCCCGTGATCAACGCCCCCGTGAAGCGCGGCATCGACGAGCCGGACAAGATGGTCCAGGAAGCACTCGCCGCAGCCGACAACCCCCACGCCCGCCGCGTCCCGCACTTCGGTGCCGAGGAGCAGGCCGAGCACGAGGCTGAGGAGAAGGGCGAGCACATCGGGCAGAAGCTGAAGAAGGCCCTGCTCACCGGTGTCAGCTACATGATTCCGTTCGTGGCAGGTGGCGGCCTCCTGATCGCCCTCGGCTTCCTCATGGGCGGCTACCTGATCACCAAGTACGCGGACAACATCGTGGTCCAGAACAGCCTGTTCAACCTGCCCACCGAGTTCCCTGACAACGCGTGGGGTCCGCTGGGCGCCTACCTGGGTGCGGTGCTCTTCAAGATCGGCGCGCTCTCGCTGGGCTTCCTGGTCCCGGCGCTGGCCGGCTACATCGCCTACGCGATCGCCGACCGTCCGGGCATCGCCCCCGGCTTCGTCGCCGGTGCCGTGGCCGGATTCATGGGAGCCGGCTTCCTCGGCGGCATCGTCGGCGGCCTGCTCGCCGGTTACATCGCCCACGTGGTGGGCCGCCTGCAGGTAGCCCGTTGGCTGCGTGGCCTGATGCCCGTGGTGATCATCCCGCTGCTGGCATCGCTGGTGGCGTCCGGCCTGATGTTCCTGATCCTGGGCGGCCCGATCGTGGCCATCACCAAGGGCCTGAATGCCTGGCTGTCCGGCCTGACCGGTGCCGGCGCCATCGCGCTCGGCGTGATCCTGGGCCTGATGATGTGCTTCGACCTCGGCGGTCCCGTCAACAAGGTTGCCTACTCCTTCGCCGTCGCCGGCCTGGGGGCAGCAACCATCGACAACCAGGCACCCTGGCAGATCATGGCCGCGGTCATGGCCTCCGGCATGGTTCCCCCGCTGGCCATGGCGCTGGCCTCCACCGTCCTGAACAAGAAGCTGTTCAGCCTCGCAGAGCAGGAAAACGGCAAGGCCGCCTGGCTGCTGGGGGCGTCCTTCATCTCCGAAGGCGCCATCCCGTTCGCCGCTGCAGACCCCCTGCGCGTCATCCCCGCCAGCATGCTCGGCGGCGCGGTGACCGGCGCCATCTCGATGGCGGCGGGCGTCGGATCCAAGGCACCGCACGGCGGCATCTTCGTCTTCTTCGCCATCGACAACTTCCTGATGTTCGTCGTCTCGATCGTGGTCGGTACGGTAGTTACGGCCCTGTCCGTGATCGCCCTCAAACGCTGGGCAGTCAAGAAGACCGTTGATACGGTTGAACCGGTTCCCGTAACCGTCTAAGCCGGCCCCGACCCACCTATCCTCCCGGCGCTGAACCATCAGCACGCCGAACGACTAAGGAGCAACAATGCCAGAACGCACCGCAACCGTCGCCAGCCGAGTGGGCCTGCACGCACGCCCCGCCGCCATCTTCGCTGAGGCGGCAGGCGAGTTCGACCTGGAGATCACCATCGCCCGCGAAGGGGAGCCGGCAGACGAGGCAATGGATGCCGCCAGCATCCTGTCCCTCATGAGCCTGGGCGCCTCGCACGGCGACGTGGTGGTCCTCCGCGCCGAGGGCGCGGGTGCGGACGACGCCTTGGAACGCCTGGTGCAGATCCTGGAAACGGATCACGACGCCGAGTAGCAGCCACGCTGCCTGGCAGCACACAGCCGGCGGCCGCCGTCGGGCTTCCCTCAAGGAGGGGTGCCCGACGGCGGCCGCTTGGCTTTAAGCGCCACGCCACCCAAGCAACTCGCAGTTGTTGTCTTTTTGTACGCCCAAAACGACAACATGTGCGACCCAGTTGGGAGGCGGGGATCAGCCGCGTTCGGCGATGGCCTTTACGTCCGCCACCAGCTTGTCCCACATCGCCTGGGAGTGGGCGGCGGCTTCCTCGCTGGGGTTGTTGTCCTGGGCCAGGGACAGCCGGGTGGTGCCGTCCTGGTCCTCCAGGGTCCATTCGAGCGTGTGGTAGTTTCCGGGCTCGTCAGGCTGGCCGGAGAGCGGACTGAAGTGGGTGTGGACCAATTTCCGTCCAGGTTCCACGGCCAGGATCTCGCCCTTGTCCTGGTACGGTTTCCCTTCCCATTCGCCCAGCCAGATGATGGGGCTGCCAACCTTCCAGTCCGTCTGCAGGGTGGCTCCGAACATGAACTCCTTCACCGCCGCGGGGTCGGTGATCACCTCCCACACACGGTCCGGCGGGGCATCGATGGTGGTGACTGACGTTGCCACGTGGTTTCCGGTCATGCTCAATCCTTCCTCGCGGTGAAGACCAGGTATTCCCATTCCATCTGGAACGGGATGTCGCCGTGCGCGTCCCCATAGGAGTCCGCCAGGTCCGTGAGCGCCCGGTCCAGGGCTTTGACCTTGTCCGGGTCATCGGCCAGTGATTTGTACACGGAGATCATCGGGCCATAATGCGATTTGAAGTACCTGACGAAGTCCGCCGGCTGGTGGAAGCTCCGGACGGCCAGGTTCTGCTTCCGGGTGCGGATCCCGGCCGCCCTGTCCCCCAGGAGTTCGCGGAGGTGTTCCTCGCTCCCCCACAGCGTGGCGGGCTGGGCACCCGCCGGGGGTGGGGGCGCGAACGGTCCCAGGGCGGCAAACAATTCCCCGATGAAGCCTTCCGGCGTCCAGCAGAGCAGCCCGATGGTGCCACCCCGTTTGCAGACGCGGAGCAGTTCATCGGCGGCGGCCTGGTGGCGCGGCGCGAACATCACCCCGATGCAGCTCATGACGGCGTCGAACTCCTCATCGCCAAAGGGCAGGGCTTCGGCGTCAGCCTCCGTCCAGTCGAGGGTGACGCCCCGGTTGGCCGCCTCTTTCCGGCCTGCGTCGAACAGCTCTGGGGTGAGGTCGCTGGCCACTACTTTGGCGCCCATCATGGCAGCGGGAATGGCTGCGTTGCCGGTCCCTGCCGCAACGTCGAGGACACGCTGCCGCGGTTTGATGCCGCACGCCTCCACCAGCACGGCACCCAGTTCCAGGAGCAGTTCGTCCGCGAGCGCCGGGTAGTCCCCCGACGCCCACATGGCCCGGTGCTTTGCCTTGAGTTGCCGGTCCGCCTCCGCTGCTGCCTGGTCGTTCATGTCCGCGCCCCTTTACGTGCCCGTTCCCACGGGTCCGTTCCGAATGGGTGACAGCACGCTGTTGGCACAGCGGAGGCTGCGATGCGACTCATTGTGGACGCGATGGCAGCCCCTGTAAAGGCGCAGCAACTGTTCCGGCCGGACAGGATCAGGCAGGCTTGCGGGTCCTGGTGCTGGTCTTCGCGGCCGGTTTGCCATCCGCTGCGCCGGTGGATTTGGTGCCGGCGGACTTAGTGCCCGAGGTCTTGGCGGCGGTTTTGGCCGCCACCTTCGCGGCAGCCTTCGTGGCAGTGGCCTTGCCTGCCTGCCTCGTGGTGGCCGGCTTTGCCTCATCGGTACCTGTCTTGGCAGCGGCTGTCCTGGCGCCGGACGCTTTGGTGCCGGCGGCCTTGCGTGCTGGCTTGGCAGGTTCCCCGTCCGCCGCGTCCTCGCCGCCGTCGGAATCTCCGCCCGAGGCGGCACCTCCGCGCTTCCGGTCCAGGCTCCGCTTCAGGGCTTCCATCAGGTCGATGACCTCGCCCTTGCCGCCCTCACCGGACTCGACGCCGAAAGTCTCCTCCGTATCCAGCGATTCACCCTGTTCGAGTTTCGCCTCAATGAGCTGGCGGAGTTGCACCTGGTACTCGTCGGTAAAGGAGGTGGGGTCGAAATCAGCTGCCATGGACTCCACCAGGGCCGCGGACATGTCCCGTTCCTGCGCCGAAATCCGGATGTCTGCTTCGAGGGAGGGGAAGCTGGCCTCCCGCACCTCGTCCGGCCAGAGGAGGGACTGCAGCACCAGCACGTCGTCCTTGATCCGCAGGGCCCCCAGCCGGGTCTTCTCCCGCAGCGCGAATTGGACCACGGCCACCCGGTCCGTGTCCTCCAGGGCCCGCCGCAGCAGAACGTACGCCTTGGGCGACTTGGAATCCGGTTCCAGGTAGTAGCTCTTCTCGAACATCATGGGTTCTAGCTGCTCGGACGGCACGAACTGCACCACTTCGATCTCGTGGCTGTTCTCGGCCGGAATGGACTTGAGTTCCTCCTTGGACAGCACCACGGTCCGGCCGTCCTCCTCGAACGCCTTCTCAATGTCCGAGTAGTCCACCACCTCCCCGCAGACCTCGCACCGGCGCTGGTAGCGGATCCTTCCGCCGTCGGCGTTGTGCACCTGGTGCAGACTGATGTCATGATCCTCAGTGGCGCTGTAGACCTTCACGGGCACGTTGACCAGCCCGAACGCGATGGCACCCTTCCAGATGGCTCTCATTCATACAGTCAACATCAGAGCGGGCCGGAGGTGAAGACCTGTGGCCGGCACTAGGGAACGTGTCCGGGTGGCGGGACGCGAATTGACGCTCACCAACCTGGACAAAATCATCTATCCGGAGACCGGCACCACCAAGGCTGACGTGCTGGCTTACTACGCCGCAGTGGCCCACGTCCTGATCCCCGCCGCGGCCAACCGGCCGGCCACCCGCAAGCGGTGGGTCAACGGCGTGGGCACGGCAGGCAAGCCCGGTGAGGTGTTCTTCCAAAAGGACCTGGAGGACTCGGCCCCCGGCTGGCTGCCCCGGGCCGCGATCACCCACAAGGACCGGACCATCCACTACCCCCTGGTCAATGACGCCGCCACGCTGGCCTGGTTCGGGCAGATCAACTCACTCGAAATCCACGTGCCGCAGTGGCGGGTGGATGCACACGGCAACCAGTTGAACCCGGACCGGCTGGTACTGGACCTTGACCCGGGTGAGGGCGCGGGCCTGCCGGAATGCCGCGAGGTGGCACTGCTCGCGCGGTCCATCCTGGAGGACGTGGGCCTGGAACCGGTGCCGGTGACCAGCGGCAGCAAGGGCATCCATCTCTACGCCGCGCTGGACGGTTCCCAGACGTCCGAGCAGATCTCCGCTTTCGCCCGCGAACTGGCCCGGGCGCTCGAGGCGGACCACCCGGACCTCGCCGTCAGCGATATGAAGAAGACGCTGCGCAGGGGCAAGGTGCTGGTGGACTGGAGCCAGAACAACGCGGCGAAAACCACGGTGGTTCCCTACTCGCTGCGCGGCCGGCCCACGCCTATGGTGGCAGCCCCGCGGACGTGGCGGGAAATCGGGTCTCCCCGCCTGAAGCACCTGGACTACCGGGAAGTGCTGCGCCGGGTGCGGGACGGCAAGGACCCGTTCGCCGTCGTCGTCAATGCTGCGGCCCGCGCGGAGGAACCGGAGGACGGGCACGACGGCGACCCCCGCCTGGGCGCGTACCGCTCCATGCGTGATCCCAAGGCAACGCCCGAGCCTTTCGCGGGCATCCCGACGGGCGGGAACGCGTTCGTCATCCAGGAACACCACGCCAGCCGGCTGCACTGGGACCTGCGCCTGGAGCACGAGGGCGTCATGGTGTCCTGGGCGTTGCCCAAGGGGGTCCCCCAATCCGGCGGCAAGAACCACTTGGCCGTCCAGACCGAGGACCATCCCATGGACTACCTCACCTTCCACGGGACCATCCCCAAGGGACAATACGGGGCGGGTGAGATGACCATTTGGGACACCGGCACCTACGAACTGCACAAGTGGATCAATGGCAAGGAAGTCATCGTCACCCTGACCGGATCGGAGGGTGGTGGCCTGGGAGGGCCCACGAAACTGGCGCTCATCCACACCGGCCGCGGCCGGGACAAGGACGGGGAGAAGCAGTGGCTTATCCACCTCATGGACCCGGAACACGCGGGCGGGAGACCACGGCACGCGCCGACGGGAGCAGCAGAGCCGTCGCCGGAACGGGGCGAAGCCGGCGCAGGTGGCACGGCGTCTGCTGCGGAGCCTGCCCGGACCGCGCCCACCGCACCGGATCCGTCCCCGGACCCTGCCGAATACCGGCCCATGATGGCCACGGCGGGCACCGAAGCCGACCTGCGCGGCAGCACGTGGCAATTCGAACTCAAATGGGACGGGGTCCGGGCAATCCTGGTGGCCGACAGGGAAAAGATCCGGATATTGAGCCGCAACGGCAACGACGTGACCAAGACCTACCCGGAGCTTACGGACCGCGCCTGCTGGCCGGAGCAGCCGTTCGTGGCCGATGGCGAGATCATCGCCGTCGGCCCCGGCGGCAGGCCCGACTTTGGGCTCCTTCAGGGCAGGATGAAACTCACCCGGGCCGCCGACGTCGCCAAAGCCCGCACCGCCATCCCGGTGCAACTGATGCTGTTCGACCTGCTTTTCGACGACGGGAAAGACCTGCGGCGCCAGCCGCTCAGCACCCGGCGGCGGAGGCTCGAGGAGTTCTTCAGGCCGTCGGCCTGTCCGGTGGACCTGTCCATGGTGCTCGAGGAACCGGTGGGGCTCCTGCTGGACAGCGCCAGGGAGCTGGGCCTGGAAGGAATCATGGCCAAACGGACGGACAGCCGGTACGTCAGCGGCCAACGGACCCGGACCTGGATCAAACTCAAGCTTGAGCAAACCCAGGAAGTGGTGGTGGGCGGTTGGCGGCCGGGGAAGGGCGGCCGGGAAGAGACGGTGGGCTCACTGCTGGTGGGGATTCCCGATGGCGACAAGCTGCAGTACGTGGGCCGGGTGGGCAGTGGTTTCAGCATGCGCGAGCTCACGGAACTGCGGCAAACCGTGGAACGGCTGGGCCGGAAGGCATCCCCGTTCCACGATGTCCCCCGTTTGGACGCAGCGGACGCCCATTGGGTGGCCCCGGAACTGGTGGGAGAGGTGACCTACAGCGAATGGACCGGTCCGGGCAGGCTGCGGCACCCGCGGTGGCGGGGCTGGCGCGTTGACAAGGACCCGGCGGAGGTGGTCCGGGAATGAGGCCCCGGTTTGCGGCGTACAGTGCGCGCGGCAAGACGGAAATTACCCGGCGCCCGCGACATTTCCGGGGCGCCAGGTAATTTGCGTTTCGATCGGTGCAGTGGCCTTTGCCAGGCGGCTAGGAGGAGTGCGGCATCTGCGGCCGGCCGGTCCGGTGGACGGCGGTTACTGCCGCCTCGTGGCCCATGCGGCCGTATCCGGCAGCCCGGTCCTTCGGATGCCGGCGTTTGCCGCCGCCATCCGGCCATGCATTCTGCCGGGCCAGGGGGACAGCCCCGCTTACTGCGGGCCCGGGTGTGACCTGGGCGTCCATGGCTGCGGCAAGATGGTCCGCCACCTCTGGCCTGATGTGGAACTGGTTGGACTCTTCACCCATGTCTTTTTCCCTTCTTTCCATCGTTCTTCGTTGAAACGAGGCGCCGGCCGGGCGCCCGGGCGTGCGCGGGCAGTCAGCCGAAAAGAAGTGTGTTCATCGCTCTACCATAAGCACCCCGAAGGCTCCTGTGAACCCCTCCAGAGGCCGTGACCGTGCTCACTTCCGCGCCCGCATTTACCCAAATAAACGGCTTGAAACGGTTCCCGGGGAAAAATTTTTGGTAACGGCGCCGTTGATCAGCCTGCTTCCCAGTAGTAGCGCGGGAATCCACGGCGAAAAAAGGTACCAAATGCGGCGCTTCAGGGGTGGAAAAGGGAGCATGCTACGCCATTGAGCCGAGCAAACGCCATAGACATCCCGTAAAATTGAAGGCCTGCCCGGAGCGGGGCAGCTACAAGTCGCAAGCAAATGACCTCCACAGGAGTTGCCCAAATGCCCACAGACCGAAGCAGTAACCACTCTCCAGCAGGCGCCAAGAGCGCCCGCGGAACCGACCCTGCGGCCCCCACGGCTGCCAAGAAGCCCAGGCTCCTGCCACGCCGCCGGCTCAAGGAATCCGACGTCAACGTAGTTGACCAGCCCATGCTCAAAAAAGCACTGGGCGGCACCATCGTTGGAAACACGATGGAATGGTACGACGTCGGCGTTTTCGGCTACCTCATCACCACCATGGGGCCCGTGTTCCTGCCGGAATCCGATCCCACGACGCAGAACCTCTTCCTGCTGGGCACGTTTGCGGCGACCTTTATCGCCCGCCCCCTCGGTGGCGTCATCTTCGGCTGGCTCGGCGACAAAGTGGGCCGGCAAAAGATCCTGGCCACCACGCTGATGATCATGGCGGCCAGCACGTTCGCCGTCGGCCTGCTGCCCGGATACGCCCAGATTGGATTGTGGGCGGCAGCCTTGCTGGTGCTCCTCAAAGTCATCCAGGGTTTCTCCACCGGCGGTGAATATGCCGGTGCCACCACCTTCGTCAGCGAGTATGCCGCCGACAAGCGCCGTGGCTTCTTTGCCAGCTTCCTGGACCTGGGCAGCTACATGGGCTTCGCTATCGGCGCGGCCTTGGTCTCGGTCCTGCAGTTGACCCTGGGCCAGGCCACCATGGAGGACTGGGGCTGGCGTATCCCGTTCCTGATCGCGGGCCCGCTGGGCCTGATCGCTGTGTACTTCCGGAGCAAGATCGAGGAGTCGCCGCAGTTCCAGGCCACCCTGGACGCCCAGGAGGCAAACGCCAAGAACGCCTCCGAAGGCACCCCTACGGCCAAGGGACCTGTCGGTATCGTCAAGGCCTACTGGCGTCCGATCATCGTGGCCATGGTTGTGGTTGCGGCCGCCAACACGGCTGGTTACGCCCTGACCTCCTACATGCCCACCTACCTGACCGACGCCAAGGGTTACGACGAGCTCCACGGCACGCTGTTGACCATCCCGGTGCTGGTAGTCATGAGCCTTTGCATCCCACTGACCGGCAGGCTGTCTGACCGGATCGGCCGCCGCCCCGTGCTGTGGATCGGTGCGGTGAGCACCATCGTCCTGGCCGTTCCGGCGTTCCTGTTGATCGGTATCGGTGCCGTTTGGTCCACCCTGGCAGGCCTGGCCCTGGTTGCCTTCCCCGTGACCTTCTACGTGGCCAACCTCGCCTCAGCCCTGCCGGCCCAGTTCCCCACGTCGAGCCGCTACGGAGCCATGGGCATTGCCTACAACTTCGCGGTGGCGATCTTCGGCGGAACCACACCCTTCATCGTGGAACTGCTGATCAAATCGACCGGCAACGACATGATGCCGGCGTACTACCTGATGGCAACCTCTTTGGTTGGCGCCGTGGCCATTTACTTCCTGAAGGAATCCGCCAACCGCCCCCTCCCGGGATCGATGCCCAGCGTTGATACCCAGGCGGAAGCCAAGGAACTGGTGGAGACCCAGGACCAGAACCCGCTGATCAACCTGGACGAACTGCCGTTCGACACCCAGGACGGCACGGATCCGCATGCACACCGCGGTGTTCCGGCAGGAGCGTAAGCTCCCGCCTGCCGCCCGGGCATTCTTGTAGCCCACGCTCACAGGCCCGCTCCTGTGCTTCCTGCGGGAAGTACGGAAGCGGGCCTTCGCGTGCCCGCCGGATGTCCTGGTGTGTCAGGAGCCCAGCCGGCAACATATGACTCTGCGGGATGCCTGGTGATACGTTCCCAAAGGCCCTATCAGGCGCCGGCACCGCAGTAACAGGGAATGGATTCGGGATATGAAGCGCGTAGTGGACCAGGTGCGCGCGCTGCACCGGCTGGAACCGGCCACCAACGACCATCTTGCGGCGCTCCGGGTTGCCCTGAGTGTCGCAGCCCCCTCCCTGGTCCTGTTGGCCTTGGGCAGGACTGACCTGATCATCTACGCCGTGTTCGGTGCCCTTACCGGGATGTACGGCCGCTCGGAGCCCCACCAGTTGCGGCTTCGGCACCAAGGCCAGGCCGCCTTGGTACTGCTCTGCGGAGTGGCCGTGGGGATCACGCTGTCCATCAACCACCTCCATTCCTGGTGGCTGGTGGCCGTGGAAGCCACCCTTGCCGGGGTGGGCTCCGTCTACTCGGACCGGGTGCGGCTGAAACCCAACGGACCCTTCTTCGGCATCCTGGCCCTCGGAGCCTGCGCTTCCGTTCCTGTCGCGGTCCCTTGGTATGTGGCGATGCTCATCGCCGGCGGATCGGCTGTGTTCTCCATGGCTGTGGGCTTCAGCGGCTGGATACGGCGCAGGTCCTGGGAACCCGGCGCCACCAGGGCCGTGCCCTCCCCCACCCCGGCGGGCCGGCGTGAGCTGCTGGTCCACGCCGCACGGTATGTGCTGGCCGTGGGCGCAGCCGGAACAGTGGGCGTCCTCAGCGGCAGCGGCCATCCGCACTGGGCCATGGCAGCCGCGGCAGTGCCGCTCGCCGGGGCGGACCTTCCCAGCCGTGTCCGGCGCGGCATCCACCGCATCGTGGGGACCTTCCTGGGCCTGGCCGTGACCGCCGTCGTCCTCCTTCCGGCACCCTGGACGCTGGCCGGGCTCTACCCCGCGTTCCAGGAGCCCGCGCGCCATGCCCAGGTGCTGGCCCTCCTGGTGATCCTTTTCCAGTTCGCCACCGAGCTGTTCATGACCAGGCACTACGGCTTGGCCATGGTCTGGTTCACCCCGGTGATCCTGCTCATGACCCAACTGGCCTCGCCGGCCGAACCGGGGGTCCTGATCCTGGAGCGGGCCGTGGAAACGTTGGTGGGCGCGCTGCTGGGCATCCTGGTAGTGGTGGCCGTCCGCCGCTCCGGGCCGCAAGCAGGCACCGGCTTCGAAGGCCCGGTACAGCTACCCGGGGTTGCGCTCCGGCTTGGGTTTGCGCGCCGGTCCCGCCATTAGCCGCGCCGGCGCCAGCTTGGCCACGGCGGCCACCGCCTTGTAGCGCCTGGAAGGCACGGACACCGCCTTGCCGCGCTCGTTGTCCGCCAGGCCTTCCCGCACCACCCGCTCCGCACGCAGCCACGTCCAGGACGGGGCCACGGACTTGTCCATGCCCATCCGGTCGTGGAACTCGGTATGCGTAAACCCCGGACATACCGCGGTGACCTGGATCCCGCGCGAGCGGTACGCCAGGTTGGCCCACCGGCTGAAACTGACCAGCCATGCTTTCGCTGCCGAGTAGGTGCCGCGGGGTAGGAAGGCGGCCACGCTGGCCACATTGATGATCCTGCCCTCCCCGCGTTCGAGCATTCCGCCGAGCGCCGCGTGGGTGAGCACCATGGCCGTTTCCACGTGCAGCTTCAGGTGGTCTTTTTCCGCCCCGATCGGGTTGTCCTCGAAGTTGTGCAGCAGCCCGATACCGGCATTGTTCACCAGGATGCCCACCGGCCGCGCGGGGTCCTTGAGACGTTCGACGACGGCGGCGACGTCGGCGTCCACCGTGAGGTCAGCGGGCAGGACCTCAGCCGTGATTCCGTACCGCCGGTGCAGGTCCGCCGCGGTTTCCTCCAGGCGGGAGGCGCTGCGGGCCACCAGGACAAGGGGGTGCCCCTGGGCCGCGAGCTGCTTGGCGAATTCGTGTCCCAGCCCGGCGCTGGCTCCGGTAACGAGTGCGATTGTTGGCGTCATGCTGCCAGCCTAACCAGTTGCCGGTACTACACCCCTGCGAACCGGGCCAGCGGGTTGGCCAGGCGTCCGGCCAGCTGCAGGCCGCCGGAGGGATCGGAGAGGTCCAGCATGTGCTGGTTGTTGCGCAGCTGCAGCCGGTTGAGGCAGGACAGTGGAAAGTCCGGGGCGAACAGGTTGTGTCTTGCGAACTGGTCCGCAAGCTCTGGATGCTCCGCCTGGTAGTCCCGGATGGCTGCGGCTGCGGTGCGCCAGAACTCCTCTTGGGGCAGGGTGCCGTCCTCGTCCAGCAGGGCCGCGAGGAAGCGGAAGATGCAGTCGAAGACGTCGGTGAAGATCGCCAATACCTTCTCCCCGTCAGGAATCGCGGCCTTGATCCTTGCGGCTTCGGCGGGCACCTCCAGCCGGTCCCCCATCACGACGATTTCCTCGGCGATGTCCTTCATGACGGCCCGCACGGGCACGCCGTTTTCCAGGACCAGGATGACGTTTTCGCCGTGCGGCATGAACGCCAGCTCATAGCGGCAGAGGCAGTGCACCAGGGGAACCAGGTAGGCCTCGAAGTACCGGCGGAGCCATGTGGCGGGCGCCAGTCCGGAACGTTCGATCAGTGCGGCGGCCATCGGTTTTCCTGCCGCATCCACATGCAGGAGCGACGCCATGGTGGCCAGCTGCCCGCCGTCGCGCAGCAGCGGCAGCGGACTTTCCCGCCAGAGCGCGGACAGCATCTTCCGGTACGGTGAGCCTTCCGCGGAGCCGGCCTCGTAATGCGGGTTGTGGTAACCGACGGCGGCTACCTCGCCGATCATGGTGAACCCGCGGCGCTGCAGCGCCGGGTCTGAGCCGATCAGTTCCCGCAACCAGTCGTTGATGGCGGGCGTCGCCTTCATGTACTGAGGGGAGAGTCCGCGCATGAAGCCCATGTTCAGCACTGACAGGGCGGTCTTGACGTAGTGCTTGGCGGGGGCCGCGGTGTTGAAGAACGTCCGGATCGACTGCTGTGCCTGGTATTGATCGGTTCCCGTACCCAGGTGGACGATGCGTTGCCGGGCGATCTCCGCCGCGAACGTACCCGTGAGCTTGTTCTGCCACTGCCAGGGATGCACCGGCATGAGGAAGTACTGCTCCGGCTCGAGTCCCTGTTCCGCCAGCACGGCGTGGAAAGTGTCCAGCAGCGGCCCCAGTTCGGCGGCCAGGTGTGTCCGGTAGTCCAGCCCCGCTGCGCAGGTGAAGACGGCGCAGCTGCGGTGCACGGCGATCCATTCCAGGCGCACGGCGGCACCGGTTTCGGGAGCGAAGGCGTGGTAGTCGCCGATGCCGAAGCCCAGCCGGCCGTTGTTGGCCACGAAGCAGGGGTGGCCCTCGGACATGCTGCGTTCGATGGCCTGGAAATCGGCGGCAGCGTCCGCGCCGCGGGTTATTCCGGCCGCCAGTTCCGCGGAGTCCGGCCTGCGGTCCGCCAGTTTGTAGGCGTGTCCGGCCAGCGTGCTGCTGATTTCTTCCAGGTAGACCGGAAGCATGGAGATGGTGATGCCGAGGGTCGTGTGGAAGGCCGTGATGAACTCCATGGCGTCCAGCGGCGCCTCGGCGCCCTCGTGGAGATGCCGGATTGAACCGGCATCGATGGACCAGTGGTCCAGGTCCAGGATCCGCGCGTCGAAACGGTACTCGCGGGTTCCGTCGTCGCTGACCACCCGATAGCTGGCGGCGTGGTCCATCTCCTGAAGGCGCTCAGGCGCAAGGATCCGTTCGTGCGAGAACTCGGCGAGCGCTTTGCGGAGCAGATGCCTGTTGGCTGCCTCCCAGCGGTGCGGGCTGAGGTGGGAAACGTCGGACGGGAAGGCAGCGGCCGGGGCGGAGGCGGTGTACAGGTTTGTGGTCACAGTGGTGCTCCATTGCGGTCGGAGTAGCGGTCAGGCGGGTTGGTGGCGGTGAAGGGGCTCAACGCCCGGGCGGCCAGGTAGTCCTCCCGGCTGCAAAAGCTCAGGAGCGCGTCCTTGTCCGGGAGGGCCACCACCCCCTCAGGGCGGAAGCCGAGCCGTTTATTGAGGGCGTGGATCCGGGTATTCCGGACGTCGGGTTCCACAACGATCCGGTCCACCCCGGGCTTGGCGAACAGCCGGGCCAGCACGGCATCCATGACGGCCGTGGTGAAGCCGGCAACAGGAGCGTTCGACGGCGGAGCCACCAGCAGGTGCATGCCGGCGTCACCGGGCCGGACCGGGTAGGCCGTGGCCAGCGGTGAGGACGCGGGCAGGTACTCCTCAACGAGGAAGGCTGGAATGCCGTCGTCGAGCCCCAGCAGGGCATGGTGGTGTCCGCTCGACTGGATGGCTGCGTACTCCTTTTCGACGTCGTCAACGCCGGAGGCCAGCATTCCCCAAAAGGAGGCGTAGGGCCGCGTGACCCAGCTGTGCAGGAGCGGGGCGTCGGCCGCGGGGTCGACGCAGCGGAACGTGAATCTCATGCGGGCACCTCCGCCGTGATGCTCTCCGGTGCGCCGAACTGTTGGAACGCGATGCTGCGTTCCACCGGGTAGACCTCCCGGCCGCTAATTGCCCGGAGGATGCACGAGTTGCGGTAGGCGCCCATGCCCAGGTCCGGGGTGGCGAATCCGTGGGTGTGCAGCTCGGCGTTCTGGACGAAGATCTCTCCGGGTTCCACACCGGTGCTGTAGTTGCGGTCCACCGCAAAACGGCCCCCGCTGTCCCGGGCAATCCTGTCCCGGATTCCCGCGAGGAACTCCGGTTCCCGGTAGGTGTAGCCGGTGGCGAAAACCACGGCGTCGCTGTCCAGGGTGTAGGCGGTGCCCTGCTCGTCGTGGTGCAGGCGCAGGGTGTGGGTTCCGGCGGCGGCGTCCCATGCGGCGGCTGTGAGCGTGGAATGGGTCAGCAGCCGCGTGTCCACCATCCCGGCGAGGCTCCGGGTGTAGAGGAGGTCGTAGATTGCGTCGATCAGGTCCGCGTTGATGCCCTTGTAGAGGTTCTTCTGCGTCTTGTTGAGGTGGTCGCGGCGGTGCGGCGGGAGGCCATGGAAGTAGTCCACGTACTCGGGCGAGGTCATCTCGAGGGTCAGTTTGGTGTACTCCAGGGGAAAGAACCGGCCGGAGCGGGTCACCCAGTCCAGCCGGTACCCGTGGGCGTCCGCGTCCGTGAGCAGGTCATAGTAGATCTCCGCCGCACTCTGCCCGCTGCCCACGATGGTGATGCTGCGGCGCTGCTGCAGGTCCGCCTTCCGGGCCAGGTAGTCGGCATTGTGGAAGGCCATGCCCCCGCGGCCTGCGGCGGCCTCGGCCATGATGCCATGGCCGGCTTCCGGTACGTAGGGGCTGGTGCCGGTGCCCAGCACCAGCCGGCGGGCGGAAAGTACCTCCGTGCCGCCGGGGCCGGAGACGGCCAGCCGGTACACGCCGTCGTCGTACGCCGCATCCAGCACGGTTGTGCCAAAACGTACCGAAGGCAACTGCCCGGCCACCCACTGGCAGTACTGGTTGTATTCGGCTCGCAGCGGGTAGAAGTCCTCGCGGATGTAGAACCGGTACAGCCGGCCGGTCTGCTTGAGGAAGTTCAGGAACGAGTAGGGCGAGGTGGGATCCGCCATGGTCACCAGGTCCGCCAGGAAAGGGACCTGCAGGTGGGCCGGCTCCAGCATCATGCCGGGGTGCCACTCGAAGGATTCGCGCTGGTCGAGGAAGATGCCGGCCAGGCCCTCGACGGGCTCAGCCAGGGCGGCGAGGCCAAGGTTGAAGGGGCCGACGCCGATGGCTGCGAAGTCATGGACCTGGCCGGCTGCGGGGGTGGTCATGCGGCGGCACCGTCCTGCAGGAGGTCCGCGCCGGTGCGGCGCAGGAGGTCGATGATGCCGGCGATGTCCTCTAGGGTGGCTTCGGCATTGAGGAGGGTGAACTTCAGGTAGTGGCGGCCGCCCACCGTGGTCCCGGCAACCACCGCCCGCCCGGACGCGAAGACGGCGGCGCGCACGGCAGGATTGAGCGCGTCGGCGGCGTCCTCACTGAGCCGCGCTCCCCCGTCCAGCCGCGGGCGGTAGCGGAACACCAGGGTGCTGAGCTGCGGCGGTGCCGCGAGTTCGAAGTCGTCGTCTGCCTCCAGGAGCAATCCGACGCGACCCGCGAGGTCGATGGCTTCGTCGAACAGCGCGCCGATGGCGTCCGCCCCCATGATCCGCAGCGTGAGCCACAGTTTCAGGGCGTCGAAGCGGCGGGTGGTCTGGAGGCTCTTGTCCACCTGGTTGGGAATGTCCGCAAGGGCAGCACTTTCCGGGTTCAGGTAGTCGGCGTGGAAGGTGACGTGCCGCTGCATGGCCCGGTCGCGGACCAGAAGCGCGCTGGAGCTGACGGGCTGGAAGAAGGTCTTGTGGAAATCCACGGTGACCGAGTCCGCGAACCGGGTCCCGTCCAGGAGGTGCCGGTACCGGCCGGAGACCATGAGGCCGCCGCCGTAGGCGGCGTCCACGTGGAGCCAGGCGCCGGAGGCATGGGCAAGGGCAGCGAGGTCTGCGAGCGGGTCCACCGCGCCAAAGTCGGTGGTCCCGGCGGTGGCCACCACCGCCATCGGGACCAGGCCGGCCCGGTTGGCGTCGGCCAGGGCATCGGCCAGGGCTTCGGGGTCCATCCGGCGGTCCGGCGTGCAGGGGACGCTGATGACGGCGTCGAATCCGAGGCCGAGCATGGCGGCCGACTTTTGGATGCTGAAGTGGCTGTCCCCGGAGGTGAAGATCCGGAGTTTATCCAGCAGCGCCGGCAGGCGGAGGCCGCTGCGGGCCGGGTCCTGGCGGAGGCCTGCCACTGCGTGGTTGCGGGCGATCAGCAGCGCCTGCAGGTTGGACTGGCTGCCCCCGGAGGTGAAGATACCGTCAGCGGCGGCGCCCAGGTGCAGCCGTTGCGCGGTCCAGTCGATGAGGCGCCGCTCGATCATGGTGGCCCCCGCGCTTTGGTCCCAGGTGTCCAGCGAGGAGTTGACGGCGGAAAGGACGGCCTCGCCCACCAGTGCCGGGATCACCACCGGGCAGTTGAGGTGCGCCGCGTATTTGGGGTCATGGAAATAGACGGCGTCGCGCAGGTAGACGTCCTCGAGCTCCTCCAGTGCCGCAGCGGTGTCCCGCAGCGGCACGTCCAGGTCAACCGCCCCCACCCGGGCCTCCAGCGCTGACGGTTCGACGCCGGTAAAGGGCCGGGTGGTCCGCTCCAGCTTGGTGGCCACGGCAGTGACACCCTGCAGGACCTGCGCCACGTACCGGGCTGAATTCCTGGCATTGAGGAGGTGGTTGCTGGCCCCGAACGCCAGTTCCAGCCGCGAGGCAAAGTCCTGGCCGGCGGAAGCGGCTGGCGGGCCCTGTGGTGAGGCGGTGGCGGGAAGCGGTGTTTCCACGTGCGGAGCAGGGTGGGGCATCAGCGGCATGGGTTTCCTTTGCTGGGCATTGCCGGAGTGGCAGTGGTCGTAGCAGGCAGGGCTGGAGCGGAACGTCCCTGCCCTGCCTTTTTGTAAGGCAAGCCTTACTTAGGTAACCCTTTTAATCAAACTTTTGTGATGTATTTCGTGTTGAACCGCGGATTCGGCGTTCCGGAGCATCGGCAGGTCCCCGCGACGCTACGCTTGGGGTTAAGCGGGTACTGGGGATTGCGGGCCATCACCAGATGCCGGAACTTGTGCATCAATTAGTAAGCATGCTTTTCTTATGGGGTAGATGAACCTCCGCAAGCAGTTCGCGGCGGGACTGCCGGCCATGGCGGTTCCGTGAAAGAAGCCCAAGGAAGAACATAATGACCACCGCAATGGATGAGCAGCTGATGGCGTTTGGGGAGCGCCGCGAACCGGCTGAGCAGTTTCCGGCCACCACGGTACCTGTCGACGCAGGACTGCTGGTGACCCTCAATTCGCGCATGCACTGCCGCACGCCGATGCAGCTTGTCGATCACGGGGAACTTCCGGTCCGGCAGCCCGTTTACGTTGACGGAACCTCCGTGGTGGCACTGCGGCCGGAGGCGGCCGAAACCGTCACCACCTATCGCTGTGCCTGCGGCTTCACCATCGACGACCCCGGGACCGCCTGGGCGGTCAGCGATTCGGCCCTGGCCAGCTGACCCTGCTCCGAGCGCGGGCGCCGGCCCGCGGCCAGCGAATGTGATCGGCGGATGCGATCAGTGGATGGGGCCGGCGGGCGGTCAGCGCTCGGGCCAGTCCACGAACTGTTCGTAGCCCTCGTGCTTGCGGAGGTAGCTGGACATAAACGGGCAGTGCGGAATGATGCGTTTTCCGGTGGCTACCACGTCATCCAGGGCAAAATGCGCCAGCACCTTGCCCAGCCCCTGCCCCTCGAAGTCCTGGCCCGTTTCGGTATGGGTGAAGTCGATATGTCCCGGCAGGTCGTGGAAGAAGGCCTGGACAGCGAGCCTGCCGTCCACCAGGAGTTCGTACCGGTGGTCCGCGTCGTTGCGCCGCAGGGTGACGTTGGGGGTGAACTTATCCTCTGTGGACATGGTGTTCTCGGTCATGGTTTGACACTGGCACTACTTCACCCCGCTGGCAATGCCCCTTCGGCCGCGCCTCCGGCGGGAGGTGGTCCGGGCCGCCGGCCCGCCCGCCGGCCGTCGCGGGGGCCTGGTCCCGGCCGATGACCGTCGCCGCAGCGGAAACCCGCCCAGCAGGAGGATCGCCGCGGAAAAGCACAAGGTGCCGGCAGCCAGCAGCCCCAGTGACAATCCGTTGAGGGCGGCGTCCGCCGCGGGAAGGAAGACCACGACGACGGCGGCCGCAGCCAAGGCGGGCCGGCTGCGGTAGGCGTGTGGCGCCGTTACCCGGTCCTCAAGGCGGCCGAAGGCGGCAGCGACGGGGAGCAGCAGGACGACCAGGGCCAGGACCACCACGGGCCGCGACCACCACCACGCGGCGGTGCCGGCGCCGGGCTTGGGGAACGGCACCAGGAGCAGCAGCCCTGACATCGCGCCCAGCAGCGGCAGGTGCCACAAGTACACCGTCAGGGACCGGCTGCCCGCCACGCCCACGAGGCGGCCAATCCAGCGGACCTCGGCGAGCGACGCGAGGACCGGCCGCGCCAGCTCCATCGCGGCCAGCTGGGAAACGCCCAACAGGACCAGGGTGAGGTTGGGTGGATTGAGGTTCACCAGCATGTTGCCGGTGTACAGGCCCAGCCCCGTCACCACACCCAACGCAAGGTTTGCTGCCAACGCGATGGCCAGCAGGCCCGAACGGGAAAGCCGGGACGTCCAGCCGTCGGCCGCCAGGAAGCCCAGTTGCTGCACTGCGCACCACACGAACACCAGGTTCGCGTAGGCCAGGTTCGGCAGCGCCCCCCGGAGGCAATCCACGGCAACCACCAGGCCGAGGAGCAGGCCCAGCGCCAGCCAGGGGGAACGCGCATGGAGCGCCGCCAGGACCGGAATGTTCAACTGCGCCGCGAGGTAGGCGGCCAGGAACCACAGCGGCATGCCGGCGCCGGTGGCCATGAGCTGGACCACTTGAGGGTCCACCCCGAGGGCACGGGCCAACAACAGTCCCAGGACCATCGCCGCAAGCAGCGCGGTGGCCGGACGGACCAGGCGCAGCAGCCGTGCACGGATGAACTGGGCCGCCGTCCCGCCCCGCGCCTTCATCCGGCGCCAGGACTGCAGGCCGGTCACACCCCCGGTAACGAAGAACAGGGGCATGACCATGAAGATCCAGATGACGGGGACAAACCAGTCCTGGTCGCCAAGGGTGTTCTCCGTTGTCACGGTCCCGTCCGGGTGCAGGACCGGACTGACCATCATGGAATGGCCCACCACCACCAATGCCAGGCAGACGAAGCGGACAAGGTCGATCGCCGGATCACGGGCTGCCGTGTCCGCGTGGTCTTGGTTCCCCTGACCCCGCCGCACCGCGTGGCCTTACAGCGTTCCGACCCTGTTCACAGCACCATTCTGCGCCTGTTGCCGGTGGTGTAGAAGAGGCAGGGGTGCCGGGCTAGAGCACAGCCACCAGGCCCAGGACGACGGCGAGCAGCGGCGTTGCGCCCTGGGTGGCCGCCGCGCGGAGGTACTTGCGGCCGCTGAGGGCCAGGACCACGGCCGCCAGGAGCATGGAGCCGCAGCTTGAAAACACCAGGGTCCAGCCCGCCACGTGCTGCGCCGGACCGGCCCCGAACACCACCAGGCCGATTCCGACCAGGGCACCCACTGCCAGGAACAGGTTGTAGAACCCCTGGTTGTACGCCAGCGGCCTGGTGATCTCTGCATGGTCCTGGGATCCGATGCTGAAGCGTTTCCACGTGGCGGGCCGGGTCCAGGTCACGGATTCCATGGTGAAGATGAAAACGTGCAGCGCCGCGGCGAGGAAGGCAAAAAAGAGGGAGGCCAGGATCATGGCTTGATCCTAGCCTCCCCCGGAGTGGGGTCTTTCCTACCGTGCCAGCGTGGCCAGCGTGGCGGTGGCGAACTCCTTGGCCGAGTGGTTCCACCGGGCCAGCAGGCCCTGCAGGTTTTCGCCGTCCGCACGGTGGGCGGGCAGCTGGTCCTGGAGGGTGGCCAGCACGCCGGTCCGCAGCTCGGTGTTGAAGTTGACCTTGCCTACGTTCATGGCCGCGGCTTTCACCAGTTCCCCGGCGGGGATGCCGGAAGCGCCGTGCAGCACCAGCGGAATGTGGACCCGGGCCGCAATGTCCTGGAGCACGTCCCAGCGCAGCCGCGGCTCGCCCTTGTACTTGCCGTGGACATTGCCCACGGCCACGGCAAGCAGTTCCGCGCCGGTACGGGACACGAAGTCCTCCACCTGCGCCGAGTCGGTCAGGCCTGCAACGTCGGCGCCGGACTGGTCTGCACCGAAGGCGCGGTCCTCGTCGCCGGCCAGGCCGCCAAGTTCCGCTTCGAGCACCACGTCCGGGCCCAGCAGGGCGCGGGCCGACTTGACCAGGGCAATGTTGTCCTCGTAGGGAAGGGATGAACCGTCGGCGAGGACCGAATCCGCCCCTGCCGCGACGGCGTCGGCCATCACCTTGAGGTCGCTGGCGTGGTCAAGCTGCACGGCCACCGGAACCGCGGCCGCGTCGGCCAGGGTGCGGAGCGCCGCTATGAGCCTGAGCCCGTTCGCGGTGGCGGCGGTCTTGGGTGCCACCAGCAGGATGGCACCGCGTCCTGATTCCTCTGCGGCGCCCACCACGGCCAGCGCGGTGGTGAAGTCGTAGCAGGTGAAGGCCGGCACGGCGGAACCCTGCTGCAGGGCGGTGGTGACCAGGTGGTCCAGTCGGGTACGCATCAGACGCCCAGGCCTCCCACCAGGATCCAGGCCACGAAGGTCAGCGCGAAGCCGGCCAGGCCCAGGATGGTAGTCAGGACGGTCCAGGTCTTCAGGCCGTCCGAGACGGTCAGGCCGTAGTATCGCACCACCACCCAGAAGCCGGCGTCCGTGACGTGGGAGAGGCCCAAGGCGCCGAAGCCGATGGCGATCACGATCACGGCGATCTGGGCCGGGCTGTAGCCGCCGCCGCTGACCGCTGCGGAGAGCAGGCCGGTGGTGGTCACGATGGCCACGGTGGCCGAACCCTGGGCGGCACGCAGTGCGAGGGAAATGATGAAGCCGAGCAGCAGCAGCGGCACGCCGAGCGTGTCCAGGGTCTTGGAGAGCGCCCCGCCGATGCCCGAGACCTGCAGGACGTTGCCGAAGACGCCGCCGGCAGCCACCACCATCAGGATGGAGGCGATGGGAGGCAGGGCGCCTTCGAAGATTTCACCGGTCTCCTTGAAGGACCAGCCGCGGCGGACCGCGAGCAGGAAGAAGGACAGCGCCACGGCCACCAGCAGGGCCAGAAACGGGTTGCCGATGAAGGCTGCCAGGCCGTAGAGGGGATCGCTCTTGGGGAGGATGAGGGTGCCGGCGGTACCCAGGAGGATCTGCACGATCGGGGCGGCGATCAGGAAAATGATCAGGCCCGGGCGAGGGGGTGCGATGGCGGCGGCACCGGGGCCGTCGTGGCCCACCTTGACCAGTGAGTCGGAACCGAACTCCTCCACCTGGGTCTTCACGGCCGGCAGCAGCTCGTAGTCCTTGCGGTTCATGATGGACGCCACCCAGTAGGACAGGAAGCCGAGCGGAATGCAGATGAGCAGTGAGATCAGGGCGATCAGCCCGATGTCGGCACCCAGCACGCCGGCGCCGGCAACGATCCCCGGGTGCGGCGGAACGGCCACGTGGATGGCGAGCATGATGCCGGCCATGGGCAGGCCGAACTTAACCGGGTGGACTTTGGCGATCTTGGCGAAGGCGTAGACGATGGGCACCAGCACGATGATGCCGACTTCGAAGAACACGGGGATGGCCACCAGGAAGCCGACGGCGGTCAGCGCCACGGCCACCCGGCGGGCGCCGAGTTTGCGGGTGAAGTGGTCGGCCAGCGACTGGACACCGCCGGAGACCTCGATCATGCGGCCCAGCACGGCGCCGAGCGCGATCAGGATGGCCACCTTGCCCATGGTGCTGCCCACGCCGCCGGACACGACGGTGAAGATGTCCTGCAGCGGGATCGTGGCGGCCACGGCAACCAGGATGCTGACGGTCAGCAGGGCCACGAACGCCTGGATCTTGAAGCGGATGATCATCACCAGCAGGATGGCGATGCCAACGGCGGCGATGGTGAGCAGCAGCGGGGTGCCCAGCTCCACGGCGGGCTTGATGGCCGGAGCATCGGCCGCCCGCTGTATCAGCGGGCTCATCAGGTGGTTCACGGGAAATGTCTCCTTTGACGTGCCGGTCCGGGGCAGACGGGCATCAGGTATCACGGCGGGGATGGAACGCTGCGGAACTAAGCCGCAACGCTGGGAGGTACGACGACGGCGGAGGGGGGACCGCCGTCGTCGTACCGTTCGGGGGGAGAGACGCTTACTTGGTCCTCTTGGCCGGGGCGACCACCTTGATGACGGCGGAGTCATCGGCCGCGGCGAGGCCCTGGGCCTGGCCCAGCAGGTAGAGCTGCTCGGCGGCGGCGGCAACGGGGGCTGCCAGCCCGGCCGCGCGGGTGGCTTTGCCCACGATGCCCATGTCCTTGACGAAGATGTCCAGGCGGGACAGGACCTCGGCGCCTTCCTCGTTGTAGGCCTCCAGGATGCGGGGGCCACGGTTGGAGAGCATGAAGGAACCGGCAGCGCCGGCTTCGAGGGCGGCGAGGGTCTTGGCCTGGTCCAGTCCCAGCGCGTCGGCCAGGGCCAGGGCCTCGGCGGCCGCGGCGATGTGGACGCCGCACAGGAGCTGGTTGACGGTCTTCAGGGCTTGGCCGTCGCCGGGGTTGTCACCCACCACGGTGAGCGTGGAGGCCAGCAGGTCCAGGGCGGGGGCGGCCTTTTCGCGGGCTTCGGGGGACGCGCCGACGACGATCAGCAGGTCGCCTTCGCCGGCGCGCTTGGGGCCGCCGGACAGCGGGGCGTCCACCAGGTCCACCCCGTATTCGGCCAGCTTGGCCACGGTGGCGGGGATGGCGTCGGTGCCCACCGTGCTGCCGAGGATGACGACGGCGCCCGGCTCCAGGACGGAGGCCACGCCGTTTTCGCCGAAGAGGACGTCGTTGAGCTGCTCGCCGTTGCGGACGGCCAGGAGGACGGCGTCCGCTCCCTTGGCGGCTTCGCGGGCGGTGGTGAAGGTGGCGATGCCGGCTTCTTCGGCGAGCTTGAGGCGGGGCTCGGCGATGTCGAAGCCGTGGACTGTGAGCTGGGAGGCCAGTCGGGTGGCCATGGGCAGGCCCATGGCGCCGAGGCCCAGGACGGTGATGGTGTAGTTGCTGGTCATGGTGTTCTCCGTTGAATTTGTTCGGAACTCTTAGAACTTGTTGCTGAGCTTGCGGGTGACCTGGGCCAGGGAGTCGTCGTCGCCCACGTTGCCGGCGAACACGATGTAGGGGATGCCCTTGGCGGGGCCGTCCACCGGTTCCCAGAGGCTGACGATGCCCGGGAGCATGGGGCCGCGGACAATGCCGTGCCGGATTTCCAGGCCGTGGGCGGCGACGTCGGAGGACGTGATCCCGCCCTTGGCGATGACGAACCGCGGCGGGAAGGTCTTCAGGGTCCGGTTGACCACGTCCACGACGGCGGCGGAGACGGTACGGGCGATCCGCAGGCTTTCGGCGGGGTCGTCCGTCTTGATCAGCAGGCGGCTGGTGTGGACGATCACGTCGCCGGCGTGTAGGGCCTCGACCACGGCGTCCACCGTGCGGTCCAGGTGCTCCTTGGCGTTGGGGTCGGCTGTTCCAGCTTCGGCGGCGAGGAGCTTCTCGACGTCGATCTCGATGATGCGCGCCGAGCTGTGTTCGGCGGTGAGGACGTTGAGCTGCCGTGTGGTCACGCCGACGTGCGAGCCCACCACGATCAGGCCGCCCGCCTCCGACGGGGTGTTGCCTGCGTAGGCCTCTTCGGAAGTCAGTGCGGCCCGGATCTCCTGGCCGATGCGGCCGCGGACGAACGGCGGGCCCACTCGGTACAGGAGCTTCTTGCCGCGGCGTTCTGCCTCTTCCAGTCCCAGCGCCAGGGCGCGGAAGTCATTCTCGGTGACGATGTCCGCCACGATGGGCGTGGAATCGGTGGCGGGCTCGATGGCGTCCGCGATCGCCTTGGCGGAGATAGCTGGGTCCTGGGCGGCGGCGCCGGCACGGATGATGTTCAGGTCCAGGACGATCACTGAGTCCGCCGGGAACCTGCCCTGGGATTTCTCGGCGACGTAGTCGGCCATGACGGAGGTGCTGAAGCCGAAGGACGCATCCTTGGCGAATTCGGTCTCGGAGACGGGGACCACGGTGCCCTTCGCGTCACCGGTGCCGCGCATGTAGTGGACGCCGCCGATGGTGAGCCGGCCGGCGTCTGGGAATGCGGGGACCAGGACCACGCCGTCGGTCGTCTCGCCGCTGACCCCGGCAACGGTGGCCGCGATGACGTCAGGCTCCAGGGGGTAGTGGCCGCGGAGGGTGGAGTCGCTGCGGCTGACGAATCCCAGCCGCAGGGAGTCGGGCGATCCTGCCGCCGCGAGGGCGTTGCGGACCACTTCCTCATTGCGGGCAGCCGCTTCGGCGGGGTCGAGGGACCGGGTGTTGGTGAGGACGTAGACCGCGGGCTTTCCCTGCGCAAAAGCCCAGCTGAAGTCCTCTACGTCCCACCTGGTGAGCACGGGGAGGTCTGCCACGGACTGGGTGCCGGTGGGGTCGTCGTCGAGCACCACCAGGACGCGGGGAACCTCTGCGTTGGAAGCGGCCAGGGAGCCGGCAACGAGCCCTGCGGGGATCTCGAGGTCAGCCGGATAGGCGGCCAGAAGGTCTGCTTCAAGCGTCACAGTGCACTCCATTGTGTAGCGATCCGGGACCCGGATACTGATGTAAGGGTAACTGTAAGATGTCTGACATCTTGCATTTGAATGTTAGTGTGGCACACGGCATAAAGACGCGCAAGTAGACTTGTCTGACATATCCGCCGGGCGTTGGCCGGAAGCAGGAAGCGGGGGAACCATGGCAAGGAAATCGCTGGTCGGCATCGTGGCCGATGAGCTGCTGGACCGCATCATCGAAGGCGAGTTTCCGCCCGGCGCCACGGTTCCGGGAGAGCTGGAACTCAGCGCCCGCCATGAAGTCAGCCGCATGACGGTCCGTGAGGCGATGAAGACGCTCCAGGCCCAGCAGATCCTCAGCGTCGAACGAGGGCGGGGGACGTTCGTCAACCCCCTGAGCCGGTGGACATCGCTGGAAGCGGTGCTGCGGGCGGCATCGGAGGGCAAGAACGACGCCGACGCCTCCATCCAGCTCATCGAGCTCCGCCGGATGCTGGAAACAGGAGCCTGCGAACTTGCCGCCGGACGCATCTCGGAGGAGGACATTGCCTCCTTGTTCGCCTACGTCTCGGCCATGAAGGCCGCCAACAGCATCAACGACGTCGCAGCGTTCGTAGAGGCCGATCTCGGCTTCCACGAAGTCATCCTGCGCGCCTCGGGGAACGTCTTCGTCTCCGTCCTGTTCGAGCCGCTGCACCGCGTCCTGGAAAAGCGCCGTGCCGAGACGTCGGCGGTACCGGCCATCCAGGAACACGCCATCGGACACCACCAGAACATCGCCGAGGCCCTTGAGTCCCGCGACCCGGCCCGCTCCCGCACCGCCATGGACGCCCACATGCAGCAGACCCTGGACGACCTGCGGAACCTGGTCCTGCCCGCCAAGTGAGCCCGCGGGCGGCCTGCATGAAGGGGGCCGGTCCTCTGGTCAACGCTCTCGCAGTGCCACTAGGCTTCAGGGACGGCCCGCAACCGGGAGCAACGATGATCACGAGGAGCGAAGTTGTCCAACCACACGTACAGCATTTCTGAAATTGTCGGCACCTCCACCGAAGGCGTGGACGACGCCGTCCGGAACGGGATCGCCAAAGCCTCCCAGACCCTCCGGAACCTCGACTGGTTCGAGGTGAAGGAGATCCGCGGCCACCTGGAGGAAGGCAAGGTCGCGGACTGGCAGGTGACCATCAAACTCGGCTTCCGGCTGGAAGATCACTGAGCACTCCAGCCTTAACGCCGGGAGGTCGTGAAGCGATGGCTTCACGACCTCCCGATTTAAGCTTGGTGCCCCGGGCTCGTGCCTTAGTTGGCTGTTCCCGGGCTGCGGCGCCGCCAGACCGTTGGAACGCCGTCGAACGCGGGGAAAACCTGGCCTTCGAAGAAGGACAGGACGGTGCGGGAATCGGAGTCCGGGCTCCACAGTCCGGAGGCCGGGCAGTGCGAACCTGTGGCTGTGGACGTGGCGCCGGCGGAAGCCTGGCGTTCCTTCAGCAGTGCGATGCGTTTCATCGTTGAGACCATCCTGGGGTGGTAAGAACCGGGCGGGGAAGCTTGTTCTTCAACCCTAGGAAACAGCCGGCCGAAGCCCAATGGGCGGCTGGCCAGAATCGGTGCCATTCGCTGGACGAATGTACAGTTACGGTACCGAGCCGCGGCGCTTAGTCCGCCGGCCCGCCGTCGGCCACCGTGGCTGCGTCCCGCAGCGCGCCTGCATCTCCCGCACCGGGAGCACTGGGGGCACCCAGGCTGCCAAGCAGGGCCAATGCGTCCGACGACGGCGAGCCCGGACGGGCGGAATACACCCGCAGCATCTGGTCGGGATCCTCCGGCAGGACCAGGTTCTCGAAGTTCAATTCCAGGTCGCCCACCGCCGGATGGTGCAGCCGGACAGTGCCCGCCGCCCTCGTGGCCACCCGGTGCCCGGCCCACCACTGGCGGAAATGCTCGCTGTTCACGGCCAACTCCCCCACCAGGTGGTTGGCCTGCGGATCGTTGGGATGCCGGCCCACGTCGAGCCGAAGGGATCCGGCGGCTTCGGCAGCCACCGTCTTCCAGTCCCTGAAAAGCTCCCGCGCCGCTGGATCAAGGATGGTCCAGCGGGTGAGGTTCCGCTCCGCCGCCGGCAGCGCCGGAAAATCGGCGAACAGCAGGAACGCCATCCGGTTGCCGGCCAGGACATCGCTGCGCCGGCCCAGCACCAGGGCGGGCACCTCCCCCACCGCGTCGAGGAGCTGGCGCAGCGCGGGCCGGACGCCCTGCGCTGCGGCCGTACCGGCCTCGCGCGGACCACCGGCACAGTTCTCCAGCAGGTCCAGCATGTGCGCGTGCTCGCTGCTGTCCAGCCGCAGCGCCCTCGCGACGGCGTCCAGGACGGTGCGTGAGGGGTGGATGTTGCGCCCCTGCTCCAGCCGGACGTAGTAGTCGGTACTGACCCCGGCCAGCCGCGCCACTTCCTCCCGCCGCAGCCCCGGAACCCTGCGGGCACCGGTGCTGGGACCCGTTCCGGCAACCTCCGGACTCAGCCGGGACCGCATGGCTTTGAGGAATTTTCCGAACTCGGCGCTTTGACCCATGCAGACCATTCTGCCCGGGAAGGGTGCCCCGCTCCACCCAAAAGGTAGGACTGGGAATCCTAGGAAAAACAGGAACAGCCTTCTCTGCTGACTTGTCGGGCAAAAGTGCATAGTCTCAGGAGTGAGCCAGCGGAAACCGCTTTCTTCGTCGAGCAGCCGGCACCGATCCACATCACCATCGTCCTAGGAGCACACCCATGTCAGAGCTGACACTCAACAACGGCGTCACCATCCCGCAACTTGGCTTCGGCGTTTTCCAGGTTCCGCCGGAAGACACCCAGCGCACCGTCGAGGACGCCCTCGAGGCCGGCTACCGCCACATCGATACCGCCGCCGCCTACCGCAACGAGGCCGGAGTGGGTGCGGCGCTTGCCGCCACCGGCATCGCCCGCGACGAGATCTTCGTAACCACCAAGCTGCGCAACGGCGAGCAGGGCCGCGCGCAGGAGGCGTTCCAAAACAGCCGCAAAGCACTGGGCCTGGACTTCATCGACCTCTACCTCATCCACTGGCCGGTGCCCTCACAGGGTTTGTTCGTCCAGGCGTGGAAGGAGATGGAGCGGTTGTACCAGAACAAGGAAATCCGCGCGATCGGGGTCTCGAACTTCTTGTCCGACCACCTGGACACCCTGCTTGAGTCCGCCGAAACCGTCCCCGCCGTCAACCAGATCGAACTGCACCCCAGCTACCAGCAGGCGGACCTCGCCGCAAAGTGCCGGGACCTGGGCATCGCCGTGGAGGCGTACAGCCCGCTGGGCCAGGGCGGGGACCTGAACGGAAACGCCGTCACCGCGATTGCCAGCGCCCACGAGGCCACCACCGCCCAAGTGGTACTCGCCTGGCACCTGGCCCAGGGAAACATCGCCATCCCCAAGTCGGCCAACCCCGGCCGGATCCGGGAAAACTTCGCGGCATCATCGCTCACGCTCTCCGCCGACGAACTGGCCGCCATCACGGCGCTTGAGTCCGGTGCCCGCATCGGGTCCGATCCCGCCGTCGCGGCCTTCACCCAGATGTAGGTTTCGACAAGCCCGACCACCTGGCCGACAAGCTCCACCACCGAAAGGAATTTCCGTGCAGTACACCCACCTGGGCCGCTCCGGCCTGAAAGTTTCCCGCCTCTGCCTTGGCACCATGAACTTCGGGCCGCAGACGGAGGAAGCGGACGCCCACAGCATCATGGACTCCGCCCACGCGTCCGGCATCAACTTCTTCGACACCGCCAACGTCTACGGCGGGGCAGACCACCGCGGCTGGACCGAGGAAATCATTGGGCGCTGGTTCGCCAAGGGCGGCGAACGCCGCGAGCACACCGTCCTGGCCACCAAGCTCTACGGCACCATGACGGACCGGCCCAACGAGTCCAAGCTCTCGGCACTGAACATCCGCAGGGCCCTGGATGCGAGCCTCAAGCGGCTGCAGACGGACTACATCGATGTGTACCAGTTCCACCACATCGACCGTGACACACCGTGGGACGAGATCTGGCAGGCCATCGAGGTGGCGGTGCAGCAGGGAAAGATCCTGTACTCCGGCAGCAGCAACTTTGCCGGCTGGCACATCGCCCAAGCCCAGGAAGCGGCGCGGCGCCGGAATTACACCGGGCTGGTCAGCGAACAGTCCATCTACAACCTGTTCATGCGGCAGGTGGAGCTGGAAGTCATCCCGGCGGCGCAGCAGTATGGCCTGGGCCTGATCCCCTGGTCACCGCTGCAGGGCGGCCTGCTGGGCGGCGTGCTGAAGAAGGAGCGGCAGGGCGTGCGGCGTACCGAAGGCCGCGCCGCCGAGACATTGAAGAAGCATGAAGACCAGATCCGCCAGTACGAGGACTTCGCCGACGAACTGGGGCACGAACCGGGCGACGTCGCACTGGCGTGGCTGCTGCACCAGCCCGCCGTGACCGCCCCGATCGTGGGCCCGCGCACGCAGGAACAACTGGATGCCGCCATCCGCGCCCTGGACGTCACACTCGACGCAGACGCGCTCAAGCGGCTTGACGACATCTTCCCCGGCCACCGCACGGCACCGGAAGACTACGCGTGGTAACTCCCCTGGCTGCCGGCACGGTGGCGCCACGGAACCTCCTCTTCATCGGCGGCACCGGGGTCATCAGCGCGGCGGCGGCAGAACACGCCGTCGCGCTCGGCCACCGGCTGACCATCCTGAACCGGGGCCAATCCACCAGGCCGGTTCCGGACGGTGCTGAAGTGCTGCACGCGGACGTCCGGGATGCGGCCGCGGTCCGTGAGGTGCTGGGCGGCAGGGAGTTCGACGCCGTGGCGGACTTCATCGCCTATACCCCGGACCAGGCGCAAACCAGCATGGATCTGTTCCGGGACCGGGCGGGCCAGTACGTCTTCATCAGCTCCGCCTCCGCCTACCAGAAGCCGCCCACCAGGCTGCCCATCCTGGAGTCCACGCCGTTGAAGAATCCCTTCTGGCAGTACTCCCGGGACAAGATCGCGTGCGAGGAACTGTTGTTCCGGGCCTACCGGGAAGATGATTTTCCGCTGACGGTGGTCCGGCCGTCGCACACCTACGACCGCACCAAAATCGCCATGGTGGGCGGCTGGACGGACATCCACCGGATGCGGAGCGGGCTTCCGGTCATGGTGCACGGCGATGGCACCTCACTCTGGACGCTGACGCACAGCAAAGACTTCGCGAAGGCGTTTGTTGGCCTGCTCGGAAGGCCCCAGGCGGTGGGTGAAAGCTACACCATCACCTCGGACGAATACCTGCCGTGGAACCAGATCTACCGGCTGTTCGCCCGGGCGGCCGGCGTCCGTGAACCCGAACTGGTGCACGTGGCATCCCAGACCATCGCCGCGCACGACCAGGAACTGGGTTCAAACCTGCTGGGCGACCGGTCCCACTCGGTGGTCTTCGACAACACCAAGATCAAATCCTTGGTCCCGGACTACACCGCCACCATCCCGTTTGCGGACGGAGCCCGGGAAATTGTCCAGTGGTACGACGCCCACCCGGAGCTGCAGCAGGTCAACGAGGCCTACATGCAGCTTTCGGACAAGCTCACCGGCTGGGCCCGGCAAGGCGCCTGATCCGTACCTGCCGGCGTGGCCGGCCTGCCGCACCATCCCGCGGCAGGCCGGCCACAGTGCCGCTGTGCTAGATTTCGGCGCATGACCCCACCCCCTCCCAGCCATCCTGCCGACGGGCCTGTCGCCGCCGCCATCGAACTCCTGGCAAAGCAGGGTTTCGATGCAACGTCTGTTGAGGAACTCGCGGAGGCCTCGGGCATGAGCCGCAGCACGTTCTTCCGGAGGTTCGGATCCAAGGAGGATGTGGTCTTCGCTGACCACGAGCGCATCCTGCAGCAGGTGAACACCCGGCTGGCGGACTCACGGCTGGAGCCACTGGCCGCCGTCGCGGACGCCGCGCTCCTGGTGTTCGACCACCACTTGCGGAACCGCGCAACGTCCCTGGCCCGGTACGGGCTCCTGCAGGCGGTGCCGGCCCTCCGGGACCGGGAACTGGTCACCTCCCACCGCTATGAACGGGCATTCCTGCGGTACCTCAACGACACCCTGCCCAGGGACGGCCGCCGCGAGTACGCGGCCGTTGCCTTCGCCGCAGCCGTGGTGGCCGTGCACAACGCCTTCCTGCGGCAGTGGCTTCGCGCGCCCTTCGCGGCCGGGGAATCCGGGCAGCCTGACAGGTCGGCAGCCCTCGCCCGTGAACTCGCGGCCCTGGCCGAAACGTTCCGGCCAACCCTCCTCGGTCCCGGCGCCCCTGTTGACGCCACGGAGCAAAGGGCGGCCACCGTCGTCGTCACCGTGCTCGCCGGCCCGGCAGACAAGGATGCCATCGCCCGGGCGGTCCGCGATGCGTTGCCCTGACGCCCAGCCGCATCTGGTACGGAGTTTCTTGACGTGGAACTGCGTTTCAGTGCATTCTTAGTCGGTGCGGCGTGAGCCACATCACCCGGGTGGCCCGCAGCCGCCGCTGAACCAGAGGATGCAGACATGACGACGACGTCGCCCAGCCCAGCACCCACCGTCACCGGCGGTGCGCCGGACTTCCCGGCCGGGACGGTGGAACCCGAGTACCTTCTCACCGAGGCCCTCGGCACCGATCCCGCCTCCGTCTTCGCCGGCATCAGCGCCGAGGACCGGAAGTACTGGGACCGCGCCCGCTGCTTCGTCCAGGAGGAAGTCCTCCCCGTCATTGACGGCTACTGGGAGCGCGGCGAGTACCCGCTCCACCTCCTCCACCGCCTCGGCGAACTGGACCTGCTCCGCGACGGCACCGCCGTGGACGGCTTCGAACCGATGAGCAGCATGGCCGCCGGACTGGTGAACATGGAAATCAGCCGCGGGGACGGATCCGTGGCCACCATGATCGCGGTCCAGGGCGGCCTCGCCCTGCGGTCCGTCGCCGAGTGCGGATCCGAGGCGCAGAAGGAACGCTGGCTGCCCGCGATCGCCCGCGGAACCGAGTACGCAGCCTTTGCCCTCACAGAGCCCACCCATGGATCCGACTCCGTAGCCCTGGAAACCACGGCAACCCGCACTGACGGCGGATTCCTGCTCAATGGCGAAAAGAAGTGGATCGGCAACGGCTCCATCGGCGGGGTCAGCGTTGTCTGGGCGCGCGGCGACGATGGCCAGGTGCACGGCTACCTGGTCCCCCAGGATTCCCCCGGCTACGCCGCCACCAGGATCGAGGGCAAGCTGGCCCTTCGCGCCATCTGGCAGGCCCACATCCGGCTGGAGAACGTCTTCGTCCCCGAAAGCAACGTCCTGCCGGGCGCACGCACGTTCAAGGACACCGCCCGCGTCCTGTTGGCGACCCGGCTCGGCGTGGCCTGGTCCGCCGTCGGGCATGCCACGGCCTGCTACGAGACAGCCGTCCAGTACGCCAAGCAGCGCAAGCAGTTCGGCCGGCCGCTGGCCGCGTCCCAGATCATCCAGGAGCGCCTGGCGCGGATGCTCAGCGAACTGGCCACCATGCAGCTCATGGTGGTGCAGATGACCCGGCTCGACGAAGCCGGAACGCTGACCCCGGAGCAGGCCTCGCTGGTCAAGTACACCTGCACCCGGACGGCCCGCGGGATCGCCTCCAATGCCCGCGACATGTTGGGCGGCAACGGCATCCTGCTGGCCAACCGGGTGGCCCGGCACCTGGCCGATATCGAAGCGATCCATACCTACGAAGGCACCGAAACCGTGCAGGCCCTGATCATCGGCCGCGGCATCACGGGTGTCTCCGCCTTCGCCTGACCCTTACCGGCTGACTTTGGCCGCCCCATCGTCCCGAAAGGACTGTTCTTGAACCAGAACGCCAACATCCCCGTCATCCTCGGCGGCGCCCGGACACCTTTTGGCAGGTTCCGCGGCGGCCTCACCCCCTTCTCCTCGAGCGAGCTGGGCGCCCACGCGATCCGGGCGGCGCTGGAACGGACGGGCGTGGCCCCGAAACTCATCGGAGCCGTCATCGTGGGGCAGGTCATCCAGGCCGGGGCCGGCCAGGGCCCGGCGCGGCAGGCCAGCCTGGCCGCCGGCATCGGCTGGGACGTTCCCACCATCACCATCAACAAGCTCTGCCTGTCCGGCCTGACGGCAGTCATTGATGCCGCCCGGATGATCCGCACCGGCGAAGCCGACTTCATTGTCGCCGCCGGCCAGGAGTCCATGACCAATGCGCCGCACCTGGTCCCCGGGCTGCGCGCCGGCGTCGTCATCGGCGATGCCCCCATGCTGGACTCCCTGAACCATGACGGGCTCCAGGATCCGGTGAGCGGCAAACTGATGGGCGAGGCAACTGACGCCGGAAATGTTGAGCGCGGGATCACCCGTGCCGAGCAGGACGCCGTGGCCGCCCGCTCGCACCAGCGTGCCGAAGCGGCGCGCGCTTCCGGTGCCCTGGCAGAGGAAATCGCGCCGATCCAGGTACCGCAGCGCAAGGGCCCCGCCGTGACCCTTGAGCACGACGAGGGCATCCGGCCGGACACCACGGCCGAATCGCTGGCGCAGCTCCGGCCTGCCTTCTCAAAGGATGCCGCAGCCACCATCACCGCCGGCTCGGCGTCGCCCCTGTCCGACGGCGCGGCGGCGCTGGTGATTGCCAGCAAGGCCGCCGCCATCGCCGCGGGGCTGGAATGGATCGCCGAGATCGGCGCACACGGCCAGACTGCAGGCCCGGACGGATCGCTGCACTCCCAGCCCGCCCGGGCCATCGAGCGTGCCCTCAAGGTCGAGGGCCTCAGCACGCAGGACCTCGACCTGGTGGAAATCAACGAGGCCTTCGCCTCGGTCCTGATCCAGTCCGCGAACGATCTTGGCATCGACGCCGAAACGGTCAACGCCGAGGGCGGGGCGATTGCCCTGGGCCACCCCGTCGGCGCCTCGGGCGCCCGCCTGGTGCTGCACCAGGCATTGGCGCTGAAACGGCGTGGCGGCGGCACCGGCGTCGTAGCCCTCTGCGGGGGCGGCGGCCAAGGCGACGCCCTCATCCTCAAAGCCTGACCCTCCCACCAGCGAGTCCCTCCCACCAAGGAAGCAGGCCATGACCAACACCAGCACCGCCGACGGTTTTGCCACCATCTCCGTCGCCGCCATCCTGGCCGAATCGGCACACCGGACCCCGGACAGCATTGCCCTCGTCGTCGGTGAGGACCAGGTCCGCTACCGGGACCTGTGGAGCCAGACCCGCGCCTACGCCGGAGCGTTGCGGGCCCGCGGCATAGGTACGGGAGACGCCGTCGCCGTCCTGATTCCCAACGTTCCGGACTTCGCGCGGGTTTACTACGCCATCCTGTCCCTGGGCGCCATCGTGGTCCCCGTGCACGCCTTGCTCAAGGCCCGTGAGATCGAATATGTCCTGCAGGACAGCGGGGCCGGGCTGCTGATCTGCGCTGCCCCGCTCCTGGCCGAGGGTGCGGCGGGTGCTGCCGCCAGCGGAGTGGACGTTGTGACGGTGTTGGCACCGGACGACGACGGGTTCCCCCGGCTGGAGACGGAGGCCGCCGCCGCCGACCCCATCCGGACCTATGAACCCTGCCGCCCCTCGGACACGGCCACCATCCTTTACACCTCGGGCACCACGGGCAAACCGAAAGGGGCGCTGGGCACGCACTTCGCCCTGGTGGAACAGACCAGCGTCCTGCTCACCAGCGTGATGGACTTCCGGCCCGGCGACGTCCTGTTCGGTGGACTGCCCCTGTTCCACACCTTTGGCCAGACCGTTGTCCTCAACACGGGACTCCGCGCCGGCGCCACGATCGTCCTGATGCCGCGATTCACCGGCGCAGACGCCCTGCAGCTGCTGGTAAAGCACGACGTGAACATCTTCCTCGGCGTGCCCACCATGTACGTGGCTCTCCTGGAAGCCGCCAAGTCAGCGCCTGAACGGCCGGCGGCCTTGCGGTACGGCATCTCCGGCGGGGCCTCCCTTCCGCTGGCCGTGATGGACCGGTTCCGCGACGTCTTTGGGGTGGAAATCCATGAAGGCTACGGCCTCACCGAGACCTCCCCAGTGGCCGCCTTCAACCACGTGGGCACCCCTCCCCGGCCGGGAACCATCGGGGTCCCGATCTGGGGCGTGGACATCGAGATCGCCCGTCCCGAGACGGTGGAAAGCATCGAACTGCTGCCCAACGGGGAACTGGGCGAGCTCGTGATCCGCGGACACCTGCTGATGAAGGGCTACCTCAACCGCCCGGAGGCAACGGCAGAAGCCGTGGTGGACGGCTGGTTCCGCAGCGGCGACCTTGGGACAAAGGACGACGACGGCTACCTCACCATCGTGGACCGCAAGAAGGACATGATCATCCGCAACGGATACAACGTCTATCCCCGGGAGGTGGAGGAAGTCCTGCTGACCCACCCGGCCGTGGTCAGCGCCGCCGTTTACGGAATTCCGGACGAGATGCATGGGCAGGAGATCGCGGCCGCAATCGTACTGGACCCGGGAGCCGCCGTCACCGAATCCGAGCTGGTCGAGTTCGCCAGCACCCGGCTGGCGGCCTATAAGTACCCGCGGGTGGTCAGGATCCTCTCCGAACTGCCCCTCGGACCAAGTGGAAAGATCCTCAAGCGGAAACTGGCCGGGGACGCCGGCTAAGCCCGCGGGACCGGCACACCGGAGGACAAACCCCAAAGCTTCCCCCGAAACCTCATGGACGAAGGCACCGCCGCGGCCGATTCAGGGCAGACTGATGCCATGACACTTGCACCGCTCATCCCCCTCAATGACGGCAACAGCATTCCCCAAATGGGCCTTGGCACCTGGCCGCTGGACGACGACCAGGTGGCTGCCGCCGTCGTACATGCCGTGGAAGCCGGGTACCGGCACATCGATACCGCCGTGAAGTACGGCAACGAACGCGGCGTGGGCAACGGCATCCGGGCGAGCGGACTGGACCGCAGCGAGCTCTTCATCACCACCAAGCTCGACGGTGAGTTCCAGGGCCACGACCGCGCCGTCTCAGGGCTGGAAGACTCGCTGAAACGCCTGGGCCTGGAGTACGTTGACCTTCTGCTGATCCATTGGCCCCTCCCGGGCAGGGACCAATATATTTCCACCTGGCAGACGTTCGAGCGGCTGCAGGCGGAGGGGAAGGCCAGGTCCATTGGGGTGTCCAACTTCAAGCCGTCGCACCTGGAGCGCCTGATGGCGGAGACGGACGTGGTGCCCGCGGTCAACCAGGTCCAGCTCAGCCCCGCAATTACCCGGACCGCTGAGCGCGAATTCCATGCCAGGCATGGGATCGTCACGGAATCCTACAGCCCATTGGGCGGATCCGGAGCCGGTTTGCTGGGTGCCCCCATTCTGGCGCAACTGGCGGAAAAACACGGGAAAACACCTGGCCAGCTGGTCCTGCGATGGCACATACAAAACGGATTGGTAACGATTCCCAAGACCTCTTCCGCGGAGCGGATGCGGGAGAATCTGGACGTGTTCGATTTCGCCCTGGATCCGCAGGATCTAGCGGAACTTTCGGTATTGGACGAGGGTCCCGGCGCCGGCAACGATTCCGACAAAACCGGGCATTAAGAACAGCCTGGACAGCACTTTTCCACAAAACAGGTTGGCAAATAGATAGTAAGCATGATTACTATTGAGCCAGAAGGATGAAGTGCCTCCGGGACCCGGAGGCCTCCTCTACCTAGGAAGAGAGCAACAAATGGGATTTATTGCATTTCTGATTCTCGGACTTATCGCTGGTGCGATCGCTAAGGCGATCCTCCCGGGCAGGCAGGGTGGCGGCTGGGTCGTCACGCTGATCCTGGGCGTTGTTGGCGCGCTCCTCGGCGGCTGGCTGGGCGGAATGATCTTCGGCAGTGGACTGCAGGAGTTCTTCTCCATCCAGACGTGGCTGCTGGCGATCGTCGGCTCGCTGATCGTCCTTGCCATCTACGGCATGGTCACTCGGCGCAGCGCCCGCTAACAGCTCGGGCAAGCCAGGAAGCCGGCTTGGGGACACCCTCCCCAGGCCGGCTTTCATTTTCTCCGGCAACGGGTGCCCCCGCGTATGCCGGAACTGACAACCCTCTCGCAGAGCAGGAGTTCATCATGAAAAACAAGCTTCTTTTGGGTGTGGGCGTGGCTGTCGGCTACGTTCTCGGCTCACGGTCCGGCCGTGCAGCGTATGACAAGCTGAAGGCTCGCGCGGCCGGCCTGTGGGACAGCAAGCCGGTTCAGGACAAGGTGGCAGCAGCCACGGAGGCCGTCAAGGAAAAGGCCCCTGAAGTGGCCGACCAGCTCGGCGAAGCCGCCCGCAGGGCAGGCACTGTGGTTGGCTCGGCACTGCACCGCGAGGGTGCCTCCGACGGGAGCCGGACCTCCGCCACCGTTACCGGCACCCCACCGGCTGAGAGTGCGGCGGGGCTGGGCGAGGACCACATTCCCGCCCACAGCACCCACCCGGAGACCACCAACCTTGGCACCTCGGACGCGACCGCAGGAAAGGCCTGACTCCAGGTCTATTTGTTTGCATTTAGCGCTGCGGCCGTGTGACAAGCACAGCCGGCCAGTGTTGTGCTACAACTGAATCGCCTTGCTGGCCGTCGCGATCCTTGGGGGACGCGGCGGCCGGCATCGTCTTAAGGGCGGCGGGGTCACTTCCTTAGGCAAAATTCCTGCCCCGCGACAGCACTTAGCCCCGGCTGGTCCCGGGCAGGGCGCGCCCCGCCACCACCGTCGCGTCCAAGTCCTCCGAGCGGACCGTCTGCGTCCGGAACCCGGCCGCAGCCAGGATTGCAGATGTGCCGGCCGCCTGGCGTTCACTGGTTTCGATCAGCAAGTGTCCCCCGGGCGCGAGCCACTCGATGGAGCCGGCGGCAACGCGGCGGTGGAAGTCCAGCCCGTCCTCGCCGCCGTCCAGTGAAGCCACCGGCTCGTAGAGCCGGGCTTCGGGCGGCATGGTCCTGATGGCCCCGGTGGGCACATAGGGCGCGTTGACGGCCAACAGCCTGACCCGGCCGTGCAGCGAGGAAGGGAGTGCCTCGAACAGATCGCCCCGATGGACGCGGCCGCCCAGCGGCCCGATGTTTCGCATCGCACACCGTGCGGCTGTGGCGTCGATGTCGGCCGCGTGCAGCTCCACACCGGGCAGCGCGTAGAGGATGGCAGCCCCCACGGCGCCGGACCCGCAGCACAGGTCGACGACCACCTGAGCTACCGCCAGGGAAGAGCCGGACAAGAGGGCCACAGCATGGTTGACCAGCAGTTCAGTACGGCGACGCGGTACGAAAACCCCGGGCTCGACAACAATGCGGCGGCCCGCGAACTCCGCCCAGCCCAGCACGTACTCCAGCGGCACCCCTTCAACGCGCCGCTGCACATTCAGCGCGAGCTCCGCAGGCCCGGACGCGTCCGACAGCAGCAGCCGGGCCTCCTCCTCGGCGAAAACGCAGCCGGCGGAACGCAGGAGGGTGGCGATGTGGTCGAAGGCCCGGGTGGGGTGGCTGTCAACGGCGCTTGATTCAGGATCTGGCATATCGACGCCTCTCATGTGAATCAGCGGGAACACTCACCGACACCGTCCGCCACCAGTCTGGACCGGCATGCGGTGGACAACGAAAACTGCAGAAGACGGCATCGTCGCCTGCTGCAACAGCCGGACTTCCCCATGCTAACGGCCAGCCCGATGCAGGGAAATGGGGCCAAGTGTTGAAAGGATGGAACCATGACCACCGGCACAGCCAGCAGCGCTCTTTGGATCGGCAGCTACACCGACGACGCAGGCGGCCGTGCCAGCGGCATCGGCGCGGTGGGCACGCGCCAGGACGGAAGCCTTGAATGGCTGGGCACGGCGGTCGAGGCCCCGTCGCCGTCGTTCGTGGCCGTCCACCCAACTCAGCCGGTGGTGTACGCGGCCGCCGAGCACCGCCAGGAAGTGCGGGCCTACCGCCGCCGGGGCAATTTCGGTTTGGAGCCGCACGGACAGCCCCAACCGGCCGGCGAGGCCACGTGCCATGTCGCCGTGGATCCGGCCGGGCGGTTCCTCACTGCGGCGTGCTGGGGTGACGGTCAGGTCCTCCTCTACGAATTGGATAACGACGGCGCCATCACCGGGCGGTTCCCCGGCGCACCATCGGTGGATCCCTACGCCGGCACGGCCCCCGGCAGCCCCAGGCAAAGCCGCGCCCACGCCGGCCTGGTGCTGCAGGACGGCCGCATCATGACCACCGACCTGGGCCATGACGTGCTCCGTATCTGGAACTATGTGCCGGGAACCGGGCTGGTTCCCGACCATCATGTGGTCCTCCCCCGCGGCAGCGGTCCCCGGCACATGGTCCAGCACCATACCGGCGCCGTTTTCATCGTGTCCGAATACTCCGTGGAGGTCTTCGTGGTCCGCGCGGCGGCCGGCACCTACGAACTGATATTCAGCGGACCGGCCACGGCAAGCGGTGGCAAGGACAGCGATTCCGCGGCCGAGATCTGCCTCGGCCCCCAGGGCAGGTTCGCCTATGCCGGTGTCCGCGGCTCGAACATCATCAGCGTCCTGGCCGTCACAGAAGGCGGCACGGAACTCATCCCCGTCAAAGACGTCCCCAGTGGCGGTGACTGGCCCCGGCACCACCTGGTCCGGGGAAACCGGCTGCACGTAGCCCACGAACGGTCGGACAACATCGCCACATTTGACCTGGACCCCGCCAGCGGCATCCCCGGCCCGGTCCTGCACCGCCTTTCCACCCCGTCACCCACCGCCCTCATAAACGCCGGTTAACAGCAAGGCACCAGGGAACGCCAGCTTCCCCAAACGCTGGAGTAATCCGGTGCAAGCGCTTACAGTTGTGACTTGGTTCACAAGGACAGCAAGCTGCCCTTTCGAGCTCTCCTGCCGCATCCCCATGTCAACGGCACGCCTGTACAGCAGCGCTGCTTCCCAGGAAGGTCTCACCCTTGTTATTCCGCACCCCCCATGGCGCGCCCCCACGCGCCCACCTGCCGGGCACACCGGCAGCATCCCAGCACGTCACTGCGTCCCGGCGGAACAAACAGTCCCGCCGCGCCGCATCCCGGCCAACTTCCGCAATCCACCTCACCGCTGCCCGGTCCGCCGCCGCATTGCTGGCAACGGCACTCGCCGCAGGCATCGCGGTCCTTCCGGCCCAGGCGGCGCCCGGCATCAAGGATTCCGGACCCAAGAACCCGGACTCCGCTCCGGCACTGCATTCGCTGCGCGGCCCCGTGACCGACGAAAACTTCTACTTTGTCATGGCGGACCGGTTCAACAACGGCAGCACCGCCAACGACCAGGGCGGCCTGGGCCCGGATCCCATGGTGTCCGGCTTCGACCCCACCAAGAAGGGTTTCTACAACGGCGGCGACCTGGCCGGCCTGCGAAACAAGATCGATTACATCCAGGGCTTGGGCACCACCTCCATCTGGTTGACGCCCAGCTTCAAGAACAAGGCAGTCCAGCCGGAGGACAAGTCGGCCGGGTATCACGGTTACTGGGTCACCGACTTCACCCAGATCGATCCGCACCTGGGCACCAACGATGAACTCAAGGCGCTCATCGACGAGGCACACGCCCGCGGCATGAAGGTCTACTTCGACATCATCACCAACCACACGGCGGACGTCATCGGCTACGAAGAGGGCGACCGCAAAGGCTACGTATCCAAGGACGCCGCACCGTACAAAACTGCCTCGGGCCAACCGTTTGATGACCGGGATTACGCCGGCACCGGGACCTTCCCGCAGCTGGATGCCGGGACATCGTTCCCCTACAAGCCGGTCCTGGCGCCCGGCGAAGAAAACCTCAAAGTACCGGCCTGGTTGAACGATCCCACGCTGTACCACAACCGGGGCGACACCACCTTCACCGGCGAGGACTCCATGTACGGCGACTTCTTCGGCCTCGATGACCTCTTCACCGAAAACCCCACGGTGGTGCACGGCATGGAAGACATCTACACATCGTGGATCGGCAATTTTGGCGTGGACGGCTTCCGGATCGACACCATGAAGCACGTGAACAACGAGTTCTGGCAGGAATTCGGCCCCAAGGTCCTTAGCTACGCCAAGGAACACGGCAAGGCCGAATTCTTCATGTTCGGCGAGGTGTTCGATACCAGCAAGAGCTTCACCTCCCAATTCACCACCCGCAACAAAATGCAGGCAGTCCTGGATTTCCCGTTCCAGGATGCCGCCCGCAACTTCGCGTCCAAGAGCCAGGACGCCAAAGGACTCCAGGCCTTTTTCGCCGGCGATGACTGGTACACCGACGCCGATTCCAACGTCTACGAACTGCCCACCTTTCTCGGAAACCACGACATGGGCCGCATCGGCAGCTTCATCAGCCAGGACAACCCCGCCGCAGGCGACGCCGAGAAGGTGGCACGGGACGAACTGGCCCACGAGCTGATGTACTTCTCGCGCGGCAACCCGGTGGTGTACTACGGCGACGAACAGGGCTTCACCGGACCGGGCGGTGACCAGGATGCCCGGCAAACGCTCTTCGCCAGCAAAGTTCCGGACTACCTCGACGACGACCTGCTGGGCACGGACGCCACCCACGCCACCGACAACTTCAACCCAAGCCACCCGCTGTACGCCAAGATCCGGGAGCTTGCTGCCCTCACCAAGGAGCACCCGGCGCTGCGGAACGGCGCACACCAAAACCGTTACGCCTCCGACGGCCCGGGCATCTACGCCTTCTCCCGCACGGACGCCCAGGACCAGCGCGAATACGTGGTGGCACTGAACAACAGCGCCCAGGCCCGGACGGCGGACGTTCCCACCTACATCGCCAAGCGCAGCTACACGCGCGTTTACGGCGAAGGCGCCAATGAAGCCAAAACCTCTGACGACGCCAAACTGACGGTGACCGTCCCGCCGCTTTCCGCCGTCGTCTACGAATCCTCAGGCCGCATTCCGCACTCAAAGGCCGCTCCCGCCGTCGCCCTCCAACAGCCGGCAGCAGCCACGAGTGAAAACGGGCGCATCCAGGTGACGGCCGACGTCGACGGCAGGTCGTTCTACGAGGTCACCTTCGAGGCCAGGACGGCGGGCGGCAGCTGGGAGCCGATCGGGACGGACGACACCGCCCCGTACCAGGTGTTCCACGACGTTGCGGCCTTGGATGCCGGGACACCGCTGGAATACCGCGCCACCGTGCTGGACAACGGCGGCCACACAGCCACCAGCCAAAGCCGCTCCACCAACGTTCCCGCGCCCCTGCTGACCCTCCAGAAGCCTGCCGAAGGCAGCAGCGTCGAGGGCAAAGTGGAGCTGAGCGCCACGGCTGACCCGGAGAAGGCAAGCCATGTGGTGTCCTTCGAGCGCAGCGTCAATGGCGGGGATTGGACGTCGGTGGGCACCGACTCGTCCTCGCCCGTGTACTCGGCCACTGATGACGTCTCCGGACTGGCGGACGGTACCAAGGTCCAATACCGGGCGGCGATGATCGGCGCCGGCTTCAACGTCACCAGCGGCACCAGGACTGTCTTGGTGGGCCAGGCCCCGCAGCCCGACTCGGTCACGGTGGCCGGATCACTGAACCTGGCCATGGGTTGCACCGCGCAGTGGGATCCGGCCTGCCCGCAGGCAAAGATGGTCCTGGACCCGGCGGACCGGATCTGGCGGCTGACCGTGGACCTGCCGGCCGGGAAGTACGAATACAAGGCAGCGCTCAACGGCGGCTGGGACGAAAACTACGGCGCAGACGGCCAGCTCAACGGGCAGAACATCGTGCTGGACCACCCCGGCGGCCCGGTCACGTTCCGCTATGACAACAGCACCCACCTGCTCAGCGCCGTCTTCGCGTCGCAGCAGCCGGCCGCCGTGGCAGCCGCTGGAAGCATGGACAGCGAGCTGGGCTGTGCCTCGGACTGGGAGCCGTCCTGTGCCCAGGCGCAGCTGGTACTGGACCCGGCCGACCTCCTCTGGAAGCTGTCCATCCCGGACCTCCCGGCGGGAAGCTACGAGTTCAAGGCCGCCCTCAACAAGTCATGGGACGTCAGCTACGGAGCGGGCGGGGCAACGCCTGGCGCCAACATCGTGTTTAAGCACGACGGCGGCCCGGTCACCTTCCGCTACGACCACTTCACCCATGTGATGACCGCCGGCTAGCGTTCGCCGGCAACACACCGAAGGGCCCCGCCGCTTCCCGGGCAGTTCACCCAGCGGCGGGGCCCTTCGTCAATGAACACCAGTCAGGATCCGTGCAGGGCCCCCTCCACCACCGCGAGCAGCGAGTTGAACCTCTTGTTGGCCGGAAGGTCGTCCAGGAACACCGGTTTGCCGTCGGGGCCGCCCAAAGGCACCTGCCAGTTGGGGTACAGCGCTTCGGTGGTCCCGGGCTGGTTCTGGACCCGCCGCTCCCCCACCGCATCCACCAGGGCCACGCCGAGCAGCACCGAAGGCGCCTGGGCCAGCAGCAGGTGCAGCGCCTCGATGGTGTTCGCCTCGGCACCGGGTTCGCCCGGTCCGGTGGTGTTCGCCTCGGTGAGATAACCGCGTTCGCGCAGCAGGGCGAACATCTTTTCCAGCGACGCATTGTGCTCGGCCCGCTCGTCCTCCTCGGAGCGCTCCAGCAGGCCAAGACGGCTCCGCAACGCCACATGGTCACCCGCGAGGTAGCCGGCGGTGGGCGGGAGGTCGTGCGTGTTGACGCTGGCGAGTGCCTGCGTCCGGTACTTTTCGGGCGCCAGCGGGGAGTCGCCGTCGTACTCGAACCACAGGATGGACGTGCCCAGGATGCCGCGGGCAGCGAGGTAGTCACGCACCCACGGTTCAAAGGTTCCCAGGTCCTCCCCGATCACCACGGCACCGGCGCGGTGCGCTTCGAGGGCGAGGATGCCGATCAGGGCCTCATGGTCATACCGGACGTAGGCGCCGTCCCCCGGCGCGTTGCCGGCAGGGATCCACCACAACCGGAACAGGCCCAGGATGTGGTCAACGCGGATACCGCCGGCGTGCCTCAGCACGGTGGCGAGCATGTTGCGGAACGGCTCGTAGCCGGTTTCTGCAAGCCGGGTGGGGTGCCATGGCGGCTGGCCCCAATCCTGGCCCTGCTGGTTGTACATGTCCGGCGGCGCGCCCACGCTGGTGGCCGGCGCCAGCACGCCGCGCAGCGTCCACGCGTCGGCACTGCTGTGGTCAACCCCTACGGCGAGGTCGTGCACCACTCCCAGCCGCATTCCGGAGCGCAAGGCTGCCTGCTGCGCTTCTTCCAACTGTTCGTCGCAGATCCACTGAAGCCAGCGGTGGAAACCGATCCGGTCCGCCAATTTCTCCCGCAGTGCCTCCGCCTCGCGGGTTCCGATGGCGCAGGCCGGGTCTGTCCAGAGCGGATCGTCCGGCGCGAGGTCCTCCCTGATGGCGGACCAGAGGGCAAAGTCGTCCAGGCCGCTGCCGGAGATACGGCAGAACTCGTCGAACGCCGCCTGCCGGGCCGGCGAGCGCCGGGTGTGGTACAGCATTTCCAGCGCCTGCAGCTTCGCCGCGTAGACGGCATCGCGGTGCAGCCGGGCCCCGTCCCTGTTCAGCCCGGCGACTTCCTCGTGCAGCTTTTCCAGCGCCGCCCGTTTCCGCGGCCGCAAGTAGGCAAGCTCGGGGACCGCCTCAATACGGATGTAGAGCGGGTTGAAGAACCGCCGCGTGGACGGGGAATAGGGCGAGGGCTGGATGGGTGGCACCGGTTCCGCCGCATGCAGGGGATTGACCAGCACATAATCGGCGCCGCGCCCGCCACTGATCGCCGCCAGGTCCGCCAGGTCCGCGAAATCGCCGATGCCCCACGAGCGCTTGGACCGGACCGAATACAACTGCGTGGCCAGGCCCCAGCCGCGCCGCTCCATCAGGGGCGCCGCCGTGTCCAGGCGCCCCGGCGTCACCACCAGCGTGGCAGTGGCCGTGGCGCCCTCGGAGTCGGCGTGCAGGGTATGCCAGCCCAGCGGGAGATCCGGCGGCAGGGAAAAGGTGGCGCGTCCGGTGGGGATGCCGTCGACGTCCCGGGGCTGGACCCAGACGTCCTCCTGGGCCGCCTCGAGTGAGCCTGCGCCGCCTTCGAGGGCGACCGTCAGCCGGGCCGTTGCGCCGTCCCGGACATGGACCGGAACCTGGGCGGGCTCACCCTGCTTGATGACGACGGCGGGCGGCAGCATCCGCCGCCATGGCGCCAGTTCCGCTTCCGCCAGGGCAGCTTCGATGTGCTGGTTCGTATGGGCCTGCACACCCAGGGCGGCGAGCACCTTGATCAGCGTTGGCGCGGCCACGGAGTGCGGGAGCCCGTCCCAGCCTTGGAAGGACGTGCCCACGCCGTGCGCATCCGCCAACTGCTGGAGCAGGTGCGGATCCACCGGCGCCTGGGCGGCGGGAGGGTCTGCGGGCATGTTTGGCCGTGGTGCGTGCTGCTGGTCTGAAGCCGTCATGGGTGTCCGCCTCGTCTGTGATGGTCCCGAACTTACAGTGCTGCCTGTTGCCCCGGGAGCTGACACCCCAGTGCACAACCGTTGGTTCAGATTATTGCAGGGGGCAGCCGGGGCGAAACCCGGGCCGAGGATGGCGGCGGCCGCCACAAAACGTCATCCTGCGGCGCTCCGGTTACTCCATGCGACGAAAAGAGAAGGACTAAGGCGGAATTCTGCGGCCGTCCGCGGAATCTGTGTAGCGTCATGACGATCCACGGCGCGGCAACTATATGGAGGAGACCGGAGATGAGCCTTAGCGAACTGCGGGTGTTCGGACGGTCAGGCACCCCCATCAGCCCGCTCACCCTTGGCACCATGAACTTTGGCGAAGGAACCGGTGGGCCGCCGGGCGCCCCCACCGGCGCCGATGAGGCCATCCGCATCATCCACGCGGCGCTTGATGCCGGCATCACGGCGGTGGACACCGCCGATGTCTATTCCCAGGGCGAGTCCGAACAGGTGGTGGGGAGGGCACTGCGCGGCCGGCGGGATGACGTCTTCCTGGCCACCAAGTTCCACGGCCAGATGAGCCCCAATCCGGCGCACTCGGGCAACTCCCGCCGCTGGATCACCCAGGCCGTCGAGGGCAGCCTCCGCCGGCTGCAGACGGACCGCATCGACCTGTACCAGGCGCACCGGCCGGACTACAACACCGACGTCCTGGAAACCATCACCACCCTCAACGACCTCATCCGCCAGGGCAAGATCCTCTACTACGGCACGTCGGTGTTTACCCCGGCGCAGCTCGTCGAAGCGCAGTGGCTGGCAACCACCAACCACCTGATTCCGCCGCTGGGCAACCAGGTTCCCTATTCAATGCTGGTCCGCGGCAACGAACGCGACGTGCTGCCCATCGCCCAGCAGTACGGGCTGGGCGTGCTGGCGTACGGACCCTTGGCCGGCGGCTGGCTTTCCGGCAGCTTCGTCCTTGACTCGGGGAAGCCGCCCACCCGGGTGCACACGCTGCCGGGGCGGTACGACATTTCCGGGCCCTCCAGCGAGCGGAAGCTGCTGGCAGCGGATTCCCTGGCCCGGCTGGCGGACAAGCTGGAGATGCCCCTGGTGGACCTGGCCGTCGGCTTCGCCCTGACCCACCCCGCGATCAGCAGCGTAATCATCGGCCCGCGCAGCGAGGAACACCTCCAGGCATACCTCCGCGCCGCGGATGTCCAGTTGGGCGAGACGGTCCTGGACGCCATCGACGATCTGGTTCCGCCGGGGACCAACTTCGTGGAGCGGGACGCCGGGGCAATTGTCCCGTCCATCGAGTTCGCCGAATTACGACGCCGGTAGCGGGCCCACGGGCGCGGCAGCACGGTCAGCGTCCGGCAGCACCGTCACGGCCCAGCGTCGAACGACACCGGCGGGCGGGACGGCGGGGCGGGCGGGGCGGGCCGCCGGGGAAACTATTGACTAAGCGGTAGAAGACTCCTACGGTCGATAGCGAAACCGCCTCCCAGGGAATACAGGGGCTGCCATGCCAATGTCCGATGAGGAGCGACGCCTGCTCAAGGAGCTGGAACTGGGGCTGATCGCGGACGATCCCCATCTGGCCATGGAACTGCTGTCCGGCTATCCAGCGCGCCGTTTCCCCACAGCTCTCCTCCCGGGATTGGCGGTGGCGGTCATCGGCCTGGTGTTGATCCTGGCGGGGGCAGGTCTGCCGGCGCCGGGCGCGGTGGTGCTAGGAATCCTGCTGCTGGGGCTGGGCGCCTGCCTGTTGCTGGGCCCCATCGGGTTGAACAGGAGCGCGCGGCGGCAGCCCACCGCCTGACAGCGCCGCTGGTGAGCGCGGACCCGGGATGGCTGCCGGCCCTGGTACGGCCCGGGTGCGCGGCGCCAGGATGAACAGGCTGGCCAGGACCGCGGCGGCGCCAAGCCAGCCGAGCGCCGGAAGCCGTTCACCCACTACGAATACCGCCAGTACGGCGGCAACCACCGTTTCGAGCAGCGAGATGCCGGTGGCCGTGCTCGCCCCCACCCGGGCAAGGCCCCAGCCGAACAGGAGATAGCCGGCGAACATCGGCACCACCGCCATGTAGGCGCCGACGCCGACCGTGGACCAGGAGGCCAGGAGTGGGCCGCCCGTCAGGGCAAGGACCGGCATCAGGAAGAGCCCGCCCAGGCCAAAGACCGTGCCCATGGCCGCCCTGGGTGTGACACCGTCCCCGATCAGGCGGTGGGCTGCCCAGGAATACAGGGCGTACGTGCTGCCGGCCAGCAGTCCCAGGGCCACTCCCGCCGTGGTGGTCCAGGAATCCGGGGCGGCGGGCCCGGCAGGGCCATGCCCGACAAAGGAAAGGAGCGCCGCTCCACCCACTCCGAGCATTGCCCCGGCAATCCACCGCCGGCGCAGTGGATTCCTGTCCGCCGCCCGCTCGATGAGGGCCGCCGCGATGGGGGCCGAGCCGATGGAGACCACAGTTCCCACGGCCACGCCGGAGAGGTGCATTGAGCTGTAGAAGGCCAAGGGATAGACAGCCACCGCTGCCGCCCCCAACAACACCAGTCTCCACCGCCGGAACAGGCCGGCCGGCCGGCTGGCAATGTGCCGTGCGGCGTACAGAGCCTGCAGCAACCCGCCCGCCCCCATGGCCACCGCGCCGATGGCCAAGGGACTTACATCCGGTGCGAAGGTGGCGGCCGTCCCGGTGGTCCCCCAGAGGACGGACGCCGCCACCACGGACAACGCTCCCCAGGGCAACGCAGGGCGGCGTGGAGTGGAGTTCACAGCGCGTCCAACAGTTGCGCGGCGATGGCCCGGGCTTGCCGCAGCGGCGCGTCGCCGCCCTCCAGGCCTGCCCTGGCCATGGCACCTTCGAGGAGGAAGGCCAAGTGGGCGGCAACGGCGGGCGCCTGCCCCTCCCTCCCGGGCAACAGTGCCGTGACGTGCCGGGCCAGGAGTTCCTCTACTTCCTCCTTGTGGAGCCGCACTGCAGTCCGCCCGGGGTCCCCCGCGGGCAGTTCAGCCGCCGCGTTCAGCAGCCCGCAGCCGCGGAATCCTTGCTGGTAGGCGGCATTTGCGTGGTCCAGGTAGGCGTCGAAGACCGCGAGTGCCTGCTCCGTCGGGGTCCCGGCCCTTTCCAGCCGCGTCCGGTAAAGGCCCAGCCACTCCTCATGCCGTGCTTCCAGGTAGGCGGCCACGAGGTCCGCTTTGGACGCGAAGTTGTTGTAGAGGCTCTTTTTAGCCACGCCCGCCTCCGCAGTGATCGTGTCGATCCCGGTGGCCGCAACGCCGCGGGCATAAAAGAGGCGGGCGGCGGCGTCGAGCAGCAGTTCCCGGGCGGGAGGCCGGCTGGGCGCCGAGGCGCGTGACACAGGCATGGGGCTCCTTGCGGTGATGGTAGGTAGACCAGTCTACCTACCACCAGCGTAGGGCGGAACACTTGCTTCTTGACTAGGCGGTGCGGACCGTCCGGGCGGACATGGCCTGGAGCTCCGTGGCCAACCGTTCCACCAGGAGTGCCGGGGGTTCGGTGATATCGGCCAGGACGTGGGCCTCGTCCTGGTCCAGTTCCTCCAAGGCGGCGAACTGGGATTCCAGCAGGGTCCGCGGCATGAACTCGTGGGCGCGGGCTTCCATCCGCGCTCCAATGGTGTCTGTGCTTCCGGTGAGGTGGATGAAGACAACATCCGGCGCTGCGCTGCGCAGCAGGTCCCGGTACCGGCGCTTCAACGCTGAGCAGGCGACGATCGGCGGGACTGTCGTGACGCCGTCGGCCTTTCCTGCGAGCAACTCCCCCAGCGTGCCAAGCCAGGGCTCCCTGTCAGCGTCCGTGAGCGGTATGCCGGCGCCCATTTTCTGCTTGTTGGCGGCCGGATGGAAATCGTCGCCATCGAAGAACGGCATGTCCAGGCGCAGGCCCAGCAGGGAGCCCATGGTGGATTTCCCCGAGCCGGACACGCCCATCACCACCAGGGGCGGCAACGGGGCGTTCACCGTTGCTCCCCGTTCCCGTCGAAGCTGAGGAGGACTTTGCCGGAGCTGGTGGAGTCTTTGGCGACCTCGAAGGCGTGCAGGGCGTCCTCCACGGGGTATTGGTGGGTGATGACGGGGCTGATGTGCAGGGACCTGTCGGCAAGCGCCGCGATGACCTGGTCGATTTCGTCGTTGAAGCGGAAGGAGCCTTTGAGGTCCAGTTCGCGGGTGATGGCCAGCGAGATGGGCAGCGGTTGCATGCCGGTGGGCAGCAGCCCGACCATGACCACGGTCCCGCCGCGGACCGCGCCGCGGATGGCGGAGGCCAGTCCGTGGTGGTTGCCGGAGGATTCGATCACGACATCCGCCTCCACGGCGGCGATCGCTTCGGTGTCTGCGGCGTTGATGACCTGGTCGGCACCGACGGCCCGGGCGATCTCCAGCGGTTTGGGATGGAGGTCCACAGCGGTGATGTGCGCGGCTCCGGCGCGTTTGAGGACCGCGACGGCGAGGGCACCGATGGGGCCGGAGCCGATCACCAGCGCGGTTTTCCCGGCCACGTCCCCGGCCCGGGAGACCGCGTGCCAGGCCACGGACGCGGGTTCGACCAGGGCGGCTGTGCGCAGGTCGATGCCCTCGGGCAGGGACCGCAGCATCCGGGCCGGCAGGTTCACGTACCGGCTGAAGGCGCCGTCGGTGTGCGGGTAGCGGGCGGCGCTGCCCAGGTACGTGCACCCGGGTGAGAGGTTGGGCCGGTCCACAGGGTACCTGGCCGCGCCCGGACCCGGGGTGGCGGGGTGGACGGCGACGGCGGTTCCGGGCTGCGGCCCCTGGCCGTTGGCCGCTGCGCGGACCACCACACCGGAGATTTCGTGGCCCAGCACCAGGGGCGCCTTCAGGATGGATTCCCCGGCCGCACCGTGCAGCCAGTAATGCAGGTCCGACCCGCAGATCCCGCCATACAAGACCTCAACCACGGCCTGGTCATCCGCCGGCCGGGCCAGCGGGACCACATCGACCCGGAGATCCCCCGCGGCGTGGGCCACCACGGCCGGACCGGAGCCGGGCAGCATGTGGGCCCCTGGCTGGACGGGTGTGTTCGCGGGCATCAGACCACCACCGTCATTCCGCCGTCGATGAAAATGGTCTGCCCGTTCACGAAATCCGACCCGTCCGAAGCCAACCAGACCACCGGCCCGGCCAGATCCGCCGGCGTGCCCCAGCGGCGGGCCGGGGTGCGGCCCAGGATCCAGGCATTGAACTGTTCGTCATCCACCAGGTTCTGCGTCATCTCGGTGTGGATATACCCCGGCGCGATCCCGTTGACCTGCAGGCCGGACCCGGCCCACTCGGCCGTCATCGCCCGGGTCAGGTTCCGCAGCCCGCCCTTGGCCGCAACATACGGGGCAATCGTGGGGCGGGCCAGGTCCGTCTGCACCGAACAGATATTGATGATCTTGCCCCGGCCCCGCGGAATCATGCACCGGGCCGCCTCCCGCCCCACCAGGAACGCACTGGTCAGGTCCGTGGAAATCACCCGCTCCCAATCCGCCACGTCCAACTCCAGCATCGGCACCCGATGCTGGATCCCGGCATTATTCACCAGAATCTCCAACGGACCCACATGCTCTTCGATCCACGCGATACTGCGGCCTGCCGCCTCACCATCGGTAACGTCAAACGCGACACTATGCACCCGGCCCGGGGCATAATCGGCGGCCATCGCCGCCTCGGCCTCCTTGAGCCGCTCCCCGTTGATGCCATTCAACACAACCGTTGCACCGGCGTCCGCCAACGCCCGGGCCAGCGACGAGCCGATACCGCGGCTCGACCCCGTCACCAACGCAACCCGGTCCGACAAATCAAAAAGTGAACTCATGCGAACGGTCCCTGCTGCACCAGGTTGACCGGGGTTTCGCCGGCGGCGAGGGCCTCAAGCTGCCGTTTCAGGAGTTTGAGGATCCGCGGCTCGAACGCTGACGCGTTGCCGCCAACGTGGGGGGTGATGAGGGCGTTGTCCGAGGACCAGAGCGGGTGGCCGGCGGGCAGCGGTTCGGGGTCGACCACGTCGATGGCGCAGTGCAGGCGGCCGGACACCACTTCAGCCGTTAGGGCGTCGGTGTCGATCACGGAGCCGCGTCCGACATTGACCACCAGGGCGCCGTCCGGCAGGGCGGCCAGGACCTTGGCTCCCACCAGGTGGTGGGTCGCCTCGGTGAGGGGAAGGACGGAGACCAGGATGTCGTGGTCGGCGGCGAGCGCTGCGAGTTCATCCGGACCGTGGACCCGGCCGTCCGCATCGGTCCGTGCGGCGCTTCCCACCCGGGTCAGTGTGACTTCGAAAGGCTCCAGGCGGCGGGCCAACTCCTTCCCGATTCCGCCGATGCCCAGCAGCAGGACCTTCCGGTCGGCCAGCGACTGGCGGCGTTGCGGGGCCCAGTTCTCCACCTGCTGGTCCCGGACAGCTTGGTCAATGCCCCGCAGTTTGGCGAGGATAAGGCCAACGGCCAGCTCCGCGGTGGCAGCCGCATGGACGCCCGAGGCGTTTGCCACGGCGGCGGCCGGACCCGCTGCCTCGCGGACGCCGTCGAACCCTGTTGACTGTGTTTGCACGAACTTCAGGTCAGGCACCTTGCCCAGGGAACCCAGCACGGCGCCGGCGTCGATGTAGGGGAGGATGACGCCGTCGATCCCGCCCAGGTGGGCGCCCGGTGCTTCCGTCATGTCCCACACCACCCCGCGGAGGCTGCCCGGAAGTGGCGACAGCTGGGCCAGGAGCTCGGAATCGGGAAAACTGACGGTTTGCACGTGCTGCATCGTTGAAGGCCTATCGGTTGGTGGGAAGGTGCTGCGGGGATCGTTATGCGTCGCGGCGGTCGAAGGTGAGGCCACCCGGGACCTGGAAGGTGGGCATGAGTTCAAGCATGCCAACGTTGACGTGGCGCGGGGTTTCGATGGCGTAATCAAGGGCATTGACGATGTCGTCCGTGGTGAGTGATTCGTAGCCCTCGTAGTAGGTCTGCCAGGCTTCTTCCATGGCCTCGGGGCTGCCGCCCAGGTTGCGGCCGAAGATTTCGGTTTCCACCCGGCCGGGGCAGATTTCGGTGACGCGGATGCGCTTGCCGACCGTGTCGTTGCGCAACTGCCGGGAAATCTGGTGCACCGCGGCCTTGGTGGCGTGGTAGGCGGTGTGGCCGTAGAAGTTGTAGAGCCCGGCGATCGAACTGATGTTGACCACGTGGCCCAGGTCCCGCTCCACCATGCCGGGCAGCACCAGCCGCGTGAGCTGCAGCAGGCCGCGGAGGTTGACGTCGATGAGTTCGTCGATGTCCTGCTCGGAGGAGTCCAGGATGTTGCCTGTCCGGGAGACGCCGGCGCAGTTGACCAGGACGTCCACCTTGAGGTCGCGGACGACGCCGGCCAGGGCGGCGGTGTCGGTCAGGTCCACCACATGCTGGACTGCTCCCGTGCGGTCGGCCAGTTCGGCGAGGCGTTCCTCGTTGCGGGCCACCGCGTGGACGGTCAGTCCGCGCTTGGCGAGACGCTCGGCGATTGCCGCGCCCATGCCGGTGGACGCTCCGGTGACGAGGGCTGTGGTGTAGTCGGAAAAAGGCACAGGGACTCCAAAAAGTGGTAGGTGGCGGGGCTTTTAGGTCCGGCAATGGACTGGACGTTGTGGCCCCCCGGTTGGCAGGGGTTAGGGATCGCGCGGCATTCTGTGGGTGCGGTCCTGGGCGGTGGGACGGTCAATCATGATGTTCAGGCTCCTGACGCCGGGCTGAGTTCGTGCCAGCGCTGGCCGGCGCCGACCCCGAGGAGTCCGAAGACCGTGTTCACGGTGTTCCGGAGTCTGTCCAGTTCCAGGCAGGCTGTGCGGTGCATGGCTGTTGCTTCAGCCACGGTTGTCTTCCTGAAGGTGACGGTGTGTCCGGGCCTGGATTGCGCCAGGACATCCAGGGAGCGGCTAGTGACGACCCCCAGGACCGGATAGCCCGCCGTTACGCCCCGTCCCCGGTGCAGGACCAGCAGTTCGTCCCGGGACGGAACCTCGATGGCCCCCACCGGGACACCGCGGGAGAGGACCTCGGAGGTGAGCTGGCGTTCGGGCAGTGCGCCGCCGAGCCGGAGTCCGATGTGGTTGCTTCGGGGGCTCACGGTGTACTGCGTGGTGAAAAGCAGGTCTGCGGTGTCGCCGAATTCGGCTACGTCCGGCCCGTCGGTGACGTCGATGACCGGGTGGGTGGTGAATTCCGGCTTTGCCAGCCCCAGCCGGAACAGGGGCAGGCCGAAGTGCGGCTGGGTGATGGGTGCGGTGGTCTTTTGCGTTTCAAGTCGGGTGCCTTCAACAAGTTTCAGTCCGAAGCCCACCACCGTGTCCGGTGCGCAACTGCCCAGCAGCGTAGGGACGGTGAAGGATCCGCGGACGGCGATGTAGGCCCGGAGACCGGTGCGGATTCCGCGGACCGTCACTGTTTCGCCGGCCCGGACGGAGACGGGCTCCCATTGGGGGCAGTCGCGGCCGCCCACCGAGAGGTCCAGCGGGGCGCCGGTCACGGCGATCAGCAGGTCCGTGGTGGCGCGCATCCTGAAGTCCAGGGCGGTGAGTTCCAGCAGCGGATCGTTGTCCCCGTTGCCGGCCAGGATGTTCGCGGCCTTGGCCGAGAACTGGTCCAGGGCCCCGTTGACGGGAAGTCCGAATGCAGGACCCTTTGTCCGGCCAAGGTCGGTGACGACAGAGTGTCCGGGCTGGAGGACGATCAGTGCCCCGGTCATGGCCGGGCCTCCAGGAACTGCCCCTCGCACTTTTCGAAGTCCTCCGCTGGAATGCGGTAGAAGCGCAGTTCATCGCCGGGGACGTAGGGCACCAGTGGTTCGCGTGCTGCGTCCAGGACCGTCAGGGGGGTCTGGCCGATGACACACCAGCCTCCTGGTGCGACGGCGGGCGCGATCACGGCCTGGCGTCCGGCCACGGAGACTGCACCGGCGGGTACGGAGAGCCGCGGGTCCTTGAGCCTGGGGACGGGGACCGGGAAGTCTGGTCCGTCCATCATGGGCGAGCCTGCCGGCGCTCCGAGGCAGCGGATGACGTAGGTCTTGGCCGTGTGCCGGGCGATCACGTCCTGGACATCCAGGCCCTGGTGCTCTGCCACGCTTTCCAGGTCCGGCCCGTAGCTGCCCCCGTACACGACGGGTACCTCGAAGCGGCGCGGCTCGCGCAGGGTGGTGCCCACAAAGTCCAGCTGGCGCATCCCCAGGAGGATGAACGCCCTGACCTGGCGGGCGGAGGTGAGGTAGGGATCGAATTCCACCAGGACGGAGTCGTACGTGGGAACGGCGCCATGGATGCCGTCGACGCCGACGCTGGCCAGCCAGCCGGCCAGGGAGTGGACCGTGGCCCAGTTGGTTTCTGCGTCGCCGGACTGTGCCACCACACGCAGGGCGGCGTCGCCCGACTCGTAGATGTCCAGCATTGTTCGGCTGGTTGTCGTTGCGGCGGCCATGGTCAGGAAACCTTTTGCTTTGCGGCGAGCACCTGTGCCAACGGGGCGATGGTGACGCCTGCGGCGATCAGTTCGCTGCGGACCAGGCGGGCAAGTTCGACGGCGCCGGGGTTGTCGCCGTGGAGCAGCACCGTGTCGGCATGGATGGCGATGTGGCTGCCGGAGACTGTTTCGATGAGTCCTTCGGTCACCATCCGCACGGTGCGCCGGACAATGGCGGAGGGGTCGTGGATCACGGCGCCGGGCCGGCTGCGCGGCACCAGAGTCCCGTCATCCTGGTAGGCGCGGTCCGCGATGCCAACGATGGCCACCCGCAGGCCGCGCTCCGCCGCTGCAGTGGCGAGTTCACCGTCCTGCGCCAGGATGATCAGCTTCGGGTCCACCCGGGCGGCGGCATCTGCTACGGCCCGGGCGTAGTCCGCTCGGGTGGCCACCAGGTTGCCCAGGCGGCCGTGGGGAGCCAGGTGGGAGACGGTACCGCCGTGGTAGGCGGCAAACGCCGACAGGGCACCCAGCTGGTAGATGACGTCGTTGCGGACTTCGTCAGCCGTGAGGTCCATGGCGCGGCGGCCGAAGCCGCGAAGATCCGGGAAGCTCGGGTGGGCGCCGATGCCGACTCCCGTTCTGACACATTCAGCCACGGTGGCGTCCATGATGTCAGGGTCCCCTGCGTGGAAGCCGCAGGCGATGTTGGCGCTGGACACGATTTCCAGCAGGGCTTTGTCGTCACCGATCGAGTAGGCGCCAAAACCTTCACCAAGATCCGCTACGAGATCGACTGTGGGCATTGCGGGCCTTCCTCTGCTGGTGCTGCGGGTGTAAATCAGTGTGGCATCGGGATTGGAGCCACACAAAGACGAATGCGGTATCACGCTATAGGGAACAGTTATGACCTTTTGAGGCGCCATTGGCGACCCAAAAAATTCAACCGGACCATGTTTAGTGACGCCAAGACTGGTCTTTCCAGCAAATTGTTTCCCTGCTTATGCACAAAACATATGCCGGCATCAAAACCGGTGATGGCTTGGGTGGGGATAGAATGCTCTGGTCATTGGAAAGTCATCTGCAATTAACCTATGCCCGAGACTCGGATCACACAAAGACGTATTGCCTGTCCCGCCATAGCGCCAACGTATGACCCCGCAGGCTGTGCCGTCCCCGGCTGGAAAAGAGGAGCGCTATGGACACCCGGAAGCTGGCGTACTTCGTGAAGATCGTCGACTCAGGAAGCATCACGAAGGCGGCCGCCGCCCTCCACGTCGCCCAGCCGGCGCTGAGCCAGCAGGTGTCGGCCCTGGAAACGGAGCTGAAGCAGCGGCTCCTGATCCGGAGCAAGCAGGGCGTGGAGCCCACGGCGGCCGGCCATACCCTGTACCGGCATGCGCAGACCATCCTGCGGCAGGTGGAGCAGGCCAGGATCGATGTGGCAGCTTCAGGAGCTGCACCTTCAGGCCGCGTCTCCATAGCAATCGCTCCCTACAGCATGGCCTCAAGCCTCACTCCGCGGATTATCCGCGAAGTAGGACGGCGCTACCCAGACATCGTGCTGCACCTGACCGAGATTTACGGCGGCGTGCTCAGCGAGGCCATCAAGAACGGGCGGCTGGACATGGCCCTCATCTATGAACCGGGGCCCATCCGGGGCGTGCAGTTCACCACCCTCATCGTCGAGGACCTGTACCTGGTGGTCAACGCCGCGCGGGAGCTTCCGGTGGACCCAGGGGCCGGCACCATCGCCCTGGAAGCGGCGGCCACCCTGGGCCTGTTCCTGCCCGAACGGATCCACACCCTGCGCCAGGTGGTGGAGGCGGGCTTCGACAGCAAGGGCCTCACGCTGCACCTGGTAGGGGAAGTGGAATCGGTGCCGTCCCTGACCAGGTTGCTGCGCAGCGACCTGGGTGCGACCATCCTGCCCAAGTCGGCCGCGGATGCACTGTTCCACGAGGAGGACTTCCGGGTCCTGCGGATCACCGGGCCTGCATTGCAGTGCAAGATCGCGCTGTGCACTCCGGACCACGAACCGCTCTCCGAGGCCGGTTCCGCCGTACTGCTGGTACTGAAGGAAATGCTCCAGGAAATGCTGCGCAGCAAATACCAGCCGCTTTCCAGCGAAAAACCCTCCGCCGCCGCGGATGCGTCATAAGCGGCCCTTATCAGGTCACGCTCCATTAGTCTTATCCATGGAATTTACTGCGTCCTAGGATAAAAGCCATAAAGGTTCGCCAACGGCGTTTACCCGGCACAAATGATTTCCTTGGAGCCCAGCATGAAAAAAATCACCAGCCTGCAATACCGGAATTCCTCTGAACGACGGATCCAGCTCAAGGCCAGCACCGGTTCGCATTGCCCCACTAATGGCTTCTGGCGGGCCGAAGACGGCGCAGCTTCGGATCCGGTATTTGTCTTCGAGGGCAGCATGATGCCACCGGGCAAGCGGGGATCCACCATGTGGTACCTGGACGACTCCCAGGTGGGGCCGCCTGCGTACCTTCTTCCGGGGATGAACTGAGGTGGCGTGAACCACCGCACCGCCGGCGGCCAAGAAGGCCCGGAGTTCCGAAAGGAACGCCGGGCCTCTCTGCTTTAACCCCATCGATGGGGGGTGGAGCTACAGCGCAGGCTCCAATTCGGCGTCCTCCACCAGCAGGCCTTTGGCCTTCAGCACGTCGGTCAGTTTGCACAACTCGATGGTGGTGCCGCCTTCCTTATACCGGCGGATGAGGTCGTCCTCAGCGTCCACGCGTGCCTGCGACAGCTTGATGACTTCCTCGATCTCATCCTTGCGGACCACCACCACGCCGTCGGCATCACCCAGCAGGACATCGCCCGGGTAGACAATTTCGTCGCCGAACACCAGGGGATGGTTGATCGGGCCAATGGTTTCCTTGACGGTCCCCTTGATGCAGACACTGCCGGAGAACACCGGCAATCCGAGTTCAATCAGGTCCTTGGTGTCGCGGACACCTGAATCCGTGACCATACCCGCCAGGCCTTTCGCCTTCATGGCGTTGCCCAGCACGTCGCCGAATGTCCCGGCTTCCTCGTACTCACCGGCTGCCACCAGGACAACGTCACCCTTCCGGGCGTAGTGGATGGCCACCTGAAGCATCAGATTGTCCCGCGGTGCACAGACCACGGTGACGGCGGGGCCACAGAAGGACATGCTGCGGTCGATCGGCTTGATCTTCGAACTCAGCGCACCTTTGCGGCCCTGTGCTTCATGCACTGTGGCAGAGGAGAACTTGGAAAGTCGCTGAACGGCATCTTCGGAAGGGCGGTCGAATTTCGTTTTGACATGGATCATGGGGTACTCCTGTTTTGTAGAAAGCGTGGGCTGAGTAGTGGTTAGGTCAGGCCAGCGCCCTGACGGCCTTTTCGATGGCAGCGATGGCATCGTCGATCACCGGCAGCCCGGTGGCATAGGAAATCCGGAAGTAGGGGCTTAGTCCGTACGCCGATCCCTGGATGACGGCAACTGACGCCGCTTCCAGCAGGTACAGCGTGAAGTCCTCGTCGTTGCTGATCTGCCTGCCATCGGGCGTCGTCTTGCCGATGACACCGGCGCAGTTGACGTACGCGTAAAAGGCGCCTTCCGGCGTCGCGCACTGCAGGCCATTGACCGCGTTCAGCCCGGAGACTGCCGCATCACGCCGTTCGCGGTACACCTCCACGCTTTCGCGGACGAATGCGTGGTCTCCGGTGAGTGCCGCGGCGGCAGCCGCCTGGCTGATGGAGGACGGGCAGGAGGACATCTGGGACTGCAGCTTGTTGATGGCAGCCACCAGGGGCGCCGGTCCGCCGGCGTAACCCAAGCGCCATCCGGTCATCGCGTAGGCCTTGGACACCCCGTTGGTGACCAGCACACGGTCCTTAAGCTCAGGGGCAACAGCCACGAGACTGGTTATGGGCTCTTCGCCGAAGTGGATCTCGTCGTAGATCTCATCGGTGAGGACATAGACGCCAGGGTGGTCCTTGAGGACGGCGGCCAGGCCTGCCAGTTCTTCGCGGGAGTAGACGGCTCCTGTGGGGTTGGATGGCGTGTTGAGGATGACCCACTTGGTGTGCTCCGTCAGTGCGCCTGCCAGCGCCTCAGGGGTTAGTTTGAAACCGGAGTCCTCACCACAGGAAACGATGACGGGGGTGCCTTCGTTGGCGAGCACCATGTCCGGGTAGGAGACCCAGTACGGCGCGGGAATGACGACCTCGTCGCCCGGATCGAGGGTGGCCATGAACGCGGTGAAGATGACCTGCTTGCCGCCTCCCCCGATGGTGATTTCGCCGGCGGTGTATTGCTGCCCGGTTTTGCGGTGCAGCGTCTGCAGGATGGCCTTTTGCAGTTCGGGCGTCCCGGTGACCGAGGTGTACTTGGTTTCACCACGGTCGATGGCCGCGACGGCAGCGTCCTTGATGTGCTGCGGCGTGTCGAAATCCGGCTCGCCGACCGTCAGGTCCAGGATCCGGCGGCCCTCGGCCTTGAGCTCCCGGACACGGGCCGCCGCGGCAACGCTGGGTGAGGATTTGATACGGGTTACGCGTGATGCGGGCACGAATTCAGGCATGGTGTTTTCCAGGCTTCCGGTACGGATGGGGGTGGTTCATTTGAGCCTAGGGAAGGAGCCGCCCCCTTGGATAAGACCTAAAGTGCGTGGACAGATAAGCAGCCCTTATGACGGAGCACTTAGAACTTTCGCCTATTGCTCCACGCACTTTCGGTATTGCCCTGCCGGCTTGCCTGGGGCGTAGCCTGCAGGGTGGATCACGGGCCCACCGAACGCAACGCGCCGCTACCTCCCGCGACGCCTTCAATGCGATGGGCCGAACCGCAGGAGGGGTACGCCTGCCGGCGGGAGGCCGCGCGGCATGCAAACTCAAACGGAGACAAGGAGCAGAGGTGCCCGGCAGAGAAATTCACGATCGGATACCTCCGCGTACAGCCGGCACCGGAACGGGTGCGGCCGGCGTGGCAGCGTACCGGTACCGCGGCGTCCCGCAGCCGGACCCCGCCACGGCCCGAGCCCAGCAAGCCTTGGCCGTGCTGGCCCAGCTGAGGACGACCCTCGCACTTCGGTCCAGCAGGGTACGTGCCCTCACCGCCGAGTTGGGTGATTGCCTTGCCCAGGCCGTGTGCGATGGCGTGAAGGTTGCCGCGGTTGCGAAGGCCGCCGGACAGCCTGCAGCCAGTATCCGGTCTGCCGCCCTGGCACGCGGCGAACTGTACCCGTCCGGCCAAACCCGAAGCGGGCATCTTCATCTCATTGCGGGATTGGCGTCGGAGCTTGCGGCAGCCGAGGGCGCCCGGAGTGCAGCGGAAGACGAACGAACGCGGGTACTGGCTTTGGCCAGAAAATCCCGGCTCCTCGACGACTACCAACTTGCCGGGGCAAGCGGGCTCAAGTCCGACGAAATCCGCAAAATGACCAGGGGCGTCGGCTTGCGTGTAGCCCAGCCGCAGTAATCGTCCCGCCTGATCCCCGGCCGGCGGCCCGGCGGGCCTTCCGCTCTCCCATCCCCATTCCACGGCGGGCTTCCGTGTTGTCCAAGGTCTCCGGCTCGTCGACTCCAAGCCATAACGAATCGCTATGTAGGTACATAAAAGCCGACTTTGTGTGACCCATACCGCAAACGTTAACTTGATGTTTGAGGCCGGTCCGCAAAGCCGTCAACACGATTTGCGAGAGAGCTCACAGCAGGACCAACAGGACATTCCATTCAAGATCTCTTTCCGAGAGCCCAGGTTTAGCGGCAACCGGTGTTCACCCATCACCCACGGAGACGAAATGACAGAAACCACACTTCCCAGGAAGACCCCGGTCAAGGCCGCAATCGCGGCCTGGATCGGCACGACGTTGGAGTACTACGACTTCGCGGTGTATGGCACCTCGTCGGCGTTGGTTTTGAACGTGCTCTTCTTTTCACCCGATCTTCCCCAGGGCCTCAGCGTGCTGCTCGCCATGATCACCTTCGCGGTCGGCTACGCGGTACGCCCCCTCGGCGCCCTCATCCTGGGACCGCTGGGCGATCGTCGCGGCCGCAAGTTCGTCATGATGATCACACTGTTCGGCATCGGCGGCTGCACCTTCCTGATCGGGTGCCTGCCCACGTACGCCCAAATCGGTCCTCTTGCTCCGATCTTGCTCGTGCTGATCCGCGTCATCCAAGGACTGTGCCTTTCCGGTGAGCAGCCCAGTGCCATCACCATGAGCCTGGAGCATGCTTCCGAAGGCCGGCGCGGGTTCCTCGCGAGCTTCACCACCTTGGGTTCCTCCTCCGGCACGCTGCTCACCCTGCTGGTGTTCATCCCGATCGCCGCCATGCCCTCGGAGCAGTTGCTGAGCTGGGGTTGGCGGCTGCCGTTCTGGGCCTCCGCCCTCGTCGTCGTCGCTGCCTACCTGATCCGCCGCCACATCGAGGAGCCGCCGGAGTTCGTAAAGGCCCAGGCCGCCAAGGTGAACGCTGCTCCCCTCCGGCATCTTCTGCGCTTCCACTGGCGTGCTGTGCTGCGGATCGTGTTCTGTGCCCTCATCGCGGGCACCAGCTACATGATGCAGACCTTCTCGGTGGCATTCGGTACCGCCGGATACAAGCTGGATAAGCCGACCATGCTCCTGACGACTACCGTCTCGGCCGTGATCGCGCTCGGCATCACACCCCTGGCTGGATTCCTTGTGGACAAGATCGGCCGCAAGACGATGTTCCTCATCGCAACGGGCGGCGTGGGCGTCACGATGGCGCCCTATCTGTGGTCAATCACGACCGGCAACTGGTCGCTGATCTTCCTGTTTGGCATCATCAACTACTCCCTTTTCTACTCGATGGTGAACGCGTCCTGGCCGTCATTCTTCGCAGAGATGTTCCCCGGCCGGCTGCGCGTCTCCGGACTCGCCCTTGGGACCCAGGTCGGCTTTGCCATCTCGGGCGTCATCGGCCCCGTTCTCTCGACAGCACTCGCTGGCCCCGACCTGAAAGATTGGGTCGGACCGTCCATGGTCGCGCTCGGGTTCATGGTCCTGGCAGGAGCCTCAGCCCTGACCGCCAAGGAGACCAAAAAGTACACCCTCAAGGAGCTCGACGAGGTGCAGCAGAGCGAACGGGAAACGTCCGTCCTCACGGCCGCGGCCATGTCCCCAACCTCAGCTGCCCGGGGCCTCGCCGGTTAGCCGAATAACGGGATGACAGGTTATCTCCCTTGAGATGATCACGGACTCGCTGTACGTCCCACAACGTTGATTCCGTTGTGAACAAGTGAAGACCTCTTAGTGACGGCACCAACAGCCAACCACTAAGGGGTCTTCCTGTTGCCAGGGCCGCCGCACCACAAACACCCGCGTACCCTGGTTCCAGTCCGGAAGACCCTGGCCCGCCGCCCCAATAAGTGCTGGGATAGTGCTGGCGATGTGGAGGCGATGGCGATGGCACGGTTGGACGGGCGGATTGCGGTAGTGACCGGGGCAGCCGGCGGCATTGGACGGGCGGTTGCTGCCGGCCTTGCCCGCGAAGGGGCCGCCGTCGTGGTGGTGGCCCGCAGCCAGGCCCGCGCCCTGGCGGCCATGGCGGATATCCGGACCCGCGTCCCGGCCGCGGAGCTGGAGCCCCTGGCCTGTGACCTCTCGCTGCAATCGTCCATCCGTGAGGCCATGGCCCAACTTCTTTCCCGTCACGACCGGGTGGACGTCCTGGTGAACACCGCCGGCGTATTCCGCAAGGAACGCCAGGAAACCGCGGAAGGGCTGGAGCTCACCTTTGCCACGAACGTGATGTCTTATTTCCTGGTGACCGGACTCCTCCTGGATGCCCTCAAGAAGGGTGCCACAGCCGCCCTGCCGTCACGCATCATCAATATCGCCTCCAAATACGGCAACGTCAGGCTCCCGTTCGATGACCTGCAGACCGCCACGGGCAAATACAGTTTCCTCCGTTCCACGCCACCCACCATGCTGGCCCGGATCCTGCTGACGCAGGAGTTCGCCGAACGGCTCCGCGGCACGGGCGTGGTGGCCAATGCGGTGCACCCCGGACTGGTGCGGAATACGGGGCTGCTGCAGGACGTGGGCGGTCCGTTGCGCCGGCTGACCAACACGCTGGGCAAATCGGCGGAACGGGCCGCGGACACGCCGCTGTGGCTGGCAACCTCGCCCGAGGCTGCAGCCGTGACCGGAAAGTTGTGGGCGAAGCGGAAACAGCTTCCCACCCCGGGCATGGGATCGGACCCGGAAGCCAGGCGGCGGTTGTGGGAGGCGTGCGTGCGCCTGGCCGGTACGGATTTCGCGTGAACGGCTCCCGGACGGCAACGGACGGGCCAACGTAGCGGGCAGGGAATTTGTTGACGCGCCCCTGCGTTGTCGATCTGTCCAGAACAATCTGGACAACTGCAGCTCGACAGGAGAAAACACCACATGTCAGTTGACTACGACGCTCCGCGGGTTACTCCCGAGGAAGAGCCGAACGTCGCTTTGGAGGAGCTGAAGTCCGATAAGTCCGGCCGCCGGGAGGCCAGTCCCGACATGGACGAGACGGACCTCGCGGACAGCTTCGAGCTGCCCGGCGCGGATCTTTCCAACGAGGAACTCCTTATCCAGGTGGTCCCGGTGCAGGCCGATGAGTTCACCTGCATGTCCTGCTTCCTGGTCCACCACCGCAGCCAGCTGGCCCGGGAAAAGGACGGCAAGAAGTACTGCAAGGAATGTGAGGGATAGCCGGCAGGCAGGCCGGCCAGGTTCGGATTCCAACCATTGGAATCCGGGCTCGTGGACGGAGCGTGTGGAAGCCATGATGTAAGTCACGCTCCGGCAAGGGCCGGCCGACTGGAAAGAAGGAAACCATGTCCCTCAGCGTTGAGGAAATGAACAAGCAACTCCCGGTGGCCAACGCGCTGCCCGGCGAGGCAGTCCCGTATTACATGGCGTCCGGTGAGGGCGCACGCTACGAGATCAACGGCCAGCTGGTGACAGTTATCGCCCGCGCCGCCGATACCGGAGGGATCTTCAGCGCAGCCTACGTTTCAGGCGGCATGGGAGCCGAATCCCCCTTTGTCAGCCACAGCATCGAGCACAAGACGCTCTATGTGTTCGATGGAATCCTGCACGTCTGGCTGCCTGGCGAGAGCCGGATCCTCACGCCGGGCGACTCGGTGGTCATCCCCCCGAACACCCCGCACGCCTACCGGATGGCAAGCCACTACACCCGGTTCCTGAACTGGATGACTCCCGGCGGCGGCGAAGCCTACTACGAGCGGGTCGGCACCCCCATCGATTCTCACGTCCCGCCGGCCAGGCCCGGGCACAAGGCAAGCCTGCAGGAGCAGGCCGAGGTGGGCGCCGAGTTCGGCATCACGTTCCCCGACGTTGAGCGCGTGGCGCCGTCGTTCAAGCACGACGCCGGCCTGCCGCCCACGCAGAGCCCCTACTTCCTTAGCGCCGGCGAGGGGGAGCGGCTGGCCAGCTACCAGACGATGTTCACCTACCTGTCCCGGCCCGCCAACACCGGCTCCAACTACTTCGCCGTGCACACCAAGGGCGCCAAATCCCCCTACATTCCGCTGCACTTCCACTCGCAGCACACGGAGAACTTCCTCTGCACCGAAGGCCGGATGTGGCTCTACGCCAACGGCCGCGAGATGCTCCTGACCAAGGGCGACTTTGTGCATGCCCCCGCCGGAACCGTCCACTCGTTCGCGCTCGATGCCCACAACACCCAGATGGTGGGTTTCCTGACGCCCTCGGTGTTCAACGGGTTCTTTGAGTACTTCAACAAGCCCACGGAGGACTACATCTACACCGAAGGCGGCGAACCGTACATGGACATGGAAGGCTTCGGCCGCGCCCAGGCCGAGATGGACCTGACCGTGGTGGGTCCCCCGCCGCAGCGCCGCGCAGCCCTGGACATCCCCTAAGCCGCACCACAGAAGGCCCGGACTTCCGAAAGGAAATCCGGGCCTTCCCTGTGTCACCGGGTGGTTTGCCTGACGAGTTCCCGGCCGTAGTCGTTGCCGTTGGGCGTGCGGACCACGGTGTGCATGTGGAACGGGGCAGGCTCCTCGTTGCTGAGGAACACGCCGGTGTGGTGGTCCAGCTCCAGGACCACCACGGGGCTCTGCAGCCGGAAATAGAACGCCTCCCCGCCTTCCCAGCCGCCGATCCAGCTAAAGCATGTCTCGCCGTAGTGCTCGCGGATTTCGCGGCGGCGGGCTGCTCGCGGGCCTTCCGGGAGGTACGCGGTGAAATCGTCCACCACCGCGTCCAGCAAGGCGCGCGCCCCGGAGGGCATATCAGCAACCCGGATGCCCTCGTACGGGATCACCCGGTTGTCCTGGAAACAGCCGCCCAGGTGCCGTTCGTCCCCGGGGTGGAGGCGGCCTTCCGGCATGGCAGGGTCCACCATTGACCCGTAGACAACGGCGCCGGAGCGCAGCTCGGCTGGCAGGGCGCCCATCAGTTCCCGGGCCAGGGCGATGCGCTCCTTGAATACATTGACGCCCCGGTGTGGGCCGGCGTCGATCATGTCCGGCTCGGCGCCCATGAACACCGGCGAGATGACCAGCTGGGTCCCCGCGACCAGGCAGTTCAGCGCCGCGTGGTGGCCAAAGAGCTGCCACCCCCACGGTTCGGTTTCTGACGGCCCGCCGTAGAGGGCGAAGTTGTAGCTGAACTCGTTCATCAGCAGCGGCAGTTCCACCAGGTCACCCAGGAAGCCGTTGATGCGCATCAGGTTCCGCACCAGTTCAAACCCTTCGGCGCTCAGGCTGGCCTCCACCACCCCAAGCACGGCGTCGCGCACTGCGGGTTCCAGTTCATCGAGCCGGAGGCCGGTGTCGTGCTGCATGAACTCCGGGTTGGCCCAACTCTGCCATTCGGGGGCGTCCACCGCATAGCTGAGCTTCCGGGCCAGGTCAGTGTCCAGGGTGCCCAGGAGTTTGCGGGCTGCCGCCACCATCTGCGCGGTGCGCGCTTCTTCGCCGGGCCGTGCCGGTGCGAGCGGGTACAGGCCTTCCCGCCGGACGCCGTCGCTGGTGATCCCCGTGAAGGGCTGCGGGTAGAGCTGCTGCCACCCTTCGATCATGGGCCCGGCGAACGAATCGATCTTGGCGGCTTCCGCGTACTCGCGGGCGTCCAGTCCGCGGATCCCAGCGACGCGCGGGTGGTCCGGGGAGAACAGGTAGTCACGGAAGGACGGCGTCTGCACGGATGCTCCTGGTGGTCTCGAGGGAAGTGGGCGACCAGCCGGCCGCCACGGACAAGGCGGCGCCTGCGGCCGCGGCGGAATTGCCCCGCCACGCCACGTGCTGGTCCGGGCGGACCAGCAGGGTGCCGGCGCCCCATACCTGCGAAAGGTGCGTGCCGTCGTCGGCTGGTCCGACGACGGCGATGGTCACCGGGCAGCCGGTGCGGGCAGCCGCCGCCAGCACCGGCTGGTAGGCTTCCGCCGCCGGCACCCCGGCCAGCGCGCCGGCGTCGGCCAGCAGCGTGAAGCCGATTCCCAAGTGGCTGTACAGGGAGGTGCCGTCCGCCAGCCAGGCGTGTGGCAGCAGGGCGCCGGGGGTGGCTGAGGGAAGGTAGTGGATGGGGTCCTCGGCGGGGGCTGGCAGGGCGTCCGGCACCACCAGGGTTGAGTCCGCGTACGAATAGCCGAGCACCAGGCCCAGTGAGTCGAACTCGCTTTGCTTTATGGCCAGTGCCGCATTGGCGGCCCGCCGCGCCGCGTCGCCCCGTGCCCCTGGGGCCGCGAGGTGGGTGTCCGCGAAGTGGTACGCCAGGGCCTTGCCGTTTTCGGCGGCGTCCCGGATGGTGCGGGCGGCCACCGGGCGGCGCTCCTCCCCATAGCTGGGCAGGAGTCCGGGGCCGGCCCATCCGTTGATGGCGGCGGCGAGCTTCCAGGCCAGGTTGGCGGCGTCGCCGACGCAGGTGTTGAAGCCGTGGCCGCCCCACGGCGGGTTCAGGTGTGCGGCGTCGCCCACCAGGAAGATGCCGCCGTGGCTGTACTCCGGGGCCAGCAGCATCCGGGCGGTCCACGGGTCGGTGGCCACCACGTCAATGTCCACCTCCGCGCCCACGAGGGAGCGGACCATCGCGGCGGCATCTTCCGTGGTGACGTTGACGGCGGGATCCACGCCCTGGACGATCGCCCACCAGGTGCCTTCCAGGTCCATGGGCCCCACCATGCCGGAGGTTTCGGACCCCACCACCCAGTACTGGACGGCCGGGTCCAGTGCGATGGCGGATGCCAGGGACTGCGAGCGGAACAGGATGCTGACGTTGGACAACGCCGCGGAGCCGCCCTCCAGCCGCAGCCCCAGGCTGCGGCGGACGGTGGAGGACCCGCCGTCGGCTCCGATCAGGAACCGGGCGCAGATGGTGCGGCAGTCACCGGAGGAATCAGTGACGACGACGGCGTGCGGCCCGGTGGCATCGCCGCCGGCAGGGCCGACATCGGTGACTTTCCACCCGGTCACGAACGTGACCAGGGGGTTGTCCGTTGCGGCCTTGCGGAGGACTTCCTCAAGGACCGGCTGCGGCACCTGCTGGCCGCACTCGGGTTGCGGCCCGTACCGGCCGGGGACCAGTTGGAAGGCGTTGCGGAACCGGCGCAGTTCGTGGGCGTCGGAGCCGGTGAGCCCGGTGCAGAAGATCACGTCCTGCCCGTAGTCCACCGGCAGCGGCGCCGCGCCCCGAAGCAGGTCCGCGAGCCCAAGCCGACGCAGGTGGGTCATGGTGCGGGCGTTGGTGGTCTTGGCCCGCGGCCGGGTGTGGTCCACGGCGGTGCGGGGTTCGATGACGGTGCTGGCAATGCCGCGGGAGGCGAGGTCCAATGCCAGGAAGAGCCCGCTGGGGCCGCCGCCGGCGATGAGGACCTGCGCCTCCGCCGGAAGGTCTACAGCGTGATGGGATGCGGTCATCAGGCACGGCTCCGCAGGGAAAGGTCCCCCACCGGCGTGGTCAGCGTGCCGAGCTTCTCGATCTCCACTTCCACGGTGTCGCCGGGCTGGAGTAGCCACTGCGGGGTGCGGGCATAGCCAACGCCGTCGGGGGTGCCGGTGGCGATGACGTCGCCGGGGTGCAGCGTGAACGTCTGGCTGATGAGGGCGATGATGGCGGGGACGGAGAAGATCATGTCCCGGGTGTTGCCGTTCTGGGCCTCGATACCGTTGACGCGGGTGCGGACCTGCAGGCCGTCGCGGAGGTCCCCCACCTCGTCACGGCTGACCAGGGGGCCCAGCGGCCCGCTGAAATCGCCGTTCTTGCCCAGGGTCCACTGCGAGGTGAGCTTCTGGGCCCTGCGCGAGGTGATGTCGTTGAACGTGGAGTAGCCAAAGACGGCGTCCCCGGCGGCGGATTCGTCCACTGACTCGACCCGGCGGCCGATGTATGCCGCCACTTCACCTTCCCAGTCCAGCCCGTCTTCACCGGCGGGGACGGGGACCGGGACGTTGCCCACCGACAGGGACGCCGTCCAGCGGGCGAACAGGGTGGGGTACGGGGGCAGTTCCTGGTCCTTGAAGCTGCCCTCGGCAACGTGTGCCTTGTAGTTCAGCCCGACGCAGATGACCCGGGCCGAGGCCGGGACCAGCGGCACCTCGGTGACGCTGGCGCGCTCCAGCCAGGCGCCGGCGTCGGACCCTTCACTGCCTGCCGCGCCGGCAACCAGGCCCGCGGCCTTGTCCTGCCAGCCCTCGGCGTCGGCCCAGAAGCCGGGGACGGGTGCGAGCGGGAGGACGCGGGAACCGGCGAGGGTGGCTGCCCAGGGTTCGCCGTGGTGGGTGATGCCGATGAACTGCATGGGGGCCTTTCAGGTCCGGTTCCCGGAGTGCGCGTACACACCGGGCAAGGGTTGGCAAATCAGTGCAGGTCCGCCTGGCGGCGGAAGAACTCGATGGTGGCGGCGGTGGCCTGTTCCGCGGCCGTGGTGCTGCGGTCCGGGAGCTGCCACATGTGGTCCGCGTCCTCCAGCAGGAGGAGGTCGACGACGTTTCCGGCGGCTTCCAGCGCGGCGGCGAAGGCGGTGGACTGTTCCACGGGGACGAAGCGGTCGGCCGTGCCATGGATCAGCAGGAACGGCGGCGCGTCCGGGTGCACGTAGGTGGCGGGACTGGCGGCGCGTGCTTTGGCGGGGGCGTCCGCCGGCTGGGCGCCGATCAGCAGGGATTCCCGGGAGCCGGGGTCGTCGGCGCGTGCAACGGCGTCAGGCCGCGCCTGGGACCCCATGGCCGCAAGGTCAGTGGGCGGGTACCAGGCCACGACGCCGGCCACTTGGCTGCCCCCGTCAGCATCGGGGCTAGGGGCCGGGTCCACAAATTCCGCGCTTCCTGACGTCAGGCCGAGGAGGCTGGCCAGGTGGCCGCCGGCGGAGTCACCCCAGGCGTAGATCCGGTCCGGGTCCACCCCGTACTCAACAGCGTGGGCCTGGAGCCAGCGGACGGCTGCTTTGGCGTCCAGCAGCTGCGCCGGGAAGGTAGCGGTGTCCGTCAGGCGGTAGTCGGCCGAGGCCACCACGAAGCCGGCGGCCGCGAGCTGCTCAATGGGGCTGAGGCGGAAACCGTCCACGCCAGGGCCCAGGGAGGACCGCTCCCCCGTCCGCCAGCCGCCGCCGTGGAAATGGACGACGGCGGGGAGGCCGGCCTGGCGGCTGCCCGCGCCTGCCGCAGGCGCCGCCGCCGGAAGGTAAAGGTCCAGCAGCAGCGGGTCCGCGTTCTGTGGCCGGCCGAACTCGATCCCCCGGAGGATCCGCAGTGCCGTCATCGTTGACTCCATGTGTGCCGCGCCGTTTCTGTCCTGTTGCCTCTGTCCCGGCGTTGCCGGGCGCCGGACCAAGGTGTGGTCCGCGTTCATGGACTCAACTGTGGGGCATGGGCGGGTCCGGATGCGCGGGTGGTTTCACTGAATGAAACTGGTTCGCTGAGGACCGCACGGTGACTGGCAGGAGCCCGGGGATGACCCGGACGGTTCGGTCAGCGCGCTTCCTGCGCCGGTGGCTCTTCCTTCAGCGGACGCCTGGCCAGCCACGCCGCAACGATGGCGCCGGAGATGTTGTGCCACAGGGAGAAAACGGCGGACGGGAGTGCAGCGAGCGGGGTGAAGTGCGCGATGGCCAGCGTCGATGCAAGGCCGGAGTTCTGCATCCCCACTTCGAACGCCAGGGCACGGCGGGCCTTGTCGTCCAGGCGGCCCAGCTTGCCGGCCAGGTAGCCCAGGCCCAGGCCGAAACCGTTGTGGAGCACCACGGCAAGGAACACGATGGCACCGGCGTCGAGGATCTTGTTGGCGCTGCCGGCCATCACGATGGCCACGATCAGGGAGATCACGACGGCGGAGGCCCAGGGCAGCGCGGGCAGCACCTTCGCAACGAGCTTCTTGAGGAACAGCCGGGCCAGCAGTCCGGCGACCACGGGCAGGAGCACCGTCTTGACGATGTCCAGCACCATGCCGGCGGCGTCGATCTGCAGGTACGAGCCGGCCAGGAACAGGACCAGCAGCGGCGTGACGATCGGGGCGATCAGGGTTGAAACGGAGGCGACGGCGACCGAGAGGGCAACGTCGCCCTTGGCCAGGAACGCCATCACATTGGAAGCGGTTCCGGAGGGTGCGCAGCCCACCAGGATGACGCCGACAGCGAGTTCGGGGTTGAGGTTGAGGGCTCCGGCGATGAGCCAGCCGGCACCGGGCATGATGACGTAGTGCGCCACGATTCCGAGGGCCACCGCCCATGGCCGCTTGGCCACCGCCGCGAAATCCGGCGGGGTCAGGGTCAGGCCCATGCAGAACATGATGATGCCCAGCAGGTAGGGCACGCCCTGTCCCATGGGCTTGAAGACTGCGGGAAGCAGGAAGCCGGCGATGCCTGCGGCCACCACCAGGAGCGGGAACACCGTCACCGCGATGCGGGCGATCCGGCTTTCCGCTTCCAGCGCAGGGTTGGCGGGTGCCCCGTCCGGGGAATTCTGGGGTTTAGTTGCCTCAAGCATCCAATCATGGTGACACCGGCCGGCCGGGCTCCGCCAATTGATGACCGGGAAGGGTAACAACGGCGGAGCCCTGCCGCGCCAGGACGTTCACCCGTCAGAGCTGTTTGCGGAGCTCCATCTTGCGGATCTTCCCGCTGGCTGTGCGGGGCATCTCGGCCACCACCACCAGGGACTTGGGAATCTTGTACCGGGCCAGCCGGCCGTCGAGGAAGCTCCGCAGCTGCTCCTCCGTCAGCGATTCGCCCTCCCGCAGGGTCACGATCGCCTGCGGCACCTCGCCCCATTTCTCGTCCGGGACACCGATAACGGCCACGCTGCCCACGGCGCTGTGCTCGGCGATGACAGCCTCCACCTCGGCCGGGTAGATGTTCTCCCCGCCGGAGATGATCATGTCCTTGAGCCGATCGGAGACAAACAGGAAGCCTTCCCCGTCCCGGTAGCCCATGTCCCCGGAGCGGAACCAGACCGAATCGGCGTAGCTTGCGGCCGTCGCCTCAGGCCGGTTCCAGTACTCCTTGATCACGTTGGGCCCGGAGATCTGGATCTCCCCCACCTCCCCGGGAGCCACGGCGCCGCCCATGGGATCGGCGATCCGGACGTCGGTGAAGAAGTGCGGAAGGCCTGCCGAACCGGCCTTCTCCCGTGACCGCGCCACGGGGAGCATGGTGACTCCCGGCGCTGTTTCGGTCATGCCGTAGCAGCTGGTGAACCCGATGCCGCGGTCCTCGTACGCATCCAGGACCCGGCGGGGAATGGCGGAGCCGCCGCACGTGAGCTTGTCCAGGGAGCTGAGGTCCGCCCCCTCCCAGCCCGGGTGTTCGCAGAGCAGCTGGAACGTGGTGGGCACCCCGTTGAGGGTGGTCACCTTGTGCTGCTCGACCAGTTCCAGGACCCTGGCGGGATCGAACTTGGCTTCCAGCACCACGGTGGCGCCCTTCAGGAGCATCGGCAGCAGGCCCATGTCCAGCGATGCTACATGGAACAACGGCGAGATCATCAGTGCCACGTCGTTGCGGTTCAGGTCCATGTCCACGATGGTGTTGATGCAGTTCCACGTGATGTTCCCGTGGGTCAGGAGCGCACCCTTGGGTTTCCCGGTGGTCCCCGAGGTGTAGAGGATCATTGCCCCGTCATCGTGCCCCACCGGCACGTCGGGGTGGTCCGGCGCCGCCGCCCGCAGCGCCTCTTCGTAGGGTGCCACCTCACAGGGAACGACGGCGGCGGGTGAGGTGCCGGCGGAAGGTTCCGTCCCGCCGTCGGCCGCCATCACCAGGCGATGGGTGACCCCTGTCCCCTCCGCCGCGGCGGACGCGGACGGTTCCAGGGCGGCCGCGTTGACCAGGAGCCGGGCCCCGGAATCCTCCAGCTGGAACTGAAGTTCAGGCGGAGCCAGCCGGGTGTTGAGCGGGACGAAGATGGCGCCCAGCAGGCCGCAGGCGAAGAAGGTCTCCACGAAGGACGGGTGGTTCTCGCCCAGGTACGCCACCCGGTCCCCCTTGACCACTCCGCGGCCCCGGAGTGCGTTGGCCAGGCGGTCGGCCCGCTCGGCCAGTTCCTCGTAGCCAAGGGTGCTGGTTCCGGAAATGAGGGCTGCCTTGGAACCTGATTTGTGCCGGCGGCGCTGCAGCCAGGATCCAACTCCGTTGTTGTCCATGGTTCTCCTAACGGACCGTGGTGAGGTCGTTGTTCTTAGATTCCCGCGTCAGGGCGATGAAGACAATCGATACGAGGGCCATGACGGACAGGAACACCACCACCGGAACGATGCTCTGGCCGGAATCCTTATAGAGACCGGCGATGATGCCCGGGGTGAACCCTGCGCCGATGAGGGTGGCCAGCTGGTACCCCACCGCGGCACCGGTGTAGCGGGACGTGGTGCCGAACTGTTCGGACACGAACGCTGCCAGCGGCCCGTACAGGGATGAGTGCAGGACCAGCGCCACGGTAAATGCCACGAAGACCAAGCCGACATTGCCGGAGCCCAGCATGCCGAACATCGGGAACAGGTAGGCGATGAACAGGGCCAGGCCGGCGATCATCACGGGCCGGCGGCCGAACCGGTCTGACAGGCGGCCGCCCAGGAGGACGAAGACGATGGAGATGGCCGAGGCCCCGGCGAACGCGTACAGCACACCTTGCTGGGGTGCGCCCTTGGAGACGGCATAGGTGACCGAGAAGGTGGGCAGCACCACCTGCAGGCCGAACCCGGCGGCGCCGGCGAACATGATCATGATCAGCGCTTTGGGCCGGCGCAGCACCTCAAGGAGCGGGATCTTGCGCTTGGTGCCGGCCTGGGCCTCCTCCTGGGCCACCGCTTCGGCGAAAATGGGGCTTTCCGAGACCCGGAGGCGGACGAACATGCCCACGATCAGGAGCACAAAGGACAGCAGGAACGGCACCCGCCAGCCCCAGGCAAGGAAAGCGTCCTGCGGAAGGGCTGAGAAGGCACCCATCACCAGGGTGCCCAGCACGGCGCCGGTAGGCGCGCCGGCGTTGACGAACGACGCCGCGAAGCCGCGCCGTTTCGGGTCCGCGTGCTCCAGTGCCATGAGCGCGGCGCCGCCCCATTCACCGCCGACGGCGATGCCCTGGCAGACCCGCAGGAGCACCAGGATCACGGCGCCCCACGGCCCGATGACGCCGGCGCCCGGGATCAGGCCGATGAGGGTGGAGGCGATGCCCATCATGGCCATCGAGATGATCAGCATCCCCTTGCGGCCCACCTTGTCACCGAAGTGGCCGAAGATGACGCCGCCCAGCGGCCTGGCCACGTACCCGGCGGCGAAGGTGGCGTAGGCCGCCACCACGCCCACCCATTCGTCCGTGCCGGCGAAGAAGACCTTGGGGAAGGCCACCGCTGCGGCCGTGGCGTACAACAGGAAGTCGTAGAACTCGATGGTGCTGCCCAAATAGCTGGACAGGATGACCGTGCGCGCTTCCTTGCGCTTGGCGGCCGTGCCCGCGGGTGCGAGCGTGGTGTGTCCGGACATGGCCGTTCCTAAAGACGGAGGAATGTGGGGTTTTTGGGGTTGCCTGAGGCGGCGGCGCCGGAGGGCGCAGCCTGGGTTTGGATCGGCTGTTACTGGTTGAAGCGGCTTACTTGTAGAAGCGGGCCAGGAATTCGGCGACGACGGCGGGCCGTTCCTGGCCTTCGATCTCGATGGTGGCGTTGACCTTGATCTGGGCGCCGCCCTTGACCTCGGTGACGTCGGCGATGGTGGCCTGCATGCGGACCTTGGAGCCGACCTTCACCGGGGAGGTGAAGCGGACCTTGTCCAGGCCGTAGTTGACCTTGGTGGTGACGCCGTCGACGTCGAACAGCTCTCCCCAGAACGGGATGATCAGCGACAGGGTGAGGAAGCCGTGCGCGATGGGGGCGCCGAACGGGCCGTCTTTGGCGCGTTCGGGGTCGGTGTGGATCCACTGCTGGTCGTCGGTGGCGTCCGCGAACTGGTTGATCTGGTCCTGGGTGATCTGGCGGTAGTCGGTGGTGCCGAGGTCCTTGCCGGACAGGGTGAGCAGGGTGTCGAAATCGACGACGAGATTGGGCATCGTTGCCTCCTGGCAGTTGTTTGTTGGGTGAAGAAGTAGTGGTTCAGCGGGTGAAGGCGCTTTCGCCCGTGAGGGCGCGGCCGATGATGAGGGCGTTGATCTCGTGGGTGCCTTCGTAGGAGTAGACGGCCTCGGCGTCGGCGTGGAACCGCGCGACGTCGGCCGCGAGGGTGATGCCGTTTCCGCCCACCACTTCGCGGGCCAGCGCTACGGTGTCGCGCATGAACAGGGATGTCTGCATCTTGGCCAGGGCCGAGTCCTGGTCGCGGTAAATGCCTTTGGCCTGCTGCTCGGTGAGCCTGACCACCAGGGACAGGCTGGCCGTGACGTTCCCCAGCATGCGGGCCAGTTTCTCCTGGACCAGCTGGAAGGAACCCAGGGTGCGTCCGAACTGACGGCGTTCGTTGACGTAGGCAAGGGCTGCCTCGAAGGCACCTGCGGCTATTCCGGTGGCGATCCAGGCGACGTCCGAGCGCATGGCCCGGAGCATCGCCGCGACGTCCCTGAACGAGTCCACGTTGTGCAGCCGCATGGACTCGTGAACACGGACGCCTTCCAACGTGATGTGGGCGTTCTGCATCATCCGCAGGGCCGTCTTCCCGTGGATCTTCTCCAGCGTGACCCCGTCGGCCTCCCGGTCCACGAGGAAGGCCTTGACCTGTCCGTCGGCTGCATCCCTGGCGAAGACGGCCAGGACGTCCGCGGTGGCGGCGCCGCCGATCCAGCGCTTGGCGCCGTCAAGGATCCAGCCGTCCCCTTCACGGCGTGCGGTGGTGGAGAGGCCGCCGGCGATGTCCGATCCATGCTCGGGCTCGGTCAGGGAGAAGACGCCCTTGAGCGAGAAGTCGATGACCCGGGGCATCCACTCGCGCTGCTGCTCCGCCGAGGCGCCCACCCGGATGGCGGTGCGGAACAGGCCGGCCTGGGCGGTGTACCAGGTGGCCAGCGAGGCATCGGTGCGGGCAAGTTCGAAGATCCGGAAGCCCTGGTAGATTCCGCGCGCGGGCCCGTCTTTGGTGAGTTCCGCAGGTTCCATCAGGTCCAGGTCGATCAGGGGGCGGGCGAGTTGCTCCGGGAACTCCCCGCGTTCCCAATACTCGGCCAGCAGGGGTTTTGCTTCCCGGTCCAGGAAGTCACGCAGCCGGGACAGGACCCGGCGCTCGTCTTGAGTGAGCAGGGACTCCGCGTCGTACCAGTCCGCCGCTTGGTAGAGCCGGGCACCCACGCCCGCAGCCGTCGTCGTGCTGCTGGTGCCCATCTCAGCCGCCCAGCCCGAGGAGGCGCACCGCGTTGTCCTTGAGGATCTTGGGCCGGACCTCGTCCTTCAGGGGCAGGTCCGCGAAGGCACCGAGCCATTTCTGCGGGGTGATCAGCGGGAAGTCGGTGCCGAACAGCACTTTGTCCTGCAGGTAGGAATTGGAAGCCTTCACCAGGGACTCCGGAAAGTACTTGGGCGACCAACCGGAGAGGTCGATGAACACGTTGGCCTTGTGCGTGGCGATCGAGTTGGCCTCGTCCTGCCATGGCACCGAGGGGTGGGCCATGATGATCTGCAGGCCCGGGAAGTCCGCGGCCACGGCGTCCAGCAGCAACGGGTTGGAGTAGGCGAGCTTGATGCCGTACCCGCCGGGCAGGCCCGCTCCCATGCCGTTCTGACCCGTGTGGAAGATGGCCGGCAGGCCCAGTTCCTGGAGGGTCTCCCACAGCGGGTAGAAGCGTTCGCTGGACGGGTCGAAACCCTGCAGGGACGGGTGGAACTTGAAGCCGCGGGCGCCGAGTTCAACGGCCTGGTGCTTTGCTCCGGCGATGGCGTCTTCGCCGGTGCGTGGATCGACGCTGCCGAACGGGATCAGGACGTCATTGTTCCGGGCGGCGCCGGCGATGAGCTCCGGGATGCTGTTGGGTTCGTGCTTGAGCTGGATGCGGGCGTCCACGGTGAAGACGACGGCGGCCATGTTCAGTTCGCGGTACACCTCGGCGATGCGGTCCAGGGAGGGGGTGCGGTCCTCGGCCTTGAAGTACTTGGCGGAGGCTTCGGTCAGTTCCTCGGGCAGGGAGCCGTGGCCGCAGCTGTCCACCTCGAGGTGGACGTGCATGTCGATGGCGTCGAGCTTGCTGGCGTCGACGTCCAGCTCGTAGCGGTCCGTTGCCATGATCAGCGTACCTGGGCCGGTTCGGGCTTGAGGTCCTCCGGCAGTGGCAGGAATTCCTCGCCGTAGCTCTGCAGCGTTTCCGGGGTGAACAGCTGGCCGGCGTCTTCCTGCAGCGCCTCATAGCTCCAGCCGCCCTCACGGTACTCGGTGGTGGCCGCTTCCGGGTGGGTCCAGACCTGCAGCCGGTCACCGCCGGCGCCGATGGCCTGGCCGGTGATGGCGGCGGCCTCGTCGGAGGCGAGGAAGGCGACCAGCCCGGCGACGTCGTCGGCCGTTCCAAAGCCCAGGTCATGGCGGAAGAAGGACGGCATGGCCTCGCCGCGCTCGTCCGCCTCCACTGCCTTCTGAAAGTAGGGGACGGTCTTGGTCATGGGGGTGGCTGCCACGGGAATGACGCTGTTAACCGAGACGCCTGCCTTCTTCATTTCCAGCGCCCAGGTCCGGACCATGCCCACGATCCCGGCCTTCGCCGCCGCATAGTTGGTCTGGCCGAAGTTGCCGCGCTGCCCGGTGGGCGACCCGATGGTGATGATGCGGCCCTGCACGTTGTTCTCCTTGAAATACGCGAAGGCCTCCCGGACGCAGGTGAAAGTGCCCTTAAGGTGGACGTTGATGACCAGGTCGAAGTCCTCGTCCGTCATCTTCAGCAGGGACTTGTCCCGCAGGATTCCAGCGTTGGTGACCAGGATGTCCAGCCGTCCGAACGTGTCCACTGCTCCGGCCACCAGCGCCTTGGCGGCGTCCGTCGTCCCTACCGGAACCACCACCGCGGCGGCCCGGCCGCCGTCGGCCTCGATCTGCGCCACAGCCTGGGCGGCAGTCTCGGCGTTCACGTCGTTGATGACGACGGCGGCGCCCTGGCGGGCCAGTTCCCGTGCGTAGGCAAGGCCAAGGCCCTGCCCGCTGCCGGTGACGATTGCAACCTTGCCGTTCAAGCTCATTGGCCTGCTCCTTCGCATGCGCCGGCCGAAGCCGTTGGGGTGGTCCCACTGCGGTGTGAGATCCTTGTTGGGATCAATGAAATTACGGATCATTGAAAAAGTCAACGATTGTTTTTTACACCGGAGTTGTGATGGCCACCTTGGGCACCGAAGTTCAGACCCCCCGCCTTGCGGCAGCGAGGATCGGCAGTGATGTGGGCCTGCTGCTGGCCAAACTGCACGCCGCCGGCTCGGTGCTGAACAACAAAGCCCTGGCTGACTTTGGCCTGCGGGAGCGCTCCTTCTCGGTCCTGACGCTGGCGTGCAGCGGTCTGGAGCCGACGCAGCGGGAACTGGCGGACTTCCTCAGCCTGGACCCGAGCCAGGTGGTCACCTTGGTGGACGACCTGGAGCGCCGCGGCCTGGTGGAAAGGGCGCAGGGGAAGCAGGACCGGCGCGCCAAGATCATCGTCTCCACGGCCGAGGGCCGCAGGATGCATACCAAGGCCCGGGCAGCCCTGGACGCCGCGGAACTTCACCAGCTGGCCGGACTGACCGACGGTGAGTCCCAGGAACTGAAGCGGCTTTTGCGCAAGGCCCTGTGGGGCGCGGCGGAGTAGGCGTCCGGCTGGATTTCTGTAATTCTCATCGTCCCGCTGTGGCTACCACGACCCCGACGTTTCTTCGACGAGGTTTCGGACGACCCAGAATCCCCTGACGCCTCCCGTCAAACGCCGGGTCCCCACGGCAGAGCCGCCTAGACACGGCCTATGCCGTACACGTCATCCGAGCGCCCGCTGAAGGATCCTTTACCGGGCGCCGCCGACCCGGATGTAGTTGTCCGGCACCGAAAGTGAGTTTTGGTTTTTCAGCCAAGGCACCCAGCTAGATCGCGGTATAGAGCTGGACAAGGGTAAGTGCTCCAATAACGAGGCTGGCCATGCCGACCATGCCCGATCCGATGGTGCAAAACTCTTTTGCACGGGTCCCACGACGTAAGAAACTGGCGGCGGACAGACCAAGAGCTAGGATTCCGGCACCCCCAATGCAAAGAACTGCAGAAAAAGGGCGGATGGGCAGTCCGTCAGCCAGGAACAAAGTGAGCGGAAACGCCAGAAGGATTAACGCCGCCCCTGCCACTGCTGTCAAGACCAGGCCGACCCGGCTCCATCGAAAAGCGCTTGTCACCTTGCCCCTAATTGGATTGGACTACCTCCATCTTCATCTCGCCAGTCGCCGCTGGCCACCCTCGACAAACTGTGCCCGCTGGGGGATCCCCACCGGACGCCGTTGCCTCGGATACCTTCGGAGTAAATTTAGAGCATGAAAGAAAGGTCCGCCGACCGGGTAACGGTGCCTGATGTTGTCGGGCTGCCATTTCATCTCGGTCGCGATGTGGCATGGGAAGCTGGCGTGAGCCTAGCGAACCCGGATCCCGATGGACCGCCAATCGGCGCCCTAGCTTGGCCCGGACTTTTCTACATCACATCGCAGCGTCCCGCCACCGGCACCATCGTCTATCGCTGGGATTCTGTGGCAGTCGAGGTTATCGCGCACGGAGATGCGGAGTCCAACGCAGGGTTGGAGCACCCTGATGGCTCTCCTGCGGGCTCGGCCCATGCCACGACGCCGCGGCCTGAGCAACGCGTCGATCTCACGGAGACGGAGCCTCCATTGGAGTGACCTGCAAGGCACTGAGCAGCGGATATGAATACCGGCAAGGTCGAGCAACGTCTTCAGTTCGGTTTCCCATGCGCCCTGTAAAGGATGGTGCATGGGCCACCTGCTCCCGACTTCGCGGCGTAGGCTCGGGCCTATGCGGATTGTGCGAGCTGCTCCAGATGACTCCGTCGGAGGTGGCGATCTACCGCCGAGCTACAGAGTGCGTTTTTGGTTTCCACCGCCGGCCATGAATTTCGCCTGGCTCGTTGATGAATGGGATATCACCGATGCCAGAGAAGTCACTGACGTTATCGCCTGGGCAAGAAGCAAAGCAGGAGGAAATCCCTTCGAGATTTTCCTCCGCTGGGAGGATCACCATACCTCCAAAAACGATCAGCCAGAGCCGTACTCCCGGTATGCACTGATCTACGGGAAGCCTGCAGTCGAAGAAGCGACCACAGAGACCATCTCCTTGAAATCGAAGTAAACCGAGCGACGCTGGGGCGCCCGCTTGGGGATCCCTCACCGGGACATTCCAGCAGAGCCATGCGTCGTCAGTCGTCTGGCGGTTGCGTATTGGGGGGCTGGGGTTTCGTAGGGCGTGTGCTGCGCTTGTTCGAGGTGGCCCGGGGCGGCGCGGAGGCTGTCAGCGAGGTCGAACAGGACTCTGATGCCGGCCTAAAGGGCGCTCCTGCTCCTGTGGGGCGGTGCTTGGTCCGCGGTGTAAGCTGCGCTCCCGATTCCCGCGTCACTGTCACACGAGCAGCGCCTCGAGCTCCGGAAGTCGGCGGAACAGCTCGGGGAGGCCGCGCACCCCGTTGCGCACGGAATCGTGCGACAGCGCGAGGTCAGGGCCGGTGCTCGCCTCGACGCCGGCGAGGCACCGGAGGATGTTCCACCTCGTGTGCCCCAGCCAGCCGCCAATCATGAAAACAAACCAGCTTGGACCTGGCGGCGGCAGCGCCCCGCCCCCCGCGACATAGCCGTCGAGAACCGAGCGGAAAATGGCGGGCTTGATGTCGTTGAAGCCAGGTCCCTTCGCGAGGCTCAGCGCGGTCGAGCCGAGCTCACCGGACAGGTCGAGCATCCCCGAGAGCTCCCAGTCGAGCACCACCGGCCGTCCCTCTCGAGCGAGCAGGTTCCATGGTTGGATGTCCCCGTGGGTCAGCACGACGGGGCCGGGCCGTTCGCAGGTCTCGACGAAGTGGGCAATCGCGAGGAACGTCTCGACATGGGAGGCGAGCTCGTCGGCCCACGGTTGCCGGGTGGCCACCGCCCGCGCGGCGAGCTCGGCCCAGTCCCTTGACTTCGGGTCCTCGACCGACACACCGGTCCACGCGACGTCGAGCGCGTGGATGCGCGCGAGGATCTCACCGATCTCAAACGCGTACGCCGCCGACACCGGCGCTTCGGGCACCTTCTCGCCTTCGACCCACCGGTGAACAAGCGTGTAGTGGCTGGCCGAGAGCGGCTCCGGCATCGGAATGCCGGCAGCGAAGGCCGCCCGTTCAAAACTGAACACGTCCTCGACGCGATAGGTCCGGCGGCGGTCGACGAGGTTCAACTCTTTCACCGCGAACGACCCCTGATCGGTGTCGAGTCGGTACATCCGGTTGGCGAACCCGCCGTGGACGCGGATCATCGGCCCGGTCGGCGTACCGAGATCCGAAAGGTCCATCGAGTCATTCTAGGAGCCGGCACTTCATTGATGCACCGAACTTTCCCGTACATCGCTCACCGCGCGCTTGAAATTCCGGTAGATCGCTTCCCCGGCGCCTCCAGGAGCGGACCCAACCCGACTAGAACATGACGAGTGCACCTCCTGATTCGGAGACACAGTGTGCCTCCATACCTGGCTCTGTTCCTCAATTCCCAATTGTCGACCCGCCGGCCTCCCGGTACTAGAGGCCTCACCGCCTGACCGTGGACGAGGGTTCGACCAATGCGCCCGCAAGCCGGTCGTTCACCGGCCGCTCCGGCGCAGCCTTTCGGCTCTCTGTACTTCCGCGGGTTTCCGGCTTTCCAGGATTCCCGTATACCCCGCCCGAATTAATGCCCGGTGAAGGGGCCTTATACGCTACAGCCCAATCATGCTCATCGGTAATGCCCGCTGCTCGACCAGCAACCAGGACCTCACCGCCCAGCGTCATGCCCTCCACGGCCTGGGAGCCGACGTCGACATGGTCCACGCCGACCACGGATTTGCCGGCACTAAGCGTGACCTGCCCGGCCTGAAAAAGAACCTGGCGGCGTGCCGCAACGGCGACACCTTCGTTGTCACCAAACTTGACCGGTTGGCAAGGTCCCTGCCGGACGCAAGGGATATTGCCGACGAACTCACACGCAAGGGCGTAATCCTCAACATTGGAGGCAGCATCGACGATCTCCATGACCCGGCTGGAAAGCTGCTGTTCAACGTCCCTGGCATGGTCGCGGAATTTGAATCCGACTTTGTTCGCGCCCGGACCCGTGAAGGCATGGCGGTGGCGAACGTGATCGCTCCCCGGCAGTGAGGGCACGGCCTTGGAGCTTTCGTGCCGAAGACTCTCGACCAAAATGACGCCTCCTGCAGTGGACTTTGAACACTCCGATTTCCATACCCGTCTGCACACGTCCCGTACTTTCGGGGCAGCGTGTGCAGACGACTTCGGAAAATGAAAGCCACTTTGATTGCCAGTCATCGAGAGGGATCGTGACTTTTTCGAAGCCGGCATAGTTGGCGTCAGCCTACGCTCTGGCGTCGCCACCCATCTCTAGATCTGGGCCCGCCGCTCTGCGCGGACGGCCGCTGCTTGAGGCGTGGGATCCTGACGACGTCCGCCGGCAGTACACGCCATACATCGATACCTACGGCCCGGTCCCCTGGACCCGCACCAGCTCAGCGGCGAAGAGGCCTTCTGGCTGCGGACCGGGGTCATTGACGCGTGGCGGGCGTTCCCCTGGGAGGACCCCGGCCTGCCGCCGGAACTCCTCACCCGCGAATTTTCCGGGTCAGGGCGTAGGACCCCACCGCCTATGCCGCCCGAACCGCCGCCAGTTCCGCCGCCAGGAAGTCCAGGGCGGGCTGCCCCTCGGGAAGCCCTGCCGTGTGGTTGAGGTGGCCGTGGACGGCACCCCGGGCCAGGAAGGAGGACACCGGAACCCCGGCCCGCTCCAACGAGGAAGCAAAAAGCTCGGTCGAGCCGCGGGCGTCGTCGTATTCGCAGGCCAGGAGCGCTGTGGGCGGAAGGCCGGCGGGATCGGCATACCCGGGCATCGCATAGGACGGCGCCATGCTGACAGGTCCGCCCACGTAGTTCTCCGCCGTGCGGATGCAGTCCTCCAGGGTGAACCGTAAATGCCGGGGCAGGCCGGCCATGACCGCCTCGTCGAGGCCGCCGGCCGGCGGCGGGAGTTCGGCATGAAGGAAGGGGTAGGCCAGCAGGAGCTTGGCCGGCAGCGGCTTGCCCGCGTCAACCAGGTAGAGCGCGGCGCCCACGGCAAGGTTGCCGCCGGCACCGGCACCGCCCAAACAGAGCAGGTCCGGATCCAGCCCCAGGGATGCGGCGTTCTTCCGCGCCCAGAACCATCCCGTCAGGGCATCGTCATGCGGAATGGGGTAGGAGACCCCGTCCCGTGCCAGCCGGTAGTCAACGGACAGCACCGGCGTCCCCCGGTCCGCAAGCACCCGGGCCAGGTAATCAGATTCGGGAATGTCCACGCTGCCGCTGACGAAGCCGCCGCCGTGCAGCCACACCAGGGCCGGGCTGCCGGTTCCGGATGCTTCGCCGTAGATCCGGAGCGACACCGGCCCGTGCCGCCCGTCCGCAGTGACCGTGTGGATGGGGACGTCGGGGCCAGGCGTCCGGACGGCGTCGGGATTCAGGAACCGCGGGCCTTCAGGGCTGGCAAGGTATTCGGCGAAACCGTCGGCGGTTCCCCCCGGGCCGCCGGCCGTGGGAGCCTCCGCGGCAACCGCCGTCGGCTCTGTCCGTGGTGTCATGGCGTGCCCAGCTTCCTGGAGAAGTAGCGGACGGCAGAGTCGAGGATGTCCGCCATCCTGTCCTCCGCGCCGAAGAAGCAGTGGTCGGCGCCCTCGATGGTCACCACCTCATGCTCCACCCCCGCCTCGGCGAGCGCAGCGGCCAGCAGGTCGGTCTGCGAATGCGGTACCAGCCCGTCGGAGTCACCGTGCACCAGGAGGAACGGGGCGGCGCCGGCGTCCACGTAGCTGACCGGGCTGGCCGCAGCCAGCAGCTCCGGATCATCCGAGCCGCCCACCAGCATGTACTCAGGCTGCAGGGACATGCCCGGCGGCACCGCCGCGGTCAGGGCAGCGGGAAAAAGGCCCTCAGGCATGGACATGGGAGGGATGTCCACCAGCGAGGAAACACCGTAAAAGTCGACGACGGCGCTGACGCCACTGGAGTGCCCTTGCGCACCAAGTCCGCCTTCAAGGCCGCCGTGGTTGCCGGTCAGTCCAAGGAGGGCCACCAGGTGGCCGCCGGCAGATTCACCCCAGGCGCCGAACCGGTCCGGGTCGACGTTCAGCTCTGCGGCAAATTCGCGCAGGTACCGGACGGCGGCTTTGAGGTCGTGGAGCTGGGCGGGGAAGGGTGCCTCAAGGGAGTGCCGGTAGTCAGCCGTGGCACAGGCAATGCCGGCCTCGTTGAGCAGCCGGAACACCGAGTTGGGTGCGAACGTGGGCGGCAGTTCCCGGCGGTCGCCCAGCTGGAACGCGCCACCGTGCACCCAGAGCACCAGCGGTGTGGGGCCGGACGCCTGGCGCGGCAGCCAGATGTCCAGCTTCAGCGGCCGGAACCCGATGGCCCGGGCATACGTGATTTCCCGGTGCACTGCGGACACGTCGGAGACCTGCTCCGGTGTTCCGGGCGCGTCAAAGACGGGGAACGCCGGAACGTCCCTGCCGCCAGGCCGGGAAACGTCAGGACGGGCGGGGTCGAGTATGCCGGTAGCGTCTTCCACTGTCATAGTGTGCTCCTCATCAGTTCGGGTTTGGCAGCGTCCCCACCGGTGGCGGCAACGAAAGTATGGATTCCCGGCCCGACGACGACGGCCGGTTCGCCGGGCAGCAGCACCTCCGCGGTGGTGCCGGCGGGGATCGTGGCAGTGAGCGTCAGCCCGGCGTCGTGCTGTTTCCCCGGGGACGCTGCCCCCTCCGCCACGGCCCACTCCACCTGGATCAGGCCGCGTGGCCCCAGATGGGAGGTGGAGGCGGAGGCCAGCCCGGCGCCGGGGCGTGGCTCGATGATGATCCGTTCCCAGCCGGCGCTTCCCGGTGCCTGGCGCAGCCCGGCCGTATACCGGTGCAGGAAGGTCACCACGGCCCCCTTGCTGTAGTGGTTGAGGGACTGGTGTGCGGTGCCGGCGGCGTCGATACCGTTCCACAGCTCCCACACGGTGGTGGCGCAGCGGTCCACCATGGCCAGCCAGGACGGTTCCGTGTCCTGCATGAGCAGCTTGTAGGCCAGGTCCAGTTCACCGTTGTCGGCAAGGGCGGGGAGCAGGTAGGGCGTGGCCAGGAAGCCCGTGCCCAGGTGCGTGCCGGCGTCCCGGATCAGCTCCGCCAGCTGCGCGGTGACCCCGGCACGGCGGTCGGAGCCGACCAGGCCGAAGGCCAAGGCGCGGACGCAGTTGGCCTGGCTCGGTTGGGTGACGTGGCCGTCCGGTCCGAGGTATTCCGTTTCCCAGGCGTCCCGGATCCGGCCCGAGAGTTCTGCCAGCTCGGCCGCCTCGTCGTGGCGCCCCAAAACGCTGGCGATGCGTGCCATCAGGTCCGTGGTGTGGCGGTAGTAGGCGGTGGCCACGATGCCGTTGTCGGCGCTGCGGGCGGCGAAGAGGTCCGGCTCGGGGCCGTCCGGTTCCATCCATTCGCCGAAATGGAAGCCCGTGTCCCACAGGTATTGTTCGTGCGGTGCCGGGGTGGGGTGCGCGGCGGCCCTGGCGGGGTGCCGCTGGGTTTCGGCGGAGGTCCGGACGAAGCCGAGCCAGCGCTTCATCGCGTCAAAGTTTTCGGCCAGGATCGAGGCGTCACCGGTGGCCAGGTAGAGCTCCCACGGCACCATGACGATTGCGTCGCCCCAGCCGGCGGAGCCGTTGGTGAAGCCCATGAAGTCGGCCGAGGTGACGGCGGGGCCGGCCGACGGTGAAATGTTGGCGATGACGCCGTTCTCCCATTGGTCCGCTCGGACGTCCCGCAGCCACTTGCGGGAGAACCCGGTGACGTCGTACAGGTAGGCGGCGGCGGGGACGAACAACTGCCAGTCTCCGGTCCAGCCCGCTTTCTCGCGCTGGGGACAATCGGTAGGGACTTCGCAGGAGTTCCCCAGGAAGCTCCATTCCGCGATGTCGTGGAGCGTGTTCAGCCGCTCGTCGCTGCACCGGAAGGTGCCTAAGCGTTCCAGGTCCGTCCGGACCAGGCAGCCGGTGATGTCCCCCGGATGCAGGTCCCGGCTAAGGCCCTGCACGGACACGTACTGGAAGCCGTGGGTGGTGTGGCGGGGTTCGAAGACCTCGCCGGGTGCGCCGGAGGAGATGACCGTGTCCACCTGGCCGGCGTCGAGGAACGCCCCTGGTGAGCGGAAATTGTGCGGACGCAGGTGGTCCCGGGTGGCGTCGCCGTCGCTGCCGAGGGCCTCGGCGTATTCCAGCGTGACAACTTCGCCCGGCGCCCCCAGCTGCGTGAGGTGGATCCAACCGTGGATGTTCTGGCCGAAGTCCACCACCTGGTTGCCGTTTGGAAGGCGGGTGATGGAAGCGGGGGTGAGCTCGCGGGTGACCCGGGTGGGCGGGGCGAGGGGTCCGGCCAGTGCGTCCACACTGCCGGGACGGACGACGGCGGGACGGGGCAATGGTGCCGTGCCGGCGGAAAGTGCGCGGCCGGCGTCGTCCGATCGAAAATCGACGCGCTGGCCTGCCATGAGGTCCGCGCTGGTGATCTCCGTGGCCGACACCTGCCACGTCGCGTCCGTGCCGATGACCTGCCTGCCCGCCCCGGACTCCAGCTCGAGCTGCGCCAGGAGGGCGGTGTCCGTGCCGTACGTGTCGGCGTCGCGCGTGTAGCCGAAGCTGCCGCGGTACCAGCCGTCGGTGAGGACGGCGCGGATGGTGTTGACGCCTTCGCGGAGCAGGCCGGTGACGTCGTGGGCCTGGACCTGGAGGGTGGTGTTGTAGCTGGTGGAGCCGGGGGTGAGCTGCTGGTCTCCGACGCGGCGGCCGTTGATGAAGAGCTCGTAGATGCCGTGGGCAGTGGCGTAGGCGCGGGCCTGCTCCGGGGCGGTGTGCAGGGTGAAGGTTTTTGTGAGGGCCCAGCCGGGCCGCTCCCCGGGGGCGGGGACGTTCTCATCGCCGGGCCCGATCCACTGCGCCGTCCAGTCGGAGGCGTGCAGGAGGCCGAGCTCCACGGACATCGGTTCGGACCAGCCGCTGGCCGTTTCGGTGCCGGCGGGGTCGATGTTCCAGGTGCGGACCCGCCACTCGAACCGGCTGCGGGAGTCCAGCGCGGGGCCGCTGTAGGGGATGCCGCCGCTTTCAGCCGACTCCACCCTGCCGGTATCCCAGCCGTTGCCGGCGCTGATCCGGTAGGCGGCCTGGCGGACGGTTCCGGCGGGCGGTGTCCAGCTGAGCCGGGGTTCGCGGATGGTCAGGCCCATCGCCTCGGACAGGTGTTCGGCCCGAAGCCGGGTGGGGGCGGTCATGCGGCGGGACTCCTGGAGTGCGGTTGCTGGGAGTTCCAGCTTCGTGTGCCGCCACCGGTCCCCCACAGGGTGCTTTCAATGGTTGGAATAGTATTGTGGTTCAGCTCACTGCGGGCCACCGCAACGATCCACGGCGCGAGGAACCACTGCCATGACTGCCACCCCGGAAACGGATACCCCGCCTGCCCGCGGCAAGCGGCCGAAACAGGGCGAACCGGTCATTGACCGGGCGCTGAGCCTGCTCGCTGTCTTCTCGGACCGGCGCCGGGCACTGACCCTGTCCGAGTTGGCCCGGTACGCGGAGATGCCGGCGCCCACGGCGCTGCGGCTGATCGCCCGGCTGGTGGCGTGGGGTGCATTGGAACGGCTGGACGACGGCCGCTATGTGGTGGGGGTCCGGCTGTGGGAGGTGGCTTCGCTGTCGCCGCGCGGGCATGGGGTGCGGGAGATCGCGCTCCCCTACCTGGAGGACCTTTTCGAGGTCACCCGGCACCACGTCCTGCTGGCGGTGCGGGACAACGAGCAGGCGGTGCTGATCGAGCGTCTGTCCGCGAAGGACGCCACCGAGGTGGCGTACCGGGTGGGCGGCCGGGCACCGCTGCGGTCCACGGCCGTGGGCCTGGTGCTCCTGGCCGGAGCGGACCAGCAGTTCCAGGAAACCATCCTGAAGCGGCCGCCGGAGATCGAACCCGGCGTATCCGAGATGCCCGAGGGTCAGCTGCGCCGGACCTTGTCCGATGTGCGGCGGACCGGCATCGCCATGATCCGCCGCAGCCTGCCCTCCCGGACCGTGTCCGTGGCTTCGCCCATCTTCGACGCCCAGGGTGCCGTGGTGGCGTCCCTGTCCATCGTGGTTCCGGACGGCTCCACGCCGCCGAACGTCCTGGGCCCGGCGGTCCGCGCCGCCGCCAGGGCGGTGTCCCGCAACCTCGGCTTCCAAGCACAGGCAAGCGCGGACGTCAGGACGCACTCCCAGGGGTAGCGGCGGCACCGGCCGCGTCAGTCCTGGCCGCCTCAGTCCTTGCCGCAATAGTCCAGGCGGCGAACCACGACGTCTCCTTCCACGGCGTAGGCGCCGAAGGCCCGCCCGGTGAACGCCTTGGCGGTTTCAAACGCCCAGTGCCTGCCGTCCAGTTCGGTGAGCAGCACCTCACTGGCACGGCCATCCGGGGCAGCATCAGGTGCCGCAGGCCGGGCGAGGAGGCGGATCCTGTCGCCGCCCACGGCCCCGGCCGTGAAATCGCGCGACGGCGGCTCGGCCAGGATCGCCAATTCAACGTCACCGTGCGGGAGCGTTGCCTCCCAGGTGCGGTCAAAGCCTGCGACGACGGCCCGCGCGGTGACCGTCACACCTGCGCTGCTGCTGCCGGCTTCAACGCCGAACCAGTTGTCCTCCGCATTGCGCACGGCGATGCCGCCGCTCCCGCCGGTGACGTCCAGGACGGCCCGCAATTCGATGCCGAGGTGGCGCTGACGCTGCCCGACGAAGGCGGGCCGGGGCGCGTCAAGGGTGTTCCCACCACCAGTGATGACAAGTCCCCGATCCGTTGGCGTGGTGAAGTCCGATGGTGTCCGCCGGACTCCAATCCAGTGCAGATGGTCCAGGCCGGCACCCGCGGTGAAGTCATACCCGGCCCGTTCCCGCAGGACGGCGGAAGGCACCGGCATGCTCGCGTATGGCCAGTCGTCATCCCAGTCCACCGTGGTCAGGAAGGTTTCGCGGCCCAGCGGGGAGAACGCCTGGGTGAGGCCCACCGGACGGACGCCCAGCAGCACCATGGCGGTGCCGCCGTCGGGAAGCTCCACCAGGTCTGCGTGCCCGGTGTTCTGGATGGGCGAGCCCGTACCGGCCGCGGTGAGGATGGGATTGTGCGGCGCCGCCTCGAAGGGTCCGTCCGGGCGGCGCGAACGGGCCACCGTGACGGCGTGGCCCCTGTCCGTCCCGCCCTCGGCCGCCAGCAGGTACCACCAGTCGCCGCGCCGGTAGAGGTGCGGACCCTCAGGCGAGTAGAGGCCGCTGCCCCGCCAGAGCGGCCTGGGCTCCTCTAAGGCTGTCCCGGTCTCCAGATCCACGCGGACCTGCTGGATCGCGTCCGGGTGCCGGGCGAAGGTCACGTACGCGGTTCCGTCCTCATCCCAGGCCAGGTCCGGGTCGATGCCGTCCACCGCATCGATGACAATCCCGTCGCTCCAGGGGCCGGCGGGGTCTGTGGCCGTGAACAGCACGCAGCCGCGGCCCCCGAGGAAGACCGAGACGATCAGGTGGAACACGCCGTCCCGGTAACGGAGCGTCGGCGCCCGGGCCCCTCCGGGCGTCGGGACGTTGGCAACGTGGACCTGCTCCTCACGCGTGGCCACATGCCCGATCAGCGCCCAGCTTTGCAGGTCCTGGCTGTGATAAACCGGCAGTCCGGGGAGGTATTCGAACGATGACGTCACCACGTAGTAGCCGTCCGGGGTACTGACAATGGTCGGGTCCGGGTTGAAGCCGGGAAGGATGGGGTTGGAGTGCATCCAGCCATCCTTTCGCCTGGCCCGGCCCACCGTGTGGCCCTATTTCATTCGTTGGAAGGCGTGCCGGCGCAGGCGGCGCGGACCACTACTGGAAGCTGCCGCGGCGGAGCCCAAGATCTTCGGTGCCGGACAGGCCTGCGGTGATCCTGAGGCCGTCCAAGAAAACCTCCCGGTGGACGGGCGCGGCAGAGTTCCAGGGTCCTGGCAGCGGCGGTGGCGAGCGCCGGCGTGGCCTCAGTGTTCCACTGCCGCAAACATTGATCTTTCGCTCAATGAAAATCGCGATTCTTCTGCTACCCAGGGAGGACAATCCTTAGAAGGATCAACCGCGAGGGCGCGAACCTGGGAACATTGAGGAACTAAATTGACATCATCATTGACCGAGCTGGATCTTGCCACCGGAGACACCGCTCTTGTTTGTGGTGCACTCCGAGGCGCCCTAAACGTGGAAGTCGTAGCTGATGGAATCAGCATCTCCCGTCTGCCGGGATGGACTCGCGCTCAGTACGGTGATGACCTAATGATCGGCAGAGCCTCGTCCGAAAGCTCGGGCGTGCGGCTGGTGTTCTCGACGTCAGCCTCATGGGTTGAACTTGATATGACGTTCACTCGGGTCTCACTTGAGTTTCTGGGATTCCCTGTCCGTCCCGCGGCGGTTAGTCTCACGACCGAAGGTGGACACGAGGAAACCCTCTTCTTTGAGGAGGGAAGTGTCTTGCAGATTCGCCCCACCCAACCTCCTGTTGCGGTCCCCGGTTCGCCGAGTCGTGTTCGTTTCGAATTGCCGCCGACCGACGCTGATCAGACTGTGGAAATCTGGCTGCCCCACAACTCCAGCATCCGACTCCACCGGCTCCGTGCTGATGCTGAACTGAAGCCCGTCGCCCCTACAGGACCTCGGTGGATCCACTATGGCAGCTCCATTAGCCAAGCATCGGAGGCAGATACGCCGTTGGGTGTCTGGCCGGTGATAGCAGCACGCCAGTTGGGGCTGGATCTACTCAACCTCGGGCTCGGCGGTTCCGCGCAGCTGGACCCCTTCGCTGCCAGGTCCATCCGAGATGAGCCGGCTTCACTGATCACGCTCAAACTTGGAATCAATGTGGTCAACGGGGCGACATTTCGGACGCGCACTTTCGGTCCGGCCGTTCACGGTTTCCTCGATACAATCCGCGAAGGACAGCCCGAAACCCCTATCGTCGTCATCGCACCCATTTTCTGCCCGGCGCACGAAGACAATCCGGGACCTACGTTGGTTGAGAATGCCACCGCACGTGGAAGCGACATCCCACGGCGGCCAAATGATGGCCAGCTGACACTCCGGGAAATTCGACGGACACTTGCTTCCATAGTCGAGGCGAGGTCGGTTAGCGATCCGAATCTCTATTTCTTGGACGGGCTCGAACTCTTCGGCGCCGACGACGCCAAGTACCTGCCCGATGACCTCCACCCGGATAACACGGGCTACAAACTCATGGGCGAACGCTTCACGGCGATCGCCCGGCGAGAACCGTGGCTTTCCGTGTAGGAGCATTCCTGAGGGCCAAGTAATCGTCCTACGTGATAACGGGTCCACCCAAAGCCACGGAATGCACCCAGGTAGTCAGCGCCAGGTGTGCTTCCTGCTGACACAGGGACTCACCCAGCGAAGCCGCGCGAAGGCGGCTTCGCTGGGATCCCCCCAGTTCAGAACCGGCGCAATGCCGGATGTCACCGGCGGCCAAGTCAGGAACGGCACCCTGCCAGATCCCGTTCTCATTGGTGCCAGCGGACGAAACCGTCGTCAACAGCTGCCGCGGACTTGTCAACGTCTATTTCCAGGGCAGCAAGTGGCAGGTACGCCTGCGCGTCCGTTGCCCACCGGCAGGGACTCGACGAACCGTTCCGCCGGGCCCCCGGTACCAGAGCACGTGGGCGGGATCCGGGCCGGGCGCTCCAACCGGCCCCGCGGATCCAGGCGATGCCCCCGCTTCAGCGCTCAGTACTCGCCCTTGATGACGAAGTAGGAGCCGCGGATGGTGCCCGCAAGCTTGGACTTCTGGCGGGCGAACTTGAAGCTGGACGCCAGTTCCTCCGGAACGTCCATGCCGTCCGAGAGTTTGAACCCGACCGCCCGCTTGCCGCCTTCCTCAATGCCGTACATGACGTTGATGGCCAGCCCGGACTCATAGAACACGTACGCCATCCGCAGCCCGTCCACCTCGAAAGAGGACACCTCAAGCGGCTTGGAGGTGATCACCAGGTTCCGCTCGGTGGAGAGGATGTTGTGGACATAGTCAACCGTTTCCGGCGCCTCGTCCGCGGGGACCACGGTGAAGTCGTGGTCGTATTTGTTCTTGTAGTAGCGTGCCTCGTTGGCCCGCAGCCCGGCCAGCGCGTCGGCAACGGGCGACGATTCCAAACCAACGGTGGACACGTTCTTGAAATCCACGGTGTACGGCATGAGTCCTCCTGGGAATGGTCTTTTGCCACATCGTTGCAGATCAGCTCCTCCGCTGCACCATATTGATGCAGCGGAGGCGCCGTTTCCGTGGATTCTTACAGCCGTGAGCCTGCTGTACCCATGGCTCCTCGTCGGCTTTCAGGCAGGTTCCGCCCGGCCAGCGGCCCCCGTCAGCTGGCCACCGACGGTTCCCGCACGGCAACAGGGCATTCAAAGTGACGCGTCCCGCCCTCCATGGCGTGCCGGGAACCGTCCGGAAGCACGACGTCGGCCGCCACCCCGGCAGGGACGGCCGCCTCCAGGCGGAACGCACCGCCGTCGAGCGTCCATTCCACCCGGACCTCGCCGTGCGGGGTTTTCAGGGAGGTTTTGGCCCAGTTGATCCCGTCCCCCGGCTGCGGTGCGATGAGCACCCGGGCGTAGCCGGGTTGCAGCGGCCGGATGCCGCCGATGGCTTTGTGCATCCAGTCGGCCACCGCGCCCAGGGCGTAGTGGTTGAAGCTGGTCATTTCACCGGGGTTGATGGTGCCGTCCGGGAGCATGGAATCCCAGCGTTCCCAGACTGTGGTGGCTCCCATCGTCACCGGGTACAGCCAGGACGGGCAGCCCTCCTCCAGCAGCAGCCGGTAGGCCTCGTCCATGTGGCCGGTGTCCGTCAGCGCGTGGGTGATGAACGGGGTGCCGGCGAACCCGGTGGACACGCGGTAGTTGTTGGCCCTGACGAGTTCGGCCAGGCGGTTCCCGGCGAATTCCCGCAGCTCCGGGGTGGGCAGGATGCCGAAGGCGATGGCCAGCGCGTAGACGGTGGTGCAGTCGCTGCGGATGGTGCCGCCGGCTGCCACGTAGTGTTCAGCGAAGGCGGTCCGCACCCGGGCGGCGAGCGCCTCGAAATGCGCTTCGTCGTCGTGCTTTCCCAGCAGCCCGGCAGCCTGCGCTGTGAGGCGCGCGGTGCGGTACATGCAGGCGGTGGCCACCACGCCGGTGTCCGCCTTGGCCGCCCATGGCTGGTCCGGCGCGGCGTCCGGGTCCAGCCAGTCGCCGAACTGGAAGCCGGAGTCCCACAGGCCGGTGGGCGAGAGCAGCCCCTCCACGCGGCGGGTGTGCGAGGCCATTGACTCGTACTGGTTCCGCAGCACGCTGATGTCCCCGTAGGCCTCCCAGAGTGCCCACGGCACCCACACGGAGGCTTCGCTCCAGAGCGCCGAGGATTCCGGGGCCGGGAATTCCGGCGGTTGCGGGCAGTACTTCAGGGCATCGGGCACGGTGATGGGTACCAGGCCGTTTGCCGCTTTTTGCTCGGCGGCGAGGTCCAGCAGCCAGTCCTGCAGGAAGCCCTTGACGTCGTACAGGTAGGCGGCGGTGGGGGCGAAGACCGCGATGTCGCCGGTCCAGCCGAGACGCTCATCGCGCTGCGGGCAGTCGGTGGGCAGGTCCAGGAAGTTCCCGCGGAGGCCCCAGACGATGTTGCGGTGCAGCTGGTTGACGAGCTCGTTGGAGCATTCGAAGGTGCCGGTGCGCTCAAGGTCGGAGTGGACCACCACGGCCTCGACGTCATCCGCGGTCAGCGTTCCCGGCCAGCCGGCGATTTCGGCGTAGCGGAAGCCGTGGAAGGTCTTGGTGGGTTCAAAGACGTCTTCCCCGCCGGAGAGGATGAACGTGTCCGTGGCCTTCGCGGACCGCAGGGGCCGGACACCGAGTTCGCCGTTTTCCAGCACCTCGGCATGCCGGACGGTGATGGCCTGCCCGGCCTCGCCCCGAACGGTGAACCGGAGCCAGCCCACCAGGTTCTGGCCGAAGTCCACCAGTGTCCGGCCGCCGGGTGAGGTGAGGATTTCCACGGGACGGACGACGCCGGCGCGCACCACCGGCGGGCCCACCGGCTCAGCGAGCCGGCCGCCGTCGAACGCCAGTTCACGCACGCCCGTCCAGTCAGCGCCGGGCACATAGCCGGGCTCCGCCCAGCCCTTCTGATAAAGGCGGGCGTCGATGGTCTGCCCGTCGTAGAGGTCGTTGAAGGTGGTGGCGGAGGGGCCTGCCTGCCAGGTGGTGTCCGACGCGATCGACTGGACGTGGCCGTCCTCGAACTCGATGTCCAGCTGCCCGAAGAACCCCAGCTCACTGCCGTAGAGGTTGGACATGCCGTGCCAGGCCAGCCGGCCGCGGTACCAGCCGTTGCCCAGTTCCACCCCCAGCACGCTGGTGGGGGCCACCAGGGACGTGACGTCATAGCTGCGGTAGCGGAGCCGCCACTCGTAGGAGCTCCAGCCCGGGCTCAGGACGTCGTCCGCCACCGGTGAGCCGTTGATGAACGCCTCATAGACGCCGAAGGCAGTGGCCCGCAGCGTCGCCCTCACCACGCCGCCGTGGCCCTCCTCAAGCGTAAATTCCTTGCGGAGCAGCGGGGCGCCGTCGAAGTCCTGCTCGGGCGAAATCATGGCGGCGAGCCAGGGAGTGGAAGTCATGGAAGGAGGGATCCGTTCTGAAGTTGAGGCAAGGGGGTTCAGGCGTAATGGCAGGCGACGTCGGCCGTCCCCACCCGTCGCAGCGCCGGCCGCTCGGCGGCGCACAGGTCGGTGGCCAGGGGGCAGCGGAGCCGGAAGGGGCAGCCGCCGGGTGCGGGCACCGCAGCCGCCCCGGTGCGGACGCCCAGTGATTCGCGGGCCTCTCGGCGCGCCGCCTGCTCCGCCGGACGCGGCACCGGGGAGGCGGCCACGAGCGCCTGGGTGAAGGGGTGCCTCGGGTTTTCAGTAACGGCCGCGGCAGGTCCGCTTTCCATGACCTGCCCGCGGTACAGCACCACCACGCGCTGGGCCAGGAATTGCACCACGGCGATGTCGTGGGCGATGAACAGGTAGCTCAGGCCCCGCTCGTCGCGGAGGTCGGCCAGCAGGTTGAGCACCTGCGCCTGGGTGGAAAGGTCCAAGGCGCTGACGGCTTCGTCGCAGACCACCAGCTGGGGATCGCAGATCAGGGCACGCGCCACGGAAATGCGCTGGCGCTGGCCGCCGGAGAACTGGCTGGGGTACCGGTCCACGGCGTCCCGCGGCAGGCCCACGCGTTCCAGCATGTCCCCGGCCTTGGCGCGTGCCTCTGCCGCTGAAACCCCTCGCAGGCGCAGCGGTTCGGCCAGGGACGTGCCGATGGTGTTCCGCGGGTTCAGCGATGAGTTGGGGTCCTGGAAGACGGCACGCAGTTCCCCGCCCAGAGCCCGGCGCTCCGCGGCGCCGGCGGAGGTGATGTCCTTGCCCTGATAGGTGATGGTGCCACCAGAGACCTTTTGCAGGCCCAGGATTGCCTTGCCGATGGTGGACTTTCCGGATCCGGACTCCCCCACCAGTCCCACGGTCTCGCCGGGGGCGATGCTGAAGCTGACATGGTCGACGGCGGCGGGGGCCGCGGCTGCCTTCCGGCCCCGGCCGTAGCGGACCACCAGGTCCTTGACCTCCAGCATGGGAGTTGCGGCGGAAGGCGGCGTGGAATCGCGGCGTTCGGTGACTGCGGTGCTCATGCCAGGTCCTTTTCGACGATGGTCTGCAAACTGCGCGGGTTCTGTGTGGGGGTGATCTCCAGGGCGCGGGCTGCGGGTACGTCCGTGGCCAGCCAGTCCATGCCCTCGACGGCGAGCTGGTCCGCCTTGACGCACCGCACCAGCCCTTCGCCGGCCCCGGAGGGCAGCAGCGGCACGGGTTCCAGGCAGGCGGACCCGGCGAACTGGCAGCGGGCGGCGAACCGGCACCCGGTGGGCCAGTCCTTGGGCTGGGGGACCTGACCTTGAATCGTGGCGAGGCGTTCCGGCATATCGTCTGCGTGGTTGGCGTGCGGGTCTGCGGCCAGGAGCGCCAGGGTGTAGGGGTGCCGGGGATTGTCCAGGATGCTGTCCGTCCTGCCGTTCTCCACCACCTGGCCGGCGTACATGACGGCAACCTGGTCACAGATGTCCGCCACCACGCCGAGGTCGTGCGTCACCATCACCACGGACATGCCGGTGTCCGTCACCAGGGAGCGCAGCAGGGACAGGATTTCGGCCTGCACCGTGACGTCCAGGGCGGTGGTCGGTTCGTCAGCCACCAGCAGTTTCGGCTGCCCGGCGAGCGCCAGGGCGATGGCCACGCGCTGGGCCATGCCGCCGCTGATCTGGTGCGGATAGGTCTTCAGGATGCGTGCAGCGTCCACGATCCCCACCTTCTCCAGAAGGTTCCGGGCTTCCTCCCGGGCCTCCGCCTTGCCCATGCCGCGGAGCCGCCGGATGGTGGCGGTGAGCTGGTAGCCCACCGTGAACATGGGATCCAGGGCGCGCATGGGTTCCTGGCTGATCAGGGCGATGTCCCGGCCGCGGACGGTTTCCATGGCTTTGTCGGTGGTGGCGGCAAGGTTCCTGCCGTTCCAGAGGATGTGGCCGCCTGTGACGGAGACCCCGGACGGCAGCAGCCCCAGGAGGGACAGCGCGGTCATCGTCTTGCCGCAGCCGGACTCCCCCACCAGCCCCAGGACCGTGCCTTGTTCGACGTCGAAGGAGACATCGGTGACCAGGGGGACGCCGCTGCCCGCAACGGTACTGTCGACGCCGACGGAGAGGTTGCGGACGCTGAGCGTCCCCTTCGCCACGCCATCCTGCGTGACGGGAGCGGGGGCTGCTGAAGCGATGGTGGCGACTGCCTTGGCGCGCTGGCGCCGGGCGGCGGCGGAAGGCAGATGTGAAGCGGTGGCGTTGGGCGCCTTGCCGAGGGCGTTGCCGATTGCGTTGGCCGACAGGACGGTCAGGGCAAGTACGTGCCCGGTGGGCACCATCATCCAGGGTGCGTCATAGACGTGCTGGGAGGCGCCTTGAATCATTCCGCCCCAGCTGGGCTGCGGGATGGGCGGCCCGAATCCGATGAACGCCAGGCCTGCCTGGATCAGCATGCCGACGGCGAAGATCAGCGCGGCCTGGACGACGATGGTGTTGGTCAGGCCGGGCAGCACATGGCGCAGGCTGATACCGGCGGTGCTGACACCGTCCACTTTGGCGGCGTCCACGTACAGCTGCGACTGAAGGGATTTGGCCTGCCCGAGCATCACCCGGTAGATGCCGGCCGAGATCAGGACGCCCAGGATTCCCATGATCATCGGAATATTGGTTCCCACGGCACCGATCACGGCCAGGATGATCACGGTGCCGGGCAGCGACATCATGATCTCGGTGACGCGGCTGACCGCGTTCTCCACGCGCTCGCCGGCGGCTGCGGCCAGCATCGCAAGAAGCGTTCCGAGTCCGACGGCGACTATCACCGTGATTATTGACGTCCCGAGGGTGCCGGCGGCGGAGGCGAAGATCCGGCTCAGGAGGTCACGGCCCAGTTCATCCGTGCCAAGCCAGTGCGCGGCGGTTGGGCCGGAGAGGACGGCGGTGAAGTCCTGGTCCTCGGTCTTGAACGGCAGCCACAGCGGGGCAGTCAGGGAGGCGGCCACGAGGACGGCCAGCCAGGCCACCCCTGCGATGCTCCCGGGTGAGCCGAACAGCTTGCTGCCGGTGAACTTCTTCGGCGCGCCGTGGCGACGTGTGTTGCGAAGGTCCGCGGCCGTCGTCGGCTGTGCTTGGTCTGCGGGCGCGGGGGCAACGTTGGGAATCATGAGGCACGCAACTTCGGGTCGAGGAACTTGGTGGCGAGTTCGAGCACCAGGTTCACGGCGACCACCACCACGGTGGCGATCACCACCACGCCCTGCACGGACGGGGCGTCGTGGGTGCTGACGGAGTTCTGGACGGCCTGGCCCAGGCCGGGCATGGCGAACAGTTGCTCCGCGATGACCGAACCGCCGAACAGCTGGATGAACTGCAGGGCGATGCCGGCCACAATCGGGAGGCTGGCGTAGCGCAGGGCATGGACGTAGAGGATTTTCCAGGTGGGTGTGGCCGTGGCACGCAGCGTGCGGATGTGTTCCTGCTGGAGGGCCTCGAGCATGGAGGCACGGGTCTGCCGGGCGATGAATGCCCCTCCGCCCACCGCCAGGGTGATCACGGGCAACGCCAAGGACAGGGCCCAGTCCTGTGGGGAGGCGTCAAAGGGGACATAACCGGTCGCCGGGAAGACGGAGGACTGGACGGCCAGCAGGTAGACGAAGATGATGCCGATCCAGAAGGCGGGCAGGGCAACGGCCATGCCTGCCACTCCACCGATGATCCGGTCCACGACGCCGCCGCGGACGGCTGCGGTGACGCCCAGGCCGATGCCAAGGACCGCGCTGAGGACGGTGGCGCCGGCAGCCAGCGACGCGGTGACGGGCAGCCGGCTGGCGAGGTCGGCGCTGACCGAGCGGCCGTCGATGAGCGAGACGCCCAGGTCGCCCTGGACGGCGGAACCGAGCCAGGTGAAGAACTGCGCCGGCAGCGGATCGTTCCAGCCCATCCGCTGGTTGACCTCGTCGATCGCCTGCTGGGAGGCGCCTGCGCCGAGGGACACGGCCCCGGGGCTGCCCGGCATTGCGTGCACCAGCAGGAATGCCAGTACCGCAACCACCAGCACGGTGGCAAGCGCCATCAGCAGGCGCTTGGTAATGAATAGTGCCATGGTGACCTCCATCGGTCAGGCCCTCCCCGGGCGGCCCTGGCCTTGGTGGACAAGGGCCGCCCGGGACGGTGCGGGTATCAGCTGGCCGGCGTGTAGGACGAGAGGAGCGGGTAGGCGTTGGTGCCGGCGAACTTCACCTGCGCCACCTTCTTGGTGTTGTAGCCCTGGTTGGTCAGGGCCTCGTACAGCGGGATCATCCAACCGGATTCCACCAACCGGGTGTTCAGCTTCGTGGCGGCGGCCTTCACGGCGGCGTCGTCCTTCGCTGCAGCCAACTCGCCGGTGGCGGCGCTGAGCTGGTCATCGGTGGCCTTTTGGACGTTGGTGAATCCGTTGAGGACGGCGCCGTACATCACGCCGACGGGGTTGTCCCAGTTCAAGGGAGCGTAGCCCAGGGGCGTGGTGGCGACGGCGGCGAAGGCTTCGTCGGTGGAGGCTGCCATCTTCACGTTCATGGTGATGCCGACGGCGGCGAGGTCCTTCTGGACTGCCTGCAGGTCCGTCTGGGTTTGTGCGCTGGCGATGATGGTGAACTCGAAGCCGTTGGGGTAGCCAGCCTCGGCCAGCAGGCTCTTGGCCTTGTCCGGGTTGTACGCGAACTTGGTTTCGAGGTCCTTGGTGAAGCCGGCCGAATCCTTGGGGAGGGCGTTCCAGGCGGGGATGTCGCCCTTGTGCAAGGCGTCCACCAGGGCCTGGCGGTTGATGGCGTACTGGATGGCCTGGCGGACCTTCTCCTGGGCGAACGCCGGGGCGGTCTTGCCGATCTTGTCGAAGGAGATCATGGTGTTGACGGTGCCGCCGATCTGCGAAACGCCAATGCCCTTGGACTTCGCGAAGTCAACGGTGTTCGAGGTCAGCATGGCCACGTCGGCCTGGCCGGAGACCAGGGCGTTGGCGCGGGCCTGCGGGTCCTGGACAACACTGAAGACCACCTTCTTGTAGGCGTACTTGGAAGCGTCAGCGCTTTTGTCGTTCTTCACCAGGACGTACTTGTTGCCCTTCACGGTGGAGGGGTCAAGGGTGTACGGGCCGGAACCGTCAGGGGTCGCCGCGAGGCTGGAGGTGTCGGCGACACCGTTCTTGCCCACGATCATGCCGGTGGTGGAGGCCAGGTTCTTCTCGAATCCGGGCTGCGGCTTGGCGAAGGTCAGGGCCACCTGGGTGGGGCTGACCACGTCCACGGAGGTGATTTCCTGGGCGCCGCCCTTGGCGACGGCGGAGTAGGCGCTCAGTGCGGGATCGGACCGGCGGTCCAGGTTGGCCTTGACCAGGGCGGCATCCAGTTTGGAGCCGTCGGTGAACGTGACGTCGTCCTTGAGGTTCAGCGTCAGGACGGTGTTGTCCGCGTTGTAGCTGAAGTCCTTGGCGAGGCCCGGACCTGCGGAACCGTCCGGCTGAAGGGTCATCAGGCTGTCGTAGAGGCCTTCGAAGAACTGGCGCTGGGCTGCGGAGACGCGCAGCGGGTCGAAACCGAAGGAGGCTGAGTCGCTGTCGATGGCCAGGGTGAGGCTGCTGGTATCAGCCTTTGCGGCGGCTTGGCTGGACCCGCCGCCGCAGGCGGCCAGGGAACCCATCAGCAGGGCACCGGCCAGAACGGCGGAGCTCGCACGGGCGGTGGAGTTCGGAAGTTTCATGTAGTGCGCCTTTGCATTCTGATGTGATGACGGAGGAACGGTTGTGGGGGCTGGCTGCTCGCCGGCTCCCTTCAAGAATCAGCCGTGGCCGCAGGCGCCAAACATGACAATGTCATTGATTGAAAAAGTATTGTGGCGGCGGTCACGCCGGGCGGAAGGATGGATGGAAGGCAGCGAAGCCTCGGACGCCTGCACGCGTCCATCACGAAAGGAACCCCATGACCAACCCGTTCCCCCGCGACTTCCTTTGGGGCGTGGCCACCGCCGGCCACCAGGTGGAAGGCAACAACGTCAACAGCGATACTTGGTTCCTGGAGCACCTTCCCGAAACGATTTTCGCGGAGCCGTCCGGGGATGCCGTGGACCATTACCACCGTTACGCCGAGGACATCGCACTGATCGCCGGCCTCGGTTTTACCAGCTACCGTTTCTCCGTGGAATGGGCCCGGATCGAGCCGGAGGAAGGCCAGTTTTCGGTGGCTGCGCTGGACCACTACAAGCGGGTGCTGGAAGCCTGCCACGACCATGGACTCACCACGGTGGTCACGTTCCACCACTTCACGTCACCGCTGTGGCTCCTTCGGATCGGCGGTTGGGAGGGCAGCCGGACGCCCGAACTCTTTGCCCGCTATTGCGACCGGGTCATGGCCCACCTGGGTGACCTGATCGGCGTCGCCTGCACCCTGAACGAGCCCAACCTCCCTTGGCTGCTGGAGTCATTCGGCATCGGCGGGGAAGCCCCGGAGAACCGCGGCATGGTGCCCATCTGGGCCGCCGCCGCCGAGCGCCTGGGCGTGGAGGCAGCCACCCTCGCGCCGTTCCAGTTCTGCTCCACCGAGGCGGGGTTCCAGGTCAAGGTGGCCGCGCACCGGGCCGCCACCAAGGCCATCAAGGCCCGCCGCCCGGACCTCCAGGTGGGGTGGACCCTCGCAAACTCCGATATCCAGGCGCTGCCCGGTGGCGAAGGGATTGCAGACCAGGTACGCCGCGACGTCAACGAACGCTTCCTCGAAGCCTCCCGCGGCGACGACTTCGTGGGCATCCAAACCTACGGCCGCACCGTGTACGGCCCGGACGGCCATGCCCCGGCGCCGGAGGGTGTGGCCACCAACCAGATGGGCGAGGAAATCTATCCCCAGGCGCTGGAGGCCACCATCCGCGAGGCCCACAGGATCGCCGGCATCCCGGTGATTGTCACCGAGAACGGCCTGGCCACCGAGGATGACACGCAGCGGGTAGCGTACCTGCGGACGGCCGTCGACGGCGTAGCTTCCTGCCTCGCGGACGGCATCGATGTCCGCGGGTACATCGCCTGGACCGCGTTCGACAACTTCGAATGGATCTTTGGCTACGTGCCCAAGTTCGGCCTGATCGCCGTCGACCGCTCCACCCAGGAACGGACCCCCAAGGAGAGCGCACGCTGGTTGGGGAACCTGGCCAGGGAGCACGCCCGGGCCGGGGCACCGCAGCCCGCCTAGCATCAAGGGCAATGGTTCGGGTTTCCACGGGAAGCCCGGACCATTTCTGTTCCGCCGGAACCGGCGGCGCATTCGCTAGGCTGGGACATGCCGCAGACTGTCGCGGCGAGAATGGATTCGGGGGATCTGTGCCGCAGCCAGGCCAGTGGGGCAGGGCGTACTTTGCCGTGCAAGCTGTCGCCGGGTGTTTGTGGTGGATTGCGGTATTCCTGGACCCGGCGGTGCGCCGGGCAACGCTGGGAGGCCTGGACCCGGTCCTTGTTGCCGTATTCGACGTTCCGCTGTTTGTCCTTGCCTCTGCGGCCGCAGCCTGCGGAGTGCGGTCCGCAGCGTTTGCCGGCACCGCGTGGACCACCGTTGTTGCCGTCGCCCTGGCCGTCTATGCCACGGTGAGCACCCAGGCGGGCCCCGGTGTGCTGGCCATGGGCGCCGCCACTGCGGGGTCGGTTGCCGGACTGTGCCTGGTGCTGTTAGGCCGCATCCCCACGGCGTGGATTGTCCGGGGCCCGTTTGCGTTCCGTCCGGCCCCGAAACGCACCAAGGCAAGAGTCCATGTTGCCGCCACGTTCGGACAGATTGTCGTGTTCTGGGGTTTCTTCCTCGGGCTGGTACCGGCCTGCCTGGCCTTTCTCGAGCAGCGCTGGGGGTTGGGCCTGGACATCCCTGCCGTTGCCGTCCCGGCCGGCGTCGCCATCCTCATCCTTGCGAGCGCTTTGGGGATCTGGTCTGCCGCCGTGATGTCCACCCTCGGGGACGGGACACCGTTGCCGTCCGTGATGGCAAACCGCCTGGTGGTTGCCGGGCCGTACCGCTGGATCCGCAATCCGATGGCGGCGGCGGGCATTGTGCAGGGGGCCGCCGTCGGGCTCATCCTGCAGTCGTGGCTGGTGGTTGGCTATGCGGTGCTGGGCTCACTGGTGTGGAACTATGCCGTCAGGCCACTGGAAGAAGCAGACCTCTCGAAGCGTTTTGGCCAGGAATTCCAGCGCTACCGCGAAACCGTCCGGTGCTGGATCCCGACTTTTCCCGGCAGCCGCCGGACCGGCACCGCTAATCAACGGCCGGTTCGCGGATAACCAGCACCGGGCAGTGTGAATGGTGGATGGTCTGGTGCGAAACGGAGCCAAGCATCATGCCGGTGAATCCGCCGTGGCCGCGGGAGCCCACCACTATAAGGTTGGCATCTTTGGACGCCTCGATGAGCGCCGAAGCCGGGTTCCCCTCCACGACGCGGCCGGTGATGGCAACGTCCTGGTCCTTGACGCGTTCCAGCTCCGCCTCCAGGATCGCCTGCGCGTCCTTCTCGAAGATTTCATAGTCCCAGGCGGTGCCCAGTGCGTCACTGACGTAGGGGAAGTTCCAGGCGGTTACGGCCTGCACCTCACCGTGCCGCAGCCTGGCTTCCTGCACGGCCCAGTCCATGGCGGCCCGTGACTGTTCCGATCCGTCCGTTCCCACCACGATCTTGTACTTTCCGTTACCGGCCATGGCTCCCCTTTTCCGTTCCAGGCTTCCAGCCGGGTCACCCCTGGCCGGCGGCGGCGCCCTGGGCCGGAACGGCCACGGTCGAGTGCTCGGCTTTGGGGGCCCGGTGCGGATTTCCCGCTTCCTTGGCACAGTGGAGGCAGCAGTAGATGCCTGCTTCGCTTTCCACCGGATGGCCCAGGATCCGGCAGCCGCAGTGCTCGCAGGCGGGAGCCATCATGTGGATTGCACACTCAAAGCTGTCGAACGTGCCGGTCTGGTTTCCCATACTGACGGTAAACATGCGGCCCTCGCTGCTGCCGCAGACATCGCACGCGCCCATGGTCCCTGCCTCCTGATATTGCTGCCTGTTCCGGACAATCAAGTTGACCGCTTGGAGCCTTTTCCTGCCTAGGGGCGAAGGTCCTCCGGCAGCTAGAGGTGGCGGAGGTAGCGTTCGGGCGAGTCCATGAACCGTTGCCAGTTCGCCACGAGCTCCAGCTCCGCCCAGGACCGGGACCGCAAACCCCAAGGCCCCGCTTCCAGGATGGTCGCGCCGGGCAAGGCGGCCAGCAGCGGCGAATGGGTGGACATGATCACCTGGGACTGGCCGCCGGCCAACAGTTCCTTCAGGACGGACAGGAGGCTCAGGCAGCCCGAAAAGGACAGTGCAGACTCCGGTTCGTCAAGGACCCAGAGTCCGGCTCCGCGGAACCGGTCGGCTGCCAACTGCAGGAAGGACTCGCCATGGGACATGTCATGGAACGGGATGTCCGGCGTGAACGTGCTGGGATTCTTTTCCAGGTAGGTGTACAGCCCGTGCATTGTCTCGGCCCGGAGAAAGTAGCCCCGCCGGGTGGCGCCCGGGTTCCGGACCAGCTGCAAATGGTCGCCGAGGACGGACTCGGTAGGCCGGGTGGTGTGCCTGGCGCCCGTGGAACCGCCCTCCGGGGACAGCCCGTAGGCGAGCGCGATGCCTTCCACCAGCGTGGATTTACCCGAGCCGTTCTCACCCACCAGGATGGTGGCCGGGCCCAAGTCGAGCCCCTGATCGAGGACTTGGGCCACCGGCGGCAGGACGGCCGGCCAGCGTACGCGGTCAAGGACGTTCGAGGGGTCCTCTGCCAGCCGCCGGATCGGGTAGGAGCGCAGGGGCATGGGCCCATTCTTACAGGAAAAGATTCTTCTCCACTTCACCCATCCATCCCGGGTCCCGCTCCGAAGTCCAGTGGAACAGGTGGACCGAAGGCTAGGACGGGACAATGGATGCCGTGGACCAGCAAGCCCTGACGGGGGCCGTCATCAAGGAGCACCGGCTGGATATCTGGCAGCTGTGGATTGAGTTCGTGGGGCTGGGCGGCGACGCCTCGGAACAGCTCATCCGAGCGTACTGCGCCGGCGAAGCCACCCTGTCGGCGAAGGAACGGGACGCCCTGTCGTTGGCCGTCAATGAGCACTGCACTGCCAGGGGGCTGCCGCTCCGGGCACCACTGAGCAGTTCCGCCCTGCTCCTCGTGCACACCGGAAAGGACTCCCCGTCGGGAGGCCTGCAAAGCTAGGCAGGCCCCCGGGGAAGCCGTGGGCCTCCCCGGCGACGTAACCTGTCAACCATGACCCTCCTCTCCACCCCCGGCGGTTCCCTTCGCGGCACCTCCCTCGGAACTGACGGGACCACCGTCCACCGCTTCCTTGGCATCCCGTACGCCGGGCCGCCGTCGGGCGTGAACCGCTTCCGCCCGCCCGTGCCGCTGGAGTCGTGGGACGGGGTGCTGGACTGCACCGCCGCCGGGCCTGCGGCACCGCAAAACCCCGAATCCCCGGCACCTCCAGGTGCCGTGCCGCGGAGGTGGAGCGAAGACGGCTGCCTGAACCTGAACGTCTGGGTGCCGGAAACCGGCGGCCAGGCGCGGCCGGTGATGGTTTGGATCCACGGCGGTGCGTACCTGCTGGGCGCCAACAGCGATGCCATGTACGACGGCGCCAGGCTCGCCGCCGCGGCGGGCGCGGTGGTGGTGTCCATCAATTACAGGCTCGGCGCGCTGGGCTTCCTGCACCTGGCGGACCTGCTGGGGGACGGGTACGTCGACTCGTCCAACGTTGCATTGCTGGACCAGCTGGAGGCCCTTCGCTGGGTCCGCCGCAACATTGGCGCCTTCGGCGGCGACCCGGGGAACGTGACCATTTTTGGCGAGTCGGCAGGAGCCGCGGCGATTGGCACCCTGCTGGGGATGCCGGCGTCGGAAGGGCTGTTCCGCCGGGCCATCATGCAAAGCGGAACGGCCGAGCGCTTCCGCCAACCGGAGGAGTCCGCGCGGATCAGCGCGGCATTCCTTGACCTGTGCGGCCTGGCCCCCTCGTCTGCAGCGGAACTCCTCACCCTCCCGGCGGAGCAGCTGCTGGCAGCGCAAAAAGGCCTTGAGAAGCGTTTCGCCGCGCAGTCCTACGCAGTCCCGCTCCCCTTCCAGCCGACAGTGGGGACGCCGTCATTGCCGGCGCCGCCGCTCGACGCGGTCCGGAACGGGGTGAACAGCGGCGTCGGCCTGCTGATCGGAACCAACCTCAACGAGGGCTCGTTTGCGGTGGAGATGCGCCCGCCCTCGGCGGCCGACCCCGGATACCCGGAGCGTGCCGCCGCCGTCCTTGCCGCGGCCGGGATTCCAGCCGCCCATGCCGGCGGATACGCGGCCGCGCTGGAGGAGGTGCTGCAGCGTGAACCGGCAGGCAAGGAACTCCTGGAATCCGCCATTGCCGATTCCCTGTACCGGCAGCCCAGCAACCGGCTCCTGGCGGCACGGCGCGCGGCGGGCGCCGCCGGGAAAAGCTTCGCCTACCTGTTCACGTGGCGCAGCCCGGCCATGGGCGGCAGGCTCGGGGCCTGCCATGCCCTGGAAATCCCGTTCGTCTTCCGGCACCTGGACGCACCGGCGGCGGCTTTCCTCACCCGCGGCAGCGCACCACGCCGGCTCAGCGGCGCCATGAGCGGGGCCTGGGCAGCTTTTGCGCGGACGGGGTCACCGGACACGGCCCAGCTGGCGTGGCCCGAGTACGGGCACGGACGCAGCACCATGGTGTTCGACGACGAGACGCGCCTCGAGGCCGACCCGCGCGGTGCGCTCCGGGCGTTTTTTGAGGCCGTCAGCCCGCTGCCAGCGAGTTAAGCGTGTCCCGGATGCCGTTCAAGGCGGGGTCCCGCAGTGAGTTGAAGGCCGGTTTCAGCAGCGGCTGGATGATCTTGGCCGGCCCGTTGATGCTGAACTCGGCCGTGTACGTGACCACAGAACCTGTGCCGCTGGGCCGGACGTCGATGGAGTCGTACGAGGTGACGGTCTTGTTCTCGCCCCGGAGCTTGATGTGGTTGTCCGAGAGCTCGATGACCTCGTAGGTCAGGGCCTGGCGTTTGCCGCGAAACTCGGATTCGGCGTGGTACTTGTGCCCCACGGCCACCGGCCCCGGCGTGATCTTGTCCATGACAGGGGTGTTGGGGTCCCATTTGCTGGTGTTCTCGAACTCGCTCAGGAAGGCAAAGGCCTTCTCCGCGGACAGGTTGGTTTCCACACTTCCGGTGACTGTGATCATCACCCCAGTGTAGGAGGACCAGGGCGGGGAGCGGCGGCCATTCTGCGCCGTGGCCCCGCCCAGCTCCTAGGCAGCGCCTGTCAGCAGGACTCGAAGTCGGTGAGCACCTTCACTTTGCCCGCCGAGGCCGACGCCGGGTCGAACGTGTAGCCGATCCATTCCCTGGCGAGGCGGCGGGCGAGTTCGATGCCCACCACCCGCTGGCCCATGGTGAGGACCTGGCAGTCGTTGGACAGGATGGAGCGTTCCACGGAGAAAGAGTCGTGGGCGGCGGTGGCGCGGATGCCTTCGACTTTGTTGGCGGCGATGGCGACGCCGATTCCGGTACCGCAGAACAGGATGGCCCGGTCAGCGGCGCCGTCCCGGATAATCTCGCCGGCGGCAATGCCCACGTACGGGTAGGGCTTGGCGAAGTCATCCGGCGCGTCGCTCCGGTTGACGCCGATGTCGATGACCTCGCTGACGCGCGGATCGTTCCGCAGGTCCGCGAGGACCTTGTCCTTGTAGTCCACGCCCGCTTCATCCGCGCCGACAATGAGCCGCAGCCCCATGGTGTGCCCTTCCGTTGTCATGACTCAGCGGCCGCCGCCGCAACGGTGGCGGTGCTGCCTTCGGACCCGGCGGCGCCGGTGAAGTGCGGCCCCATGACGGCGAAGACCATGGCCAGCGATGTGGCGCCGGGATCCGCCGTGCCCAGGCTCTTTTCCGCAAGGGGCCGGGCCCGGCCCTTAAGGGGAAGGAGGTCCGCGGTGCCTTCCGCCGCAGCAGCGGATTCCTGCGCGGCTTCCTGCCATGCACGGCCCGTTTCCACGCCCTCGGCCACTGCGCGGCTAAAGGCGGAGGCGAAGGGCAGCAGGGCATCCACCATGGTCTTGTCGCCTGTTTCGGCCTTGCCCAACTGGATGATCCGGTCAGCGAATGCGGTCACGGCTGCTGCCAGCGCGCGCGGTTCAGGGGCCGAGGAGTTGCCCAGCGTCTCGCCAAATGCACGCAGCGCCGCTCCCCACAGGACGCCGGAGGTGCCCCCTGCCTTGTCCGCCCAGGCGTCCCCGGCGGCAGCCAGCACATCACCGGCACCGGCGCCGTGGCCCAGGGCGGCGGAGGCGGCTGCGGCGGCCGCGTCGACGCCGCGGACCATGCCCCGGCCGTGGTCGCCGTCGCCGGCAATCGCATCCATGCGGCCCAGCCGCTCTTCGGCGTCGTGCAGGGACGAACGGGCGGCATCAATGGCCGCTACGCAGGCGGCGGCGTACTCGCGGGAGGCGTCCGTGGCGACGAACGCCGCAGCGGCCGCGCCGCCGTCGGCCGTTTCCTCGACGCCCCGGGCCCCGGCCTCCAGGGCAGCGTTGCCGCGGCGGTAGGCAGGCGTCTCCGCAGGGGCAACCCACAGCGGCTCAAGTTCCTCATCAAGCCAGGTGATGGTGAGCGAGACGCCGGCCATGTCCAGGCTGGTCACCAACTCGCCCACCTCGGGCATCACCAGCGTGTAGCCGGCGGCACGCAGCAGTGGCGCCACGGTCCCCCAGAGGACGAAGAGCTCCTCATGCTTGGTGGAGCCGAGCCCGTTGAGGATGACGGCGATGCGCTTGCCGGCGTGCGGTGGCGTTTCAGCGAGCACCCGGGCCACCAGTTCGTGGCCAAGGTCCTTGGCCGAAGGCAGGTCGGTGTCGTGCAGGCCGGGTTCGCCGTGGATGCCCAGGCCCAGGCCCATCTGCCCTTCGGGCAGGGTGAACAGGGGCGATTCGGCGCCCGGGAAGGTGCAGCCGGCAAACGCGCTGCCGATGGTCCGCGTCAGGTCGTTGGCCTTGCGGCCCAGGCGGACCACCTCGGCCAGGTCCGCGCCGTTCTCGGCGGCGGCGCCCATGACCTTGAACACCGTGAAGTCACCGGCGATGCCGCGGCGTTTCGCTGATTCCGACGGCGGGGCGCTGGCGATATCGTCAGTGACCAGGACGTTCTCCACCGCGATGCCCTCGGCGGCAAGGCGCTCGCTGGCCATGCCGAAGTTCATCACGTCGCCGGCGTAGTTGCCGTAGGTGAAGACGACGCCGGCACCGGACTCGGCGGCCTTGGCCACCGAGTAGGCCTGCTGCGCCGACGGCGAGGTGAAGATGTTGCCCACCACCGCGCCATCGGCGAAGCCGGCACCGATCAGCCCTGCGAAGGCCGGGTAGTGGCCCGAGCCGCCGCCGGCCAGGACTGCCACCTTGGGCTGTGCCGGCCGGAAGCGGCGGACGGCACCGCCGGGAACCTGCCGGACCAGGTCCGCGTGGACGTCGCAGAACCCGGCGAGGGCTTCCTCGGCGAAGTCGGAAGGGTCGTTGAAGATCTTGGTCATGGAGGGAGCTTTCTGGCTGGCGAGGGGCCGGCTGCTAGTGGATGTGGCTGCCGCCATTGATGTCGATGGTGGTGCCGGTGAGGTAGGCGGAGTCCTCGGAGGACAGGAAGGTGATCACGGAGGCCACTTCTTCGGTGGTGGCGTTGCGGCCCAGCGGGATGCCGGCGTTGATGGCTGCTTCCTGTTCCTCGGTGCTGCCCACGCGGATGTTGGTGTCCACCGCACCCGGGGTGATGGCATTGACGGTGACGCCGGTGGTGCCGAGTTCACGGGCCAGGGCCTTGGTGAAGCCCAGGATGGCGGCCTTGGCAGCGGAGTAGGGAACCTTGCCGAAGACGCCGCCGCCGCGCTGGGCGGAGACGGAGGACATGTTGACGATCCGGCCCCAGCCGTTGTCGATCATGGCGGGCAGGAAGGCCTTGGTCACCAGGTAGGTGCCGGTGGCGTTGACGTCCATGACCTTGTGCCACAGCTCGAGGGTGGTTTCCAGGAATGGCACCGGGGAGGTGATGCCGGCGATGTTGGCCAGGGCGCCGACGGGCGGGAGGTTGCCGGCTGCCACTTCGGCGGCGACGGCGGCCTGGGCGGCGGTGACGGAGGCTTCGTTGGCGACGTCGATCTCGTGGCCGAACGCGGGGACATTGAATTCGTTGCCGATTTCGGCTGCGACCTTGGCGGACTTCTCGCCGTCGAGGTCCAGGATGGCGATGCCCCAGCCCTCACGGGCGTAACGGCGGGCGCTGGTGATGCCGATGCCCCGGTCCGAAGTTGCTCCGGTGAGGACGGCGGTGCGCTGGATGGCGGTCATGGTGGTGCTCCTTGGGGTGTGTGCAGGTCAGATGAGGTCGGTGATGAAGCTTGCAGCCTTGGCGGCGGCGGCCGGGCGTTCGTCATGGGTGACGTCCCGGGTTTCCAGTTCGAGCGAGAAGTGGCCGGCGTAGCCGTCGGCCGCGAGACGCTTCAGGCCCCCGGCGAAGTCGGCGTTACCGTTGCCGATGCTGAGGTTGATGTTCCCGGGCACGGCGTCGCGCAGGTGGACGTGGCTGATGCGTCCCGCATGAACGTCCAGATAGTCCTGGATGTCCTCGCCGGCGGCGGTGACATGACTGAAGTCCATGACGATTCCGACGCCGGATCCGGCCAGCCGTTCGGCCAGCAGTCCCGCACGTTCCAGGTTCCAGCAGAACCGCAGGAAGTGCAGGGACTCGGTCCAGAGTTCGACGCCGAACCCTGCAGCGCGCCGGGCCGCAGCCGCGAGCTGCCCGGCAATGAGGTCCAGGTCTTCCTCGACGCTCCGGACCGGGTTGTGATCGAGGGCGCCGCAGGGCAGCACCAGGGCGTTGGCCCCGATGTTGGCAGTGAGGGTGAGCAGGGCGTCCAGGTGGCGCCGCCTGGCGTCCTGTCCATTGGAGTCGAGGACTGCGTTCAAGTCCCCTATGTCGCCGTTCACTGAGCGGACCCGCAGACCGGAAGCGATGACTTCCTGCGACACCGCCGCCACGGCGGCCTCGTCAAGTTCGTAGGGGACGTGGTCGCAGACCCCGGGCAGGGCGCCCAGATCGATCTCTTCGAATCCCAGACCCTTCATGGTGCCCAGGGCAGTGCCCAGGTCCTGGTGCCGGAAGCTGATGGATGAGCACCCAAGTCTGGAATGGAACATCATTGATCCTTTGAATCGTGCCGAGCGGTAGTGATGGGCACCACAGTACTGGCGTTAACTGTCAACAGTCAACTCTGAAAGTCGACTGTTGACAGTAAAAATGAGGTGCGTCACACTGGGTCGTACCAATTTGTCAACAGTCGACAGCGGCGGACCTTCCACAGCCGCTTTTCGAAAGGGAACCACCATGAGCAAAGATGCTCTGACCATGCGCGGCCCGGTCCACGGCACCAAGGACGCCCGCCGAGTTGCCATCGGATCCGGCGTGGGGGCCGTCATCGAGACGTATGACTTCATCGGCTTCGGCACCGCTGCCGCACTGTATTTCGGCACCGCCTTCTTCCCCGGCAGCGATCCCGTCACGGGGACCCTCGCCTCCTTCGCCACCTTGGGCGTCGGCTTTGCGGCCCGTCCGCTGGGCGGCATCATCGGCGGGCACCTGGGCGACAAGGTGGGCCGCAAGCCCGTCCTGGTCTCCTCGCTGATCCTGATGGGCCTGGCCACCTTCGCCATCGGCCTGCTCCCCACCTACGCCGCCGTCGGCCTGTTGGCTCCGGCACTGCTGGTCTTCGTCCGCATCGTCCAGGGCCTGGCCTTCGGCGCGGAGTGGGGCGGCGCCATCCTGATGAGCTACGAGCATGCGCCGTGGAAGACCAAGGGCAAGTACACCGGCATTGTCCAGGCCGGCTTCCCGGTGGGCCTGCTGCTGGCCAACCTGACGTTCCTCGCAAGCGCCGGCCTCGGCGGTGAACTTGCCTGGCGCATCCCGTTCCTGGCCAGCATCGTGCTGGTCGCCGTCGGCCTGGTCATCCGGTCCAAGGTTCCCGAGTCCCCCGTTTTCGACGAGGTCAAGGACAGCGGCACCATCGTCAAGGCACCCATCGTCGAGGTCATCAAGACGGACTGGCGCAACATCGTCAAGGGCATCGGCCTGCGCATCGCCGAGACCGCCGGTTACGCCGTATCCATCACCTACATGATTTCCTACCTCAACAGCCAGCACTTGGCGGACAAGACCCAAACCCTCGTCGCCCTCTGCATCGCCTCCGCCATCGGCATCTTCGCCACCCAGGCCTGGGCGGCACTGACGGACCGCATCGGCCGCCGTCCCCTCTATGTCTGGTCCACGGCCTTCGCCGCACTGTTCGCGATCCCCATGTTCCTGCTGGTCAACACCGGCCTGTTCATCGCCATCATCCTCACCATCGTGATCTCCTACGCGGTCTGCCAGAACTCTCTGGCCGGTGCCCAGGGCGCCTGGTTCCCCGAGCTCTTCCAGGCCAAGACCCGCGCCTCCGGCGCCAGCCTGGCCTACCAGATCTCCGCCATGGTGTCCGGCTTTACGCCGTTCATCACCACCTTGCTGTTCGTCAGCTTCGGCTGGATGGGCCCGGCGCTGCTCTTCGGCGCCTACGCCCTGATCGGCCTCTGGGCCGCGATCGCCACCCGGGAAACCTGGGGCAAGCGGGAACGGCAGCTCGCAGACGAAGCCACCAAAAGCACCCCCAACACGGTCAACGCCTGAATGACCACCACGCACCAGAGAATCACGGAGCACGCAATGCCTACAGAAACCGTCCAGGACGCCGCCCCGCAGGGACAGACACATCAGGCTGGGGTGACCCCGGAGCGGGTGGACAAGATCAGCGCCGCCGCGTACCGCATCCGGCACCACGCCCTGAACATGGGCGAAGTCCAGGGCCAGGGCTACGTGGGGCAGGCCCTGGGCGCCGCGGACATGCTGGCCACCGTCTACGGGGACCAGCTGCGGTTCAGGGCGGAGGACCCGCACTGGGAGGCCCGCGACCGGTTCCTGCTTTCCACCGGCCACTACGCGATCGGCCACTACGCCGCCCTCGCCGAGGCCGGCATCGTCCCGGTCCAGGAGCTGGAAACCTATGGTTCGGATGACTCGCGGCTGCCGATGTCCGGGATGTCCACCTACACCCCCGGCATGGAAATCTCCGGCGGCTCCCTGGGCCACGGGCTGACCATCGCCGTCGGCATGGCCCTTGGCCTCCGCTACCAGGGCTCCAACGCCCGGGTGTTCAACTTCCTCTCCGACGGCGAACTGGATGAGGGCTCCACCTGGGAGGCCGCCATGGGCGCGCACCACCACCAGCTGGGCAACCTCACCGCCATGGTGGACATCAATGCCCTGCAGGCCGACGGCAAGACCGACACCGTGCTTCGGACCGAGCCGGTCACCGAAAAGTGGGAATCGTTCGGCTGGTACACCCAGCGCGTGGACGGGAACGACGTCGGCGCGCTGCTGGCAGCGTTCGACAACGCAGCCGCCCAGGCCGCCGCCGTCGGACGTCCCTCCGTGATCCTGTGCGACACCAAGGTGGGCCGCGGCGTTCCCCTGCTGGAGGAGCGCGAAAAAGCGCACTTCATGCGCATCGAAGAACACGAATGGCAGGTCTGCCGCGAGCAGCTCACCGCCGGATATGAAGGAAAGGCTTCAGCATGAGCACCACCACGACGACGGCCACGCCAGCCAAGCCCAAGCTGAAGACCTCGGCGATGATCGCCTCCTTCGCGGACCCCGGCCAGAAGACCTCCTCCGCGCCGTTCGGGCACGCCCTGGTCAAGGCCGCGCAGGAGAACGACAGGATCGTGGGCCTAACCGCGGACCTGGGCAAATACACGGACATGCACATCTTCGCCCAGGCCTTCCCGGAACGGTTCTTCCAGATGGGCATGGCAGAGCAGTTGCTCTTCGGCGCCGCGGCCGGCCTGGCCGAAACCGGGCTGGTCCCGTTCGCGTCCACCTATTCGGTGTTCGCGGCCCGCCGCGCCTACGACTTCCTGTGCCTGGACGCTGCCGAACCAAACCTGAATGTCAACATCGTGGGCGGCCTGCCCGGCCTCACCACCGGGTACGGGCCCAGCCACCAGGCCACCGAGGACATGGCGATCTTCCGCGGCATGCCCAACCTGACCATCGTGGACCCCTGCGATTCGGTGGACATCGAGCAGGCGGTGCCGCAGCTGGCAGCGTCGGAAGGCCCCACATACCTGCGACTGCTGCGCGGCAACGTGCCCACCGTCCTTGACGAGTACGGCTACACCTTCGAGCTGGGCAAGGCCAAGGTGCTGCGTGGCGGCAACGACGTCGTGTTCATCTCCTCCGGCCTGATGACCATGCGCGCCCTCCAGGCAGCCAAGGCGCTGGCGGCACACAACGTGGACGTCGCCGTCGTGCACACCCCCACCATCAAACCGTTCGACGCCGAAACCGTCCTCGCGGAGATCAATACCGGCCGCCTCGCCGTCACGCTGGAAAACCACTCCGTGGTGGGTGGACTGTTCGAAACCGTCGCCTCCGCCGTGGTCACCGCGGGCCTGGGCAAGCGCGTGGTGCCCGTGGCACTCCCGGACCAGTTCCTCGATGCCGGCGCCCTGCCCACCCTGCACGACCGCTACGGCCTGGCCACGGACCGCATCGTCGCCAAGGTCCTGGGCGAACTCGGCTAAAGGCAAGCCACCCCAGGAAAATGCACGGCACCGGTCCCAAGCCGGTGCCGTGCATTCTGCCGTACTATCGAAACTACTCCCGACTGTAGACAGTCGACTTATGACATTGAGGACAGAAGCCATGGCCGGACTGACCGCCCCGTTGCTGGGACTGGAAAAGAAGAGCCTCCGCGAGCAGGCGCTCTCGGCGCTGCGGACCGCCATCACCAGCGGAGAGCTGGAACCCGGGCGCCACTTGGTGGAAACCGAACTGTCCGAGATGCTGCAGATCAGCCGCGGCACCCTGCGCGAAGCCCTCCGCCAGCTTGAACAGGAGGGCCTGCTCTCCGCTGGGCCCCGCGGCAGGCTGTCCGTCCGCCACCTGGACGAAAAGGAAATCCGGGACATCTACTCCGTCCGCGCCGCCTTGGAGTCCCTCGCGGCCCGGACCCTGTGCGAACTGCCCGACCGGCAACAGGTCACCGACTCGCTGCACAAGGCCATTGACGCCATGGATGCCGCAGCCAGCGGCACCCTGGAGGAACGGATCGAATCCGACCTCGAATTCCACCGCACGCTGTGCCGGCTCACCGGCAACGAAACGCTCCTCCACTCCTGGGAGTCCCTGGAGGGCTCCATCCGGATGTCCATCATGTTCGCCGGCCTGGAAAAAGGCGTCCGCAACATGAGCGTGGACCGGCACAAGGACATCGTCGCCGCCATTGATACCGGCGACGCCGCGCTGGCCCGGAAGACCATCCTGGAACACATGGACACCGCGGCCGCCAACCTGGTGGCATAGCCCGTCGGCGGCACCAAAAACCGCGCCGCCTGGGCGCGTTTGGGAATCCTCGAAAGCTCCCGGCCGTTAACCTACTGTGCGGTAGAGTGCCGCAGCGTTAACGAGGGACGGTATGACCGCAAAGTTTGTGTCAGTTGAGGACGACGCCGGGAAGATCACCCGGTATGCCCGCCACGACAACGGCGGCGGCCTCATCGCTCCAGGAGCGAAGGTGGCCGAGAGCGCACGGATCGGCCCCATGACCTACGTGGAGCACGGTGCGCAGGTGGGTGCTGGCTGCAGGATCGGGCACGGCAGCTGGATTGACCGTGACGCACGGATCGGTGACCGGACCGTGATCGGCGACGGTGTGCGCATCGGTCGTGGCACAGTCATTGGCAACCGGGTCCATATTGGCAGCCATTCCAGGATCGGCTCCGGCGTCCTGGTGGAGCACGGCGCCCACCTGGTCACGGACAGCACCGTGCCCGATGGCAGCGAAGTCCTCGCCGGGGCGCACTCGCGCCTGGCCGCCACCGCGCACCGGCCGCACCGCAAAGCCAAGGGAAAGCTCGCGGCGTAGGCCCCGGCCTTTGCTGGAATGCGCGCCGGAACGGTCAGGGAACCGTACTGGCGCGCACCACCAGTTCCGCCGGATAGACCACCGGGTCCATGTGCTCCCCGGGGGATCCGATCGCGCTGACCAGGAGTTGTCCTGCCGCAGAAGCCATGTCCACCATGGGGTGCGCCACGGTAGTGAGTCCCAAGCCGTTTGATGCCTGGATGGCGTGGTTGTCGAAGCCCACCACTGCCACATCCTCCGGTACCCGCCGGCCCGTGCCCCGAAGGGCATCCACGACGCCGAGGGCCATGAGGTCGGAGGCGGCGAAAATCCCGTCCACTCCGGGCGCCTGGGCCAGCAGGCGCCCGGCCGCGGCGGCGCCTCCCGTCGTCGTAAAGTCCCCGTGGATGACGGGCCCGGGCTGCAGGCCCGCGTCCTTGAGTCCCTGGAGCCAGCCGTCAAGGCGGTCGACGGCGGCCGTCATGTCGGTGGGGCCGGCAACACTTGCCAGCGTGGTGCGGCCCGAGGATGCCAGGTGCCGGGCTGCCAGCCGGCCGCCCTCGAAGTTGTCCAGGTCCACGTAGGGGATTCCCGCTCCCGTGTCCCAGGGCCTGCCGATGAAGACGGTGGGCAGCCCCGTGGCACCCAAGGTCTCCACCCAGTCATCGGCGCGGTGGTGGGACACCACGATGGCACCGTCCACGTGCCCGCCGCGCAGGTAGCGGAGGGTCCGGGCGGAGTCGTCCCCGGCCCGGGACATCAGGAGCACCAACTGCAGGTCGGTGCCGCGCAGTGCTTCATTGACGCCCGTGATCACGGCAGCGAAGTAGGGGTCCATCATGACCCGGGCGTCAGGTTCAGGGATGACCAGCGCCACCGAACCGGCGCGCCGGGTGACCAGGCTCCGTGCAGCGCGGTTCGGGGTGTAGCCCAACGCCACGATTGCGGCATCGACGGCGGCCTGGGCGTGCGCACTCACCTTGGACCCGCCGTTGATGGCGCGGGATGCGGTGGAACGGGATACCCCGGCGGCCGACGCCAGGTCCTCCAGCGTGGGACTGGGCCGCCCTGCTCCTGGCGTGCCCGGGCGGCTGGAGTTTGCGTTCATTCCACCGACAATACGACACCGAGGGTGCGTGGGAGCGCTCCCGAAAAGCCTTGCCTGGGCAAAAACGCAATGCTACGCTTCCCCGACGGGAGCGCTCCCACCACTCGGCCCGGCTGCCCCAGTTGCCCTGGCCGTCCACCCCATCACCGACAGGACCAGCAATGCCGCTAGCCCCACGCCCTGATACAGCCAACCCCGTATTGTTACCGCGCCCGCACCGGGCCGGGACGATTGCGGCCGCCGCCGCCTTGCTCATGGGTCTCTTCGCCGCCGGCGGGGCAGCACCCGCGCAGGCCGCAGCACCGGCCCTGGGCCCGGCAGCCCAGGCACCGGCGTCGCCAGTGCCCCCAGCCCCGGCACCGGCTGCAGGGAATCCGTTCGGACCCAACACCTACGTTTTCGATCCCGGCATGCCGGTGGCCCGGATCCAGGCCACGGTGGACTCCATTGCGGCGCAGCAGGTGGACGACGAAATGGGGATCAAGCGCTATTCCCTGCTGTTCAAGCCCGGCACCTACGGCACGCCCCAGGAGCCGCTGATCATCCAGGTGGGGTATTCCACCGAGGTTGCGGGCCTGGGCGCTGCCCCCACCGACGTCACCATCAACGGGCACGTGGACGTCTACAACCGGTGCCTGGCCGCTGACAACTGCATCGCGCTCAACAACTTCTGGCGCTCCTTGTCCAACCTCACCATCAACGTCACGGGCCTTGAGGGCTGCCGGAGCTCCGCCAACTTCTGGGCCGCCTCCCAGGCCTCCCCCATGCGCCGGGTCAACATCACCGGCGGCAACCTCTCCCTGATGGACTACTGCACGGCCGGTCCGCAGTATGCCAGCGGCGGTTTCATCGCTGATTCAAAGACGGGCGCCGTCATCAATGGCTCCCAGCAGCAGTACCTGGTCCGCAACAGCAGCATCGGGAGTTGGTCCAATGGAGTCTGGAACCAGGTGTTTTCAGGGGTGAACGGGGCACCTGCCGATTCCTTTCCGAACCCGCCGTACACCACCTTGGACAGCACTCCCGTCAGCCGCGAGAAGCCCTACCTGACCGTGGATCCGGCCGGCCAGTACAGCGTCTTCGTGCCGGCCATCCGCCGGGACGCGGCCGGGACCTCGTGGGAGAACGGCCCGACGGCCGGCCGCAGCATCCCCCTCGCCGACTTCTACGTCGCGACGCCCGCCGATTCGGCGCAGGCCATCAACTCCCAGTTGGCCCGGGGAAAGAACCTGCTCCTGACCCCGGGGGTCTACGACGTTGACCGGAGCATCGAGGTCAAGCGGGCCGGAACCGTGGTCCTGGGACTCGGGATGGCAACCCTCACCGCCGTCAACGGCTCAGTTCCCCTGACGGTGGCAGATGTCCCCGGAGTGGACATCGCCGCCGTCACGGTGGACGCCGGCGAGGTGAATTCGCCCGCCCTGATGCGCATCGGGAAGGGCAATGGGCCGTCCAGCTCATCCGTGCACACCGATCCGGCAAACCCCACCACGCTCCATGATGTGTTCTTCCGCGTCGGTGGACCGCATAGCGGCAAAGCCTCGGTCAGCCTGGAAGTCAACAGCGACAACGTCCTTCTGGACCACATCTGGGCCTGGCGCGCCGACCATGGGAACGGCGTCGGCTGGACCACCAACACCGGTGCGAACGGTGTGATCGTCAACGGCAACAACGTCACGGCCACGGGCCTGTTCGTGGAGCACTACCAGCAGTACAACGTCATCTGGAATGGAGAAAGCGGGCGCACGGTCTTCTTCCAGAACGAGCTGCCCTACGACGCCCCCAACCAGGCCGCGTGGCAGCACGACGGGGTCCTGGGCTGGGCAGGCTACAAGGTGGCAGACTCCGTCAAGGCCCACGAGCTCTGGGGCGGCGGCAGCTACGTTTACACCAACGTCGACCCCAGCATCCACGCAACGAGGGGCTTTGAGGTGCCGGTAACGCCGGGCGTGAAGCTGCACAGCCTTTTGACGGTGAACCTCGGCGCAGGCACGCTCGATCACGTGGTCAACGACACGGGGGCGCCGGTCTCAACCGACGCCGTGGGGGTTCCCAGCTACGTGGCCGATTTCGGCTGACCGGCTGATTCCGTCCGTTGCTGATTCTGTCCGTTAAGGTCCGGACCTGGCGGGGCGCGGTGCCGGTGGTACCGCGCCCCGTCACTTGGTCCGGAACGCCTTGCCCTTCAGCGCCGCGCCGGCCCATACGGCCAGCAGCAGGGCCACCAGCAGCAGGCCGGCGTCGCCCAGGTCGATCGATCCGAGCCACCCCGTCACGGGGTCGTCAAGGGCCAACGCGGCGTGCAGGAATCCGCCGAGCGTGATCACGGCAATGAACAAGGCGGACACGGCCGAGATGCCCGTGACCACGGCGTTGAAACCGAGCTTCCGCCGGGGGTCGTCCAGCGCGGAGCGGTACATCCGCAGCATGGCCATGCCGTTCACCGAGTCGCAGAGTGTCATCGCGGCGGCGAAGGCGACCGGCAGCGCAAGCAGGGCGAACGGCGGCACTCCGGCCAGCGAGGCCGCCGTCGTCATCATCAGCAGCCCGATGGTGGTGGCAGTGTCAAAGCCCAGGCCGAACAGGAACCCGATCACGTAAATGTTCCGCGGACGGCGCACCCTGGACAGCGGCCGGGCCAGCAGCCGCGCCACCGCGCCTTGCGGTTCCAGGTCCCGGGGCTCGACGGCGGCGCCGTTGCGGGCGCGGCGGTAGGCGCCGGCGGAACGGACGAAGGCGGAGCCGTTGAACAGTCCCATGGCCAGCAGGAACAGGCCGGATACGCCGCTGCCGATCAGGCCCAGGACCAGGTTGCCGGCCGAACCGTCCTGCATCAGTCCGCCCACCAGGGATGCCCCCGCGATGACCAGCACCCCGGCGAGGGTCACCACGGAGCTGTGCCCCAGGCTGAAGGCGAAGCCAACGCTGACCGGGTCTTGACGTTGCGCCACGAACTTGCGGGTGGAGTTGTCGATGGCTGCCAGGTGGTCCCAGTCGTAGCTGTGCTTCACGCCGGCCAGGTAGGCGGTGAGGAACAGGCCCCAGGTCAGCGGTTGGCCGCCGCCGCCGGCCGTGCCGGCGAGCAGGAGGACGACGGCGGCGGCGTGCAGGGCGGCCACCGCGCCGAAAGTGAACAGCGCGCGGGTCCGGAGCGGCAGGGAGTCCCGGTCCCGGTAGAGGGCGGCGATGCTGGTCATCAGTGCTTCCGCAGGTCCAGCGGGCCCTGGCCGTACCAGCGACTGCGCAGGAAGTCGGTGCAGGACCGGAGCAGGCGGTTCAGTTCGTCGGTGCTGTTGGAGAGGCTCCGCAGAACCAGCCCGGAAGTCCCCGCAACTGGGCGCGTCAGTGAGATGCCGGTCAGCGCTTCGCGGCCGGCCGTGAGCCCGTGCAGGTCATCGGCGAGCGCCTGGTCCACCCTCGCATCCACCACCACCAGGGACCCGAGGTGGCTGTGGCCTTCCATGAATCCGAGCCCGGTGACGTCGTGCAGCGGTGGCCTGATCAGCAGGTTGTCCAGCGCCAGCAGGTGGGTTCCGCCGTCGGATTCGACGCGGATTTCGTTGCGCAGCCGCACTTCCCGGTATTGGAAAGCCGAACCGTCCGGCGACCAGCCGGGAGTGACCACCTCAGCCATGACCAAGGACGACGACGGCCGCAGGGTCACGGAGGTCCGCTGCCGGTAGCTGGCCTCGCGGTAGGCGATGAGCTGGTCCGGCATGAATTCCAGCCGCGCCGCCTCCCCCAGCCGCACCACCATCCGCTGCTCGGCAAAGGACCCGGGAGTCCGATAAATCTTGGTCGCGGACTGGGTGGTCAACAGCAGGTCAGCCCCCTCCCCGACCTCCACATCCAACACGAAAAGATCCGCCCCAAGATAAGCCCCGCCAGGATTGACGACGACATAACAAACCTGCCCGGAGTCATCAAGATAGTGCGGGCGGAGTACTCGAAGAGCGCCACGGTGATATTGATACGTCGCGACTGAACGCTGACCGCGTAAGGCGACCCGAAGCTCAAGCTCGCCCATCGGGGGCCGATCAGCGGACGCGGGTGATAGGGGCCGCGGCGTGGCGGGCACCGCGAAGCGGGCACGGCCCCTATCATCCGCGGGCGCAGGCCCCGGCGAGGTGCCTGCTTGAGGTGACCCGACCGCCGTCGTACTCATGAGGCCAAATCAAGCATCAGGACGTCGTGCCGGATCCAGTCGATGACCTTGTCCAGGCCCTCGTCAGTTTTCAGGTTGGTGAAGCAGAACGGTTTGTTGCCTCGGAATTCCTTGGAATCCCGCTCCATGACGGCCAGGTCAGCGCCGACGTGGGGCGCGAGGTCGGTTTTGTTGATGATGAAGAGGTCGGACTTGATCATGCCCTGGCCGGCTTTGCGGGGGATCTTTTCGCCTTGGGCCACGTCGATGATGTAGATGGAGAAGTCGACGAGTTCGGGGCTGAAGGTGGCGGAAAGGTTGTCGCCGCCGGATTCGACGAAGATGACTTGCAGGTCGGGGTGGCGGGTTTTGAGTTCCTCGATGGCGGCGGTGTTCATGGAGGTGTCTTCGCGGATGGCGGTGTGCGGGCAGCCGCCGGTTTCGACGCCGATGATCCGGTCCACGGGGAGGATGCCGTTGGCGGCAAGGATTTTGGCGTCCTCGATGGTGTAGATGTCGTTGGTGATGGCGGCCATGGAGATTTCCCCGCTCATGTGCCGGGTGAGCCGCTCCACGAGCTGGGTCTTGCCAGCTCCCACGGGTCCGCCGATGCCGATCTTGATGGGTTCAGACATGTGTCCTCCTTTGACTCAAAAGCACAGTATTTTCAAGCACGATCAGCTCATGAACATGCGGGCACGTTGGCGTTCGTGCCTCATTTGCGAGATTTCCAGGCCGGGGCTGACGGCCCCAAGGTCGTCCGGCGTGAGGTGCGCGATCGTGGCGATGGCGGCAGCGACGTCGTCGTGCGCTGCCCGCAGCACCCGCTGCCCGGCGTTCTGGCCCAGCGGAATGGCGCGCACGGCGTTCTGCGTCAGCGAGGTGACGGTGGCGAAAAGGTAGGCGGCGAGCGCTTCCTGGAGCGGAACGTCCAGGGAGCGGGCGACGACGGCGAACGCGAGCGGCTGGTGCCCTGCGGCCCGGCCGTCACCCACCAGGTCCCGGTACAGTCCCAGCGCAGGTGAAGGAAACACCTCAGCCCCAATCTCCAGCAGCCGGAGCCCCATTTTGACGCTCGCCTCCCGAACCTGCCGCGGCAGCAGAGAAGCAGAAAGAAGAGAATCCAGCTCCCCCACATCAGCCCCTTCATAAAGGAACCGAATCGCCAGCCCATCCGAGTAAGTAAGCTGCTGCGACACAAAAGCACCGAGCCACACCCCAAAAGAAGCCTCATCAGCGACCACCCCGGCGTCGACATAGGTCTCGAACCCAAGCGAGTGGGCAAACGCCCCAGTAGGAAGCGCAGAGTCAGTCAGCTGCTGCAGCGCCAGCTGATACCCGCTCACTAAGCGCCTCCCAAAGGCGCGAGACCCAAGCGACGGCCCGGGATGGGGGCTGCGGCGTGGTGGGCACCGCGAAGCGGGCACAGCCCCCATTCCGGGTCGGCGCAGCCAGCCCGGCCAGCGCCAAGAGCCGAAGACGACGACCTAGTGCGAGTGTTCAGCATGGCGGAAAGGCACAGGCATGACGCGTTCCTGGCGGGTGTAGGGCACTGAGTTGTGGCGGAGGTAGTCCTCGACGGTGTGGTCGTAGGCGCACACCATGACATCGGCCCCGTACTCGGAGGACGCGTCGAAGAACTGTGCCTGGAGGTGCCTGTTGCCGAGGGAGTGTGCGGTGACGCCCATTTCGTGGATGGTGCGGGGTGCGATGACCAGGACGTCGGTGGGCAGCACGGACACCACGATCATGTTGGCCTCTTCCACGTGGAGGATGTCGCCGTCGCGGAGGTCCCCGGAGCCGGCGGACAGTCGGATGCCGATCTCCTTGCCGTGGTCCGTGGTGGCGCGCTGGATGCGCTTGACCAGCTGGGAGCTGGGAAGCATCACCTTTTCCCGGTGCAGTCCGGCGTAGGTTTCGGGGTCCGGGAGGTCGTGCAGGTTGCCGAGGACTTTGTCGATGATCACGTGGGGGCTCCGGTGGGGTCTAGAACAGGAAGTAGCGCTGCGCCATGGGCAGGACGTCGGAGGGTTCGCAGGTGACGTCCGCGCCGTCGACCGTCACCTGGTAGGTTTCCGGGTCCACCTGGATGTCCGGGGTTGCGTCGTTGTATTTGAGGTCGGCTTTGGTGAGGTTGCGGATGCCGGAGACGGGCCGGATGACCTTCTCCAGCCCCAATTCCCCGGGCACGCCGGCGTCGATCGCTGCCTGGGACAGGAAGGTGATGGAGGACTGCTGCACAGCCTTGCCGAACGTGGCGAACATGGGCCGCATGGTGCGTGGCTGCGGTGTGGGGATGGAAGCGTTCGCGTCTCCCATCAGGGCGTAGGCAATCTGGCCGCCCTTGAGCACCAGCTCAGGTTTGACCCCGAAGAAGGCCGGGTCCCAGAGCACGAGGTCGGCGAATTTGCCCACCTCCACCGAGCCCACCGAGTCCGCGATGCCCTGGGCGATGGCCGGGTTGATCGTGTACTTGGCCACGTAGCGCTTGAGCCGGAAGTTGTCGCTGCCTGGCGAGCCGTGGCTGCCCGGGCCGGTCCTGCCGTCGCCCTCGTCCAGGGCGCCGCGCTGCTTCTTCATCTTGTCCGCCACCTGCCAGGTGCGGGTGATGACCTCACCCACCCGGCCCATGGCCTGCGAGTCGGAGGAGGTAATGGAGAAAATGCCCAGGTCCTGCAGGACGTCCTCGGCGGCGATGGTCTCGGCGCGGATGCGGGAGTCCGCGAAGGCCACGTCCTCGGGGATGTCCGGGTTGAGGTGGTGGCACACCATGAGCATGTCCAGGTGTTCTTCGATGGTGTTGCGGGTGTAGGGCAGGGTGGGGTTGGTGGAGGCGGGCAGGACGTTGGGCATGCCGGCGATCTTGATGATGTCCGGCGCGTGGCCGCCGCCGGCGCCTTCGGTGTGGAAGGTGTGGATCACGCGCCCGTTGATGGCCCGGATGGTGTCCTCCACGAACCCGCACTCGTTTAGGGTGTCGGTGTGGATGGCCACCTGGACGTCGTATTCGTCGGCGACGGTGAGCGAGGTGTCGATCGAGGAGGTGGTGGATCCCCAGTCCTCGTGGACTTTCAGGCCGATGGCGCCGGCTCGGATCTGCTCGGCGAGGGGTTCGACGGCGGACGCGTGGCCTTTCCCGAACAGGCCGATGTTCATGGGCAGCCCTTCGGCTGCCTGCAGCATCCGCTGGATGTGCCACTTTCCGGGCGTCACGGTGGTGGCCTTGGTGCCTTCAGCCGGGCCGGTGCCGCCGCCGATCATGGTGGTCACGCCGCTGGCCAGGGCGGTGGGCACCTGATCCGGGGAGATGAAGTGGATGTGGGTGTCGATGCCGCCGGCGGTAAGGATTTTCCGTTCCCCGGCGATGATTTCAGTGCTGGCCCCGATGACGATGTCCACGCCGTCGGTGATCTGCGGGTTGCCCGCCTTGCCGATCCTGAAGATGTGCCCGTCCCTGATGGCCACGTCCGCTTTGTAGATGCCGGTGTAGTCAAGGATGACGGCGTTGGTGATGACGGTGTCGGGGATGTCTGCGCCCTGGACGTTCCCGTCCCTGGTGGCCTGGCCGTTCTGGCCCATGCCGTCGCGGATGACCTTGCCGCCGCCGAACACCACTTCCTCGCCGTAGGCGGTGAAGTCTTTTTCGATCTCGAGGAACAGGTCGGTGTCCGCCAGGCGGATCTTGTCCCCGGCGGTGGGGCCGTAGAGGTCCGCGTACTGCCGGCGTGGAATCTCGAAGCTCACTTTGCGCCCCCGTCCAGGCGGGTGCCGCCGTCGAGCTTTCCGTTGACGGCGTTGCTGAGTCCGTAGACCTCGCGTGCGCCGGCCAGTTCGATCAGCCGTACGCTGCGGGAGTCGCCGGGTTCGAACCGGGCGGCTGTTCCGGCCGGAATGTCCAGGCGCCGGCCGTAGGCCGCCTCCCGGTCGAAGGACAGGGCGGCGTTGGCCTCGGCGAAGTGGAAGTGGGAGCCCACCTGGACGGGCCGGTCACCGGTGTTGGTCACCGCAACGTCGATGGACTCCCGGCCGGGGTTCGCCGTCACGGGCTCGGGCCGGAGGATGTACTCGCCTGGGATCATTGCGGCGCTCCTTAGCGGATCGGGTTGTGGACGGTGACCAGCTTGGTGCCGTCGGGGAACGTGGCCTCGACCTGCACGTCATGGATCATCTCGGGCACCCCTTCCATGACGTCGTCACGGCCCAGCAGGGTGGTGCCGTAGCTCATGAGCTCGGCCACGGTCCTGCCGTCCCGGGCACCTTCGATCAGTTCGTAGCTGATGATGGCCACGGCTTCGGGGTAGTTGAGCTTGAGTCCCCGCCCCTGGCGGCGGCGGGCGAGGTCCGCGGCCACTACGATCAGGAGCTTTTCCTGCTCACGCGGCATCAGATGCATGGGGTTCCCTTCGACGGCCTGGGGCGTGCTGCCAGCCAGCCTAGGCCGGTCACGTTTCCGCCACGTTTCAGGTCCATCATCCGGACGGAACGCTAGGGTGCGGATTCCCGGATCTTCAGCTCGAACCCTGATTCCATGTGCACGCCCTGCCCGGATGTTTCGCGCCCGCCGATCCGGTCCAGCAGCAGGCTGATCGAACGCTCCGCGATCTCATCCATGCCTGGGGAGATGGTGGTCAAGGACGGGGACGCGAAACGGGCCTCGTCGATGTCGTCAAAGCCCGCGACCGCCACGTCCCCCGGCACGCTGACGCCCCTGATCAACAATTCGTGCATGGCGCCCAATGCCAGGACGTCGTTCAGGCCGAAAACGGCGTCGAACTGCACGCCCGAGGCCATCAGTCCCGCCACGGCGGCGGCACCTGTATCGCGGCGCCATTCGGCGGGGGCCACCAGGTCGGCGTCGAATTGGACGCCCGCCTGTTCCAGCGCCTTCCGGTACCCGTTCATGCGCAGTCCCGCGGTCCCGGTGGACTCCTCCGGGTGGGCGCCGATGACGGCGATGCGACGGCGGCCGGCCTGCAGCAGGTGGGTGGTCAGCGCAGCCGCGGCTTCCCCGTTCTTCATGGTGACCAGGTCGAAGCGGGGGTCCATGATGTGCTCGCCGAGCATCACCAGGGGTTTGGTGCCGGCGCGGGCGGCGATGGCGTCGGCGTCCAGCACCAGCGGGGTGAAGAGCAGCCCGTCGGTGAGCTGCCGGAACGTCCCGTGCAGGGCGCTGAGTTCAACGGAAGCCTCAGCGCCGGACTGCTCCACCAGCACCCGGTAGCCGCGGCGCGATGCGGCCTTCATCAGCCTGGACGCCAGTTCCGCGTAGTAGGGCGCCGAGAGGTCGGAGAGCACCAGGCCCAGCATGGACGTCTTGCCCGAGCGCAGGCTTCGGGCGGTGAGGTTGGCCTCATACCCCAGTTCAGCAATGGCGTCCTGCACACGCTGCTTGGTGGCCGGGCGGATGAACTCGTAGTCGTTCAGGACGTTCGAGACCGTTTTGAGCGAAACGCCGGCCGCGCGGGCGACGTCGTTCATGGTGACTGCCATTAACGTTCTTTTCCTGCCTTCGCCGCCGCCTTGGCCGCTTGCTTGCTGGCCCGCACCTTGGCCAGGGATTCCGGGTCCACGATGTCCGCCACGGACAGGTAGGAGCCCTCTTCCCCGTAATGGCCGGCCGCTTCCCGCCAGCCGGGCGCGTCAAGGCCCCGCTGCTTGCCCAGCAGGGCCAGGAAGATCTTTGCTTTTTGCTCACCGAAGCCGGGCAGCGCCTTGAGCCGCTTCAACACCTCTGCACCGTCGGGTGAGCCCTTGGTCCAGATGGCTGCGGCATCGCCGTCCCAGTGGTCCCGGACAGCCTCGGCGAGCGCCTGCACCCTGCCGGCCATGGATCCGGGGAAGCGGTGGACGGCGGGCCGTTCCTTGAAGATCTCCACGAATTCCGCGGGGTCGTGCCCGGCGATGGCCTCGGGCGTCAGGGTGCCCATCCGGGTCCTGATCTTTTCCGGTCCGGCGAAGGCCGATTCCATGGTGACCTGCTGGTCCAGCAGCATGCCGGTCAGCAGGGCGAAGGCGTCCTCACTCAACAACTTGTCCGCGGCGGGATCGCCCGTGATGTGCAGTTCCATGCCGTCCATCCTCCCACCTGCGGGCCGTCGTCGTCATGGGGCCGCCTCCGCCCTGGCACGCGGCCCGTTCAGGCCTCCACGGCGAGCCGGATCATGGACCAGGACACGGCCGGGAGCTCGGCTGTCAGGTGTCCGCCGTCGGCCTTGGCCGTGACGTTCTCCGCCGGCAGGACGGAGCTGGAATCGTCGGCCGTGGCCTGCCAGTAGGGGTCCTTGTTGGAGTAGGTCAGCGCCTCGATGACCCGGACGTTGCCCAGTCCCCCGACGGCGGCGTCAAGTGTCAGTGCCCCGGCGGCCGAGCGGTTGACGGCGAACACCACCGCCTCGCCCTTTGCCGCGTCGTAGGTGGCGACGGCGGACAGGGCGGCGAAGTCGGCCGTCGTACCTCCGCTGACAAGGGGGGATTCGACGGCGAGTTGCAGGACCGTGCCGGACGCGTGCCGGGAGGTCAGGGCGAACGGGTGGAAGGTGGTCTGCTTCCAGGACCGGCCGCCGGGTTCGGTCATGATGGGGGCGATGACGTTCACCAGTTGCGCGAGGCTTGCCGAGTGGACGCGGTCCGTGTTCCGGAGCAGCGTGACCAGCAGGTCCCCCACCACCACGGCGTCGGCCACCGTGTAGGTGTCCTCCAACAGGACGGGGGCCACGGGCCAGTCGTTTCCGCTGGGGACTTTGGATTCGCCGCGGCTCATGTGCCAGACGTTCCATTCGTCGAAGGAGATGTTGACCTGTTTGGTGGACTTTCGGACGGACTTCACGTGGTCGATGTGGCTTATGATGTCGCGGATGAAGGCTTCCATCTTGTGCCCGGCGGCGAGGTGTTCCTGGAGGTCGCCGGAGTCTTCGAAGTACTGGTGCGCGGAGACCAGGTCCACCACGTCGTAGGTTTCGGTCAGGACCACACGCTCCCACTCACCGAACGTGGGCATCGTGGGGCCGGAGCTGCCGCAGGCCACGAGTTCCAGGCCGGGATCGATCATGCGCATTCCGCGGGCGGTGTCCGCGGCCAGCCTGCCGTACTCCTGGGCGTTCTTGTGCCCGATCTGCCAGGGGCCGTCCATTTCGTTGCCCAGGCACCACATCCTGATGCCGTAGCCGGTGGCGGCACCGTTGGCGCGTCGTTGCTCTGAGAGGGCGGTGCCGCCGTCGATGTTGCAGTACTCCAGCAGGTCAAGGGCCTCCTGGACGCCGCGGGTGCCCAGGTTGACGGCCATCATGGGCTCTACACCTGCCTTCGCGGACCACTTGGCGAACTCGTCCACGCCTACGGAGTTGGGGTCGGTGGAGTGCCAGGCCAAATCCAGCCGGACGGGCCGCTGGTCCACCGGTCCCACGCCGTCCTCCCAACGGTATCCGGAGACGAAGTTGCCGCCGGGGTACCGCACCGTGGAGACGCCCAGTTCACGGGTGAGCTCAAGTACATCCTTCCGGAAGCCGTCCTCGTCGGCATCGGGGTGGTCCGGCTCGAAGATTCCGGTGTACACACAGCGCCCGAGGTGCTCAACGAAAGCGCCAAAGGTGCGCCGCCGGACGGGGCCCACGGTGAAGGCGGGATCGAGGGTGATCGTTGCCGGGGTGGATTCTGTTGGGGTCACGAAAACATCCTTGTGTCAGATTATTTACAACGTTATAGAAACATTCTTTGCGGTTCTGTCCGGCGAGTCAAGGAAACGGGGAAGTCCGTGGTGTTTGCCCTCTCCCCCACATGCGCCCGGCGGGGCAGGGTCCCACCTGCGGCAATGGCCCGAAGGCATCGCAGGAGCAGGATTCCAAGTACTGCCCCATCCCAAAAACAGGTACCAGCTACGCATTCACCGGGTGCTTCCTGGCCACTAAATTCTTCCCAGAGGCAATACCACTTCCGGCTTTCGGTACTTGACTCACTAGGGGGTGTGGGACTGGCAATGAATGCACCACACCCACGTACAGGTTTCCCGGCCCGCAGGGCCCGGGTAGTAAGCGGGGCCGGCGACGAGGAGCTCTTTGAGACCAAGGGCTCTCCCCCAGCCGTCGCCGGCCCTCCATCCTCACGCGGCCCCGGCGGGGGCAGTGCTGCCACGGTTGCGCCTGCCTCTCCAGGACCCGACGGCCACCGTAATCCAGCCCTCCTGTTGGACCTGGTCAGCGGCGCCCAAACCCTCGCCGACTCCCTGGACCTGCTGGTGGCCGCATCCGCCGGGCACATCGCCAGGACGGCGGGGATTGAGGTGGGTTGCGGCCTGGTGCTGCAGCAGCCCAAGCGGAGTCCGGCGCTGTCCGGCACCTCCGAAGAGGTCCTCCGCCTGCTCGGCTGGGAACGCGGGTCCGCGGAGGGGCCGGTGACCGATGTCTTGTCGGGAGGCCACCCGGTGGCGGTGCTTCAACGGAACGGTGACTTCCGCTGGCGGCAGTACTCCGGGCGGCTGCAGTCCGCCGGATACGGCAGTGCCTTGGCAGTAAGGCTCCCGCTGGACGCCGGGGTCCAGCGGGAGCAGATATTTCCCGCCGAGGCCGACCCCCGCCGGATGACCGCGGCCCTCGCTTTCTTCGCACCGGATGCGAAAGCCTTTCCGCTCCAGGTCATCGCCGAGGCCCGCGGGTTCGCCACCCTGGCCGCCAGGAGCCTTCACATGGCCATCGACCTGCACGCTGCCCGGTCCCTCGCGACCGACCTCCACTCTGCCCTGGACAGCAGGACGTCCATCAACGTCGCCTGCGGGGTGATCATGGCCCAAAACAGGTGCTCCTACGAGGAGGCGTTCGCCATCCTCGCAAAGGCATCGAGCCACCGGAACATTAAGGTCCGCAAGGTGGCGGAGGGCATCCTGGAGCGGCTTCCGGAGGGGGCGCCGCAGCCGCACTTCGGCCGCTGACATGTTGTGATCCCTGCGTTTCACCCGTGGGTCAGGACGTCAGCGTGCCCCTGGCGATGCTCACGCTGGAGTGTGCGGGGTTGCCATCCATTGGTTCGTCCGACACATCCACCACCGGGTACTGGGAGAGGTCCAGGCCGGTGGGCACCTGAAAGGTTCCGGACGTGGAGTTCATGACGCCCAGGCTGACCAGCCGGGTCAGGTCCGGGGCGATCAGCCACACCTCCTGGTAGCCCTTGGCTTCATCCTTGTCCAAGCTGATTTCCAGCTTGCGGGAGCCGTCTGGACCCGTCACGACCTTCGCCGACCCTGACGCTGAGTGCTGGGCCAGCGGCGCCAGCCGGGCAGCAGCAAGTTCCTGGGGCCCGGGCGGACGGTTCAACGCCCAGATGGCACCGGAAACCACCAGCGCAGCAGCGGCCGCCGTTGCCAGCAACGGGCCGGGGCGGTGCCACCACGCGGCTTTGGTCCTGCCGCCCCCGGCCCGGCCACCGAGCCGGATGACGTTCGACGGCGGCGCCGGCGCCGGCGCCGGCGGCGCGGCCACCCCTGACGCCACCGGGCCTTCCGCCGACTCCTTCACGGCGAGCGGATCCTCCCGCAGTGATTCGGAAAGGCCCAACTCCCGATGGATTCCAGCCCATACCTGGGGCCCGGGCACGGCCAGGCGGCCGACGTCGGGGGATGCCTTCACGGCATCCACCGTGCGGCGAAGGGCGGCAAAGTCATTCGCGCACTCGGGGCAGGCCGCAAGGTGATCGCGGCCATCCGGGTCCTCCCGCCCCTCATAGAGTGCCAGGAGGCTCAACTGTTCCGGATCAAGATGCGGCATGGTCTACCTCCAATCTGCTGCGTAGATGCGACAGGCTCCGGCGGATGTGGCTCTTGACCGTACCAAGCGGGAGCCCGAGCTTTCGTGAGATCTGCTCGTGCGTCAGGTCCTCGTAGAAGGCCAGTTTCATGATGGACCCCTGCGGCTCGCCGAGCCTCTCCAACTCCCCGTCCAGAAGCAACCGGTCCGCCAGCATTTCCGCCGCCTCCGTGCCGGTTCCGGCATCGTCCCCCATGCCGGCCCCGGCCGCGGCGAAGGCCTTGCGCGCTTCCCGGGCCGCCGCCGAATGGGCGTCGGTAATGGCGTTGCGCGTGATTCCGACGATCCATGCCGGAAGCCTGGCCACCTGGGGGTTGAAGGTGTTCCGTGAACGCCAGGCCCGGATAAAGACCTCCTGGGTCACATCGTCGGCGGCCGCACGGTCCGGAAGGGAACGCAGGGCCAGGGTTTGCACCAGGGGCGCGAACTCGCGGTAGGCCGCTGCCAGCGCGTTCTCGTCCCCGGCCAGGAAAGAATCGGTCAGCGTGTCGTCCCACCCGCGGGAGGCCTGCCCGGGAAGCGTCACAGGCAACTCCTTCCCGGCTTCGGTGCACGAGTCAAGCGATTGGCCACCGATCATGCAGGAACCGCGGTGACAATCACATTGTCGCTGTAGTCCATCCGCTCGTCCAGCCACCTGCCGCCACAGGTGACCAGCTTGAGTTCGTGCGGGCCGGACCGGCGGAACAGGGCGCCGCCGTCGAATTTATCCTTGGCCATCATTTCCACTCCCACCACCCGGTAGGTAACCGGCGGGGCTCCGTCCCGGCCCACCCGGATGACGGTCCCGGCAGCGAGGGACTTCAATGCCGAAAACGGCGCCCGGTCCGAGGTGGTGTCGATATGGCCGGCAATGACGGCGGTTCCCTCCGCCGCGCCGGGGGCCGGACCGAATTTGTACCACGACGCCCGGTTGAAGGCCTCAGGAATTTCCATCACTCCCTCTGCGGAAACTCCCCCGGGCACCACCGGCATATCGATGGCCGTGCCCGCCACGGTCAAGGAGGTGGGCGCGGACACGGCCGGAGCTGCGGGCGCAGTGGCGGGCCGGACCGGGATACCCCCGGCAGGAGGAACAACCGGGCGGACGGGAACCGCAGTTCCGCCGGGACCGGTGGGAGTGGGCTCTTGTCCGGAGAGCGCCGGACCGGGAGAACCGGTCCCTGGCGACATAGTTGCCATCGGGGGGACCGCTTCTCCCCCTGGGTTGCCGGCTCCTCCGGAGCTGCCCAAACCGCAGCCGGACAGAACCAGCGCGGCAGCCACCAGCGCGGCGGCCCCGCCACCTGCCGCATGGCGCCGGCGGCAGTCCGGTGCCGTCGTCGAGCTTGCCGTCATTCCTAACGCCTCCCCTCCACGGTGCTTGTTGACCTTGGCAGGACCAGCCCAAGGGGCCCGTCCTTTGACGGGCCGGGCCCCTTGCGCTTACGTCCTTCGCGGATTCCGCGAGGCTACTGCCCCGCCCTCCGGGCACGGACCGTGCGGGCCGCGCCTACCGCGCCCGCGAGGAGGGCCAGTGCTGCCAGTCCGAATCCGGCCGTGGCTACGGCAGTACCCGCTCCGCCGGAACTCGCCGAACCGTTAAGCGCACCCGGCACCGAGCCCGGCGCCGAATGCAGGCCCTCGATGGTTTGCACGGCAAGTTTCAGGTTCTGGTCAGCCAGGCTCCCCCAGGCATAAACGATGGTGTGTGTTCCCTCGGCCACCGCCACGTCCGCCGGGCCTATCACCGGAGTGGTGGTGCCCGTGGCGGCCACTGCGGCCGGGACGGTGCCCGGATCGAGGGTGAGTGTCTTCTCGTTCGGGTTGGCCAAGTTGGTGATCACGGGGGTGGCGCCGGCCAGCACATCGACGGCTGGGGCGGCGGCGGCATGCCTGACTGTCAGTTTGCCTTTTCCGGCCGGGGTCTGGGACACATCATTGGTGAAGAGGCTGGCTGTCGGCTTGCCATCCGCACCCAGGTGGGCCGCGGCAGTGTAGTTCCCGTTGGCCGCAAGGTTGACGCTTACGGGACCAATGGCGGGTGCGGACGCGTCGGCGGCATCGGCCGCGGTGATCGCAATTTCGTAGCTGCCGGCCGGAAGCGCGAGCGGCCCGGCTAGGGTTCCCGGGGTGAAGTCATCAAGGGTACGGTTTCCGTTGACCCAGACGTCAACGGTCAGTCCGGGGACCCCGTGCAGCACGGAAAGCTGGGCGTCCCCGTCGGCTGCCTGGGCGGGACCGGCCAGAGCGATTGCGGCTGCAATGGCTGCTGCACCGGCGCCTGCGGCGAAGTATGTTTTGCGCATGTCCATCTCCTTGAACGGCCCGGCTGGCGGGCATTTTCTGCTGACACTCCTACTACCGGCCCAACCCCGGATTTGGATGCAGATTCATGGAGTTTTTTTGGTTCTGCGCGCTCCCCGCCTACGCGGGGGCGGCGGTGCTGGCCCGCACCACGAGCTCGGGCGGGACCACAGTTGAACTGACAGCGGCGCCGGACTCGATTTCCTTGAGCATGATGTCCATGCAGCGCCGTCCGAGTTCCTCGAAGTCCTGCCGGACGGTGGTCAGCGGCGGCGTGAAGTACCCCGCTTCCGGCTGGTCGTCGAAGCCCACCACGGAGACGTCGTCGGGCACTTTGATCCCCGCTTCCGTGAAGGCGCGCAGCAGGCCCAAAGCCATCTGGTCGTTGCCCACGAAGATGGCCGTCGCGGTGCGCCCGGACGCCAGCTTGCGGCCGATCGCGTAGCCGCTGCCTGCGCTCCAGTCCCCTTCCACCAACAGCGACTCCTCCAGCCCGGCCTCCCGGAGCGCGGCGCGCCAGCCCTCCGCACGCTCGGCGCCGTCAGTCCAGTCCGGCGGGCCCGCGATGTGCCCGATCTGCCGGTGGCCTTCCTTGATGAGATGTTCGACGGCGAGCCTGGCTCCCGCGCGCTGGTCCACCATCGCGCCGCTCACCGAGGCACTGCCGGCGGAGCCCACAGCCACCACGGGCACGGGAAGGTTCATCTGTTCCAGCACGGCCAGGGTGTCCGAATGCGGTACCAGCACGGCGATACCGTCCACGGCCTGGTCCATGAAATGGCCCACCGCGTTGGATATGGCGTCCCTGCCGACTTCCCGCAGCGCGGCGATACTGACGAAGTAGCCGGCGTTGCGTGCTGCCTGCTCGACGCCCAGGAGGGTATTGGCAGGGCCGTACTGCGAGAGTTCGCTGGCCAGCACGCCGATGGTCTGCGAGCGCCGGGTGACCAGGCTCCGGGCAGCGGTATTGCGCCGGTACCCCAGTTCGGCAATGGCCGCCTCCACCTTTTCCCGCGTCGCCTTGCTGACGTTGGGGTGGTTGTTCACCACCCGGGAAACGGTCTGGTGGGAGACGCCGGCTACCCTGGCCACGTCTTCCAGGCGCGGCATCCGGCCCTTGCTGGTATTTGCCATGTGCCTATTGTGCCTTTCGGCCGCGGCGGCAGCCTGTTTTGCAGCGCCAGCGGTGGGAACAAATCCTTGCGCGGCCCCCTGGTGATCGGAAGGATGAAGGTGATCCGCGCCTGCAAAGAAGGAGCCCGCCCAATGACCAAGTACCTGATCTCGTTCCCCAGTGGCGTCATGGACATCCCCGACGGCGGGCTGCAGGAAGTTGCCGACGCGGCCCATGCGGTGGTCCAGGAGGCAAAGGAAGCCGGTGTCTGGGTGTTTGGCGGGGGCATCGACGAGAGCGTCCCGCCCGTGATGGTCAGCGGCGACGGAGCAGTGCGCGAGGGCACCTACCCCCAGACAGCGCAGATCGAGGGCGGCTACACAATACTGGAGTTGCCCACGTACGACGCCGCCCTCCACTGGGCCTCCAAGATCGCCACCGCCTGCCGCTGCGCCCAGGAAGTGCGGGCCTTCCAATACGATCCCGCCAGCTGAACGCCGAACACGGCAGACACTGGGGCCCTGGAGCAGCGGTGGAGCTGGCGTTCCCATCTCGTTCCGTGGCGGGATACGGCGCAACGGGATAGTCGTGCGAGCCTGAATCCCAGCCTTAAAAGGAAAAGGCCCGCCTCACGGCGGACCTTCAAAACCTTCTGTGGGTGGGCCCTGTGGGGCTCGAACCCACGACCCACGGATTAAAAGTCCGATGCTCTACCAACTGAGCTAAAGGCCCCTGCCGGTCGGTCAGACACGCTGTGTCGTTCCGCCCGGCCCAGTCCATTTCTGGACGTTAATACTCTAACCCATGGTTCCGGCGTCTTTCGCACCTGGTCCGGGAGCCGCCGTCGTGCGCTTGTCCGGGACCAAAGGCACTTTCTGCGGGGACCGGGCGAACGCGAAGACGCTCGATTTCCGCTGCGGCACAGGAGTAGCGTGGGGGCATGAGCGAGCAAGCAGGAACCAGCCCCTACGGCGGCAGCAACCGGCACCACAAACCAAAGCCGTTCGCCCCAATGGATTTCGAGCCGTTCGCCGGCGGCGCCGATCCCGCCCGCGTCTCGGAGGCCGCCCACCTTGCCGCGCAGGCGCTGGTCCGCCATGGCCGGGACAGCGACGATCCCGTCATTACCGAACGCCTGGTGAAGCTCGCCGACGAGCAAGGCCTGGATGCCATTGCCGAGATGTGGGCCGAAAGCCCGGCCCGCTCCCTGCCCGGTGCGCTCTGGCGGCTCTACGCGCTCCGTGCCGCCACCGTCCGTGACCCCGAGCGGATATCTGTCTACTTCCGGGCCGGCCGGGACACGGCACAGGTGTCCAACGTGGTGGCCGGTGCCGCCGAGCCGCCGGGCGCTGATGAAATGCGCACCATGGCGGACGCCATCCTCTCAGGCGCGTTCGACGGCGATTTCGACGTCGCGCTGGAACGCTCGGCAGCTTTCTGCCGGGTGGTGGCCCTCGGCCAGGCCACGCTCGCGGACGGCGCCGAGCACGCCAATGAGGCCCACGCCAGCAAGCTGACCCGCAACTCGCACCAGCTGGTCAAGACCGCCGAAGACCTGGAACACGCCGCCAACGCGTGGCGCCTGGGCGAACTCGATTAGGCGCCGCCCTGATATTTTCCGCACCCGTCAACGGCCGGCTGTCAAGATTGACTTGGGCGGGGCGAAGTAGAAGACTGAAGCCGGTGCCGAGCCGCGAAACCCCCGGGCTTCAACAATTAGCCGCCTAGAGCGGCCTACCGCCGAGAGGCGTATCCGGTTCGGCACCATTTTTCTGCCCTCGTCCCGGCAGCCAATTCAAGGCACACTCTTTCGGGCCGGTAGAGTAGGCGACAGTTGCGCGTCGGCGTCAAGTCACACGGCAGCAACGCCCGCCTTGAACAGTCCCCGGAGACCGGTAAACACGTGAAGCTGCGCCTTTTTCCCCAGGAGCCCGCAGGGCTGAACCTCCTATCGCAGATGGCACAACAGATCGTGCTGGCCAGCGCAACCCTGGCCGAAATCCTTGGCGTACCCGCGGACGAACACGGCAAGCTCGTAGATCACATGCACAACCTCGAGGCCAAGTCCGCCGAGCTGCATTTCGCGCTGCTGACGCACATGCGCTCCAGCTTCGTGAACCCCCTCCCCCGCGAGGACATGTACGCCCTGTCCCGCTACCTCAACGAGGCCATGGAGAAGATGGACGCGGCCGCGGAACTGGTGGCCCTGTACAAGTTGGACCGCCTGCCCAAGCGGGCGGCCGACCAGCTGGAGATCATCAGCCGGCAGGCGGAGCTGACGGTTGATGCCATGCGCCGGCTCAATGACCTGGACGACCTCGAGGATTACTGGATCGAGATCCTGCGCCTTGCAAAACGCGCCGAACGCACCCACCGGGTGTGGGTTGCCGACATGATCGCCGACATGAAGTGGGCGCAGTACTCGCGCAACCGGGACATCGCCAACCAGCTGGTGGAGGTCACCAAGGACATGCGGCGGGTGGCCACCCAGGTAGGCAGCATCATCGTCAAGGAATCCTGACGTGGCCGCAGCCATCTTTGCTGGGGTGGTCCTGCTGGCCGCAGCGTTTGCCTTCCTGAACGGCTTCCGTGATGCCTCCACCTCGGTTGCCCTCGCCGTGCGGAACCGCGCACTCACGCCCAGCGTGGCCGTGCTCCTGGCTGCGTTCTTCAACTTCGTGGGCGCCCTGCTGAGCGCGATGCTTGCCGTTGCAGCCAGCCGGACCTGGATCAATCTCCCGGCCGGCCCGGGCGGCCTCGCCATCCTGGTGGCCGGCCTGGCCAGCGCCTGCGCCTGGGGCCTGCTGATGTGGCGCCGCGGCATCCCCGCCTCCTCCACCCATGCCCTGGTGGGCGGACTCGCAGGGGCGGGACTGGCCAGCCTTGCGGTGGGAGGCCCTGGGGTGGCCGGCGTGGACCAGTCGCTGCTGTTCCAGGTGGTCCTCCCGCTGGTGCTTTCCCCGCTCGTGGCCTACAGCGGATCCTTCCTGCTGGTCTATCCGGCCACCTGGGGAGCGCGCTACACCCAACCCAACGTGGTGAACCAGCGGTTCCGGAGGGCGCAGGCGATTGCCGCCGGCGCGGTGGCTTTCGGCCACGGCCTGCAGGACGGGCAGCGCGTCAGTGCCGTGCTGTTGCTGGCCCTGCTTGCGGCAGGGTACGCCGACGGCGGGATCCCCATCTGGGTGGCTTTGCTGTCGGCGGTGATGATGACAGCCGGGACGTTGTTCGGAGGATGGCGGATCTCGTACACCATCGGCTACAAGATCACCCGGATCGATCCCCTGCGCGGCTCCGTGGCGCAGACCTTCAGCGCGCTCATGCTCTTTGTGGGTGCCATCGGGTTGCACTGGCCGCTGTCCACCACCCACACCGTCACGGCGGGCACCCTGGGCGCGGGCGAGAACCAGCACTTTTCCGTGACCAACCGGAAGCTGGTCATCAGGATCATCTGGCTCTGGGTCCTGACGCCGGTAGCCACCTGCGCCTTGGCCTTCGTGCTGGCGCTGGCGCTGTCACCGCTGGCCAGGTAGCCGGGAACCGAAGAAGTGCGTGGCCCTAGATGGCAGCGGGTGCTGCGTCGGGGCCGAGCAGGATCGCGGCCAGCTCTTCGGCAGACAGGTTCGCCGCCGTGCAGAGTTCATCCCGGGCGACACCCGCAGAAGAAGCCTTCCGGACCGCCTGGCGCAGCGCTTCGAGGGCGCTGTCCAACTCCCACTGCTTGCCCTCGAGGTAGGAACTGGTCCGCCACACCTCCGTGAGCACATCCTCCGCATCCCCGGCCGCCGCTATTGCCTCCGGGTCGATTTGCGGGACGAGCGGCCCGCCCCCAAGGGTGGCGGCGAGTCCGGCGGCCGCGTCAAAGTCCTGCACGTGCACGGCGGGCTTCGCCGGTGCGCCCGCAGCGGGTACGGAAACCGTAAGCTGGGGGCCGGGGTTGCTGGCCGTCTGCGTCATGGCAAAACTCCTAAAGCTGGCTTACTACTAGTTTCAAAAGTATCTAGTTCAGCGTACTAAATGCTGTCGGAGTTCGCCACCACGGAGCAGCTGCCTACCCGAAGCGTCCCGAGACGTAGTCTTCGGTGGCCTTCTGCACCGGGTTGCTGAAGATGGTGTGGGTGTCACCGTACTCGATCAGCTTGCCCGGCTTGCCCGTGCCGGCAATGTTGAAGAAGGCCGTCTTATCGGAGACGCGGGCGGCCTGCTGCATGTTGTGGGTCACGATCACCACTGTGTACTGGTCCTTGAGCTCATTGATGAGGTCTTCAATGGCCAGGGTCGAAATCGGGTCCAGGGCGGAGCAGGGCTCGTCCATCAGGATCACCTGCGGCTCCACGGCGATGGCGCGGGCGATGCACAGCCGCTGCTGCTGGCCGCCGGAGAGGCCGGAGCCAGGCTTTTCGAGCCTGTCCTTGACCTCGTTCCAGAGGTTGGCGCCTTTGAGCGAGCGCTCCACCAGGACATCGGCCTCGCCCTTGGAGATCTTCTTGTTGTTCAGCTTGACGCCGGCCAGAACGTTGTCGCGGATGGACATGGTGGGGAACGGGTTGGGCCGCTGGAAAACCATTCCAATCTGCGAACGGACCGTCACAGGGTCCACGCCGGGGCCATAGAGGTTGTCGCCGTCCAGCAGCACCTCGCCTTCCACGCGGGCGCCGGGGATGACCTCGTGCATGCGGTTCAAGGTCCGCAGGAACGTGGACTTGCCACAGCCGGAGGGGCCGATGAACGCGGTGACGGACTTGGCCTCGATGTTGATGCTGACGTCCTCCACGGCGAGGAAATCGCCGTAATACACGTTCAGGTCCTTGACGTCGATGCGCTTAGACATGGTGTTCCTTCACTTACTGGGTATGGGTTGAAGTCTAGGATCCGCCACGGTGGGACGGAAGGCCGGGCCGGCGGCCTGGTTACCGGCCGGTCTTGGGGGCGAAGATCCTGGCAATCAGGCGGGCCGCCAGGTTCAGGACCATGACCAGGATGATCAGCACCAGTGCCGCGCCCCAGGCCCGCTGCGAGGACGGATCCGGGTTCGATGGCGAGGTGGGGTTCAGGATCTGGGTGTAGATGAACGTGGGCAGTGATGCCATCCACCCGCCGAATACATTGGAGTTGATGCTCGTGGCAAAGCCCGCGGTGACCAGGATGGGTGCCGTCTCGCCGATGACCCGGGCGATCGCCAGGGTGACGCCGGACGCGATGCCGGAAATCGCCGTCGGGATGACCACCTTGAGGATGGTCCGCCACTTGCGCACGCCCAGGGCGTAGGCGGCCTCGCGCAGTTCGTTGGGGACAATCTTGAGCATTTCCTCGCTCGAGCGGACCACCACGGGGATCATCAGGACAGAAAGGGCGACGGCGGCCACGGCACCGGTCTTGGTCCCCGGGCCCACCACCACGAAGAAGAATGCGGCGGCAAAGAGGCCGGCCACGATGGAGGGGATGCCGGTCATGACGTCCACGAAGAACGTGATGGCCTTGGCCAGGCGGCCGTCGTGGCCATACTCCACCAGGTAGATGGCCGTCAGCAGCCCCACGGGTACGGAGATGACGGTGGCCAGCAGGGTGATCTGTACGGTGCCCAGGATCGCGTGGTAGATGCCGCCCATGACCGGGCCACCACCCTCCACGGCCTTGTTGTCGAACGCGCCCGTGACGCCGTTCATGGAGGTGGTGAGGAAGCCGGGATCCAGGAGTCCCGGAATGCCGTTCACCAGCACCGTCCAGATCACCGAAACGAGCGGCAGGAGGGCCACCAGGAATGAGCCAACCACCAGGCAGGTGGCCAGCTTGTCCTTGGCCCTGCGGGAACCTTCCACCGCTGCGCTCCAGGACACCAGGCCGATGGCGAAGAGCAAGGCCGAGACCACTCCCCACCCGAACGCATTGAAGCCGATCAGGGCAAGGATGGCTGCGCCGACGATCAACGCCGCGGCAAGGACGGCGTAGGGGGCGTATTTGGGCAGCTGGCCCTTGGTGAGCGCGGACCGCTTGCTGCGGACCGGGGTAAGCGTGGAGGTCATTTAGTTGGCTCCCGAGAATTCTTTGTGCCGGGTGATGACCCAGCGGGCGATCATGTTCACGGCCAGGGTGATGACGAACAGGACCAGGCCGGCGGCGATCAGGGTGCTGACCTTGATGCCGCTGGCTTCCGGGAAGTTCAGGGCGATCTCGGCCGCGATGGTCTGGTTGCCGGACTGGATCAGGCTGGCGGTCAGGGCGCCGGAGGACAGGACCAGGGCAACGGCCATGGTTTCGCCCAGTGCGCGGCCCAGACCCAGCATGATTGCGCTGATGATGCCCGGGCGGGCGAAGGGCAGCACGGCCATCTTGATCATTTCCCAGCGGGTGGCACCGAGCGCCAGTGCCGCCTCCTCGTGCAGCTTGGGGGTCTGCAGGAAAATCTCCCGGGACAGCGAGGTGATGATGGGCAGGACCATGACAGACAGGACGATGCCCGCAGTGAGGATGGTCTTGCCGGTGGTGGAGGCGGGGCCCTGGAAGATGGGAAGCCAGCCCATGTTCTCCGCGAGCCATCCGTAGGCGGGAGAGATCTGCTTGGCCAGGAACGCCGCGCCCCAGGCGCCATAGACCACGGAGGGGATGGCGGCGAGCAGGTCCACGACGTAACCGAGTCCGGAGGCGAGCCGGCGCGGCGCAAAGTGCGAGATGAAGAGGGCTACTCCGATGGCCACCGGGGTGGCGATCACCAGCGCGATGACGGCGGCGATCAGGGTCCCAATGACAATGGGCCAGATGTAGGCGAAGAAGCCCTGTCCGCCCTGGATCTTGTCGGCGGGAGCGGTCAGCGCGGGAATTGCCTGGACCACCAGGAAGAGTGCGACGCCGAAGAGGACGGCGAGGATCAGGCAGCCGGCGGCCAGTGCGGCCCCGGAGAAGACTTTGTCCCCGGTGCGTCCGGCGCCCTGTGAACTGGTCAGGGAGGTGGCGGTCATTCGACGGCCCTTCGATTCGTTGCTGGATTAAGGAAGCAGGGTGCAAAGCCAAGTTCCCCGCACTGCCTTCCGGCAGGCGGGGAACCCGGTTTTGCGGCGATGGTTAGGACTTGACCTTGATCGAGTCGATGGCCTTGGCGGCCTTGGCTGCGAGGTCGGAGGACAGCGGAGCGGACTTGGCCGAGTCCGCGGCGGCCTTCTGGCCCTCAGCGGAAACTACGTAGTGCTCGAAAGCCTTGACCAGGTCAACGGTCTCCTGCTTGTCGTACGTGGTGCACAGGACGTGGAAGGACACCAGGACGATCGGGTAGGCGCCGGCGATGGTGGTCTTGCGGTCCAGCTTGATGGAGAGGTCGTTGGCGGCGCGGCCGTCAACGGGCTTGCCGGCGTCCACTGCCTTGGCGGCGGCATCGGCGGAGATCTTGGTGAAGGAATCGCCCACCTTGATCTGTGCAACGCCCAGCTTGCCGCTCACGGCGGAGTCGTCGGCGTAGGTCACGGCGCCGGGGGTGTCCGTCACGGTCTTGACCACGCCGGAGGTGCCCTTGGCGTTCTCGCCCTGGAGGCTGGCGGGCCAGACACCGGCGGCCTTGTCCGTCCAGACGTCGGAGGCTGCGGCGGACAGGTAGTCCGTGAAGTTCTGGGTGGTGCCGGAGTCGTCCGAGCGGTTCACCGGGGTGACCTTGAGGTCGGGCAGCGAGACGCCCGCGTTGAGGGCAGCGATCGCGGGGTCGTTCCACTTGGCGATCTGGCCGCGGAAGATCTTGGCGACGGTGGTGGCGTCCAGCTTCAGGTCGGTGACACCGGGAACGTTGAAGGCCACGGCGATCGGGGAGATGTAGACGGGGACGTTGATGGCGCCGTCGGGGCCGCACACGGACTTGGAGGAGGCGTATTCGTCATCCTTCAGGTAGGCATCCGAACCGGCGAACTGGGCCGAGCCGTCGAGGATTGCCTTGCGGCCGGCACCGGAACCGTCCGGGGAGTACTGCACGCTCGCGCCGGAGTTGGCGGAGGCGAAGTTCGTCTTCCATGCGTCCATGGCCGCACCCTGCGCAGAGGAACCGATGCCGGTCAGCGTGCCGGTGACCTTGGTGCCGGACGAAGCCTGGTTGCCTGCAGGCGCGGTGCCCGTGGCGTTGTCTGAACCGCAGGCGGACAGCGCGAGTGCGCCCGCAGCGATAACAGCGATAGCCGCGTGGCGGCCGAAGCGAAGTGCCTTCACTAGATGTACCCCTTCCAGGGTTATTCAGGTGCGGGACAGGGACGGAGAACCCTGCTGCGCGATGCGTACGTTGTGTACCTTCAAGAAAGTTATGGGCCGCAGGTAACGGGATGGGCTGTCCAAAGTGAACGGATGATTAACGACGGCGGGATATTGGCTGACAAATGCCGGGTCACCATTGCGCAGATCACATCCGCAGCCGTAGTGGAGCCGTGCCCGGCAGTGGACGGGCACTGAATAGACTTGACCGCATGGCCATCCCAGCAGGACTCTCAGCAGGCCGGCGGTTCCTGCGCACCCGCATCCGGACCGGGCTGATCCGCAGCCGCAACTCCTTCGTCCCAGCCATCCAGATGACCATCTGCGCCGTCGGCGCCTACGCTTTCGCGGAGTACGTCCTGGGCCATTCCGGGCCCCTGTTCGCCGCCACGTCCTCGCTGATCGCGCTCGGGTTTTCCCGGGAGCCGCGGCTGCGCAGGGTGATGGAGGTGGGCCTGGGCTGCACCATCGGCATCGCCGTGGGCGACCTGCTCCTGCACTGGCTGGGCGGCGAAATCTGGGTGGCCGCCGTCGTGCTTCTCTTCTCCATCCTGCTGGCCCGGTTCCTGGACAGCGGAAACATCTTCACCACCCAGTTGGCACTCCAGTCGCTGCTGGTGGTGCTGCTGCCGGCACCGTCCGGGGGCCCGTTCACCCGGAGTATCGACGCCGTGGTGGGCGGCCTGTGCGCGCTGCTGGTAACCATCCTGGTGCCCAAGGACCCCCGCCGTGAGCCACGCCGCGACGTCCAGAAACTGCTGCATGAACTGGCCGAGGTCCTGCGTGAATGCGCAGGTGCGCTGGCGAACAGCGATTCCACGCAGGCGTGGCACGCGCTGATCCGCGGCAGGAACTGCCAGCCCCTGGTGGATGCCATGCGGCAGTCCCTTCGGGCGTCAGGGGAAGTGGCCACGCTGGCGCCGGCCTACCGGCGGCACCGCGACGAGCTGGAACGGCTGAAGCAGTCGCTGGACTTCATCGACCTGGCGCTGCGGAACAGCCGCGTCTTCGCGCGGCGGCTGACCAGCGCCATCAACCACACCGCCCTCTCGGACGAGGCAACAGACAGCATTGCCGGGGTGCTCCAGGAGACGGCTGCCGCCATTGATGAGCTCTCGCTGGGCCTGGCGGAAACGCACGACGGCGTCCGGCGCGCCCACCTGCGCACGGCCCGGCGCGACCTCAGTGAGATAGCGCTGCGGCTGCACCCGAAGCTGTTGGAGGTCCAGCGGCTGGAGGGCGAAACGGTGGTCATGCTGTTCCGCCCCCTCATGGTGGACCTGCTTGAAGCAACAGGCATGGACGCGGCCGAGGCACGGGACATCCTGCCCGCGCTGTAAGAACCGGCGGCTAAGCCTGGGCCCATGGCCGCAGGGTTCCCCGGCCGGGCTTGCGAGGTCCGGGAGCGCGTGGGGACGAAGGCCGCGTCGACGCTGATGTCAGTGGCCGCCGCTAGGGTTGAACCCATGGCAACAAAGACTTCCCGGGCATCAAAGGCGCCCGCCTATAAATGCGCCGAATGCGGCTGGACCACCGCCAAATGGGTGGGCCGCTGCGGCGAGTGCCAGGCGTGGGGCACCGTCGAGGAAACGGGCACCGCGGTGGCCCGGACCACGGCCGCCACAACGGTGCTGGAACCGGCGCATCGTATCGCGGATGTTGACGCCACTACGGCGGCGTTCCTGCCCACCGGCGTGGACGAGCTGGACCGCGTCCTGGGCGGCGGGCTGGTTCCCGGCGCGGTGATCCTGCTGGCGGGTGAACCCGGCGTGGGCAAGTCGACGCTGCTCCTGGACGTGGCGGCCAAGTTCGCCCGGACAGCCCAGGACGTCCTCTACGTCACCGGGGAGGAGTCGGCAGCCCAGGTGAAGCTGCGCGCGGAGCGGATCGACGCCGTCGCGGAGTCCCTCTACTTGTCCGCGGAGACAGACTTGGGCCAGGCACTGGGCCAGGTGGAACAAATTGAACCGCGGCTGCTGATCGTGGACTCCGTGCAGACCCTCAGCAGTGCGGACGTTGATGGCAGTGCCGGCGGCGTTTCCCAGGTGCGCGAGGTGGCGGCATCGATCATTGCCGCGGCCAAGCGGCGGAACATGACCACTTTGCTGGTGGGGCATGTCACCAAAGACGGTTCGATCGCCGGGCCGCGGCTCCTGGAACACCTGGTGGATGTAGTGTGCCAGTTCGAGGGCGAGCGGCACTCCCGGCTGCGGATGCTGCGCGCCGTGAAGAACCGCTACGGACCCACCGATGACGTGGGCTGCTTCGACCTCAACGAAAACGGAATCGAGGGCCTCGCCGATCCCAGCGGGCTGTTCGTCAGCCGCACCAAGGACCCTGTTTCGGGCACTTGCATCACGGTCACCATGGAGGGGCGCCGTCCCCTGCTCGCCGAGGTTCAATCACTCCTGGCCGAAAGTCCCAACGCGCAGCCGCGCCGGGCCACCAGCGGCCTGGACAGTTCACGGGTGTCAATGCTGCTGGCGGTACTGCAGCAGCGAGCGGGAACCATGCTGCACAAGGACGATTCCTACGTCGCCACCGTTGGCGGCGTCAAGCTCAGCGAACCGGCCACGGACCTCGCCGTGGCCCTCGCAGTAGCATCGGCGAAGGCCCGCAAACCGCTGCCCATCCGGCTGATTGCTTTTGGCGAGGTGGGGCTGGCCGGCGAAGTCCGTCCGGTACCGGGGATCAACCAGCGCATCCAGGAGGCCCACCGGTTGGGATTCACGCACGCTGTGGTCCCCGCCAGCCACACGGGGCCCGGTCCCGTGCCCGCCGGTTTCTCAGTGCGGGAAGTGGAACACCTGACGGAGGCGCTGAGCCTTTTGATCGGGTGACCGCATGCCAATAAACCCGCCGCCCACCGTGAGAACCTGCATTCACCCGGGTACTGTGGCTGCAGGACCTTCTTGCAAACGGAGGCATGACATTTCTGTGCTGGGGGCAGCGTGGTAATCCGGGAACCGCAGGGCACCACCGATGTGCCCGGCCTGGCGCGCATTGCGCTGCCCGAACCAGTGGTGTCGGACCGGCTTGACGGGCTCTTCGGTGGGCTGAGCGCCCGGCAACGGGTGATGGCCAGCCAACTGCCCGTCAGCCTGACCGTGGCACTGGTGGTGGTGGCGGCCGCCGTGTTCAGCCCGTGGACCCTCACGGACAGCAGGTTCCTGAACGCTTTGCTGTTCCACCTGGCGATCGCCGCAGCGTGCGTCGCCGTCCCGTGGGGACGGCTCCCGTCCGGAGCATTCGCCGCCATCCCGCTTCTTGACTGCCTCGCCATCGGCTTTACCCGCGAGGCCGGCGGGCCGCCGTTCAGTGTCCTGAGCCTGATGCTGGTATTCCCCGTCATTTGGCTCTCGGCCCAGGTCCGGCCGTACATGCCCGCCCTCGCCATTGGCGGGACCGTCCTCAGCACCGTGGTCCCGGCAGCAGCACTGGGGTCGCCGCCTGTGGCCGGCTCGATGATCCGTGTCCTCATCCTGCCCCTGGTCATGTCCGTTATGGCCGTAACCGCGCACGTGGTGGCCACCACCATCCGCCGGCACCGGACCAAGCTGATGGACAGCGAGTATCACCTTGGCCGGACGCTGGACGAAAGCGTCCGGCGCCAGAACCTGCTTGATGCAGTGCTCGGCGCCGTGGGCGTAGGCGTGTGGGTGGTGGACCGCAACGGCAACACGGTGCTGACGAACAAGACCCTGCAGTCCGATCCCGCGCTGGCCGGCCTTGTTGCAGTGGGCGGCGGACATACCCAGTTGCTGGCGGCAGACCGCACCACCCCTGTTCCGGCCGGTTCACGTCCTGCTGAGCGCGCCGCCGTCGGGGAAGTGTTCATGGACGAGCTCTACTGGGCCGGACCGGCGGACGGCCAGCGCGCCTATTCAGTGAGCTCACATGGCTTTCCTGCTGCCGGCGGCCAGGAAGCCGGTGGGGTCATCACCTTCGCGGACGTGACCGAGCTGATCAGCGCCCTGGCTGCCAAGGACGACTTCGTGGCCACCGTTTCGCACGAGCTGCGGACTCCCCTGACCTCAATCCTCGGCTACCTCGAACTGGTCCTCGACGAGCCTGGCCACGACGACATCCGGGCAGAACTGCTGGTGGTCCGGCGCAACGCTGACCACCTGATGGGCCTGGTCAACGACCTCATTGCCGTGGCCTCCGAACGCGTGGAGCTGTCCCTGGAGGAGACGGACCTTGCCCAGCTGGTGAGCCGCGCGGTTGACGCCGCACTGCCCCGCGCGGCCGGGAACGGCCTGCAGGTGAAGCTCGAGGTGGAACAGCCGCTCCCCGTGCGCGCAGACCCGGCCAGGATCAGCCAGGTCCTGCACAACCTGCTGTCCAACGCCGTCAAATACTCCCCGGACGGTGGGCTCATCACCGCCACCGCTGCCAGGACCGAGGCCGGGCTGGTTTGTTCCATCACGGACACCGGCGTGGGCATGAGCGAAGAAGAGCAGGAGCAGGCATTTACCAAGTTCTTCCGCTCCGCGCGCTCGCGGTCCACCGCCATACCGGGGGCAGGGTTGGGATTGCCGGTCAGCAAGACCATCGTGGAAGGCCACGGCGGATCGATCAGCCTGGCCAGCGAACCCGGTGCGGGCACCAGCGCCACTTTCATCCTGCCGGAATCATGAGCCGCCCGGGGCGGCGATCAGGAACCGGAGCCGGTCAACCAGTTCGAGACGTCACTGCGCAGCACCAAAAGGGGCCCGCCGGTTGAGCTGACGTTGCCGTTTGCCACGTAGTAGCCGCGGCCGGATCCCGTTCCCCCGGCGGCACGGTCCAGCGCTTCCACCAGGTGCCGCGGCAGGTGGCCCTGCGGACCCAGGCTGCGGAGTTCAGCAACTTCCTCCGGCGTAAGCCGTCCCAAAACCTCAGCAATATTGGCCATGACCGGGTCCCTTCGAGCAGAGTGCCTGAAGGAATAACCTAAAGCAGGGCCGTGAATACCACGTTAACATCGGACGGCGATTGAGCGTCGTCAACAACAGCCGGGAAGGAACCCAAATGCCGGTTCGAAGTGCAGGCATCCTGCTGTACCAGCGGCCTCAGGGCCACGCGGTCGGCCCCGGCGATGGGCTGCAGGTGTGGATCGCCCACATGGGCGGCCCGTTCTGGAGCAGTAAGGACGCCCATGCCTGGTCCATCCCCAAAGGGGAGTACTCCGACGGCGAGGATGCACTGGCCGCGGCGCAGCGCGAATTCGCCGAGGAAATGGGCGTCCCCGCCCCTGACGCCGAATACCGCCTGTTGGGTGAATTCCGGCAGTCGTCGGGAAAAATCATTACCGTCTTCGCAGCCGAGGCCGGGTTTTCACCGGAAGCCATCCGCAGCAACACCTTCCCCCTTGAATGGCCCAAGGGATCGGGAAAGATCCAGCACTACCCCGAGATCGACGACGCCCGGTGGTTCCCGGAGCAAGAGGCCCGGCTCAAACTCGTGAAGGGCCAGCTGCCCGCCCTGGACGCGCTGCTCCAGGACCTTTCACCGGCTTAGGCAGGAGCTTGCAGCTGTTCCTTGGCCCGGCCCTGACGGCGGCCACTGACATTACGATGCCCGGCTAAGCTAAGTCGTTACCTTTTGATACCCGGAGGGCATCATGTTCACGTTCGACCAACTGGCCGGCTTCATCGCCGTAGCGGAGGAGCTGCACTTCGGCAGGGCTGCCGAGCGGCTGAACATGACGCAGCCTCCCCTGAGCCGGCAGATCCAAAAGCTGGAGAAGATCGTCGGGGCCGAGCTGCTGGAGCGGGACAACCGCAAGGTGGAGCTCACCTCCGCCGGCCGGACGTTCCTGGACGAGGCCCGACGGCTCATGGCGCTGGCCGAACGCGCACCTGCAACGGCCCGCCGGATCGCGTCCGGACGCTCGGGCGTGCTGCGGATCGGTTTCACGGCAGCCAGCGGCTTCAGCATTCTTGGCCCCGTGCTGGACGAGCTGTCACGCATCATCCCCGACGTCGATATCGAGCTGCAGGAACTGGTCACCGGCGAGCAACTTGCGGGGCTGCTGACCGGCGAACTGGACCTGGGCCTCGCCCGCCCACCCTTCGACCGTGCCACCTTTGACTCGCGCCTGCTTTACCGGGAATCCATGGTGCTTGCCGTACCGGAAGGTCACCGGCTCGCACTCCTGGACCGGCCGGTCACCGCGGACGACCTCAACGACGAGCCACTGATCATGTACTCCCCCACCCAGGCCCGATATTTCTACGACCTCGTCGTCCGCATGTTCCCCGTCCGGCACGCCAACGTGGTGCATACGGTCAGCCAGATCCTCACCATGGTTTCGCTGGTGGCCGCAAAGCGGGGTCTGGCCTTCGTTCCCCACTCGGCCACCACGCTGGGCATAGTCGGCGTCGGCTTCCTGCCACTGGCGGGCGGGAGCCGCGAGCCAGTGGAACTGCACGCCCTGTGGAACCGGCGGATCACCAACCCCGCGCTCTCCCGCCTGCTCCGGGACCTGGAATTCGCCACGGAATAACTGCGCTTCCCGGGTCCGGCACAAGGCACGCGGATTCATTCATCTATGCCTCAAAGGTATCAAAGCATCCAAAAAAGCACTTGGACAGGCATCAATGACGGTCCCTAGGCTGGAGAAAACCACCCAGACCCGCCGCCCGCGGCAACACACCGGAGGACCCCATGGCAAGGTACACACCCCAGGAACTGGCGGACACCCTCAAGGAAGGACTGCTGTCCTTTCCCGTCACCTCGTTCGATGCAAACTTGGCGTTCGACGAGGAGAACTACCGCAAGCACCTGGCGTGTCAGGCAAGCTTCCCGGTAGCCGGCCTGTTCGCTGCGGGCGGCACCGGCGAAGGCTTCTCCCTCACCCCGGCCGAATCGGAACGTGTGGTGCGCACCGCCGTCGACGAAGTGGGAGCCCGGGTCCCCGTGCTGGCATCGGCCGGCGGGTCCACCGCCCAAGCCATCGAAAACGCCAAGGCGGCAGAAGCCGCCGGCGCAGAAGGCATCCTGCTGCTGCCGCCCTACCTGACCGAAGCAGACCAGGAAGGGCTGGCCGGACACGTCAGTGCCGTCTGCCGCGCAACCTCGCTCGGCGTCATCATCTACAACCGCGCCAACGCCATCTACAAGGACACCACCGTGGCGACCCTGGCCGAACGGCACCAGAACCTGATCGGGTTCAAGGACGGCGTCGGAGACCTGGAACATGACGCCCGCGTCTACGCCAAGCTCGGTGACCGGCTCTTCTACCTGGGCGGCCTGCCCACCGCGGAAACGTTCGCCCTGCCCCTGCTGCAGCTGGGGATGAGCACCTACTCGAGCGCCATGTACAACTTCGTCCCGCAGTTCGCGCTGGATTTCTACCAGGACGTCCGCAACAACGACCGCGCCGCCGTCAACAAGAAGCTCAACGAGTTCGTGGTCCCCTACCTGGACATCCGCGACCGCGTGAAAGGCTACTCGGTGTCCATCGTGAAGGGCGGCCTGGACGCCATCGGCCGGTCGGCAGGGCCGGTGCGCACGCCGCTGCAGAACCTGGCTCCGCAGGACCTCGCGGACCTCAAAGCCCTGATCGCCACCGTTTCCTGAGAGACAAACAGCACCACTCCCACCACAGGAGGAACCCATGAACCTCACCGGACATTCACTCATCGCCGGCCGGACGGTTGCCGGCGACGGCAAGACCACCAACGGCTTCGATCCGGCCACCAATAAGGCCCTGGAACCGGCCTATTCCCTGCTCACCGCGGAACAGCTCAAGGCCGCAACGGCCGCAGCCGCCGAAGCGTTCCCGTCCTTTCGGGCCCTGGACCCGGAAACCCACGCCGCGTTCCTGGAAGCCATCGCGGACAACATCGACGCCATCGGGGATGAACTCATCACCCGCGCCGGGCAGGAAACCGGCCTGCCCGCAGCCCGGCTCACCGGTGAGCGTGCCCGCACCACCGGCCAGCTGCGCCTGTTCGCCGGCGTGGTCCGCCAGGGCGACTTCCGCGGCGTCCGGATCGACCCCGCCCTCCCCGACCGCACACCGCTCCCCCGCGCAGACATCCGCCAGCGCCAGATACCGCTCGGCCCGGTGGCCGTGTTCGGCGCCAGCAACTTCCCGCTCGCCTTCTCGACGGCGGGCGGAGACACTGCCTCGGCCCTCGCCGCAGGCTGCCCGGTCGTCTTCAAGGCCCACAACGCCCACCCCGGCACCAGCGAACTCGTCGGCCACGCCGTCACCAAAGCCGTCAAGGACCACGGCCTGCACCCCGGCGTGTTCTCCCTGATCTACGGTCCCGGCTCCAGCATCGGCCAGGCACTGGTCGCCGACCCCGCCATCAAGGCTGTCGGCTTCACCGGGTCCCAGACCGCCGGCATCGCCCTGATGCGCACCGCCGGCGCGCGCCCGGAACCCATCCCGGTCTACGCGGAAATGTCCTCCCTGAACCCGGTCTTCGTTTTCGAGGGCGCCCTCGCCGGCAGCCCCGAAAGCATCGACGCCCTGGCCCGGCAATACGTCGCCTCCGTCACGGGCAGCTCAGGCCAGCTGTGCACCTCCCCCGGCCTGCTGTTCGCCCCCGCAGGCGAGCCGGGAGACAAACTCGCCGCCGCCGTCGGACGCGCCATCGCCGCCAGCACCGGCCAAACCATGCTCACCGAAGGCATCGCCGCGTCCTGGAACACCGGAACCGAAGCGCTCAGCTCGGCCGCCGGCGTCGAACTCATCGGCCAGGGCTCTCCCGGCCCCACCGAAAACGCCCCGGCACCGGCCATCTACGGCACCGGCGTGGACCAGTTCACCGGCAACCCCATCCTGCACCAGGAAATCTTCGGTGCGGCGTCCCTGGTGATCCGCTACAAGAGCATCGAAGACCTGCTGCAGGCTGCCTCCCGGATAGAGGGCCAGCTCACCGCATCCCTGCAGCTCACCGAACCGGACTACCCGACGGCGGCACGGCTGATCCCCGTCCTCGAACAAAAAGTGGGACGCATCATCGTCAACGGCTGGCCCACCGGGGTGGAAGTAGGCCACGCCATGGTCCACGGCGGCCCCTTCCCCGCCACGTCGGACACCCGCACCACGTCGGTGGGAACGCTGGCCATCAACCGCTTCCTGCGCCCGGTGGCCTACCAGGACCTGCCCCAGGAACTGCTCCCCGAAGCGTTGCAGGACGCCAACCCCTGGCACCTGAACCGGCGGATCGACGGCGAGGTCGCCCCCGCCGAAGCGGAAGCCGCGCTGGGCGCGTAACTTACGCGCCCGTTATCACCAAGGCCACGCTGTGGCCGCCAAAACCGAAGGCATTCACCAGCCCTGCCGGGGCAAATCCCGGCGGAAGGCGGTGGGTGCCTTCGGTGATGACGTTGAGGTCCACGTCGGGGTCCTGCTCCTCCACGTTAAGCGTTCCCGGCACCTGGCCGGTCCGCAGGGCTTCGAGGACCACGACGGCGGCCAGGGACCCGGCACCGCCCAGCAGGTGGCCGGTGTGCCCCTTGGTGGAGGTGACCGGCACGTCGGCGCCGAAGACGGCGTTGATGGCCTGGCCTTCCAGCCGGTCACCAACGGGAGTGGAGGTGGCATGCGCATGGATGAACCCGATGTCCGCCGGCTGCATCCCGGCCGAGTCAAGCGCCTTCTGCATGACCCGGCGCTGCATGGCGGGGTCCGCGGCCACGATGTCGTTGGCGTCGGAGGTCACGGCCCCGCCGGCCACGGCACCCAGCACGGCGGCACCGCGCGCACGTGCGTGTGCCTCACTTTCCAGCACCACCACTGCGGCGCCTTCTGCCAGCACAAAGCCGTCCCTGCCGCCGTCGAACGGGCGGGAGGCGCGCTGCGGATCGCCGGTGCGCGTGGACAGGGCACGGATCTGCGAAAAGCCGCTGATCACCAAATCGTTCACCGAGGCGTCCACCCCGCCGGCAATCACGACGTCGGCGGCACCCGAGCGGATCATTTCGGCGGCCTGCACAATCGCCTCAGCCCCCGACGCGCAGGCGCTCACGGGCGTCCGGGCGCCGCCACGGGCACCAAGGTCGATGGACACCCACGCGGCGGGGCCGTTGACCATGAGGCGGGTGAGGGTGTGCGGGGACACCTTGCGCGGGCCGGAGCGTCCCAGCGCGCGGTCCTGCTCCAGGGTGGAGCCAAGGCCGCCGTAGGCGGAACCGATCACCACGGCGAACCGCTCCGGGTCCACGTCCGGGGTGCCCGCTTGGGTCCAGGCTTCCCGCGCCGCGACCAGGGCCAGCTGGCCGCAGCGGTCCATCCGTTTCATTTCACGGGTGCCCAGGTGCTCCGAAATGTCCGCCGTGACCTGCCCGGCGATCTTGACCGGCAACTGCTCCGCCCAGTCCTGGGTCAGCTCCGCAATCCCTGAGCGCCCGTCCAGAAGCGCCTCCCAGGTTTCCTTCACGGTGGAACCGAGCGGGTTGATGGTTCCGGCGCCGGTGACCAGGACGCGTGGTTGGACAGGCATGTCAGGCATCGGAGCCGCCTTACTTCGCCGGGTTGTGCGTGCCGATGGGCAGCAGCGTCAGGTCCGGATGGTTCTTCTCGATCCGCCGCAGCGCCCAAACGTCATTGAACAATGCGAGGTATTCGCCGTCGGACCGCAGGAGCACCTCCGCGCCCGGAACGTTGGCCAGGGCAGGCATAGCGTCCGCCGTCGAAATCCGGGCCAGGGAGTACGGCAGGCGCTCCAGGCGCATGGGAGCGCTGAAGTCGTGCGCCATGCGGTCCTCCACCACCTCGAACTGCATCGGTCCGACGGCGGCGAGCACCGGCGCCTGGTCGCCGCGGAGGTCGGAGCGGAGGAGCTGGATGACGCCCTCGTGCTCGAGTTGTTCGATGCCGCGGCGGAACTGCTTGAACTTGCTGGGGTCCTTGGACCGTGCCACCTGGAAGTGTTCCGGGGCGAACAGCGGGATGGCCGGGTATTCCACTGCTTCGTCAAGGAACAGGCTGTCTCCCACCCGCAGCGAGGAAGCGTTGACCAAGCCAACCACATCGCCGGGGTAGGCCTCGTCGATGACCTCGCGTTCGCGGCCGAAAACCTGCTGTGCGTACTTGGTGGCGAATGATTTTCCGGTGCGGGTCTGGGTGACCACCATCCCGCGCTCAAAGACGCCGGAGCAGACGCGGATAAAGGCCACGTGGTCCCGGTGCGCCTTGTTCATGCCGGCCTGGACCTTGAACACGAAGCCGGAGAACGGCGCTTCCACCGCTCGGGGGTTGCCGTCGATGTCCGGCCGGGGAGCTGCGGGCGGAGCGAAATCCACCAGGGCGTCCAGCAGTTCCTTGACACCGAAGTTGAGTGCGGCCGAACTGAACAGGATGGGGGTGGCCTTGCCGGCGTGGAAGGCATCGACGTCGAACTCAAGGTTGGACTCGATGACCAGTCCGGCCTCATCCACGGCGTCGGACCAGTTGCTGCCCTGGTTTTCGGCGGCTTCCTCCGGGGTGAAGTATTCCGTGATGGCGATCTGGGCGCCGGCATTGTTCCGCTGGAACCGGGCAAAGCGGTCGTTGCGGAGGTCCCAGACGCCGCGGAAATCGCCCGAGATGCCCACGGCCCAGGTCAGCGGCATGGGCTGCAGGCCGGTGCGTTCGGTGATTTCATCCATCAGGGCCAGGGCGTCCAGGCCCGGGCGGTCCCACTTGTTGATGACGGTGATGATGGGCAGGTTGCGCTGCTTGCAGACCTCGAAGAGCTTCATGGTCTGGGTTTCCAGGCCCTTGGCGGCGTCCACCAGCATCACTGCACAGTCGACGGCGGCGAGCACCCGGTAGGTGTCCTCGGAGAAGTCGGCGTGGCCGGGGGTGTCCAGCAGGTTGATGACGGTGTCCCGGTAGGAGAACTGCAGCGCCGCAGAGCTGATGGAGATACCGCGGTCCTTTTCCATCTGCATCCAGTCCGAGACCGTTTCCCGGCGGTTGGCCTTGCCGCTTGAGGCGCCGGCCGTGCCGATCACCTTTGCGTGCAGGGCCAGCGCTTCAGTGAGCGTGGACTTACCGGCGTCCGGGTGGGAAATGACGGCAAAGGTCCTGCGGCGGCCCGCTTCCTTGTGAATCTCGGAGATCCGGGCGGGGGTCAGGACATCTTGGGACACGGTGCTACTTTCGCTGCGGTTGTGGCTGCCCAGGGGCCTGTCGGGTAGTGCGCTGCGACTCAAGGGCGGGGAATGTCATTGGCAAGCGGCCAAAGTACAAGTTTATCGCAGGGCCGCAAACGGGAGCCGTTCCGCTTAACGAGTGCGAAACCGGACGTTCAAGGCCACGAAATGCGTACCGGCTAGCTTGGGCGGATGATGCACGGTCCCACCTTCTCCGGCAACCTTTTCTTCGATCCGCTGGCAACAAACCTCGGCAACAACCTCGCGGCAGGCCTGGCCACCGCCGGAACTGCCGACCCGGCTCCCGCCAGGCACCCCGGGGCGGCGCGGAAGCGCGGTGTCCAGTCGGCCGCCGAACACAAGGCGCTCCGGGCAGCCTCCCTCTCCAAAGTCAGCCGCGACCTGGAGCGGATGCTCAGGGAACGTAAACGCTGACGTTCCCACCATCGTGCCGCGGGAACGGCATGATGTGTTCATGCGCAGCATCGAGCTGGTCTTCGATGACCCCACCGATTCCCTGGTCAGGGCCGACTGGGCACGGCTTGCGGCTGCCGGCCTCCCCAGCCTGGCGGCGCACACCTCCCCCAGCAACAGCCCGCACATCACGCTGGCTGCAGGCGCAGAGCTGGAGGCCGGTCCGGATGGACCCTGGGACCAGCTGCCCCTGGACGTGACGTTCTCCGGGGCAATCATTTTCCCTGCGGGTACGGGGAAGTACGTCCTGGCCCGCTCGGTCCTGCTGGATCCCGCCCTCTTGGACCTGCACCGCGCGCTGCACCGGAACGTGTCCGGGGCGCTTCCACTGACGTGTCCGGGAGCCTGGACGCCGCACGTCACCATTGCCCGGCGCATCGCCGGGCCCCAACTCGGAACAGCGATGGACCTGCTGGACCTGCGCATCGAGGGCCGGTGCACCGGCGCCAGGCTTTGGGACGGGAGCACCAGGACCGTGACGCCCCTGGCCGCCGGGTCCTCCTGACCCGGGCCCGGAGTCCGGGCCAACGACGGGCAAAGTGCCCTCCCGGGACCGGCCGCAGCGCCCACTTTCCCTCCTGTTCCAAGCACCCCCTAATGAGGCACTTTGGGGCTTGCCCGTGCGGAAGTGGCGTTTCTTACCCCTATCATTGAGCTTGCGGGAATCAGCGCACTTTTTGATCCTGCCGGCCAACTGCGGATGCCGGCATTCCCGCGGCCGGCGGTCCGCACCTTTGAAGGGAAACACCATGGCGCGGAGCCCCGAAGAATCGCTGCGGGCCACTCTGGGCAGGGTAGCCCCCGGAACGCCCCTCCGCGACGGCCTGGAACGCATCCTCCGCGGGCGTACCGGTGCGCTGATCGTCCTGGGCTCCGACCGGACCATCGACTCCATCTGCTCCGGCGGTTTCGATATCGGGATCGAGTTCTCGCCCACCCGGCTGCGGGAGCTGGCCAAGATGGACGGTGCCATCATCTGCGACAAGGACGCCGGCAACATCCTGCGGGCCGCCGTCCAGCTGGTCCCGGACTCAAGCATCGAGACGCAGGAATCCGGAACCCGCCACCGCACGGCCGAGCGGGTGGCCAAACAGACCGGCGTCCCGGTAATCTCCGTGAGCCAGTCCATGCAGATCATCGCCCTCTACGTCAATGGCCTCCGGCACGTCCTGGAAGGCTCCGAAAACGTCCTGGCCCGCGCCAACCAGGCCCTTGCCACCCTTGAGCGCTACCGAGCCCGGCTGGACCAAGTCACCAGCTCCCTTTCGGCCCTGGAAATCGAGGCGATGGTGACGGTGCGGGACGTGGCCGTGACCTTGCAGCGGCAGGAAATGGTCCGCCGCATCTCCGAGGAAATCTCCCAGTATGTCCTGGAACTCGGCGAGGACGGCCGGCTTCTGTCCCTCCAGCTCGACGAGCTCACGGTGGGCCGGGGCCCCGGCAGCGACGTGATCATCCGCGACTACGCCAGCCCCAACGCCTCCGCGGAGGACATCGAGAAGGCCGTCAGTGAACTGGTGAACCTGGGGCCAACGGAATTGATCGACTTGGGCAAGATTTCGGCGATCGTGGGATTCGCCGGCGGCGAGGCCAATCTCGATGCCGTCGTGCAGCCGCGCGGCTACCGGCTGCTGTCCGGCCTGAAGGCAGTTCCCAAAGCCGTGGCGGACCGCCTGGTGGACCATTTCGGTGGCCTGCAGTTCCTGATGGCCGCCACCATCGATGACCTGATGACCGTGGACGGCATCGGCGACCAGCGCGCCCGCACGGTCCGCGAAGGACTGAGCCGGATGGCCGAAGCAAGCCTCCTGGACCGCTTCCTCTAAGCACGAATCGAGCTCCCGCGCACCGGGAAACCTCCCGGAGGTTTCCCGGTGGGCTCAGTTCAGCTGGAACACGGCCTTCGGGCTGGCCCGCGAGCCCAGTTTCGCGGTGAAGATGTAGTACGCCCCGCCACCGCCGGGTGCTGCCGAGACGGGCTTGCAGCCATCGGCGCTGCGGTTCCGGCCCCAAGGGAAGTTGGCGGTTTCGCTGGCGCCGGGGGCAATGACCTTCTCCAGGTCCTCGCTTGACGCCTGGCAGTCCTTGGAGGAGAAGATCCGGTCCGAGCCGCTGGTGACCAGGAACTCCATTTGCGAGGTTCCGATATTGACCTCGCAGGGCACGGTTCCGCCGTTGGTGACCTTCAGCGTGAGCATCGGGTTTTCGCCGGGACCATAGGCGGCCTTGTCCGTGGACGCCGTCACGGTCACCAGGTTCTGGTTGCACGTGGGTGTGGCTGCGGCAGTAGGCGACGGCGTTGCGGAGGGCGTCGCGGACGGCGTGGCGGGCGGCGCCGGGGAAGCCGCCGGATCAGCGGTGGAAGGTTGGGTCGAGGAGGCCTGCTGCGAGCCGCCCTTGAAGGCCCCCGCCAGGGCGAGGCCGCCCAGCACCAGGGCAATCACCAGGAGCAGGGCACCGCCGGCTGCCAGCCGGCGGCGACGGTACACGGCCGGGCTCGGCTTCCGGACGCTGCTGGAACCGGATGCCGTGCCGCGTGCTGATGAATTGCCTTGCCTGCCCATCCTCCTAGGCTATGGAACGCCTCTGGTTCTGCACGGCCACCACGCCGCCGGGCCGCCATCGCTCTGGTCACAACCGGTTTTCAGCGGGCCGGAAACGATCAACTACAGTGTTGGAATCGACACTCAAACCATCGCCACCACCCCGGCCGTGCCCGGCCCGGACCGCCTGCAGCGGCTCCATCACCGGATCAACGGCTGGTTCGCCGGCATCGCCCGCGACCTCCCCTGGCGGGAGCCTGACTGCTCCCCCTGGGGCGTACTGGTCAGCGAGATCATGCTGCAGCAGACCCCCGTGGTGCGGGTGCTTCCCGTCTGGCACGAATGGCTCAAGCGCTGGCCCACCCCGGCCGGCCTGGCCGGCGAACCCGCGGGCGAAGCCGTGCGGTCCTGGGGCCGGCTGGGCTACCCCAGGCGGGCACTCCGGCTGCACGCCGCGGCCACGGCCATTGTGCAGGACCATGGCGGCAAGGTCCCGGACACGTACGCGGCCCTGTTGGCACTTCCCGGGGTGGGCAGCTATACGGCTGCGGCGGTGGCCGCCTTCGCCTACGGCCGCCGGGAAACGGTGGTGGATACCAACATCCGCCGGGTGCACGCCCGGCTGATCTCCGGCGTCGCCCTTCCCGCCCCCGCGCTGACCGCGGCGGAGATGCGCCTGGCCGCGGCACTGCTGCCGGACGACGACGACACCTCCGTGCGCTGGAACGCTGCGGTCATGGAGCTGGGAGCGCTGGTGTGCACGGCCCGGGCACCCAAGTGTGCCGCGTGCCCGGTGAAGGACTCCTGTGCCTGGCTCGCGGCGGGTGAGCCGCCGCCGTCGTACGTGCCCAAAGGCCAGGCCTGGCACGGCACCGACCGGCAGGTCCGCGGCGCCGTCCTGGCCGTCCTGCGGCTGGCCGATGCGCCCGTGCCGCCGGAGATGTTCCAACGCGAACCCGCCGACCTCGGCTTCGCCCCGGAAGGCGTCGGCGTGCCGCTGGCCGCCCTGCACCGGCTCAACTCCGCGCCCGAACAGCTGGAACGGGCGCTTGCCGGGCTGCTCGCGGACGGCCTGGCAGAAATGCACGACGGCGGCTACCGGCTCCCGGCCTGAGCCGCCCGAAGTGCGGGACGGGGATGGCATACTTCTTGGTGACCGGAACCGGGGGAAGCCATGAAGATCATTCTGTACATCGTGTGGGCACTGTTCGTCGCCGCCGCCATCGTCGCGCTGGTGCGCTCCGTGCGCAAAACCAGGCAGCAGGACCAACGGACGGCGGCCTGGCCCAAGACGCAGGCCACAGTAACCGGCAGCACCACCGGCTGGACCAGCGGCGTGGGCGGCTCCAACCGGAACCTCCGCCACTACCCCACCTACCAGTTCACGGATCCGCAGGGCACCCGCTTCATGGGCAAGTCCGAGGTCTCCCTTGCCGAGCAGCCCGTCCCGGGATCCCTCGTGGAGGTGGCGTACAACCCGGCGAATCCCAACGAGTCGTTCCAGGTTTCCTCATCGTCACGTGCCGCCCTCGGCTGCCTGATCCCGTTCTTCGCGGTCTTCGCCATCGCCCTGTTCTGGTTCATCGGAATCTTCCCGTTCGGGTGACCGCGGGGGCGGGTAACGATGTTGCCGCTAATCCGGGACGAACCGCCCTGTAGTCCCGCCCCGGGACGTAGCCTGAAAGTATGGGCAGGCCCGGACTCCTGTTGGTTTTGATCACCGCCGCGGTGTCCCTGCCGGCGTGCGGATCCACCCCCAGCGCGTGCCCCGCCATCGCGCAGGCCACCGCCGTCTCCGTCACAGTCAGCGCCGACTACGCTCCGCGGGTCGGCAAGCTGCATCTTCGCGCCTGCCAGGACGGTACGTGCAAGGAAGGGGACCTTGAACTGCGCCCCGGCAGCGCATCCGTTGACCAAGGCTGCGCTGGTGGGATCTGTTCCGCCACGGCCTCGCCCGACGGAACCGCAGTGGGGATGCTCATGCTGGAAACCCTGACCGAATCACCCATGGCCATCACGGCCTCCGGCGCCGCCACAGACGGCTCCGCCCTGCCCGTGCGGACCCTGGAATTCCACCCGCAGGCGGCGTATCCCTTCGGTAAGGAATGCGGCAAGGTCGTGTCAGCATCCGTCACGCTGGACAGCTCGGGGCTGCACCCGCGGACCTGAGCCGGGGCTAGAAGAGAGCCGGCTGGCTGAAAGGTTCGCCTCCCGACGTTCCGGGCACCACACCGCCGTCCACCGGCTCAGCGGTCCATTCGAACCCGAGTTCCGCGAGCAGCTCCTCCACGGATATCTGGCCGTCCAGCACTTCAATATCCGGTGGGTTCTCTGCAGGCGGCCGTTCCATGGCATCGAGCTTATTCCCAGGAAAGCGCGCAGGCCTCCGGAACACACCGCGAAGCCACGGATTGGAACGTCACGGTTCACCGAAGCCGGACTGCACCAAGGCGCCCACGTAGCTCACGGCCCGTTCGGCATCCGCGCCCCAGGCCTCCACATGCAGGACCGAACCCTTGCCTGCGCCCAGGGTCATCAGGCCCGTCATGGAGGCGCCGTCCACCCCGTTGATGGTCACTTCCGCGTCGAGGGAGGACAGGCCGCCGGCCATTTTCGCCGCCGGCCGGGCGTGCATGCCGGCCTGGTTTACCAGCTCGAAGTCACCGGTGCAGTCCGGTGGTGCGCCGGCGCCCGGGCCCTCATCGGCGGCCTGGCCGGAATCCGGCGCCGGCTGGCGGGCCGGGCCGAACGCTGCCTCCGCAGCACGCTTGACTGCCTGCGCGTCAGCCCCGCCCTGCGCGGCCACCGCCGCGGCCACCAGGCCCTCCACCAGGGGCGCATCTGCGAGCAGGACGCCTTCGGGATCTCCCAGGAACTCGAGTGCCGATTCGGCGGTCATCACGGCCGACCCCAGGTCCGTGAGGACCACGGTCCCGTCCCCGCCGGCCTGCTCCAGGGCGGCGAGGACCTTTTCCAGGCTGGTGCCGATCCTGCCGTCGTCGGTGCCTCCGGCGGCAAGGAGCACCACACCAGGTGCCATCTGGGCGGCAAGTTCCGTGGCGCCATCGGCAATCTTTGCGCTGTGGGACACCACCACGATGCTTACGGTCACGCGGCAGCCCCGACTGCCGCGCGCAGGATCAAGGCGCTGGAAACAGCGCCGGGATCCCGGTGCCCGGCACTGCGTTCGCCGAGGTAGCTGGCGCGGCCCTTGCGGGCAATGAGCGGATCCGTGGCAACGGCACCGGCCTCGGCAGCTTCCGCTGCCGCCACGAGGACGCCAAGGAGGCCTGCGCTGCCGCCGTCCGCAGCCGCCCGCGCAGCGTCAACCGCGGGTGTCCACGCGTCCACCATCGTCTTGTCCCCTGGCTCCGCCTTTCCGCGCGCCACGATCCCGTCCCGGGCGGCTGCCAGTGCATCGGCCCAGGCGGAGGGATCGATCTCGGCAGCATCGCCCACCGCCGTGGCGGCGCGCAGGAAAGCGGTACCGTAGAGCGGGCCGGCAGCACCGCCAACCTTGGACATCAGGGTCATTGCCGTCATCTTCAAGGCCGCGCCGGGTGTCTCCGGCATGGATTCGCCGAGCTTGGCCAGGACCGCCTGGAAGCCGCGGTCCATGTTCTCGCCGTGGTCCGAGTCCCCGATGGCCCGGTCCAGTTCGATCAGTTCCACCCGGTGCTCGGCCATGGCCTGCGCGCAGAGGGTCAGCCATTTCACGGCCCAGTTCGCGTCCAGCCCCATGGTTAGACGCCCCAGCGCAGGGCAGCGGTGTGGACGGGGGCGTCCCACAGTTCCGTAAGCTCGTCATCGAGCCGGAGCACCGAGATGGAGCAGCCCTGCATCTCCAGGGCGGTGATGTAGTTGCCCACCAGCGAGCGCTCCACCGTGGCCCCGGCGTCGGCAAGCACCTGCACGGCCCGCCGGTACACGATGTAGAGCTCGCTCAGCGGGGTGCCGCCCATGCCGTTGACGAACAGCAGCACCTTGTCCCCTGCGCTGACGTGCAGGTCGGCAAGGACGGGTTCCAGCAGGCGGTTGGTGATGCTGTCTGCGTTTTCCATCGGGATTTTGTGCCGGCCTGGCTCGCCGTGGATACCGATGCCGATTTCGATCTCGTCGTCGGCAAGGTCGAAGCTCGGGGTGCCGGCGTGGGGAACGGTGCAGGCAGACAGCGCAACGCCCATGGTCCTGACGTTGGCATTGACCCTCTCGCCAATGGCGGCCACGGCGTCGAGGTCGTCGCCGCGTTCCGCCGCGGCCCCGGCGATCTTTTCCACCAGGACGGTGCCTCCCACTCCGCGTCGGCCGGCCGTGTAGAGCGAGTCCTCCACTGCGACGTCGTCGTTGACCAGGACGGTGCGGACGGTGACGCCTTCGGCCTCGGCGAGCTCGGCGGCGGTTTCGAAGTTCAGGACGTCACCGGTGTAGTTCTTGACGATATGCACCACCCCGGCGCCGGAATTGACGGCCAGGGTGGCCGGAAGGATCTGGTCAGGCGTCGGTGAGGTGAACACCGCCCCCGGCACGGCGGCGTCGAGCATTCCTTTGCCCACATAGCCGGCGTGCAGCGGCTCGTGGCCGCTGCCTCCGCCGGAAACCAGCCCCACCTTGCCGGCCACGGGCGCATCCTTGCGCGTGATGTAGATGGGGTCGTTGCTGACCGTGACAAGGTCGGCGTAAGCCAGGCCAAACCCCTGGACGGCTTCCTCGACGACGGATTTGGGATCGTTGATGAGTTTCTTCATGGCGGTGCTCCTGGCTGCGCTCCTGGAGGATGTGTTTTTTGACCCTACTACCGGGGTGGCCGGTGGCGGTAGGTTCGTTCGATCCGGTTTTCCCCGCACCCCTGCCCCGGACGCAGCAAAGGGACAGCCCCCAATGACCGTCCCTTTCCTGAGGCCCCCCATATCCCGGCCACAGATAGTTTATCCATCAATTCGAATAATGCAAGGACGGGTCATTGATTCCTTGCCGGGACGGCGTTCAGAGGATGCGGATCATCCGGGTGTTGCCCAGGGTATTCGGCTTGACGCGGGCCAGGTCCAGGAATTCCGCCACGCCTTCGTCATGGGAGCGCAGGAGCTCCGAGTACACCTCAGGGTCCACGGCGGACTGGTCGGCCATCACTTCGAATCCGTGGCGCTTGAAGAAGTCCACCTCGAATGTCAGGCAGAAAACCCGGGCCACGCCAAGGGCCCGGGCTTCCTCCAACAGCTTCTCCACCAGGACGTGCCCCACCCCCTTGCCCCGCCATTGCCCGGAGGCCGCGAGCGTCCGGATTTCGGCAAGGTCCTCCCACATGACGTGCAACGCCCCGCAGCCGATCACTTCGCCGTCACTGGACTCGGCGATCCTGAACTCCTGCAGGCTCTCGTAGTACGCCACAGTCTCCTTCGCCATCAGGATGCGTTCCTCAGCCAGGGGCGCCACGAGCTTCTTGATGGCCGGGACGTCGCTGGTGCGTGCAGGGCGGATGTGGAAGGAGTCAGTCACAAAGCCATCCTACGAGGTCGGGGTGGCCGGGAATTTAGAGGCCGAGTTCCGGCGGCAGCTCGGTCTCCTGGCCCAGGACGTTCCTGGCCAGGAACCACTCCACCACCTGGTACCAGACCTTGGCGTGCTGTGGCTTGAGGATCCAGTGGTTCTCGTCCGGGAAGTAGAGGAACCGGTGCGGCGTCTGCCCGTCGTCGTCCGCGGCCAGCCGGGACTTGGACAGCAGCTCATACCAGAGGCGCAGGCCCTCGCCGATGGGCACCCGGTAGTCCTTGTCGCCATGGATCACCAGCATGGGGGTGCTGATGTTTTCCGCGTGGAGATGCGGGGAGTTCTCCAGTGCCATCTCCTCGGTCATTTCCTTCAGCCAGTACTGCGAGGCATCCGTGGTGGGACCGAATTGGTCCAGGGCCCACAGGCTGGCGTGGGTCACCACGGCCTTGAACCGGTCCGTTTTGCCCGCAACCCAGTTGGCCATGTAGCCACCAAAGGAGCCTCCCATGGCGGCGGTCCGCGCCGGGTCAATATCCGGGCGCTCCACGGCGGCGTCCGTGACGGCCATGAGATCGGTGAACGGCGCTTTCCCCCAGGAACCCCAGCCGCGCTGGATGTGCGATTGCCCATATCCGGTGGACAAGGCCGGATCGGGGAGCAGGACGGCGTAGCCCTTGGCCGCCAGGAGCCAGGGGTTCCAACGCCAGGTCCAGGCGTTCCAGGAGCCCAGCGGACCGCCGTGGATCCAGAGCAGCAGCGGCGCCGGGGACCCGGCAGAGGCACCCTCCGGCAGCGCAAGGTATGCGGGGACGCGGGAACCGTCGGCAGCGGAGGCCGCGATGCGCTCCAGCCGTCCGGGACTAGCCGGGCGTTCGGCCGGAGCGGGCAGGCGCGTGGTTTCGCCGCTGGCCAGGTCGATGCGCACGGCCTCGGGTGGGAACGCATAGGAACTCCGGAGGGCGTACGCGTGGCGTCCCTCCGGAGAGATGGCGACGTCGGTGTACGCCGCGGAGTCCTGCGTCACCCGGGTGACGCCCACCTCGGCGGCAGCGGACGGAACGCTGACCCGAAAAACCGGCGACGCGCCGTCGTCGTCCGCCGTGACGAGGATGGCGGAGCCGTCCGGAAGCCAGGCTGCGGGCTTGGCCCAGCGGTCCCAGTCATGGGCGAGGGGCTGCAGGCCGGAAGCGTCGTCGACGGCGGCGTCACCGGACACGTCGAGCAGGTGCAGCTTGATCTCCGGCGCCTTGTGCGGGGTGGAGTCGGACTCGCTGACCACCACGAGCGTCCTGCCGTCAGGGCTGACGGGCCCCGGAAAGTAGCTCATGCCTTCGTGGTCCAGCAGGACCTTGAGGCTGCCCGAGGCCACATCCACGGCCACGAGGATGGATCGACTGTCAGCCTTGGCGAGGGGCTTGGCGTAACTGCTGTAAATGGTCTTCCCGTCCGGGCTGACCACGGTTTCCGCCTCGCGCAGCCGGGGCCCGGCGTCGGGCGTGAGGTTGCGCAGGGCAAGGGGTGCGGTGGCGTCAACCGTGGCGGGCTTGCCAGGAGCCGTGTCCTCCCCCGGTTCGACGGCAAAGATGCGCGGCTGGGCCGGCCCCAGGTCCGCGTCCCAGTAGCGGACCGGGTATTCGCTGTGCAGGATGGCCGAGACCTTCTTGTCCTTCCGGGACTTGCGCCGCTCGGCGTCGTCTCCTTCGTCGGCGGATCCGGCCAGGACCTCTGCCGTCACAAAGGCCGCGTCGGCGTCCCTGGCCGTCATGATGCGGCTGATGCCGCCGGGCCGGCTGAGGACCACCCGGGCTTCGCCGCCGTCGGAGGGAAGCATCCAGAGCGCGTTGACCGGCTCCTCGTCCGGGCTGTCCGGGTCCGGCCGTGCGGATGTGAAGTACACGTCACCGTTGGCCGCGAAGGCGGCACCCGCTTCGCCCTTGGCGCTGCGGGTGATGCGGCGGGCGTGTTTTTGTCCTGCCGGGTCCAGCTCCCACAGCGCCGTGGCGAATTCGGTGCCCTTGCCGTTCAGGGTGCTGACGGTGGTGACAAGCCGCGAACCGTCGGGGCTCAGGGCAAGGCCGCTTACCCGTGGGATGGAGAGGTAGTGGTCGAGGTCGTGGAAGGGGGTCAGTGGTTGCTCATCCGGGATCACCGGTTCCAAGTTAGCCATGCCCCGATTCAACACGGTTTGTGCCGCTGATCACAATGCGAAAGCCCCGCCGCTCCGAGGGGAGCGGCGGGGCTTTGGCTGTGGAGGCTAGACGCTTGGGGCGATCTCCGGGATGCGCGGCTTGGCGTTGCCGGCGAAGGTGAACTTCGCGTCGTCGCCTTCGCCCTCGACATCCACCACGACGATGTCGCCGGGGTGGATCTCGCCGAAGAGGATCTTCTCGGAGAGCTGGTCCTCGATCTCGCGCTGGATGGTGCGGCGCAGCGGCCGGGCACCCATGGCGGGATCGTAGCCGCGGGTTGCCAGGAGCACCTTGGCGGCCTTGGTGAGCTCGATGCCCATGTCCTTGTCCTTGAGGCGCTTCTCAAGGCGGGTGACGAACAGGTCCACGATCTCGATGATCTCGTCCTGGGTCAGCTGCGGGAACACCACGACGTCGTCAACACGGTTCAGGAACTCGGGGCGGAAGTGCTGCTTGAGTTCCTCCGTGACCCGTGCACGCATGCGGTTGTAGCCGGTCTGCGTGTCGGTGCCGGACTGGAAGCCGGTGGCGACGCTCTTGGAGATGTCCCGGGTACCCAGGTTGGTGGTCATGATGATCACGGTGTTCTTGAAGTCCACCACGCGGCCCTGGGAGTCGGTCAGGCGGCCGTCTTCCAGGATCTGCAGCAGCGAGTTGAAGAGGTCCGCGTGGGCCTTTTCCACTTCGTCGAACAGCACCACGGAGAACGGACGGCGGCGGACCTTCTCGGTCAGCTGGCCACCCTCTTCGTAGCCCACGTAGCCCGGAGGGGCACCGAAGAGCCGCGAGACGGTGTGCTTCTCTGAGTACTCGGACATGTCCAGGGTGATGAGGGCGTCCTCTTCACCGAACAGGAACTCGGCGAGGGCCTTTGCGAGCTCGGTCTTGCCGACGCCGGTGGGGCCGGCGAAGATGAACGAGCCGCCGGGGCGCTTGGGGTCCTTGAGCCCTGCACGGGTGCGGCGGATGGCCTGGGAGAGCGCCTTGATGGCCTCGTCCTGGCCGACGACGCGCTTGTGCAGTTCCTCTTCCATCTTGAGCAGGCGCGAGGACTCTTCCTCGGTCAGCTTGAAGACGGGAATGCCCGTGGAGTTGGCCAGCACCTCGGCGATGAGGTCCTCATCCACCTCGGAGATGTCGTCCATGCCGCCGGACTTCCAGTGCCGTTCCTTCTCCGCGCGCTCGGAGATCATCTTCTGCTCCTTGTCACGGAGCGAAGCTGCACCTTCGAAGTCCTGGGCGTCGATGGCGGATTCCTTCTCCATCTTCAGCTTGGCGATGCGCTCGTCCATGGCCTTGAGCTCCGGCGGAGCTGTCATGCGGCGGATGCGCAACCGGGCGCCGGCCTCGTCGATCAGGTCGATCGCCTTGTCCGGCAGGAAGCGGTCCGAGATGTAGCGCTCGGCGAGGCTTGCGGCGGAGGCCAGGGCACCGTCGGTGATGGTGACGCGGTGGTGTGCCTCGTACCGGTCGCGCAGGCCCTTGAGGATCTCGATGGCGTGGGCCACGGAGGGTTCCTTGACCTGGATCGGCTGGAAGCGGCGCTCCAGCGCGGCATCCTTCTCAATGTGCTTGCGGTACTCGTCCAGCGTGGTGGCACCGATGGTCTGCAGCTCGCCGCGGGCCAGCATGGGCTTCAGGATCGAGGCCGCATCGATGGCGCCTTCGGCGGCACCGGCACCCACCAGTGTGTGGATCTCGTCGATGAACAGGATGATGTCGCCGCGGGTGCGGATCTCCTTGAGGACCTTCTTGAGCCGCTCTTCGAAGTCGCCGCGGTAGCGGGAACCTGCCACCAGGGAGCCGAGGTCCAGCGTGTAAAGCTGCTTGTCGCGGATGGTCTCCGGAACATCGCCGCGCACGATCGCCTGGGCCAGGCCTTCGACGACGGCGGTCTTGCCGACGCCGGGCTCGCCAATGAGGACAGGGTTGTTCTTGGTGCGGCGGGAAAGGACCTGCATGACGCGTTCCATTTCCTGCTCGCGGCCGATGACGGGGTCCAGCTTGTTCTCGCGCGCAGCCTGGGTCAGGTTGCGGCCGAACTGGTCCAGGACGACGGAACCGGCGGGTGCGCCTTCGGGCTGTCCGCCACCGACGCCTGCGCCGGTGGTTTCCTTGCCCTGGTAGCCGGAGAGGAGCTGGATGACCTGCTGGCGGACCCGGTTGAGGTCTGCGCCGAGCTTGACCAGCACCTGGGCGGCGACGCCCTCACCCTCGCGGATGAGGCCGAGCAGGATGTGCTCCGTGCCGATGTAGTTGTGGCCCAACTGGAGGGCTTCGCGCAGCGAGAGCTCCAGTACCTTCTTGGCACGGGGGGTGAAGGGGATGTGGCCGGAAGGAGCCTGCTGGCCCTGCCCGATGATCTCCTGCACCTGCTCGCGAACGCCGTCGAGCGAAATGCTCAAGGACTCAAGAGCTTTAGCGGCAACACCCTCACCCTCATGGATCAGACCCAAGAGGATGTGTTCGGTACCGATGTAATTGTGGTTCAGCATGCGTGCCTCTTCTTGGGCAAGCACAACTACGCGACGGGCACGGTCCGTAAATCGCTCAAACATTTCGCCACACTCCTAGCTACGACGTACTTTGATGCTACGTGGCCGGTCCGGAGTTGTGGAGCGTGTTCGCCACAGGGGAAACATGGGTCTTGGCGGAATAATGCCGCGCCCACTCCAAAGGACCTGGGACACCGGGCATCAGCGGTCAAAGGAGTCCATCAAAGAACCCTTGTCCCCGGCCGGGTGTTGCGCCATTCTTGGCCATAACAACGGGCCTGGCCGCTTCAACGGGAGCAACGAGGGCAGCGTGAACCAACAGGGAGGGCGGGAGATGCCGAAGGTGGACCTGGAACGCGTCAGGCGCCCGGCGGGGGTTGCACTCGCGGCGGGCGGGGTTTGGCTGATCGGCATCAGCCCGGTGCCGGGGGTATACCTTGAGCCCGACGCTGCGCGGCGGCTGGACATGCTCCGCAAAGGGCAGCGCTGGTGGGTGGCGGGACAACATGTCGCCGCGGCGGGAACCGCTGCCATGCCCGCGGCGTTTGCGCGGCTGGCCCTCGCCCTCCCGCCGGGAAGGAGCAGGGCACTCGCCGGCACAGCCGCGGTCGCACTTGCCGCCGGAGCGCCTCTGTTCGTCTCCGAACTTGCAATGCGAGCATCGGACCTGGAGCGCTTCGCGGCGCGCCGCTTCCCGGCATGGCCGTTCTACGCCTATGCGTGGCTGCATGTGCTCGCGCTCGGGTCCCTCTCCGGTGCCCTGGCAACCTTGCCGCACCGGAAAAAGGAAGCGGCAGCGGTTGGCCTTGCCAGTGTCGGATGTGCGGTAGTGCTGGCGAAAACAGGCGATATTCCGCCTTTCGTCTTCTATGTCACCGAGCAGTTTGCTGCCGGCAGCCTGCTGCGCCGTGAATCGCGCCGCGGCGAATCCCCGGGTGCGCTGCGGGATTAATTCCGCCCATACCCTTATTACGTGCCGCAGACAAAAGCCCTGCCTCCCCAAGGCGGGAAGCAGGGCTTTTAGCCAGGTTGGCTCCGTAGCTAGGAATTTGCCTTTTGGTAGGCCTCCTGGATTTCAGCCTGAATTCGGCCGCGGCTGTTAACGGTGTAGCCGTTATCCCGGGCCCATTGCCGGATTTGCGCCGAATCGTGGCTGCGGCCGCCGGTGGGAGCCTTGGCCCGCTGGGCGGTGCGACCTCCGGTAGCCTTGCGTGCAGCGTTAATGAACCTCTCCAGTGAAGACCGAAGTTCAGCGGCATTGGCTGCCGACAGGTCAATCTCGTAGTTGACCCCATCGAGGCCGAACTTAACATTCTCGTCTGCGGATCCCCCATCCAGATCATCAACGAGGATGATGTTTACTTTCTGTGCCATTAAAAGTCTTCCTCTTGCTGGAAAGTTCGATTTTCAGAAAAGCAGGATGTTTCCCTAAAAAGTATGACTCTTATGTTGGCAACGCGTCAAAGCGCCTTTTGGTTCCCGGTGGATAAAGGCGGAAAGTCGGCGGGGATTTAATCTATTGCGATTCCGGCCGGGGGCCGTCGGCGGGCCGCGCCGGGAGCGAATCCGCCTCGGCCTGGGCACGGGCCTCGGCCTGGCGCTCAGCCTTGTCCGCGTTGAAGATCGCCTTCATGGCAAACCAGAAAATCAGGCCCACCACCAGGGAGGGAAGAATGACGGCTACGTATTCCATGGTCAGTGCCCTTCGGGCTTCAGCAGCGGGAACAGGATGGTTTCGCGGATACCGGCTCCGGTGAACAGCATCACCAGCCGGTCGATGCCCAGGCCGATGCCGCCCATGGGCGGGGCGCCGTACTCAAGGGCGCGCAGGAAGTCCTCGTCCAGCTGCATGGCTTCGACGTCGCCGGCGGCCGCGTGCAGGGACTGCTCGGTGAGGCGTTCGCGCTGGATGACGGGATCGATCAGCTCGGAAAACGCGGTGCCGCGTTCCATGCCGCCGATGATCAGGTCCCAGGCCTCGATCAGCCGGCCGTCCTCACGGTGCGGGCGGGCCAGCGGCTGGGCCGAGGGCGGGTAGTCGTACACGAAGGTGGGGTTGAGCAGGGTGGGCTCCACGATTTCGCCGAAGAGCTCAACCACCAGCTTCTCGGCGTCCCACTTGGGATCAACCTTGACCTCGTGCTTGGCCGCGAGCTCGCGGAGCACGTCCACGGAGGTGTCCGGCGTAATGTCCTGCCCGACCGCCTCGGAAAGCCCCGGGTAGACGGGCAACCAGGCCCAGTCGCCGTCGAGGTTGATCTCCCCCGCCTCGGTCTGCAGCACGCGTCCGGCCCCCACGGCGTCCGCGGCGTCAAGGATGATCTCCTTGATCCGTTCGGCCATGACGAACTGGTCAGCCCAGGCCTCGTAGCACTCAAGGGTGGTGAATTCGGGGCTGTGGGTGGAATCGACGCCCTCGTTGCGGAACACGCGGCCCATGTCGTAGACGCGGTCGATGCCGCCCACCACTGCCCGCTTGAGGTACAGCTCGGTGGCGATCCGGAGGGTCATCTTCTGGTCGAACGCGTTCATGTGGGTCTCGAACGGGCGTGCCAGGGCGCCGCCGTGGACCAGCTGCAGGATGGGCGTTTCCACTTCCACGTAGCGGTGGCGGAACAGCGTTTCGCGGATGGAGCGGGTGATGGCGGCCCGGGTGTAGACCATTTCGCGGGCTTCGTCACGGACCATCAGGTCCACGTAGCGCTGGCGGACGCGGGTTTCCTCGTTCAGGTCCGCGTGCAGGACGGGCAGCGGGCGGAGGGCCTTGGATGCCATGGACCAGGATTCGGCCATGACGGAGAGTTCGCCGCGGCGGGAGGAAATTACCTCGCCCTTGATGAACACATGGTCGCCCAAGTCCACCAGGGCTTTCCATTCCGCGAGGGCTTCCTCCCCCACGTTGGCCAGGCTCAGCATGGCCTGCAGGCGTGTGCCCTTGCCGTCGGTGCCGCCCTCCTGCAGGGTGGCGAAGCAGAGCTTGCCGGTGTTCCGGACGAAGACCACCCGGCCGGTGACGCCCACGGTGTCGCCGGTGGTGTCGTCCGCTTCGAGGTGGGCGTACTTTTCCCGGATCTCGGCGAGGGAATGCGTGCGTTCCACTCCCACGGGGTACGCCTCCGCGCCGCGCTCAAGAAGTTTGGCGCGCTTTTCCATGCGGATCCGCATCTGCTCGCTGGCGTCGAGGGGCTCCGGGGCGTTCTTGGGCGCGGGGGTGTTTTGGGAAGTCACAATCATCAAGTTTACCGGGATTTGGCCACCCGGACTTTCAGCTGGCCCGCAGGCTTGCCCCCTAGGATGGGCGGGTGAAAGAACGGGTACTTCCAACGCACGACGGCGGCAGGCTGGCTGTCTACAGCTACGGCACCGCGGATGCGCCGGGAGAACGGCGCGTCGTGGTGATCGGCGGCGCGTTCCTCACCGCCTCGATCTACCGCCCCTTCTCGGTGGAACTGGCGAAGGGGCTGGGCGAGGGCTGGGCGGTGGACGTGTACGACCGGCGCGGCCGGGGCAACTCCTCCGAGCAGCCGCCGGGCTACTCCATGGCCACCGAAATTTCGGATGTCCGGACCGTGATGGATGCCACCGGTGCCCGGAACATTCTGGGCCACAGCCTGGGCGGGGCGGTGGCGCTCAACGCCGTCCAGGAGTTCACTGGCACCGGGTACGTGCCGGACAAACTCGCGGTGTACGACGCCGCGGTGAACATCGACGGCAGCATCGACACCGCCTGGCTGGACGGATTCGAGGACGCCGTCAACAACGGCAGGGTTGGCCGCGCCCTGGCGTACATGGAGAAGGCCACCAGTCCCGGCTCCGTCATGGCACGGATCCCGGTTCCCGTGCTGGCCGGCCTGATGGCCGTGCTGTCCCGGACCAAGGTGAACACATTGTTCCGCGAGGTGATGCCCAGCGGAGTGGGTGAGCTGCGTGCGGCCTTCGACGAAAAGGACCACGCGCGGGACTTCAGCGTGCTGCCGGCCGGCACGCATTTCATGGCCGGCGGCAAGAGCCCCGACTACTACAAGGTGACCGCGGAGCGGCTGCACGCAGCCGTTCCGGGCAGCACCCACCAGCTCTCACCCAAATGCTTCCACGGCTCCATTCCGGCGGCGGTCAAGGAGCTCGTGGCTGATGTCTCCACGTACTTCACCGGCGGTAATCCGGGCGGGCCGCCCCGCCCGGATTCCTCCGGAGCTATCCCCGTTCCCCGCGGCTGAAGCCCGCCAAGGCAGCCTCCCCCAGGTCCCGCCACACGGTCCGCGGCTTCGGTTCTTTGCTCCGGTCAGCCAGCCAGTCGCCCCAGGCGGTGATGTCCTCCCCGCCCGCGGCGGCCACGGCGTCACAGGCGAAGCCGACGGCGGCCGTCCCGTCACGGAGCTGGACCGACCCGAGCAGCATTGGCTCGGGAAGGGCGGCCAGGAACGTCCCCAAGGCCGCGGGCGGCAGCAGCCACCGCTCCCCGGCCAGCTCTGCGCCGTCGTCGGACCGGTACACGCCTGGCTTCGGCGGCACCGTGTCCAGTGCCACCATCCGGTAGCGCGCAGCGGTGCGGACGGGCCCGTCCCAGAAGGCGCCGAGTTCCTCAAGCTCGCGGGCCAGCGGCTGGCCCTTGCGGTGCGCGCCCACCACCACCAGCGGCAGGGCCGTTGCGCCGGCGGCGACCGGCCAGGGAATGGGCGACGACGGCCGGGCGGCTCCTGCGGCTGCCTCCAGTCCTGCGGCACCAGGCGCCGCCCCGGCCGCGAAGAGTCCAGGCTGCGCTGGGGTGGTTTCCAGCCGGCGGGCGATGTCCGCCGCCACGGCGTCATCGAACGCCCGGCCCACCACCGTGACGCCGAACTGGGCGCCGTCCACCCCGCCGGCCGGGACAGCCACGGCACAAAGATCGAACAGGTTGCAGAAGTTCGTGTAGGTGCCCAGCAACGAGTTCACCCCCACCGGATCCGCGGCAACCTCTGCCAGGGTGGGGTGGAACGGCGCCGTCGGAACCAGGAGGGCATCGAAGCCCTGGAGGCGGCCCATGGCGGTGGCCTTCAATTCCTCCAGCCTGGCGGTGTCGGCGACGTACCGGGAGGCGGACACCGTGCCGGCGGCACGGATGATGCCTTCCACGGTGGAATCGATGCCTGCACGGCCGCCCGTGCCGGCGTCGTGCTTTGCCAGGAAGTCCCCAACTGCAGCGTGGCGTTCGGCCACCAGCGCTCCGTCGTAGAGCAGCCGTGCTGCCTGGAGGAACGCGTCGAACTCGATCGCTTCGGCATCCACCCCGCTGGACCGCAGGCGGTCCACCTGCCGCTGGAATTCCGCAGCCCACTCAGGCGGCAGGGCCGGGAGGCTCGCGGGGTAGGCCACCCGGGGCCGGGACGGCGCTGCGAGCTTTGTGTCCGCGGGCCACGCCCGGGCACCGCCGGCCATGATGCCCATGGCGAGCTCGGCCGTGGCCAGGTCCCGGGCGAAAATCGTGACGGCGTCCCAGGACCGGCAGGCCGGCACCACCCCTGCCGTGGAGACCACGTTCAGCGTTGCCTTGATGCCCACGATGCCCTGCAACCCGGCGGGAACCCGGCCGGATCCTGCCGTGTCGGTGCCGATGGCGATGTCCACCAGTCCCAGCGCCACGGCCACGGCGGACCCGGAGCTGGACCCGCCGGAGATCCGGTCCGGCCGGCGGGAGTCCCGGACGGCGCCGTAGGGGCTGCGCGTTCCCACCAGGCCGGTGGCGAACTGGTCAAGGTTGGTGGCGCCGAGGACCATGGCACCCGCGGCGCGGAGCCGCGCCACGGCTTCGGCATCCTGCTCCGGCACGTAGGCGAAGCCGGGGCAGGCCGCCGTGGTGGGAATCCCGGCCACGTCAACGTTGTTCTTCACGGCCAGCACCAGTCCGGCCAGCGGCAGGTGCGCACCCCGGGCAACGGCGGCGTCGATGGTTGCCGCTTCGGCCAGGACGTCCTCGCGGCCGCGTAGCATTATCCAGATTTCCGGGCGGTCCACGGCGCCAACCGCGGCCAGTGCTGCCTCGGCGCGCCGCGTGGCGGCGCCTGCGGGTGCCGGGTTCATACCGTGGCCCCTTCCAGTTCCAGGTCCTCCACCTCGAGCAGCGCAAGGTCGCTGCCGCCGAGGACAACCACCGCCTCCCCGGCAACCACCTGCGAACCCGCCGTGGGCAGGACACGGAGCACCACACCGTCGCACGGCGCCTCCAGGACTGTCTCCATTTTCATGGCCTCCAGCGAGACCAGCGGCTGGCCCTTCGCCACCCGGTCGCCCTCGGCCACATCCACCTTCCAGACGCTCGCGGCGAACGGGGCGGAGACCAGGGACCCGCCGTCCGGAACCACCACGTCATCTGCTGCGGGGGCGGCGACGGCGGCGAGCGCGTCGGCACGGTCGAACTCGCCGGCGTCAGCCCATGCCTGCCGTTCCACAGCGAAAGCCGCACCCTGCTTGTCCCGGAACGCCTCGATGGACGCGCGGTTTTCGGCCAGGAACTGTTCGTGCTCAGCGAGCGAGAACGTGCCGTCCTCGATCTCCACGCCGCGGCCGCGGCCGGCCGCCATGTCGGCGCGCAGGTCCAGGAGTTCCTCCGGGCTGACGGGGTACCAGGAAATCCGGTCGAAGAAACGGAGCAACCAAGGCGATCCGGGTTCGAACGGAGCGGAATCGGCGTACCGGGACCACACCTGGGTGGTGCGGCCCACGAACTGGTAGCCCCCGGGGCCCTCCATCCCGTAAATGCACATGTACGCGCCGCCGATGCCCACCGCGTTCTCCGGGGTCCAGGTGCGCGCCGGGTTGTACTTGGTGGTGACCAGGCGGTGCCGCGGATCCAGCGGCGTGGCCACAGGCGCACCCAGGTACACGTCGCCCAGGCCCAGGACCAGGTATTCGGCGTTGAAGACGGTGTCGAAGACGTCATTGACGGAGTCCAGGCCGTTGATCCGGCGGATGAACTCGATGTTCCACGGGCACCACGGTGCATCATCCCGGACGCCGGCCATGTAGCGTTCGATCGCCTCGCGGGTGGCGGGGTCGTCCCAGGACAGCGGCAGCCGGACGGTGCGGCTGGGAACCACCAGCTCGGAGCTCGCCGGCAGGGCTGCCTCGACCTCCTGGACCAGGCCCAGCAGCCGGCGGGTGGACAGGGCGGACGGGTCCACCTTGATCTGCAGCGACCGGATACCCGGGGTCAGGTCAACGATGCCGGGCACCCGGAGCGCTTCGATGTGCTGGTGCAGGGCGTGGACCCGGGCCCGCAGGCCCAGGTCGAGCACCATGTCGCCGTATTCCACCAGCAGGTTGTCATCGCCGGAGCGGCGGTACGTGACCGCGGGCCGGCCGGAACCGTCCGGCACCCGGCCCAGGACGCCGTCGTCGCCATCTCCGCGGACCGGCCCCGGCGTTGCCGCTTCCGCTGCCGGAAGCTTCAGGGCGGCACTGCCGGACCAGCCGGCGTCGCCCGGGAGGACCAGCTGGCGGCCGGGACCCAAGTCCGCGGCCGACGGCGCCTGGCTGGCTTTGATGGGCACGAACCGGACCTTGTCCCCCGGACGGAGCTGGCCGAGCTTCCAGCGCTCGGCCGTCACGACGGTGACGGGGCAGACGAACCCGCCCAGGCTGGGCCCGTCCGGGCCAAGCAGGATGGGGGTATCGCCGGTAAAGTCCAGGGCGCCCACCGAGTAGGCGGTGTCGTGGATGTTGGACGGGTGCAGGCCTGCCTCGCCGCCGTCGGTCCGTGCCCAGCGGGGTTTGGGGCCGATGAGACGGACGCCGGTGCGGGCGGAATTGAAGTGCACCTCATACTCCGCGGCATACAGGTCCTCGATATCTTCGCGCTGGAAGAACTCGGGGGCGCCGTGCGGCCCCTCGGCCACGGCCAGTTCCCAGGTGGACACGAGGACGGGGCGGCTGTCGGCGGGCACCGCTGCGGCCGGGCCTGCGGCCGGTACCCCATCCACCGTGACCGCGCGGAGTACGTCGCCGGCGCGCAGAACCCGTCCGGCGTGGCCGCCGAACTGGCCCAGGGTAAAGGTTGACGCGCTGCCCAGGTAGGCGGGAATGTCCAGGCCGCCCTGGAACAGGATGTAGCCGCGCAGGCCCTTGCCGGTGGCCGTGCCGACGTCGAGCGTCCCGCCTGCCGGGACGGTCACGGGGGTCCAGGCGGGCACCTCCACGCCGTCAACGGTCACTGTGACCTCCGCGCCGGTGACGCAGACGGTGGTGGCATGCGTGAACACCAGGCTGGGTCCAGTCATGGTGAACTCCAGGCCCGGGACCCCTTCGGGGTTGCCCAGCGCAGTGTTGCCCAGGCGGAAGGAGAGGTCATCCATGGGGCCGCTCGGCGGAACGCCGATCTGCCAGAGCCCGGTGCGTCCCGGCCAGTCCTGCACGCTGGTCTGCAGCCCGGGTCGTTCCACGGTGATCCGCGGTTCGGGGTCCCCCACGTTGTCCAGGGTGCTGGTGGAGTGCTCGACGGCGCGGACCACGTTCATGCCGCTCACGGCGCGGAGCAACCCTAAGTTGGTCTCGATGCCATCGATCCGGGTGTTGCCCAGCGCAACGGCGAGGCGGTCGAAGGCCTCGGTGCGGCTTGCGCCGGAGGTGATGATTTTGCCCAGGAGGGGATCGTAGTTGGTGGAGACGTCGGTGCCGGTCTCCACCCAGGTATCCACGCGCGCTTCCTCCGGCCCCGGGTAGGCGGCGCTGGTGACGGTTCCGGCGCTGGGCTGGAAGCCGCGTGCCGGGTCTTCTGCGTAAACGCGGGCCTCCACGGCGTGCCCGGATACCGGCAACGCATCGGGCACGTCCGCCAACACCGTGTGGGCTTCGGCGCCGGCCTGGGCGAGGCGGAGCATCCATTCCACCAGGTCCACCCCCGTGACGGACTCGGTGACGGGGTGCTCCACCTGGAGCCGGGCGTTGACTTCCAGGAAGGAGGCTTCCTTGCGGGCGGAGTCGTAGACGAACTCGACTGTGCCGGCCGAGCGGTAGTTAAGGGAGGCGCAGAGGGCGCGGGAACTGCGGTGCAGTTCCTCGCGCAGATCGACGGGCAGGTCCGGGGCGGGGGCCTCCTCGAGGACTTTCTGGTGGCGGCGCTGGAGGGAGCAGTCCCGGTCGCCCAGGCTGACCACCCGGCCTTCGCCGTCGCCAAAGACCTGGACCTCCACGTGGCGGGCGTTCTCCACATACCGTTCGGCGAAGACCCCTGCGGTGCCGAAGCTGGCACCGGCAAGCCGGGCGACGCGAGGGAAGCTGTCCACGAGCTCGGCCTCCGTGCGGCAGACCGTCATGCCGATCCCGCCGCCACCGCCGGTGGCCTTGAGCATCAGCGGGAACCCAATGGTTGCGGAGGCCGCGACGGCGGCGTCCACGTCCTCAAGCAGGCCGGAACCGGCGATCATGGGTACCCCGGCCGCCCGTGCGGCGTCGCGCGCGGTGTGCTTGGTTCCGAAGATCCGCAGCTGTTCGGGGGTGGGGCCAACAAAGGCGAGACCTGCGGCTTCCACGGCCTCGGCGAAGGCCGCGTCCTCGGACAGGAAGCCGTAACCAGGGTGGATGGCGCCGGCGCCGGTTTCCTTTGCCGCGGCCAGGATCGCCTCCACCCGGAGGTAGGACTCCTTGGCGGGCGCTGGCCCCAGCAGCACAGCCTCGTCGGCGAGCCGGACGTGCTTGGCGCCGCGGTCGGCCTCGGAGAAGACGGCGATGGTGCGCAGCCCCAGTTTCCTGGCAGATTCGATGATGCGGCACGCGATTTCGCCGCGGTTGGCGATCAGGAGGGTGTCGAAGAGTTTTGTGGTGGTCACAGTGCAGCCTCCGGCCGGGTGACGATCATGCGGACGGGCGTGGGGTTGAAGCCGTTGCACGGGTTGTTGATTTGCGGGCAGTTGGAGACGAGCACCAGGGTGTCCACCTCCGCCTTCAGCGCAACGCGCTTGCCGGGGGCGGACAGTCCGTCCACGATCCCCAGGGCGCCGTCCGGGTCCACCGGGACGTTCATGAACCAGTTGATGTTGGACACCAGGTCCCGCTTGCCCAGGCCCCAGCGGGAGCCCTCGATCAGGAAGTTCTCCACGCAGGCGTGCTGTTCGCGGGTGTGCTGGCCGTAGCGCAGGGTGTTGGATTCCTGCGAGCAGGCGCCGCCAATGGTGTCGTGCACGCCCACTTCGTCCGCAACAACGGTCATCAGGGCAGCATCGGTGTCGGCGCGCAGGACCGAACCGGTGGTGAGGACGATGGACTGCTGTGCGGCGATGGTGGCTGCCGCCGAGTAGCGCACGGTGGTGTCCCCGGCTGCGTAGAGCAGGCAGTCAACGGCCTGGTTGCCTTCCAGGTCCACGATGGTCAGCACGTCGCCGGCTACTACCACTGCCGACCAGGGGCCGCGGGCTTCGACAAATTCGTCCAGGATCAGGGTGCCGGGGGCAAGTGCCGTGCCTGCAGCGTCCGGGCGGGTCTCAATGGCGGTGTTCATCGGGCGTTCCTTGCGGTGAGATCGTGTTCGGTATTGAGCAGGGCCTGCAGGTGTTCCGGGGCCAGTGGGCCAACCAGGCGGCCGGCTTCGAGTTCGCGAAGGTCCTGCGGCGCGTGCCATGCAAGGATGTCCACGGCAGTTCCGGTGAACTCCCGGCGGGGGTCCAGCGGGTGCGCTGTGTTGGCCAGGACCAGGACGGCGTCCAGGTGGAGAAGGAGTTCGACGGCGGCACCGGGGCCTGCGCTGCCGGTGAAGGTGATGCTGCCGGCCGGGTCAACGGTGATGCCCTTGAAGAAGGACAGCGACGGAGCGACGTCCCGCGGACCCATCCCGTTCTTCAGGGCGCCCAGCGTGAGCAGTTCGCGCGCCGCCGGAGATGCGCTGTGGACTGTTCCCGCACCGTATTTCGCGGTGTTGCCGGTGAGCGTGGTGGCGCCCGTCAGGGCATCATGCCGGGCGGAGGTATCGGCCACGATGGTGGCCATCAGCCGGCCGGCGTCGGACAGCAGCGGGTGCCCGGCAGCGGGATAGGCCTGCCACGGGACCTTGACGGTGTCGGCGACATTCAGTCGTTCGTGGGTGGCACCGGTCCGGTACAGGAGCGCGTGGACGCAGCCGTCGCCGGCGGTATCCGTGAGCCGGATCCGGGTGCCGCGGGCCAATGCCATGGTGGTGTAGCGGCCAAAGGCGAGGGACTCCGCCCAGGTGGGGGATGCGTCGTCGGGCATCCCGGACAGGAGGCGCCCTGGCGCGGAGGCGGCCGGGACGAAGCGCATGGTTTCGGCGGTCTTGCCGTGCTGGTCCCTGGCGTGGGCGCGGGCGCCGGCCGTGGTGGCGGTGCCGGTGGCGGCCGTTTCGATGGTCTGTGTCATGGTCGAGGTCCTGGTTGTTGTCGGGAACGATGGGAATTTAGGGCTCAGGCCCTGGTGGCTGCGAGGTTCCTGCGCCGGACCCAGACGCCCAGGAGCAGGACGGCGGCGACCATGAGCGGTGCGGACCACAGGAGCAGCCCGTTGTCGCCGGAGGGGTCGTACACCTCGGGCCGGGGCCAGGCGAGGTTGACCACCATGAGGCCTCCGTAGAGGACGGCGAGGATGTTGACCGGCAGGCCCCAACGGCCCAGGGAGAACAGGCCGGCAGGCATGGTCTGGCCCACCCGCGCCCAGTCACCGCGGAGGCGGTTGATCAGCTGCGGGACGGTGACCAGGAGGTAGGCGATGTAAACCATCACGATGCAGACGCTGCACAGGGTGGTGAAGAGGGCAGCGTTGCCGACGTTGATGGCCAGCACGGCAACTGCCAGCGCGCCGATCACGATCGAGGGCCACATGGGCGTCCCGCGGGTGGGGTGGACGGAGGAGAGCAAGGCCGACGCCGGGAGCTTGCCGTCGCGGGCCATCGAGAATACGAGCCGGGAACCGGCGGTCTGGATTGCCAGGGTGCAGACGAAGATGGCAATGGCAACGTCAACCAGCAGGACCTTTCCCCAGAAGGTTCCCAGTACGGCGGTGAGGACGTAGGGCAGGCCTTCGGTGGCGAGGCGGCCGTCGTCGAGGCTGGGGGCGGCCATCAGGGCGGTGATGATCATCAGCGCGCCGCCAATGCCGGAGATGAGCAGGGCGGAGAGGATGGTCCGCGGTGCGGTGCGGCGCGGGTCCTTGGTTTCCTCGGAGAGCTCCCCGGCGGAGTTGAAGCCCACCATGACGTAGGCGGCCATGAGCCCCGAGACCAGGAAGGCTCCCACGGCGCCGAGGTCCGAGCCCACAAGGACGGTGGTGTCCGCCACCACGTCCGGACCGCGCTGGGCGGCGCTGATGAGGGCGAGGATCACGGCTGCGACGCCGACGATTTCGCAGGTGACACCGACGGAGTTCACGTGCGCCATGAGCTTGACGCCCAGGGAGTTGATGATGGTGGTGGCCACCAGCAGGACGGCACCCAGGATCACCGCGTTGGATGCCCCGGTGACGGTGTTGAGGGCGGGGTCACCACCCACCACCTGGAATCCGTCCCACAGCTGGGGCAGGACCACCTGCAGGGCGATGGCTGCGGCTGCCGCGGTGACCACCTGCGCGATGGCCATGAACCAGCCGGCAAACCAGCCCACGGCTTCCCCGCCGACGCGGCGCGCCCACTGGTAAACGGCTCCGGAGAGCGGGTAGCGGGCGGCGAGTTCGGCAAAATTGAGGGCCACGAGCAGCTGGCCCACCAGCACTACCGGCCAGGTCCAGAAGAACGCGGGACCAGCGAAGGAGTAGCCGAAGGCGAAGAGCTGGAAGATGGTGGTGAGGATGGAGACGAAGGAGAAACCGGCGGCAAAGGAAGCGTAGCGGCCGAGCTTTCGGTGCAGGGTGGGCTGGTAGCCAAGGGACGTCAGGTCTGCATCGTCCTGGTGGACGGTGGGAAGAACGGTGGATGTCATGGGAATCTCCGGGGCTGGAAAGGGATCTTGGGGGCGAAGCCTTCCGGCAGTGCAGCGCTCGGCCGAAGGCTGCGGATTACCGGTCACTTGATAGTTTTCCAGCGCGATGTCCCCAAACAGTTTCCCCTCTGTAAAAGGCGGATAGACATCTTGTTTCGGGGATATTTCCATCCCCTCACCGTTCCCGCAGGGCACCTTCGAGCCCGCTCTGCGGTGCAAGAATGAGTCGGTGACTTACGCCGGACCGGGACGCCCCCGCCACCAACAGCCATCACGGCCAGGCGCCACCGCCCGCGACGAAATCCTCGATGCCGCGGCGGAACTGTTCACCACCCAGGGTTTCGCCAGCACCTCCACCCGGTCCATCGCGGACGCGGTCGGGATCCGGCAGTCATCGCTCTACCACCACTTCAAGACCAAGGACGACATCCTTGAGGACCTGCTCGAGGGAACGGTGTCCGGCGGCCTGGAGTTTGCCCGGGCCGTGGCCGCGCTGCCCGCCGGCAGCACAGGGACCGAAAGCCCGGCCGGGAGCCGGCTGCACGCCGTCGCACTGTATGACGGCACGCAGCTGTGCAGCGCACGGTGGAACCTCGGCGTCCTCTACCACCTGCCCGAGGTCCGGAGCACGCGTTTTGCCCGGTTCCTGGCCGACCGGCAGGAACTGCGGCGGCTCTACGGGGAACTTGGCAGCGGCCTGTCCGCCACCGCCTCCGGGCCGGACGGCGGCGACTTCACCTTCCGCCTGGTCGAATCACTGATCTACCTCCGCGCAGACGGTGCGGCAAACGCAGAATCGGCCCTGCAGGCGGCGGATGCCGGGCTCATCCTTTGTGGACTCGGCGCGGAACTCCCGGCCATCCGCGCAGCCAGCAGGGAGCTGATCAGGCGGCTCGCCTGAGCCTGGCCGCACCGGCCAGTGATGCCCGCACCCGGCTTGCTCGGCTAGGCTCGGAACATGACGCGAGAGAACATCAGGACCCCCGACGGCGGCACTGTGGAGCTCTTCTCCACCGGCGCGGAACTCGCTTCGGCTGGTTCGGGCGTGGTGGTGGTGCCGCCCTCCATGGTGACGGCTGCGGACTACACCAAATTCGCCCAGAAACTGAGCGCCGCCCTGGGCCGGCCGGTGCACACGTTCAACCGCCGCGGCCGCGGCTCATCGTCCCCGCAGCCCGAGGACTACACGCTGGACGTGGACATCCGGGACCTGGACACCGTCATGAAGCACACCGCCAGCACTGACGTCTTCGGCCACAGCTTCGGTGGAGCGGTTGCCCTGCACGCGGCACGGACGCTGCCGGTGGAACGGCTGGCCGTCTACGACCCCGCCGTCTCGGTGAACGGCAGCGTCACGGCCAGCTGGATCGTGGAGTACGAACGCGCCGTTGCTGCCGGAGACGACGACCGGGCCCTCGCGGTGATCCAGCGCGGCCTTGAGGCCGGCGGCACGTTCTCCTCGCGCATGCCGCTGTCCATGCTGACGCTGGCCAACAAGCTGACCGCGGGCACCACGGAGGGCAAGCAGCAACGCGAACTGATGCGCACCGGCGTCCGCGAGATCAAGGCCATCATCGCCGCAGACATGCCGGCCGAACCGTTCCAGGCGCTCCCCCTGGAGACGCTGATCGTGGTGGGCGAAAAGAGCCCTGCCTACTTCGGCATCGCGTGCGGCCAGATCCACGACGTCCTCTCCGGCTCCAGCTACACCATCCTGCCCGGCTTCGGCCACGACGGCGCCATCAAGGCCCCCGACAAGCTGATCAAGGAACTGAGCGACTTCTTCGCCGGCTGATCCCGGCCCGGTTGGGCTAGTGGGCGCCGTGGCCCGGTCCGGCGCCTTCAGTCTTGCGCATCATGGCGGACAGCACGACGGCGGCAAGGGCTATGACGGTTGCCGTCAGGAAGGCGGCGCTCATCCCGGCGACGAGCCCCGACGTCGCACTCACCACGGCGAAGATGGACACGAGCAGCGCCGTCCCGGCGGCGCCGGCCACCTGCTGGGTGGTGCTCATGATCGCGGAGCCGTGCGAGTAGAGGTGCGGTGGCAGCGGGTTCAGGCCAGTGGTGAAGGCCGGGGTGAACAGCAGGGCCAGGCCGAAACTCAGCCCGACGTGCAGGGTGATGATCCACCACACCGCCGTGCCGGCGTCGAGCATTGAAAACTGCCAGAGCGTCACCACCATCAGGATGGATCCCGTCACGGTGAGCGGCAACGGGCCCACCCTGTCGAACGCGCGGCCGATCACCGGGCCGAGCAGCCCCATGGCCAGGCCGCCGGGGAGCAGCGCGAGTCCGGTTTCCAGCGAGCCCAGGCCCCGGACTTCCTGCAGGTAGAGCGGCAGCAGGATGACCCCGCCGAACAATGCCATCATGGCCACCACCATCAGCAGGACCGAGACGGTGAACATCCGGAATTTGAACGCACGCAGGTCCAGCAGCGGCGCAGCGGCCTTCTGCAGGCGGACCTGGCGGAGGATGAAAACCGCGAGGGCGGCCACGCCGATGACCAGGGCGGCGATGGCTGCGGCGCCGGGACCGGACTGGCCGCCGTGGCCGCCGCCGATTTGGCTGAGTCCGTACACAAGGCCGCCGAACGCGGGGACCGTGAGGAGCACGGAGGAGAAGTCCAGCTTGGTCTTCTCCGCCTCACCCACGTTGGTGAGGAATTTTGCGCCGATGGCCAGGGCCGCCAGCGCCACCGGCAACACGAACACGAACATGAAGCGCCAGGTGAAGTGTTCGAGGATCAGCCCGGAAACAGTGGGGCCCATGGCCGGGGCGACCGAGATGGCGATGCTGACGTTGCCCATGACCGCGCCGCGCCTGGCCAGCGGGACCAGGGTGAGGATGGTGGTCATCAGCAGCGGGAGCATGATGGCCGTGCCGCCTGCCTGGACGATGCGTGCCAGCAGGAGGACTTCGAATCCGGGGGCCACGGCGGCAAGTGCGGTGCCGCCGGCAAACAATCCCATGGCCAGCATGAAAACGGCCCGGGTGGACAGGCTTTGCAGGATGAAACCGGTGGTGGGGATGACCACGGCCATGGTGAGCATGAACCCGGTGGAGAGCCACTGGACGGTGGGTGCGTCCACGCGGAGGTCCACCATGAGCCGCTGCAGGGCGACGTTCATGATGGTCTCGTTGAGGATCACCACGAACGTCGCCACCAGCAGCGTGCTGATGATGGTCACTGACTCCCGGGACATCTTCTCCGGCGCAGCGGGCCCGGTGCCCGTGCGGGGTTCCGCGACGGTTCCTGCGGCGGGAACGGACTGGCCGCCGGCGTTGGGAGAGACTTCGGTAGACATGGGTGTTCCCTCAGGGGTTCTTGAAAGTGATGGGCGGTCGGCGCCGCTGCAGATGCCAACACTCTACCCGCTGGAGTAATTCCCCGGCACGGGAATTTCCCCTAAACCCTGAGGGAACAGTTGGGGCTTTAGGCTGTCTGGCCCGCGTGCCGGCCTTCCGAGATCTCCTCCACCAGCTTGCTGTTGAATGCCGGGAGGTCATCCGGGTTGCGGCTGGTCACCAGGCCTTGGTCCACCACAACTTCCTGGTCCGACCAGTTGGCGCCGGCGTTCTTCAGGTCCGTCTCAAGGGTGAAGTAGGACGTGACGTTCCGGCCCTTGATGACTCCTGCATCAATCAGCAGCCACGGCCCGTGGCAGATGGACGCCACCGGCTTGTGCTGTTCAAAGAAGCTGCGCGTGAAGGCCCGGGCGTCCTTGTCCACCCGCAGGTGGTCCGCGTTGACAACCCCGCCGGGAAGGACCAGCGCGTCATAATCGGAGGGATTTGCCTCCGCCACCGTGAGGTCGACGTCGAAGGTATCGCCCTTGTCCGTGCCGTTGTAGCCCTGCAGCTTGCCGCTCTTGGGCGCCAAAAGGGTGGGCTCGCCGCCGGCGTCCTTCACGGCCTGCCAGGGACTGGTGAGCTCCACCTGCTCCACGCCGTCAGTCAGCAGGAATGCGACCTTCTTGCCTGCGATGTTGTGCTCCGACATAGCTCCTCCTTGCCTGAGGCGGACCATGCACCACTGCGGTGCCCGGATCCGCTTCCAGAGTTGAATTCCTGACAACTTCCACCCTAGGAAAGGTGAAAGTGATAAGCAAGCTGACTATATTGGAATCCACGTGACGCCGTGGTGGCGGTTCCTTCCCGGGACCTTCGACTCTGGCGGTGCGGCTGTATGCGGGATTGGGGTACAGACAGGACCCGGTTTCCGGCAGTAAGGTTTCACCTACGCGCAGTGCTCTCGTAGCCGCAGCGGCCACCCCACGGGCCACTTCGGATTGGTGCAAGGAGGCCCCGATGACAGTAGAGCGAATGTTCCAAGGCGTCCCCTCGGACCCGGACCCGTGGATGTCCGGCGACACTCCCGAGGACGTCCGGCAGTTCGCCATCGAATCGCTCCGGTGGCAGGCGCAGGAGATCATCGATGAGGTGCTCTGCAGCAAGGATCCGCGGGAAGAGTGGGTGCGGGACCGGCTCCGCGGGTGCGTGGCCAGGAATCCCGGGCGCCCGGAGCGCGCGCTCCTCGAACAGCTCATGAACAGCCCGGACAGGCCGGGCTGGTAGCCCGGGCCATGTGACGCCGGGCTGCAAGCCGCCGGCGCTCAGGAACTCAACGGCATGTTGTCGATCAGGCGGACCGGGCCCACCTTGGCCGCGATGAGGGCCAGGGCGTCGCCGCGGAACGGGGTCTCCCTGCAGTTTTCCGCCAACGGCTCAAGCGTGCCGGGGTCCACCACGTCGAAGTAGTCCAGTTCCACCAGCGGCTGGGACTCCACCAGGGCCAGCGCCGATTCCAGGTCCAGCGGTTCGTGGGCATTTGCGCGCTGTTCCAGCAGCCGCAGTGCCCGGGACAGGACCAACGCGGCTTCCCGCTCGTCCGCGGACAGGAAGCGGTTGCGGCTGGACAAGGCCAGCCCGTCCGCAGACCTCACCGTGGGCACACCAACGATCTCCACCGGGAAGTTCAGGTCCGCCGCCATCCGCCGCACCAAGGCCAGCTGCTGGGCGTCTTTCTGTCCAAAGTACGCCCGGTACGCCGGCAGTCCGCCGGGCAAAGCCGGGTTCGCGGACCCGGCCGGAAGACCGGCAGCGGGCATGCCGTAATGCAGCAGCTTCGCCACCACGGTCAGCGCGCCGTCGAAATGGCCCGGACGCGACGCACCCTCCCACTTTTCGCCAAGGCGGCCGGAGGTGATCCGAACCAGGGGTTCCCCGTTTGGATAGACCTCCTCCACGGATGGCGCGAAGGCCAGGTCCACGCCCTGTTCCTCCAGCAGGGCAAGGTCCGCCTCAAGCGTCCGCGGGTAGCGGTCCAGGTCCCCGGCGTCGCCAAACTGCAGGGGGTTGACGAAGATGCTCGCCATCACCACGTCGTTCTGCTCGACGGCGGTGCGCGCCAGCGCGGCATGGCCGTCATGGAGTGCGCCCATGGTGGGCACCAGCCCCTGCGAGAGACCCTTCTTGGCGCCAAGGAGCCTGGCGCTCTCGGCGTGCAGGCCTGCGACGGTGGTGACGAGTTGAATGGACATTCAGTCTTCCTTCGGGTCGAGGGCCTCGCGCAGCCCCTTCAGCTGGTCGGGTTTGAGCAGTCCGCGGCCTTCTGCCCGCAGGGCTGTGGCCCGGGCCATCGCCAGGTAGGCTTCCAGCACGTCACCGTGCCCGCCGCCGTCGAACTCCCGCAGCGCTTCCGCGTGGGCACGGACCGTTCCCACGTCACCGCGGGCCACGGGGCCGGTCAGCGCGGATTCCCCGGAGGCCAGCGCGTTTTCCAGCGTTGCCCGCAGGAGCGGGCCGAGCATGCGCTCCGGCAGCTCCACCCCCACCTCGCGCAGCAACTGGGATGCCTGGGCAACCAGGGTGACCAGGTGGTTGGAACCATGGGCCAAGGCGGCGTGGTAGAGGGTCCTGTCCGCTTCGGCGATGGCCACCGGCTCCGCCCCCATCTCCACCACCAGGGCCTGGGCGATCGGCAGCATGGCGGCATCTGCGGTCACGCCAAAGGTGCAGTCCAGGAGCCGGGTAAGGTCCAGGCTCATGCCCGTGAACGTCATGGCCGGATGCAGGGCCAGCGGCACGGCACCGGCGGACCGCACCGGGTGCAGCACGCCCACGCCGAACCGGCCGGAGGTGTGGGCCACCAGCTGGCCGGGCTGCCAGGCGCCGAGCTTCGCCAGTCCCTCCACGAGGCCCGGCAGGGCGTCGTCGGGCACGGCCAGCAGCACCAGCTCGGCGCGCTCCACGATGTCCTGCACCTCCAGGATGGGAACGCCCGGCAGCAGGGCCTCAGCCCGTTCCCGGCTTGCGTCCGAGACCGCCGAGACCCCGACGACGGCGTGCTCTGCTGCGCGCAGGGCCGCGCCCAGCACGGCCCCCACCTTTCCGGCGCCGATGATTCCGACGCCGAGGCGTCCGGGTTTAGCCATGCTGCTGGCCCTCCTGTTGGTAAGGGGTGCTGGTGGTCATAGGTCCCGCGGCCGGGGCAACCTGCTGGAGCCACTGTTCCGTGGTTTGCCGTTTCCGGGCCAGCCGGGCACGCGCAGACTGGTCGTTGAAGAGCTGCCGGGCCTCATCCAGACCCGCCTGGGCCAGCCGCGGGACGACGGGTCCGGCGGTGGTGTGCAGCACCAGGTCCGCCACCCGGAACCGCCGCGCCAGGGGCCCCTGCTGCAGGGCCAGCGACTGCGTCCGCTGATGGGGAACCACCACCAGCTCACGCCACCACCGCCCGGAGCGGATCAACAGGGCCGTGTCCGTGGCGGCAAAGCCGTTGCGGCGCCACGCAAAGGGTGCCAGGAGCCAGGCCCGCCGCGGCGTGGTGATGAACCCGCCGTCGGAATCCCTGCCGTTCAAGCCGGCTGCAAAGACGGCCGCGGGCTGGTCAGTACCGGGGTCCGGCAGCACCAGGGAGAGCATGGCCAGGACGTCGGGAAGTTTACCCACCGGCAGGAGGATGGTCCGGGTATTGCCCTCGACGGCGTTGCCGGACTGCCCGTAACCGGCCACGTTCACCTGCATCCGGTACCAGCCGAACGGGCGCCACAGCGGGGACTGGGCCACTTTTACCGCCTGGATCCGGCCGGGCGGAAGGGTCTGCGCCTGGGTGTCCAGCAGCCCGTACCTCAGCCGGATGCCGTCCGGCGAGACTGCCGCCGTGAAGTTGTAGCCCCTGTTGAAGAAATTCCAGTAGCCGGCCGCCAGGCCCAGCACCGCCGGCACCAGGTAGAAGTAGAAGGCGCGGTTGTCCGTCACCGCGGACAGCACCACGGAGGCGGCGCCGCCCACCACCACGAAAAAGCTCTGCTCACTCAGCAGCAGCGAACCGAGAAGGCGCGACGGCGGGACGGCAAGTACCGGGAATTCGGGCTCCTCGGCTGCGGCCCGGGCCGGCTGTCCGGCACCGGAAAAGCCGGCCCCGGGCACGGCGACGGCTGCGGCACCCGACGCGCGGGCCAGGATGGTGGCACGCAGTTGGCGCGCATCATCGATCCTGAGGTAGGCGAGCCGCACCGCGGACTCCCCCGCGTCGGCCACCTCGAATTTGAGTTCGGCCAGGCCGAAGATGCGGGCCAGCAGCGGCTGCACGATGTCGATGGCCTGCACCCGGTCCAGCCGCGCCTGCCGGTGCTGGCGGAACAGCAAGCCGCTGGTGACCCGGACGTAGCCGCCGGACACCTGGTACTTGGTGAAGTACCAAGTCAGCACGAACCCCAGCACCGCCACCACCAGCACGGCCGCGCCACCGCCCAGGAGCCACGGAGCGCGCCGCCCCAGGCCTTCCTCGAAAACGGGCTGGCCCTGCAGGGCCCGTTCAAAAATGTCCCGCCCAAAGAAGAACGCAATGGCGGCCAGGGCAAACCAGCCCCTCACAAACGGTGACGCGGGGTGCACCCGCTGCCAGCCGTCGTCGGACGCTGCTGCGGTGTCCCGGCCGGCCGCTGCGGGCGGCACCGCCGGCAGTTGGCCGTCAGCGGTCACAGCCCGGCCAGCCTGGCTTCGCCGCGTGCCGTCAGCTCTTCCCTGAGCCGGGCGCCCTCAGCGGCCGGCAGGCCGGGAATGCGTGCATGGGTTCCGGGCGAGGCGGTGTGGAGCTTCAGCGTGCACAGGCCCAGGGCCCGCTCTACCGGCCCCACGGCGATATCCACGTACTGCATGCGGCCGTACGGCACGGCCATGGTGCGCTGGAAGAAGATGCCGCCCCTGACCAGCAGGTCCTCGTCCCGCTCGGCGTAACCGATGGCCCGGACCTGCCGCGGAATGAGCACCAGCCGCCACAAGGCCAGCACCAGCATGGCGGCCGGGACGGTCACGGCAAGCCACACAGGCGGCCAGGACCACCAGCCCAGGATGACAAACACCAGCGGAGCGGACAGGGCCAGCACCGCAACCAGGTTGCCGAGGGCCCACTCCGCCAGCCGGACCGTGACGTACCGTGGCGACACCCGCTGCCAGGAAATACCGGGCGGGTCAATCGCCTCGGTACGCATATTCGCCTTCCCCGGCAGCCTCGCCGCGGGCAGGGCGGCCCTTGCCGTCGGTGCTGGTGGTGTCGCCGTCCTCCGGAGGGATCCGGCAGAACCGTTCCACCACGAGCCCCACCACGATCATCACCAGGCCGCCGCCGGCCATGGCCAAGGCAAGCCAGGTGATGCCCTGGTCGCTCCGCAGGCTCCAGATCCGCAACTGGTCCAGGACGATGCCCGCGTGCCAGCCCAGCAGGACCGTTCCGGCGTAGGCGCACGCCTGGGCGAGGATCAGTGTCCTTGCGGCCAGGAGCGGATCAAGTTGGGTCTTCTTTGCCTTGCTGCCGGGCTTGAGGCTGTTGCGCCACCGCACGACGCGGATGCCCAGGATCAGCGTGATGATGACGATGACGCCCATGGTGGCCAGCGCGGTGGCGGGAAGGACTGGTGTGGCAATGCTGTAGCGGCTGGTGACCACGGTCGCCGACCAGCCCGCGACGGCAAGGATGACGCCGATCAGCATCAGGCGCAGCGGGTTGATGGGTTTCATCGCGGCTCCACCGCTCCTGCCGTCGGCATCCCGTCGAAGTCCCCGAAACCGTCGAACGGCGCAAGGTCGCCGAAGTCCGGGGCACGGACCGCCAGGGCGCTGATCCGTTCCCCGCCCAGCATGGCGGCGGGTTCGATCAGCGACCACGGGTACAGGACGAAGGCCCGGGTGGCAGCACGGGGATGCGGGAGCGTCAGCGCCGGATCGTCACTGTGCAGGTCGCCATAGGTGATGATGTCGACGTCGAGCGTCCGCGGCCCCCAGCGGACCTCGCGGACGCGGAGGTGCTTGTTCTCCACCGCCTGGCAGTGCTCCAGCAGTTCCTGCGCACCCAGGCTGGTCTCCACGGTAATCACCATGTTCAGGAAGTCCGGCTGGCCGGACGGGCCGCCCACGGCTTTGGTCTGGACGATCGGGGAGACAGCCAGGAGCCTGACTTCCGGCGGATCCACGAGGTCGGCCACGGCTTCGGTCAGGGTTTCATTCCGCTCGCCAAGGTTGCTGCCCAAGGCCAGCACGGCCTTGGTGTAGGCGCGGTTCATGCCGGCTCCCCGGACAGGCCGCTGTCGGCCGGGACACGGCTCCGGTGGACGGTCACGGCGACGTCGCCAAAAGGCACTGCGATGGGAGCCTGGGGTTTGTGGACGGTGATGTCCACCGCCTGGAGCGGGAATTCGTCAAGCAGGCTCTCGGCAATCCGCACGGCCAACGCCTCGATGAGGTTCAGGGGTTCCCCGGCGATCCAGTCGGTAATACGCTGCGCCACCTCGCCGTAGTGCGCGGTGTCCCGGACGTCGTCTGACTCCGCTGCTGCGGCGAAGTCAAGATAGAGCACCGCGTCCACCACGAAAGGCTGGCCCTCGCGGCGCTCAAAATCAAACACGCCGTGATGACCGACGGCGGTCACGCCCGTCAGCGTAATCCTGTCCATGGGGCCCCCCGGCCCTAGTGCGTCTTGGGTACGGCTTGTGGCGTGGGTACCGCTGCCATGCGGGCAGCGACCTTGACGGCGTCAAGGCTTGGCCCGACGTCGTGCACGCGGACTGCCCATGCGCCGCGCGAGGCGCTGATGGCGGTGATTGCCGCCGTGGCACCGTCCCGTTCCTCCGGAGCGGCGGACTTGCCGGCCACGGTGAGCAGCGTGCCCAGGAACCTCTTGCGGGAGGCCGCCACCAGGACCCGGTGGCCCAGGCTGTCCAGCTGGTCCAGGTTCTGCAGCAGCTCCCAGTTGTGGGCGTCGTTCTTGGCGAACCCCAGGCCGGGGTCCACGATGATCTGCTCGTGGCTGACTCCTGCGGCGTAGAGCTTGTCCCGCACCCCCGCCAGCTCGGCCACGACCTCGCCTGCCACGTCCGTGTACTCAGCGAGTGAATTCATGGTCCGGGCGTCCCCGCGGCGGTGCGTGAGGACGTAGGGGACCTTGGATGCTGCCACGAGCTCCGCCATCTCCGGTTCGATGGTCAGCCCGGAGACGTCATTGATGATGGCGGCGCCGGCCTTCAGGGCGGCGGCCGCAGTGGCGGCGTGGGTGGTGTCGATGCTGACCAGCGCACCGGCCTTCACGAGTGCTTCGATGACCGGCAGGACGCGCCGCTGCTCTTCTTCCGGCGTGACGTCCTCGGCACCGGGGCGGGTGGACTCCCCGCCGACGTCGATGATGTCCGCCCCTGCGTACAACATCCGCAGGCCGGCAGCGATGGCGGTGTCCGCGGTGGGGTGCTTTCCGCCGTCGCTGAAGGAATCCGGGGTGACGTTCAGGATCCCCATGACCAGTGTGCGGCCGGTGGGGAGGTCCTCGAAGCGGGCCGCCGGGCGGGGCTTGCGGAGGATGGGCAGCGGCGAGGTCGCGGGCCCCGTTCCGGGGGCTGCGGCTAGTGAATCCATGGTTTGTTACCTTCCGAGGATGAGGCTCATGGCCTCGGCACGGGTGGCCGGGTCATGCAGCTGCCCGCGGACCGCACTGGTGACGGTCTTCGCTCCGGGCTTGCGGATGCCGCGCATCGACATGCACATGTGCTCGCATTCGACAACGACGATCGCCCCGCGGGGCTTGAGGTAGCGGACCATCGCTTCGACGATCTCCGTGGTCAGCCGCTCCTGGACCTGCGGGCGGCGGGCGTAGATGTCCACCAGCCGGGCCAGCTTGCTCAACCCGGTGACCTTGCCGTCATGCGACGGGATGTAGCCAACGTGCGCCACCCCGTGGAATGGCACCAGGTGGTGCTCGCAGGTGGAATAGAACGGAATGTCCTTGACCAGGACGAGTTCCTCGTGGTCCAGGTCAAAGGTGGTGGACAGGACCTCGGCGGGGTCGTGGTGCAGCCCGGCGAACACCTCGGCGTACGCCTTCGCAACCCGTTTGGGGGTATCTACGAGCCCGCCGCGGTCCGGGTCCTCGCCGATGGCGAGGAGGATCTCGCGGACCGCCGCCTCGATCCGGGGCCGGTCCACTCTTTCATGTTTTGAGGACCGGTGACCGCCTTCCGCCAGGTGATCGGCGGAGGCGGAAACGTCGTCGTCGTCGAAGGAAGTCACAGGGAAAGCTTAGCCGCGAAGGGTGCCGGGCCCCGATTCGGGGGTGCCGCCATGAAACGGCGCATCCTCCGCAACACCTTGGGAATGCGGCGGCTGGGCGTCCAGCGGCTCGTCCATCCGGGCCTTCTTCGCTTCCTCCTGGGCCTCGCGTTCTGCCCGCTCCAGGCGGCTCTCCACCGGACCCGCCATCTGCACGGGGCGGGTTTCCTTGGACAGCCACACCTCGCGGAAGTCACGCTTGCGGACGTCACGGAAGATGTCGGCGATCTCGGCCTGGTTCAGGGTTTCCCGCTCCAGCAGTTCCAGGGCCAGGATGTCCAGGATGTCCCGGTTTTCGGTGAGGATTTCGTACGCTTCGTCATGGGCCTGCTCAATCAGGCGGCGCACTTCCTCATCCACGACGTACGCGATCTGGTCCGAGTAGTTGCGCTCGTGCCCGGCGTCGCGGCCCAGGAACGGCTCGCCGCCGCCCTGGCCCAGCCGGACCGCGCCGACGCGTTCGCTCATGCCGTATTCGGTAACCATCTTCCGGGCGGTGCCGGTGGCCTTTTCGATGTCGTTGGAGGCGCCGGTGGACGGATCGTGGAACACGATCTCCTCGGCGACGCGCCCGCCCATGGCGTACGCCATCTGGTCCAGGAGTTCGTTGCGGGTCACGGAGTACTTGTCGTTGTCCGGCACCACCATGGTGTAACCCAGGGCCCGGCCGCGCGGGAGGATGGTGATCTTGGTGACCGGCGCAGAGTTCCGCAGGGCCGCGGCAACCAGGGCGTGCCCGCCCTCGTGGTAGGCGGTGATCTTCCGCTCGTGTTCCTTCATGACGCGGCTGCGCTTCTGCGGGCCGGCCATGACGCGGTCGATGGCCTCGTCCAGGGCGCGGTCATCAATCAGGTTCGCGTTGGAGCGGGCGGTAAGCAGGGCGGCCTCGTTGAGGACGTTCGCCAGGTCCGCACCGGTGTAACCCGGCGTCTTCTTGGCGACGGCCTTGAGGTCGACGCCCGGAGCCATCGGCTTGCCCTTGGCGTGGACCTTGAGGATCTGGTCGCGGCCGATCAGGTCGGGGGCCTCCACACCGATCTGGCGGTCGAAGCGGCCCGGACGCAGCAGTGCCGGGTCCAGGACGTCGGGCCGGTTGGTGGCGGCGATCAGGATGACGTTGGTCTTGACGTCGAAGCCGTCCATCTCCACCAGCAGCTGGTTGAGGGTCTGCTCGCGTTCGTCGTTGCCGCCGCCAATGCCGGCGCCGCGGTGCCGGCCCACGGCGTCGATCTCGTCCACGAAGATGATGGCGGGCGAGTTGGCCTTGGCCTGTTCAAAGAGGTCGCGGACGCGGGAGGCACCGACGCCGACGAACATTTCCACGAAGTCCGAGCCCGAGATGGAGAAGAAGGGGACGCCTGCCTCACCGGCCACTGCGCGGGCCAGCAGCGTCTTACCGGTGCCTGGCGGCCCGTAGAGCAGCACGCCCTTGGGGATCTTGGCGCCGACGGCCTGGAACTTTGCAGGCTCCTGCAGGAATTCCTTGATTTCCTGCAGTTCCTCCACTGCCTCGTCGGAACCCGCGACATCGGCGAAGGTCACCTGCGGCATGTCCTTGCTGACCATCTTGGCCTTGGACTTGCCGAACTGCATGATCTTGGAGCCGCCGCCCTGCATCCGGGTCATCAGGAACCAGAACAGGGCGCCCAGGAGGATCACGGGGATCAGGAGCGAGAGCAGGCCGGAGAACCAGTTGCTCTCGATGGGCTGGTCTGTGAAGCCTTGGGCGGGCTTGGCGTCGGTGACAGCCTTCACCACATCCTGCGCGCGGGCGTCCACGAAGAAGAACTGTACGCTCTTGCCTTTGTCCTGCCCGTTCACCTGCAGGTTGTCCTTCAGCGTGAGGTCAACGCGGTTTTCGCCGTCGAAGATCTTGGCCTGCTCCACCTTGTTGCTGGAAAGCAGCTCCAGGCCCTTGTCCGTGTCGATCCGGGCTGCACCGCCGGGGGCGAGCGTTGCAAAAGCCACCAGGAGCAGACCGACCACAACGACGATCCAGATGCCCGGGCCTTTGAAGAAGTTCTTAGCTTTCATCTGTTCGGGGGCTCGCCCCGTCCCTTCCGGTAGTGCTTCACGGCGAGTAGTCTGCGCGCGTGATGGTGCTGCGTCAGCTTCTAGCTATACACCGTCCGGAGTACATCACGCATAGCGAAAAGCAAAAGTTCCCTGTGGGCGTAGCGGGCCCGGAAGTCAGGGAATGCCCCGGTCAGGGCTGTTCCGGCGGCGCTGCGACGGACCCGCGGGTTACCAGCGGGCAGCCGAGGAGCACCGGGCCGGATGTTCCGCCGCGGGCGTCGGCGCCGGTTCTGGGGGCTTCGCCGGATTCGGCTTCGATGGCGTCGGCTTCGATGGCGTCGATCAGCCGGTCCGCCGCCCACGCACCCATTTCGTAGTGCGGCAGGGCCACGGTGCTCAGGCCGGGGTGGAGGCTGGCGGCAATCAGTTCCTGGTCATCGAAGCCGACGACGGACAGGTCGCCCGGGATGGAGAGGCCCAGTTCCGCGGCCGCGCGGTAGGCGCCCATGGCCATGCGGTCGTTGTAGCAGAAAAGGCCCGACGGCGGGTGGCCGCTTCCCAGCATCCTGCGGGCGGCAGCGTATCCCCCGGCAGCATCGGACGACGCCGGCTCGACGGGGGCGGAGGAACCGTCCAGGCCCGCGCGGGTCAGCGTGTCCCGGAAACCCTGCAGCCGCCGGACGGTGGAGGGAACGTCCTCGGTGTTGTTGATGAACCCGATCCGGGTATGGCCCGCGGCAAGGAGGGCTTCCACCGCGGCGGCCGCACCGCCGTACTCGTCCGGGACCACTGCCGGAAAACTGTCATCCGCTGTGACGGCATCCACCAGCACCGAAGGGACCTTGCCGAGGTTGGCGGGCGCCTGCAGGTACCGGTGGTACATGGTGGCGTAGAGGATGCCGTCAACCTGCCGCTCCAGCAGGGACTCCACGTCGGTTTCACGGGAGCCGTGGTCCGCCGAGCCCGCAGTGTTGATGATCATCAGGGTGTAGCCCCGGGCGCGGGCCGCTTCATCGGCGCCGAGGATGATGCGGCCGGCATGCGGCGTGGTGGCCACATCCTCGCTGACCAGGCCCAGCACGCCTGACTTGCGGCTGCGGAGGGCCCGGGCCAGCCGGTTGGGCCCGTACCCCAGCCGGACCGCCGTCGACTTCACTTTTTCGCGGGTTTCGGGGCTGACGCGGGCGTATGGCGCGTCATTGAGGACATGGGAGACGGTGGTGGCGGACACCCCTGCCGCCCGGGCCACGTCCCTGATGCCAACGTTCCTGCTACCCACGGTGGTGGCCCCGGGCAGCAGGGGCTGCTGTCGCGGGCAGCTTATTCGTAGACGTGCGGGGCGAGGGTGCCCACGAAGTCCAGGTTGCGGTACTTTTCGGCGTAGTCCAGGCCGTAGCCCACCACGAATTCGTTGGGGATGTCGTAGCCAACGTACTTGACGTCGATCTCCACCTTGGCGGCCGTGGGCTTGCGGAAGGCGGTGCAGATCTCCACCGAGGCAGTGCCGCGGGATTCCAGGTTGGTCTTCAGCCAGGACAAGGTGAGGCCGGAATCGATGATGTCCTCGACGATCAGCACGTCCTTGCCCATCAGGTCGGTGTCCAGGTCCTTCAGGATCCGCACCACGCCGGAGGACTGCGTCCCGGAGCCGTAGGAAGACACCGCCATCCAGTCCATGGACACGTGGCTGTGCAGGGCCCTGGCCAGGTCCGCCATGACCATCACGGCCCCCTTGAGGACACCGACAACGAGGATCTCGCGCCCTTCATAGTCCTTGTCGATCTGCGCGGCGAGTTCGGTGATCCGCTGCTGGATCTGTTCCTTGGTGTAGAGAACGTGCTTGAGGTCTGCCTGGACGTCGTTTGAATCCACCAATGGCTCCTGTTTAGATGCGGGGTGCGACTATTTTTCGGGCGGTTTTTGAGGCCGGAATACTAGCTTCCCACAGCGCGCCCGTTCACGGGGAACGGAAGCGGCGCCTCCCGGGCTGCCGGCACCGGCAGGCCGTTCCAGTTGCGCCAGCGACAACCGGTACACGCTCACGCCGCCCGGAAGCTCCACCGGGCCTGCGGAACCCTGCCGCCGCAGCAGCGCTTCCGCCGCCAAAAGGCGCTGGTAGCCGGGCTGCTGGCCGCCGGCGTCGGCCGCTGCCTTGGCAATCACGCGGAACCTGATGGCTGGGGCCAAAGCCCCCAGCGCCTCCTCCGGCAGGCTGAGGTCCGTGCCGTCCCGCTCCACGAGGGAGGCATAGGTGCTTTCCGCCACATCTTCGAGGTAGTCCGCGTCCAGCTGCAGGATCGCGGCGGTGCGGGCCAGGGACTCGGCCACTCCCGGACCCAGCTTTTGCTCAAGGTGCGGGAGCACTTCCACCCTGGTGCGCGAGCGGGCGAAGGCAGGGTCGGTGTTGGTGGGGTCGTGCCAGGGTTCCAGCTCCTCGACGGCGCAGATCTCCTCCGTATCTGCCCGGCGCAGCCCCAGGAACGGGCGCAGCAGCACGCTGTGTCCGGTTCCTGCGCGGGCGGGCCGCATGCCGGCGAGGGACCGCGTTCCGGAGCCGCGGGCCAGGCCCAGCAGGACCTGTTCGGCCTGGTCGTCGAGGGTGTGTCCCAGGAGGATGGCGCCGGCGCCCTGCTGGTCCGCTGCAGCCTCCAGCGCGGCGTGCCGGGCCTCGCGGGCCGCAGCTTCGGGGCCCATGCCGGCCGCCGAGACCGTGACGGTGCGGATTTCGACAGGATCGAGGCCCAGCTCCCGCAGGGCTTCAGCGGTGCGGGCGGCAACCTGGGCGGACCCTGCCTGCAGCTGGTGGTCCACCACCACGGCGCCCACGGCCAGCGGGTGGCCGTCAACGTGGCCGCGCCGGGCGAAGTAGGCGGCCACCGCGGCGAGCGCCAGGGAGTCGGGCCCGCCGCTGCATGCCACGGTGATACGGCGGGGATAGCCGGCGTCGGCGAGCGCTTTTTGCAGCATTTTGCGAGCAGTGCCGACGACGGGGGCGAGCCTGCCGGGACGGCGCCGTCCGCTGCGGCGCGGGGTTGGGCCGGTGGAAGGATTCTCAGGCATGGGCGGGTGGTGCGGCTGGGCGTCCGGCAATCAGAGGCCCATCCGGTCAATCCACAGCTTGGCGTCGTGGATCTCCGGCTCCGTGGGCAAGTGGTCCACCGACTCCCAGACCCTGTTGAAGCCCTCCATGCCGGCCACGTCCACCACCGCGCGGACAAAGCGGGCGCCGTCGGAGTACTGGCGCATTTTCGCGTCCAGGCCCAGGAGGCTCCGGATGAACTTTTCGATCACGCCGCGGTCCTTGCCGCGGTCGTTGAACCGCTGCCGGATGGTCTTCACGGAGGGGACGATGCTGGCGTCAACGGCGTCCATCACCACGTTGGCGTGCCCTTCGAGGAGGCTCATCACCGCGGTGAGGTGGGAGATGGCGGCCTTCTCTTCGGGGTCCTGCAGCAGGTCCAGGATGGCGCCCCGGCCGGGCGTGTTTCCGGTGGCGGAACGGTCCTTCAACGAACGGGCAGCGGCGGAGGCGCGCTCCATCAGGGAATCGACGTTCCCCAGCAGGTGGCCGCTGAGTTCGTCGATCTGTTCGAGCATGTGGTGGCGCAGCCAAGGTGCCGCGGCGAACTGGACCCGGTGGGTCTGCTCGTGCAGGCACACCCAGAGCCTGAAGTCCTCCGGCGCGACGTTGAGTTCACGCTCCACCGAGACGATGTTCGGTGCTACGAGCAGGAGCCGGCCCGCAGCAGGCGCACTGGAGTTCTCGGCCAGGGCCGCGAAAGGATCGTACTGGCCCAGCACCTTGCTGGAGAGGAAGGCGAGCACGGCGCCGAGCTGGCCGCCGGTGATGGCGCCGCTGACGCTGGCCGCGGAGGGGCTCAGGGTGCCGCGGCGGCTGTCCAGCATCTTCTGCATGGCGGGCTTGAGCATCACCGCGAAGCTCTGGGTGTTGGCCTTGGCCCAGGATGCCCGGTCCACCACCAGCACGGAGGAGTCCCGCAGGTCCCGCGCGGCTTCCAGGCCGGTGATGTCGTGGACATGCGGGACGGATGCGTCGGCGAGCCGGCGGAGGCTGTCCACCGCCTCGCCAATGGCCTTTTCATCCAGCACCGGGCCGGCCGGAGCCAGCCGCGCCGCCGCGGAAGCAGCGAGGTCCCAGTTGATCAGGGACTGGGCCGTTGGGGACAACGTCGGTGCGGACTCGCGCGCGGTGGACTCCATGGTCCCATCAGAACACAGCGCGCCGGACAACGTCCTTAAAGTTCGCTGACCGGCGAACTTCCACAGCCACCGCACAGGGCGTCGAAAGCGGCGGCCCAGCCGGCCCGGCCATCGTTGGGGTACAGGCCAAGAACCCTCAGAAGGAGGCCGCCATGATCCCCTACCGCCCCATCCCGCCCCTGGCCGCAGGCCCGCGCAAGGGCTGGGCGTCGGTGCTTGCCGCCGTCGTCATGGCCGCATTGCTGGGCGTGCAGCCGCAGCAGGTCAGCGGCAGCCGCACCCGGCCAGCGCCGTGGCCGCACGGTCCAGCGCCTGCTTGTTCCCTGCCGCCCCCGGCGTGAGCCCGTTGCCGATGAACGAGAACACCAGGAGCCGGCCGTCCGCGTCCACCACGTAGCCGCTCAGGGCCAGCACGGTGTTCAAGGTCCCGGTCTTGGCGCGCACCAGGCCTGCCCCGCCCGCCGTGCCGGCATCCCCGTACCGGGTGTCCAGGGTGCCGGACAGGCCGCCCACCGGAAAGCCGTCCAAGGCGCCGCGAAGCCTGGCATCGGCACCGGTGGTCATGGCCCTGACCACGTCCGTGAACTGGCGGGCCGATACCTGGTTGCCCAGGGCCAGCCCGCACACGTCCGCCAGTTTGATGGTGTCCGTGGCGACTCCGGCGGCCCCCGCCTCGGCAACGACCGCTGCCGTTGCGCCGTCATTGCTGCCGGACCGGCCGGTGGCCAGCGCCGCCATCCGGCCCATGGTCTCGGCCAGGTAGTTGTCCGATACCTGCAGCATCAGGTCCACCTGCTCGGCCACGGTGGCCGATTCAACCTCTGCCAGCACCACGGGCTGCGCCTGCACGGCGGCGCCTGCCGCCGTGGCCGTGCCGGGTGCGCGTTCGACGCCGGCCGCGACGGTCAGGCCCGCTCCGGCACCTGCAGCGCGGAGCCGCGCAGCGAATTCCCCGGCCGCGGCCATGGCTGCGTCCTGCGGCCGTGGGCCTGTGGTGACCGCAGGATCGAAGCGCGCGGAGTTGAGGGCGAGTGGGTAGAGCGGGGCAATTTCGCCGGCTTCCACGTCGCCCGCCAGCCAGGCCGGGTTCAGCGCCGGACCGGTGAAGAGCGAGTCATCCAGCAGCACTGTAATTTCCCCGGTGGTGCCGGCAGCCCGCAAGGCATCCACGGCCTGCGCCGCAAGGGTGGCCAGGCCGGCGTGGCCCAGGGTTTGTTCGGGCCGCGACTCCCCGGCCCCCAGCAGGACGTCGCCGCCACCTACCAGCACTACCTGCCCGGGAGCGGGACCGCGCAGCACCTTGGTGGCGAAGCGGTGGTCCGGCCCCAGGGTCCGCAGCGCGGCTGCCGACGTCAGCAGCTTGAGGTTGGACGCCGGCACCCGGCCTTCCGAACCGCCCCGGTCAAAAAGGACCTGGCCGGTGGACGCGTCCTGCACCATGCCCGTGAAAGTGCCGCCGCCGTCGGTGGTCAACAGCGGATCCACTTGGGCCGCCACCGCCGAGGGCGCGGGCACCGGCGCGGACTGCTGGAGCGGGGCAAGGACTTGCGGGGCGGACACCGTGGCGGGGATCTGCTGCCAGGCCGGAACCGGCGCGGCCGGGACAGTCGCTCCGGGGGCGACGAATCCCGGTGCCACCAGCAGGGCCGCCGGGACTGCCAGGACCAACAGCAGCAAGACCACCAGCACCGGGGGGATGGCCGCCCGCAGGGCCTGGCCCAGGCCTGCGGAGCCCAGGGAACGCCGGCCACGCCGGGATTCCGTGCCGGTTGTGTTGCTCATGCTGGTGCTGGTCCTCAAGTCCTGAAATTTCCCCACAAGTTCCTGATTCCAGGGCCTCTCGCTATATCCTCAATAGTAGTCGGCGGTACCGACACTCTCTTTTGTGGGCCGTCAAGTGTGCCGCGCACCCCCTGTAATTGCCGAGGAGCATTCCATGAAGCACGACGTGACCATCGAGATCCCCAAGGGATCACGCGTCAAGTATGAAGTTGACCACGAGACCGGCCGCGTCCGCCTGGACCGCGTCCTCTTCACCTCCATGCAGTACCCCACCCACTACGGGTACTTCGAAAACACCCTCGGCGAGGACGGCGACCCGCTGGACGCGCTGGTGCTGCTGCAGGACTTCGACCTGCACCCCGGCGTCATCGTCGAATCCCGCCCCATCGGCGTCTTCAACATGACCGACGACGGCGGCGGAGACGCCAAGATCCTGTGCGTCCCGGTGGATGCCCGCTTTGACCACATCCAGGAAGTGAGCGATGTCAACGAGTTCCTGATCAAGGAAATCGAGCACTTCTTCACCCGCTACAAGGACCTGGAGCCCGGCAAGTGGGTCAAGGCCGAGGGCTGGGGCGACCGCGCCGCCGCCGAAGCCGAATTGGAAGCCTCCATCAAGCGCTACGTGCCCACCGGCCACTAATTCCTGCGGCGGCCCGCCTGGGCGCGGCCTTCGCCACAAGTCCCCGCATCTCGGACTATTCCCCGCATCACGCGATGGGGAATTGTCCGGGAGGCGGGGATTTCTGTTGTCCGGCCACTGGAAATCTGTGGAATCGTGGACCTGTGCCTACCGAGCCGACGCTTAACTCCACGTTGTTGTTCAATCCGCCCTGCGGCCCCGTCACCGGCTGGCGGGACGGCGATGTCCTTCGTGCCACCGGAATCCCGTACGCCCGGGCCCCACGTTTCCAAGCCCCGGCACCGGTCGCGGACTGGACCAGCGACTATGCCGCCACGGCGTTGGCCCCGGCCTGCCCGCAAGGCCCGGTCCCGTTCCTCGACGACGTCCTGGGCACCACCTACGGGGAGCTCCCGGGCAGCGAGGACTGCCAGAACCTCTCCATCACCATGCCCGGCGACCTCCAGCCGGGGGAACGGCTGCCCGTCATGGTGTGGATCCATGGAGGTTCCTACACCACCGGATCCGGAGACCTGGCCATCTTCGATCCCGCCAGGCTGGTGGCCGAAAACCGCGTGGTGGCGGTATCCGTGACCTACCGCCTGGGCCTGTTTGGGTTCCTGGCCACGCCGGCCGGGCGTCCAGGCAACCTGGGTCTCCTGGACCAACTGGAAGCCTTCCGCTGGGTACAGCGGAACATCGGGGCGTTCGGCGGCGACCCGGGCCGGGTGACCGCCTTCGGCCAGTCCGCCGGCGGCGACGCGATCGCCCACCTCATGGCCACGCCGGACGCGCCCGGGCTCTTCCAGCGTGCCATCATCCAAAGCGCACCGCTGGGCATTGCCCGGGGACGCGCCCGGATGAACCATGCCATGGGCATCGCCGCCGAAACGGTGACCGAGGAAACACCGGCCATGGAGGTGGTGGAACGCGAGGCACAGGTAGCCCAGGTGGCGCGGAAGTTCGGGATGCTCGCGGCCATGCCGTTTGGAACGCAGTACGGCCACGATCCGCTCCCGGAGGAGGATGCCATCGAGGCGGCCTGGGACCGGACCGCACCCGCGATTGACGTGCTGATCGGGCACACAACCGAGGAAGCCCGATTGTTCCTCCCCCGCAGCCCGTGGCTCATGCGGTTGGCCGCCGTTCCGTTGGTGGGTGCCACTGCCGTCCGCGCCATCGACTGGGTGGTCACCGAAACCGTGTACGGCCGGGCCACCCGCCGCTTTGCCCGCCGGCACGCAAAGGCAGGCGGCCGCGCGCACCGGTACGTCCTGGACTGGCACGCCCCCGGCAACATTTTCGGCGCAGCCCACACCATCGACCTGCCCCTGCTGCTCGGCACCCGGAAGACCTGGGACGGCGTGGGCCTGATCAACGGTGCCCGGTGGGAGGACGTGGACCTGACCGGCCGTTCAGTGCGGGCCCTGTGGGCCGGCTTTGCCCGGGGCGATGACCTGGGCGAAGCCGGAGCCGTTGACGGGGCGCTGCGCTACAGGCGCGTCTGAGCCCGGCATGAAGAGCCTCGGCGTGGACCTCGCGGCGGCCACCAAGAAGACCGCGGTGGCGGTCATCGAGTGGGGCGCAGGCAGCACGGGCAGCGGGGCCGCCCGGCTCACCCACCTGGCCCTGGACGTGGACGACCAGCACATCGTAGAGCTGTTCGGCAGCACCGACATGACCGGCGTCGACTGCCCCGTAGGCTGGCCCGATGCCCTGATCCCGTTCCTCACCGGGCACCTGGACAACATCGCGGCCCCCGTCCTTGAACACGACGGAATCGCCGGCCGCCGGCTGCTCGCGTACCGGGACACGGACCGCTTCGTCACGCGCGAAACCGGGCTGATCCCGCTCAGCGTCTCCGCGGACCGGCTGGCCCACCCTGCCATGCGCTGCGCGGTCATCCAGGCAAAGATCGCCCAACTCCACGGCCCGCAGCCAAGGGACGGTTCCGGCCGCCTGGCCGAGGTGTACCCCGCGGCGTCCCTGAAGATCTGGGGCCTCAACGGCCGCGGCTACAAGGGCCGCGGCGTCCCGGAAGCCGAGCGCCTGGCCCTCCTGCTGGCCGCCCTCGAGGAACAGGCGCCGTGGCTGGACCTGGCCGGGCACCGCGACAGCCTGGCAGGCTCGGACGACCTCTTCGACGCCGTCATCGCCTCCCTGACCGCCCGCGCCGCCGCCCGGCGTCGTACCCTCCTGCCGGACAGCACCCACGCAGCGGCCGCCCGCACCGAAGGCTGGATCCACCTTCCGGACTGCCGCCTCGACGAACTCCCGGACAGCTCCTAGCCGCCCAGGGTCCAGTTCCGGATTTCCGCCGGGTCCTCGCCATGCGTGCGGGTGTGCTCGCGGGCCCGGTTGCGCCGGTCCTGCAGCTCCTGGCGCAACAGCGCGTGCTTCCCCGCCAGGCCGGGGATACGGTCGATCGCGTCGATGGCCAGCGTGAAGCGGTCAATGCCGTTGAGCATGGCCATGTCGAACGGCGTGGTGGTGGTGCCCTCTTCCTTGTATCCGTGCACGTGCAGGCCCTGCTGGTTGGTGCGGCGGTACGCGAGCCGGTGGATCAGCGCCGGATAGCCGTGGTAGGCGAAAATGACCGGCTTGTCGGCGGTGAAGATCCCGTCGAAGTCGTGCGCGGGGAGGCCGTGGGGATGCTCGCTGTCATCCTGCAGCCGCATCAGGTCCACCACGTTCACCACCCGTACCTTGAGCTCGGGAGCGCCGTCCCGGAGCAGTTCCGCGGCGGCCACGGTCTCCACGGTGGGGACATCACCGGCGCAGGCCAGGACGACGTCGGGCTCCTCACCTGGCACCTCGGACCCCGCGAACGTCCAGATGCCCAGGCCACGCCGGCAATGGTTGGCGGCCTCCGCCGGACCCAGCCAGGTGGGTGACGGTTGCTTGCCGCTGACCACGATGTTCACGTAGTCCGTGGAGGCCAGGCAGTGCTCCATGACGGAGAGCAGGGTATTGGTGTCCGGCGGCAGGTAGACCCGGATGACCTCTGCCTTCTTGTTCACCGCGTGGTCGATGAACCCTGGATCCTGGTGCGAGAAGCCATTGTGGTCCTGCTGCCAGACGTGCGAGGACAGCAGGTAGTTCAGGGAAGCCACCGGCCGGCGCCATGGCAGCCCGCGGGAAACCTTCAGCCATTTGGCGTGCTGGTTGAACATGGAATCGACAATGTGGACGAAGGCCTCGTAGCAGTTGAAGACCCCGTGCCGGCCGGTTAGGAGATATCCTTCCAGCCAGCCCTGGCACAAGTGCTCGCTCAGCACCTCCAGGACCCGGCCGGAGCGCGCAAGGTGCTCGTCGACGTCGTCGATCCTGTACTGCCACACCTTGTCGGTGGCCTCGTAGACGTTCTGCAGCCGGTTGGAGGCCGTCTCGTCCGGGCCGAACAGCCGGAAGTTCTCCATGTTCTGCGCGATGACGTCCCGCATCCAGGAGCCCAGCGTGACCATGGGGCTCACCCGTTCGGTACCCGGGTGGTGTACCTCCACGGCGTGGTCCCGGTAGACGGGCAGCTTCAGGGCGCGCCTGAGCAGTCCGCCGTTGGCATGCGGTGTGGCGCTCATGCGGAAGTCGCCGGTGGGGGCGCCCTCGGCGACGTCGGCGCGGAGCCGGCCGCCGCCGTCGAACAGTTCCCGGGGCCGGTAGGACTGCATCCATTCCTCCAGCTGCTTCAGGTGGTCGCCGTTGGTGCGGACTTCGGCCAGCGGCACCTGGTGCGCCCGCCACGTGCCTTCAACCTGCAGCCCGTCCACGGTCCGCGGCCCGGTCCAGCCCTTGGGCGAGCGCAGCACGATCAGGGGCCAGCGGTGTCCGCCCTCCCCCGCGTCTTCACCGGAAGCGTCCTGCCGGTGGGCATCCTGGATTGCTTTGATGTCCGCCAGGCACCGGTCCAGGACGCCGGCGAAATCACGGTGTGCCTGTTCCGTGTTGTCCGGGTCGGCCACGGTGACGAAGTACGGTTCGTGTCCGTACCCGCGCAGCAGCTGCTCCAACTGCTGCTCAGGCATCCGGGCCAGGATGGTGGGATTGGCGATCTTGTAGCCGTTCAGGTGCAGGATGGGCAGCACCGCGCCGTCCGCTGCGGGATCCAGGAAGTTGTGGGAGTGCCAGCTGGCAGCCAGGGGCCCGGTTTCCGCCTCGCCGTCGCCAATCACGACGGCGGTCACCAGCTGCGGGTTGTCGAACACCGACCCGTACGCGTGCGCCAGGGAGTACCCGAGTTCCCCGCCTTCGCTGATGGAGCCGGGAGTTTCCGGGGCGGCATGGCTGGGGATGCCGCCGGGGTAGGAGAACTGCCGGAACAGTTCAGCCATGCCGGCCTCATCGTTGCCCACGTGCGCATAGATTTCGGAGTAGGTCCCCTCCATCCAGGCATTGGCGACGACGGCGGGACCGCCATGGCCGGGACCGGCAACAAAGAGCATCTCCAGGGAGTCGCGGCGGATCACGCGGTTCAGGTGGGCGTAGACGAAGTTAAGCCCGGGCGTGGTGCCCCAGTGGCCCAGCAGCCGGGACTTGGTGTCCGCCGCCTGCAGCGGCTCCCGCAGCAACGGGTTGGAGCGCAGGTAAATCTGCCCCACGGAGAGGTAGTTGGCGGCGCGCCACCAGCGGTCCACCAGGGCCAGATCGTCCGCCGACGCCCCGGCCTGCCCCCGCCGGTCGTGCCGCATGTCGTCGTGCCCTGTATTCCCGGCCATAGCCATCCTTACATCGGGTGTGCCGCTGGGCGGCCGTTCCCCCATGGCAACAGATGAAGGGGCACGCAGGCAAGGCCCGGCGTCGTGCCCCGCGCCCATTCTAGGACTTTCACACCCCCGGCCGCGGCGGTTTCGTCATTTCTACTTCCGGGTAGTGTGTACCCAGAATGTTCACGCTGACCATCAACCAGACTGACAGCCGGCGCGACGGCGACCAGGTGCCGCAGCTGCTCAAAGCGCTGCGACATATCCCTGCGCGCCTGGATTTTGACCGGTCCGTCGAGGATGAAGTGCAGGGTGTGGTGGACTGCCCGCACCAGGCTGTGGAGGCGGCGCTGATCGCTTTGCGCAGCGGATCCTGGTACGTGGGAATCGGCGCCGGGCCGGTGGACGAGCCGCTGCCCAACCAAATCAAGGACGCCACCGGCCATGGCCTGGTCTACGCGCGCAGGGCCGTGGACCGGCTCCGCAGCAGCAAGGAGCGGATTCCGGTTGCAGTGGAGGGGCCCCTTGCCGATGTGGCCCATGACGCGGAGGCCGTGCTGCGGCTGCTCGGACACATTGTCCGGGACCGTTCCGGCGCCGAATGGCGGGTGCTGGACCTGCTGACGCCCGGGGTCCGCGGCCAGCAAAAAGCGGTGGCGCAGGAACTGGGCATCACCACCCAGGCTGTCAGCAAGGCAGTGTCCCGGGCGCAGTGGAACGAGGAACATTCCGCCCGGCCCGCGGCAGCGAGGCTGCTGGCCCTGATCCTCGAAGCGAGGTAGCAGGGCCCGCCCTGCGCTGGGGCAGGCCTGCTTAGCCCCCGTCAGGAGGCTGTTCAGGCTCCCGCGGCCGCCATCATCGGTTCACCGTTGAAATACTCCAGCTTCCACCCGTCCACAGCATGGTGGTGTGCCACGTTCAGGGCGGCGTTGTCCACGCTGGCCAAGGTCTGGCCGATGGCACGGCTGAGGCTGACCCGCAGCAGGGTGCCGTGCGCCACCACCAGTATCCGCTGCCCACGGAATTCCTCCGCCAATGCCTCAAGCGCGGCGAGGCCACGGTCCGCCGCCTCGGCTTCGCTTTCAGCACCCTTGAACCCGCCGGGCACTCGCAGCGCCTCCAGTTCGGGGCCGGCCTGCATTCCTTCGGCCGGTCCGAAGCTGCGCTCGGTCAGTTCGGGGATGCGCCGGGCCACCGCGAACCCCAATCCTTCGGCGATCAGGTCCGCGGTCTCGGCGGCCCGGCTCAGCGGGGAGGACACGATCACGTCCCATTCGTACGGGGCCAGGACGGCGACAGCGTCACGTGCCTGGCCGCGTCCGACGTCGTTCAAGGGGATATCGGTGGCACCCTGCAGCCGGCGTTCGGCATTCCAGTCGGTCTGGCCATGGCGGACGAGGGCGAACGTCGTAAGGGTCATGGTCCTATTCTGCCTTGGTGCCCGGTGCCGGCTGGAATCCGGGCTGCCGGAGTGGGCAGGTCATAGGAGGCTGCGCAGTACGTGTGCGGCGCCGTCGTCGAACACCGAGTGGGTGACCTCATCGGCTGCCGCAATCACTTCCTCCGGAGCCTGCCCCATGGCAACTCCGCGGCCGGCCCAGCTGAGCATCTCGATATCGTTCCGGCCATCGCCAACGGCCACGGTGCGGTGCTGCTCGATCCCGAGCCGGAGCCGAAGGTTCTCCAGGGCACTGGCCTTGGTCACCCCTGCCGCTGCGATATCCAGCCATGCGGTCCAGCCCACCGAGTAGGTCACCCCGGCCAGTCCCACGTGGTCGATGGCCTCGTTGAATTCCTCGGGCGTGTTTTCAGTACTGAACACCACCACGCGCACCGCGGTGGCCTCCAGCATGGTGTGGAAGTCGACGCCTACGGCCTCGACACCGAAGCTGGCGTCCTGGAACCGTTCCGTGGAGAGGAAGTTTCCATCGGCATCCTCCAGCGCGTACTTGGCAGAGGGGAGCCGTTCCCGGAGGGCCCTCAGGGCAGGCCCAGGGTCGAAGGTGGCTTTGTGGATGACCTCGTAGCCGTTGGCCAGTTCGGGGTGGAGCCGGAGGGTCACGCCGCCGTTGCAGCAAACAGCGTAGCCGCGCTCTATGCCGATCTTTTCGATGACGGGGAGGGTGGCATTCAAGGAGCGGCCGGTGGCGATCATTACCTCGTGCCCGGCCGCCACTACCGCCTGCGCCGCGTCCCGCACGCCCGGCGTCATGTGGCCGTCGTGGTCCACCAGGGTGCCGTCCACGTCCAGCGCGACCATCAGCTTCTGGCCGATTCCCGAAAAGACGTAGGTGTTGGTGTTGTCTTGGTTGTTCTCTCGCCGGTCATCGTTGCCGGCGACTGAGGTTTCAGTCAGCGTTGTCATTGAAACAGTGAAGCAGACGTCACTGACAGGCGCTAGGACGCAGGACACAGCTTTACTGAACTGTTGATTAACTGCGGGTTTCCGCACCTCGAGGCGGGTCACCGGTGGTTCCGCGGTACCGCCTGTCAGAGGCTTGATCGCAGAGGACACCCTTCTAGAATCTGATTCGCGAACAAGCTTAGGGATAACCGGGGGTAGGGGCACTCACCTGCTCCGGATGCCGGCAGCCAGGAGTTTGGCGCGTAGCCGGTCAGGATTCTGCAAGTCGGCCCAGCGCCAACGGACGAAGCCATGACCAAGTGACCGGATCCGGTCCTCACGGATCTTCTCCCGATAGACCGCCTCCTCGGCGGTGATTCCTCCGCGCAGGGCGGCCTGAACATACTTGCCTTTGCCGTCGAATTCGCCAACCACCCCCGGGTTCGGCCACCAGCAGTCAGTCCTCCCAATGAAACCCTCCCGGTCGGCAAATGTGCGCTGAAGGACGGGCTGCTCAAAGCCAAGGAACTCGAAGACTGCCCTGCTGTAGGACTCCCCTACAGATTCCGATAACGGGCTGGCAAGGGAAGCGGCGCGTTCGGCACGTGCCGCGGCGGAAGCGTGCGGAAGCGCCCGGATCCCGTCCCGGATGTCCTGAAGCGACCACAAGCTGGCATCAGCGGGCATTCGGCCAGCCTTGTGCAGCTTTCGTGCGGCTCCGTCAGCAACAACCAGCGCCTGGCTCAGGCTGCGGGTTGCCATGATGTCCAAAGTGGTCTCCACCAGCCCGAGACTGAGGAACTCGCCGTGGCGCACAGGTTCATGTACCTGCTTTAGCCGGTATTGGAGGGGGTAGGACCGCACCTCCCGCGCTTCCCGGGCGGCCTTGTCCGTGCCGAGGACCACGAACGGCGACTTCCTGATCCCGCTGCGGCCCGGCAGGCTGGTTGCCAACTCCACACATTGGGGGTCGCCCAGCGTTGGTAGGCCGATGGCCCATGCAGCCGTCTGCCCACAGAGGACCGCGCCGCTGACGGATCTCGCAATCGCCGCCGTCGACCACGCGAAGCGTTGTGCGGGCGTGGCACCGATCCAGTCATTGGTCCGCACGTAGAAGCCTCGCCGGAGCCGTACGAGCTGCCCGGCCTTGAAGGCGCGGTGCAGGGCATCAGTGCCGACGCCGGTGCGGAGTATGGCGGCAGTATCAATCAGGCCAGGTGGTATCTCCATATCCCAAGGATGCGGGGCTGGAGCCTGCCGGGCGGTTCGCCCGCGGCCGTATGTGGACAGTTCTGGGCGAAACCAAAGCTTGTTCGCGCATCCGATCGGTGAAGGACTGGTTGCGCGAACAAGCCTATGAAAAGGGACGGCCCTACAGGACCGGCAGAACCTCGAGCCCGCCGAGGTACTTCTGCAGCGCTTTGGGTACCTTGACCGAGCCGTCCGCGTTCTGGTGGTGCTCCAGCAGCGCCACGATCCAGCGGGTGGTGGCCAGGGTGCCGTTCAGGGTGGCCACGGCGCGGGTGCCCTTGGCGACGCCGTCAGCCTTGACCGCGCGCTCACGGATGTTGAGGCGGCGCGCCTGGAACGTGGTGCAGTTGGAGGTGGAGGTCAGCTCGCGGTAGGCGCCCTGGGTGGGGACCCACGCTTCGCAGTCGTACTTCCGGGCCGCGGACATGCCGAGGTCGCCCGCCGCGGTGTCGATGACCCGGTACGGCAACTCGCACTTGGCCAGCATCTCCTCTTCCCAGGCCAGCAGGCGCTGATGCTCGGCGGCGGCTTCTTCGACCGTGGTGTAAATGAACATTTCCACCTTGTTGAACTGGTGCACGCGGATGATGCCGCGGGTGTCCTTGCCGTGCGAGCCGGCCTCGCGGCGGTAGCAGGAGCTTTGCCCGGCGTAGCGGATGGGGCCCTTGGAGAAGTCCAGGATCTCGTCCGCGTGGTAGCCGGCCAGGGCCACCTCGGAGGTGCCCACCAGGTAAAGGTCGTCTTCGGCGAGTCGGTAGATCTCGTCGTCGTGCTTCACATCGAAGCCGGTCCCCTGCATCGTCTCCGGACGCACCAGCGTGGGGGTGATCATGGGGATAAAGCCCGCTTCAATGGCCTGGTCCATGGCCATCTGCAGCAGCGCCATTTCCAGCCGGGCTCCAACGCCGCGGAGGAAGTAGAAGCGGGCACCGGAGACCTTGGCGCCGCGTTCCATGTCAATCGCGCCGATCAGCTCACCGATCTCCAGGTGGTCCTTGGGCTCAAAGTCCGGGAACTCGCGCGGGGTGCCGACGGTCTTGACCACCACGTAGTCGTCCTCGCCGCCTTCGGGAACACCATCCTCCACCAGGTTGGGGACGGTGCGCAGCAGCTCTTCCTGCTTGGTCTGCGCGGCATCGGCCTCGGCGGAGGCCGCCTTGACGGAGTTGGCCAGCTCCTTGACCTCTGCCAGCAGTGCCTGCTTCTCTTCACCCTTGGCCTGCGCCACCTTCTTACCGAAGGCGTTCTGCTCGGCGCGGAGGTTTTCGAAGCGGATCAGGGCGGCGCGGCGCGCGGCATCCGCGGAGATGATCGCGTCCACCACTGATTCGTCCGCGCCGCGGGCGCGCTGGCTGGCACGGAACTTGTCCGGGTTTTCGCTGAGGTCTTTTACGTCGATCACCAGACAAGGGTATCCAATACCGCGCACGACGGCGGGCGGCAGGCCCCGTGCGCCGGGCCGCCGCACGCCGGGCTACTGTTGAACCACCATGAGCGACTGGATTCTTTACCTGCTGATTGCGGTGGCCCTTGCCTTCGCCACCTCCAGCTGGTGGGGGGTCCGGCGCCTGCAGGCCCTGCACGTGCGCAGCACAGTGGCCGGCGAAGCCTACGATCCGGGCCTGGCGCAGCAGCGGGTGGCCGTTGTCCTCAATCCGATCAAGGCGCGGGCAGAGGAAGCAAAGGCCACCATCCAGCGCGCCTGCCTGGCAGCCGGCTGGGAGGAACCGGCCTTTTTCGAAACAACCGCGGACGACCCCGGCTTTTCCCAGATGCAGGCTGCCTTGGCCGGCAAGCCCGACGTCGTCCTGGTGGGCGGCGGGGATGGCACGGTCCGCGTGGTGGCCGAGGCCCTCGCACACACCGATGTTGCCATGGGTTTGATACCGCTGGGAACCGGCAACCTGCTGGCCAGGAACGTCGACCTTGACGTGAACGACCTCCACGGGAACGTTCAGACGGCGCTGTTTGGGCGGCAGCGCTACATCGACACCGCCCGGATGGCCATTGAGAACTCCCGCACCGGGCACTACTCAGAGCACGTCTTCCTGGTCATCGCCGGGATTGGCATGGATGCCGAGGTCCTGGCGGACACCAACGACGGGTTGAAGAAGGCGGTGGGCTGGCTCGCTTACACCGAGGCTGGCGTCCGGCACCTCCCGGGCCGGCGGAAGAAGGTGTCCATCTCGCTGGACGGCAGCCCGGAGCAGGTGCGGAACATCCGCAGCGTACTTTTCGCCAACTGCGGGCTGGTGCCGGGCGGCATCGACTTCATTCCGCAGGCAATGATTGACGACGGCATGCTGGACGTGGTGGTCATGAGTCCCCGCAGCGCCCTGGGCTGGCTGCTGATGTACATGAAGATCATGTTCAAGCACAGCGGAAAACTGCCGATCATGACGGTCTACAGGTCGGTCAAGGTGGTCATCAAGTGTCCCGAGCCCATGCCCACCCAAATCGATGGCGACACGTCCGGGGAAGCGACCCAACTCACCGTCCAGGTGGAACCGAAGTCATTGCTGGTAAGGGTCAAGGCACACGAGCCGGGCGGCCCGGGGCAGGCGAAAACCCGCATCTAGGCGTGCAAGGCCCATCAGCGGCTGGGGAAATGCCAGGCCGGCCTGACCGGCCGGCTCACGTGGATCAGGCTCCGGCGTCCTTCTTCTCCGCCTCAGCTGCTGCTTTGGCAGCGGCATGGGCCTCGGACTGTTCACGGATCATTGCCTGTTCCTCTTCGAAACGCAGGCGGTCCGCGCGGTCAGCATCGTCGCCATCCCAGTCCTGGTTGTCTGCGGCAGGCTTGGGGTTGACGATCATCCCCTGGCCGTCATTGTCAGTGGTGCTGGTCATGACCCGCTCCCTTCATTAGGGGCCATACCCCGTGTGGATCAAGCAAGCATACGCATTGTGCACACCCCGCGGAAGTAGTCCGAAAGGCAATTTGCCTACGCTGTGGGCGAAGATCCGGAACCGCTTTCACCTGCGGTGGATGCCGCGTCAAGTATGGATCCGACCCAGTCCCGGGCCGCCGAAAAGGCGGCATCGGAAGTATGCGCCGCCACCGCCGTGGCCTGCCTGTCCGCCCGGGCATACGAACCCAGGAAACGGGTCCCGGGGCTGATCCGGTGCAGTCCCGCCAGGGCATCCGCAACACGTGCCTCGCCGGCGTGGCCATCCGCGTCGATGCTGAAGAAGTAGTGGCCCAGGTACTGCCCCGTGGGACGCGATTCGATCCGGCTGAGGTTGACGCCGCGGCTGGCAAACTGGTCGAGGATCTCCATCAGCGCACCCGGACGGTCCTCCGGCAGCGGGACAACAAGCGTGGTCTTGTCCGCGCCGGTGCGTTCCGGAAGGACACCCGGACGGCTCACCAGGATGAAGCGCGTCACGGCGCCCGGATTGTCACCAATGTTTTCCGCCAAGACCTGCAGGCCCGGATGCGCTTGCGCTACGAGGGGCGCACAGATGGCGGCATCGTAATGGCAGTCACCGTCCAGCAGTCCCATGGCCGCGGCCGCGGTTGAAGACCCCGGAACATATTCCGCACGGGGCATGTTGTTTTCCATCCACATCCGGCACTGGGCCCACGCGTGGCCATGGGTGGACACGTGCCGTACGTCCTCCCTGCGCACGCCAGGCCGGGTCACCAGGACGAAGCTGATGGGTACCAGGACCTCGCGGATGATCCGCAGCTCTTGGCCGCTCGCTATCGCGTCGAGGGTGGCGGTGACGCCGCCTTCGACCGAATTTTCAATCGGAACCATGGCAGCGTCGGCAGAACCGCTGCGCACTTGGTCCAGGGCGGCATTGACGTTCGACGCCGGCACCCGGACTGCTTCTTGCGCACCGGGTACCTGCAACAGGGCAGCCTCGGTGAACGTGCCCTCGGGTCCGAGGAACGCGTAGGTGGGGGGACTGCCGTGCACTACAGCACCAGCGGCTTGAGTCCGTTGTCGGAGACCAAGGGTTTGCCCGATTCGAGCCACTGGTCCATCCCGCCGGAGACGTTGATGGCGGTGTACCCCTGGCCCGTGAGCCACTGGGCAACACGGAACGACCTTCCGCCGGTCCGGCAGATGACATACACGTCCTCATCCGGATCAAGTTCGCCCAGCCGGGCCGGGATCTGGTCCATGGGGATGTGGAGTGCACCGTCGGCATGCCCGGCGACCCACTCGTAGTCCTCCCGGACGTCCAGGATGACGGCATCAGCCGGGATGTCGTGGACGGGCACGGTATCAAAATCGCTCATCGGAGTCCTGTCGTGGCGGATCAGAGTCACGTTAAAGCCTAGTCCTTCGACCACGGGTGGTGCGGAAACCGGCAAGCTAGGCTGGTGGCTCCCGAGGAGGTTTCCATGTCCCGTCAGCAGCCTGCCCGTCCGGCGCCAATACAGTCGCGCCCCGGCCGGGACGTCGGCGGGGATGCCGGACCGTCCACGGCCAAGGAGCCGGAGGGCCGGGTCCTTGGCTGAACTTCACGAACTGCCCGCGCTGGACCTGCGGAACCTCCTCCGCGCCGGGACGGTGTCCGCTGCTGAGGCCACCACACATTTCCTGGCGCGGATCAGTCGGCAGAACCCGTTGCTGGGGGCCTTCATCACCGTTACCGCGGACCAGGCCATGGAACGGGCCCGGGCGACTGATGACCTCTACTCCCGCACCGGTACCGACGACCTCCCCCTGCTGCACGGCATGCCGCTGGGCTTCAAGGACCTCACCGATGTGGCGGGCGTGGTTACCACCCACGGAAGCGCCGCCGTCGAGCATAAACCGGCTCCCGCGGACGCTCCCCTGGTGGCACTCCTCACGGAGGCCGGCGCGGTTTCCCTGGGCAAGACCCAAGTACCCGAGTTCGGCCTGACGGCCTACAGCGAAAACCGCATCGCGCCGCCGTCGCGCAATCCTTACGCACCCAGCAGGAGTTCGGGCGGGTCCTCCGGCGGCAGCGCTGCCGCCGTGGCGGCGGGCTTGCTGCCCTTCGCGCCAGGGACCGACGGCGGTGGTTCAGTCAGGATTCCGGCAGCCGCCTGCGGCCTGGTGGGGCTGAAGCCGGGCCGTGGCCTGGTGGCTGCCGGGGAAAGCAGCGGTGACCCGGCCCGGCTGGTGGTCCCGGGCCCCCTTGCCCGGACCGCCAAGGATGCCGCCCTGATGCTGGACGCCATGGCCCCGGGGAACGAATACCTCGCGGGCATAGGCCAGGAGCCGCCACCGTTGAGGATCGGCGTCACGCTGGAGAGCCCTTGGTCCGGCACCTTCCCCTTCAGTATCGAACCCGAAGCACTCGATGCCCTCCGGGCAGGCGAAAGGCTCCTGGAACACGCCGGCCATAACCTGGCCGAAGCTGCCGTGCGGTACGACAACCGCTATCCCGATGCCTTCACCACCGCCTGGACGGCAGGAGTGGGTTCTGCACGGATCAGCCCCTCCCGCGAAGCGCTGCTGGCGCCGTTGACCCGGACCTTCCGGCGTCGGGCCCAACAACGCAGCCCGGCGAAGCTCGCCGAAGCCCTGGCGTTCCTGCGGCAGTTCCAGCACGACACCGTCGCGCAGTACGGCCAGTGGGACCTGATGATGATGCCCGCGCTGGCGCAGACACCCCGCCCCGTGGGCTGGTTCACCGGGACCGGCCACGGCGGCGGACGCTGGCCGGCCGTGCAATGGCCAGGAGATGCCGACGGCGACTACCGGAAGCAGTGCGAATATGCGCCGTGGTCCTCGATGGTGAACGTATGCGGATTGCCGGCCATAACGCTCCCTGTCCACTGGACCGGTGGATCCGCCGGAAGCGGACTCCCAATGGGCGTCCAACTGGTGGGTCCCTTAGGCTCGGAAGCCCTCCTGCTGCAGGTGGCGCATCAACTGGGCCTCTAGGCGCCGCGGCGGTGTGGTGTTGTTGACCTGAACCTAACGCCCGCTTAACCCGGCGGTAACCCCGGCGGCGCAGACTGGAAAAACCACCTTTCGCACCCTCCGTACGCCTTTCCGCCCAATGAGGAGCTGCACCACCATGAATGCTGAACAGCACGCCACCGGCGCCGGCCCCACAGAAACTGCTGACGACGGGCGGCCGGACCTGAGCAACTCCAACGTCAGGGAGGACCTGGCCATGGCCGGCCGCTGCGGCCTGGTGCACCTGCCGACGGGCCGGGCCTGCCTCCTTCCGCTGCGCCACGGCGGCCCCTGCGAGTTCCACCGCCCGCAGGAGGCGCAGGACGTGGTGACCGGCGGCCGCTGACAGGCGCCGGCCACCACGGTATCGACTCCGGCAACAAACAGGAGGACCATTAAAGGGCAGTCACCATGAGGAGGTCTGTGATGTGCTATTCATCAAGCAAGGACTTCGGGTGGGACGCCAGGAAAGAAACCAGGCGCCGGCCTGAAGAGCGGCCTGAGACCCACGAAACTCCGAAGCCGGCCAAGGCACCGGAATTCACGTTCTGGGCCTTTCCGAAGTGGCGCAGGTCGCCTGTGCCGGGGACTCCCTCCGCCGAACGGAGCAAGGAAAGGGTCTGACGCCCGGCCCTACACGGCCCGGGGCAGTAGTCCAAGGAGGGGTTCCCGTCGGGGCCCCTCCTTCCCCAGGGCTCCCAATCCAGCCTGCCTTTCATGCAGCAGTAGACGCGCGCGGCGCGCTCGTTGTGCTGCGGCAACCCGGGCGTCTATGGTTGCACCATAAGCATGCTTAGCATTCTGCGAAAGGACACGGGCATGAGCGAAGGACAGTACACGCCGGGACCGAACAGCCAGCCGGACCCGGACGTCAGCGTCACGCCGTCGGCCGCGGACCGGGCGGCAGGCGGCCGGGACGCAACCTACGGTGGCGCGCCGTCCTACGCCCCGGATGCCCCGGATACACCCGCGGTTCCAGCACCATCAGCGGGCACGGAAAAAGCCGCAGCGGGTGGCCGCACACCCGAAAGCAAAGTTACCCGCGCCGGCGTCATCTGGGCTGGCGTTGTCGCCTCACTGATCCTGTTGATCCTGCTGATCATCTTCATCCTGCAGAACCAGGAACAGGCCATGGTGCAGTTCCTGGGTTTTGAGGGGTCTGTCCCGCTGGGCATGGCACTCTTCATTGCCGCCGTCACCGGCGGGGTCCTGGTGGCTGTGGCAGGTGGGGCGCGCATCCTGCAACTGCGCGCCACAGCCCACCGCGCCAAGGTCCGTCAACGCCGCTAGGGCAAGCGACGGCCGGAGCCGCCGGAGCGAATCCGCCGGCGGCTCCCCGGGCGTGCGTTGCGTCAGTTGCCGCCCAGGTTCCGGTACTTCCGGAACCGCGCCCCCACCAGCCCGGCCACGGGGATGTCGGCAACGGATGCGAGTTCGTATTCGATGGCACGGGCCATCCGGGCACAGAATTCGCGCGGCTCCAGGGACGCGTCGTCGCGCTCGTCCACAATGTGGTCCACCAGTCCGTTCGCATACAGCGCCGCCACATTGACGCCCTGCGCCTGTGCCATCCCGGGCGCGAAGGCCGTGGTGCGGTGCACGATCGCACTGGCGCCCTCGGGCGGCAGCGGCGACAGCCAGCTGTGCTGCGCGGCGATGGTCCTGTCCGCGGGCAGCAGTGCCAGCGCCCCTCCCCCGGCACCCTGGCCAAGCAGCACCGAGACGGACGGCGATTCCAGGCCGATCAGTTCGTACAAAGAGCGTGCGATCTCGCCGGCGAGGCCGCCTTCTTCCGCCTCCTGGGAGAGCGCGGCGCCTGCGGTGTCGATGACAGTGAGCAGGGGGAGCCGCAGTTCTTGGGCCAGCTTCATGCCGCGGCGCGCTTCCCGCAATGACCCGGGCCCCATACCGGCGGCGTCCTTGCGCAGCGGGCGGGCATGGCCGAGCACAATGCAGGACCGGCTGCCGAACCGGGCCAGCGCCAGCAGCAACCCGGGGTCCTTTTCCCCCTGCCCCGTCCCGTTCAGCGGCAGGGCGTCGCTGGCGCCGAACTTGAGGAGCTGGCGCAGGTCCGGCCGCCGCGGCCGGCGCGAAATCCCGATCGACGTCCAGGCGTCCACGGGGGCCGGCCGCACGGCCAAAGTGGCCGGTGCGGCGGGCCGGACCACCGTCCCTGACGCCGCCTCCCGCCGGGGCGCCAGGATGTCCAGCGCCCGGGCCACCAGTTCCGCGAGCTCTTCGGGCTTCACGACGCCGTCGATGAGCCCCTTGTTGAACAGGTTTTCCGCCACCTGCACGTTGTCCGGGAAGGACTCCCCATGCAGTGCTTCGAACACCCGGGGGCCCAGGAATCCCAGCAGGGCGCCCGGTTCGGCAACATTGATGTGGCCCAGCGACCCCCAGGATGCCATCACGCCGCCGGTGGTGGGGTGCCGGAGGTAGACCAGGTAGGGCAGGCCGGCCTGGCGGTGCGCCCGGACGGCTCCGGTGATTTTGACCATGGACAGGAACGCCGGCGTCCCCTCCTGCATCCGGGTTCCCCCGGAGGCCGGGCCCGCCAGCAGCGGCAGTCCCTCCGAGGTGGCCCGTTCGACGGCGGCAACGATCCGCTGTGCCGCGGCGTGGCCGATGGAGCCGGCGAGGAAGGAAAACTCGCTGACGATCAGCGCCACCCGGCGCCCCCGGATCAGCCCGGTGCCGGTGAGCACCGATTCGTCGGCTCCGCTGCGTTCGCGGGCTTTGGCCAGGTCACGGGCATACTCTTCGGACAGCGCCGGCTGGTGCGGCGGCGTATCCCAGGAGACAAACGAATCCTGGTCCACCACGGCGTCGATCAGTTCGGCGGCGCGCAGGTGCCGCACTTTTTCGGTGGTTGGCATGCTAGTTCACCCCGGCCGCCACGGGAGCCGGCAAACCGAGCCATGCGCGGATGGCAGGACCGTCCGCGTCCAGCAGCGGCGGCGCGGCGTGGTCCTTCACGGTGGTTTCGGCTGTGTCCCCCTGTTCGAAGAACCGCAGCGGGGGCCCGGGGAGGCTGACGGTTCCGAGCAGCGGATGCTCCACGTCCACCACGAGCCCTTGGGAGGCCACCTGGTCCCACGCGTACACCTCGTCCAGGGAGCGCACCTTCCCTGCCGGGATCCCGGCGTCGTTCAGTTTCTCCAGCAGTTCCGCCGCGCCGTAGCCGGCGAAAGCGCGTTCGACGGCGGCAATCACCTCGGCGCGGTTCCGCACACGTTCGGCGTTGCTGGCGAATCCGGGCGCTGCCGGGTCCAGGCCGAAGGCCGCCGCAAATGACTGCCAGAGCTTCTCGCTGCCGACGCTGATCTGCACGCTGCCGTCCTTGCAGGTGAACAGCCCGTAGGGGGCGATGGACGGGTGGTGGTTGCCCTGTGCCTGCGGAACTTCGCCGGCCACGGTGGTCCGGGTGCCCTGGAAGGCGTGGACGCCGATCAGTGACGCCAACAGGGAGGTGCGCACCACCTGGCCGCGGCCGGTGTGGTTCCGTTCCACCAGCGCCGCCAGCACGCCAAAGGCTCCGTTCATGCCGGAAAGGAGGTCTGCGATGGGGACGCCGACGCGCTGCGGGTCTTCGGGCCCGGAGCCGGTGAGTGACATGAGTCCGGCCTCGCCCTGCAGGATCTGGTCGTAGCCGCTGCGCCGGGATTCGGGCCCGTCATGGCCGAAACCCGTGATGGACAGGATCACCAGCCGGGGGTTGAGCGCATGGATGGCGGCCGTGGAGAAGCCCAGCCGGTCCATCACGCCGGGACGGAAGTTCTCGATGACCACGTCCGCACGCTCCAGCAACCCGCGCAGCACTGCCTGCCCGTCCTGGCTCTTCAGGTCCAGGCTGATGGATTCCTTGTTGCGGTTGCAGGACATGAAATAGGTGGACTGCAGGTCATCTTCCGGGCCCACGAAGGGCGGCCCCCAGCCGCGGGTGTCATCCCCGGTGCCGGGGTTTTCCACCTTGATCACGCGGGCGCCGAGGTCCGCCAGCATCATGCCGGCGTGGGGCCCCGCCAGTGCACGGCTCAGGTCGACGACGGTGTGCCCCGCCAGGGGGCCTCGGGAATTTTCGGCTGAGCTCATGTGCTTGGGTTTCCTTTCTCAAGTGCGGGCGGCGTGGCGGGCGGCTGCGCCGGCTAGAGCCAGCCGGGGACCACCAGCGCCAGCCAGGCCAGGATGGGTCCGGCCACGATCACGATGCCGCTGTAGCCGAGGATCTTCTTGTAGAACCGGTCCTTGTCCACGCCCTCCGGGGCATTGGCCAGGACCAGGGCACCGTTGGTGGAGAACGGGGAGACGTCCACGATCGTGGCTGAGACCGCGAGCGCGCAGATGACGCCGACGGCGCCGATCTCACCGGTGGAGAGGAAGGGCACGGCCAGCGGGATGAGCGCGGCCAGGATGGCGGTGGAGGAGGCGAAGGCGGACACGATGGCGCCGATGAAGCAGATGATGAGGGCCGCCAGCAGCGGCATTCCCATGCCGGCCACGCCGCTGGAGACGAATTCGATGGTGCCCGCTTCTTCCAGGACGCCAACGAAAGTCAGCATGCCGCAGATGAGCAGCACGGTGGACCAGCTGATCTTGTTGATGGCACCCTTCTGGGCCGCCGGCGAGACCAGCGCAAGGACGATCGCGATGGTGATGGACACGAAGCCGACGTCCATCTTGAACCCGAGGGCCACGACGGCCAGCACGACCAGGCCCGCAATGGTGACCAGTTGCGGAATCCGCTCCTTGCGCTCCTTGGTGGCGGCAACGCCGTCGCCTGCCGGGTCGCGGGGGCCGTACATGCCGGAGCCGAAGCCTTTGAACGGAACATCGGTGCCGGCTTTGGCGCCGACGCTGACTGCCATCCGTGCCTCGGCGGCCTGCTCCACGAACTGACCCACCTTGGAGGACATGAGGTTCCTGCCGCCCAGGACCACAAAGAGGACCAGGGAGATGACCAGGTTGAAGATGAAGCTGGAGAGGAAGAGTGCTGCCGGGCTGAAGGCGAGATCGGTCTTGGCGATGATGCCGTTGACGGTGACGCCGTAGACGGCGATGGGCGAGAAGCCGCCGGCCTGGGCACCGTGGATCACCATCATGCCCATCAGCAACGGGCTGATCTTGTATTTTCCGGCGAAGCTGAGGGCAATCGGGGCAATGATGGCGACGGCGGCGGGAGACAGCGCGCCCACGGCCGTGATGACGGCGGTGATGGCGAACATGACCCAGGGAATCAGGGCGACGCGGCTGCCCACCAGCTTGACGGCGCCCCGGACCAGGAGGTCGATGGTGCCGTTGTTTTGCGCGATGGCGAACAGGTAGGTGACTCCGACGATCGTCAGGAAGAGGCCGCCGGGGAAGTTGGCAAGGATGTCATTGGTGGACATGCCCAGCACCAGTGAGCCAAGCAGGAAGGCGCCCACGAAGGCGAGGGCACCCATGTTGAGGGGCAGGACGGTGGCGAGCAGGAACATCGCCGCCAGGATGATGATCGATAAGACAGGAGCGGACATCGTTGGTCCTCCATTGGAACGAAAGAATGTGACGTGAGTTACTGGCTCACTGGACTAGCCTCTTAGACAGTGAGTCTATCTGTCAATAGATGAAGGGGGTATTCTGGTCCGAGAACCTCGGGAGGAACTGTGGAAAAGACGGCACGGGCGGGCCTGGAGCGGGTCTCGCGTCCCCGGCTCTATGAGCAGCTGGTGGAGCAGATCCTCGCCTACATCGAGTCGGCCCAGCTCCGCCCCGGGGACCTGCTGCCTGCCGAACGCGACCTTGCCGAGCGGCTGGGAGTTTCCCGCGCCACCCTGGCCCAGGCACTCGTGGCCCTCGAAGTGCTGGGAGTGATCGACGTGCAGCACGGCACAGGGGCAGTCCTGGCACGGCGTCCCAGCGTGGCATCCGTCATCAAGGGCCTCCGCGAGCACCAAAGCCGGCTGCCGGAGATCGTCGAAGCCCGCAGCACCCTGGAAGGGAAGCTCGCGGCACTGGCCGCCGAACGCCGGACCGGGGACGACCTCGCCGCCATCGACAACGCCCTGGACGTCATGGCACGGGAGATCAACGACGGCGATCGAGGCACCCATGGCGATGAGCTCTTCCACCAGGCCATAACCGCGGCGGCGCACTCCTCCGTGCTGGCGCAGCTGATGGCCTTCATCGCCGAGATGATCCTGGAAACCCGGATGGAATCGCTGGGCCAGCCCGGGCGTCCGGAACAGTCACTGGCGTCACACCGCCGGATCGCCGACGCCATCCGCGCGCAGGATCCGGCCGCAGCAACGGAGGCCATGCTGGCGCACATCGACCTCGTCTCGGACGTGGAACTGCTCCGCTAGCGGCACGACTGCAGGTTCGCAGCGGCAGCATCCCCGTCGCATGGACCAGTCCTCCTGCCATGCGCAGGGGAGCAGTCCAACCGGAGGGGACTTTATTCGGTGCCGACCCTTAACCGCCGCGCGGCGGGGGCAGGGCGCCTAGAACGTCCCGGAATTCGAACCCGTGGTGCTGGCAACGGTGAGGCCGATGATGAGCAGCAACCACAGGGCGCCGTAGCCCAGCAGGCACAGGTAGCCCAGTACCAGGCCTGAGATGGACATCCCCTTGCCGGACGGCTCGCGCCTGAGGGCGAGGTGGCCGGTAATGATGGCTGCCAGCTGGGGAAGGAGCAGCCAGCCCATGATGACGGAGGCGATGCCGCAGACCATGCTGGCGATGCTCAGGGTCTTTGGCTCGGCCGGCCTGCCATAGTAAGCCGGCTGGCCGAAGTATTGCCCCTGGCCGTACTGGGACTGGTTGAACTGGCCCTGGTTGTAGCTTGGGCCGTACTGGGACTGCCCGTATTGGCCGTGTCCGTACTGCGTCTGGCCGTATTGGGCCGGCGGTTGGTAGCTGGGCCACGGCGCATCGTTGCCCTGGCGGTCGGGACGCTGGTAGTCGGGCCCCTGGGACGGCTGGTCAGTCATGGTTTCTCCCCTGCGGATCTGGCTCCAGCCTACTTCAGTGCAGGACCAGGCGGACGGCCAGCACCAGCATCAAAACACCGATGCCTGCATCGATCCAGCGCCAGGTGCGCGGGCTGCCCAGGACGCCCGCCAGGGCCCGCGCCCCGTACCCCAACGCTGAGAACCACAGGATGCTTCCGGCCACGGCGCCGGCGGCAAAGATCCAGCGGAGGTCCGGCCCCTGCTGGTTGGCCAGGCTGCCGAGCAGCACCACGGTGTCCAGGTAGACGTGGGGATTCAGGAACGTGAGGGCCGCCGTGGTGGCGAAAACCGAGTGTTTGGACCGGGGCTCCTGCTCCGCCAACACTGAGGGCTTCGCTGCCGCCAGGAAGGACCGGACCACGAACCACAAAAGGTAGGCGGCCCCTGCCCACCGCAGGACTTCGAGCACCCCGGGGAAGCGGGTCACCACGGCCCCGATTCCGGCTGTACCGCCCACGATCAGCAGCGCGTCACCGGCCATGCACACCGCCACCACCACGCCGATGTGTTCGCGGCGGATCCCCTGCCGCAGGACGAAGGCGTTCTGGGCACCGATCGCCACGATGAGCGCCAATCCGGTCAGCATGCCGGTTATCCACGAAGTCCACATGGCTACGACGGTAGGGTCCTATGAGATATGTAGGCAAGTAAAGGATTCTGCGTACGCATTAGAATCTCTTCATGAATCTGGAGCATCTTAAGGCCCTGGTTGCGGTTATCGACGAAGGAACATTCGAGGCGGCGGCGGACCTCCTGCGCATCACGCCGTCAGCCGTCAGCCAGCGGATCAAGGCCCTCGAGGGATCCGTGGGCCAGGTCCTGGTCCGCCGCCGGTCGCCCTGCACCACCACGGACGCCGGCGCACTGCTGCTGCGCATGGCACGGCAGGTCCAGGTGCTGGAGGCGGAGACATCGGCGGCGCTGGGCGCGGGGCCGCCAGCCCGCGCCCACCTGCCCGTGGCCATCAACGCCGACTCCCTGGCCACCTGGTTCGTCCCCGTCCTCCATCGGGCCGCCGAATGGGAGGACGCCGTGCTGGACCTGCGTGTCGAAGACCAGGGCTACAGCAGCCAGCTGCTCCGCGAAGGAGACGTGATGGGCGCCGTAACCTCTGATCCCGTGCCCGTCAGCGGGTGCCGGGCAGAAATGCTGGGTTCCATGCGGTACATCCCGGTGGCCAGCGCCGGACTGCGGCGCCGGTTTGCGGCGGCCGACAGTGTTGACTGGGCCGCCATGCCCGTCCTGAAATTCAACGCCAAGGACAACCTCCAGCTGCAACTGCTGGCGGCCAAGGGCATTGCGCAGCCTCCCCCCACGCACACCGTGCCGTCATCGGAGGGCTTCTTCGCGGCGGTCAAGGCGGGCCTGGGCTGGGGCATGATCCCCGAGCTCCAGCTCACGGATGGCCTTTCGGACGGCACCCTGGTCCGGCTGGATGACGGCTACCAGGATGTGGCCCTCTACTGGCAGGCCTGGACCCTCGATTCTGACGGCCTGAACCGGATCACCCGCGCGGTACGGACCGCGGCCAAAGACCGGCTGCGGCCCGGCGGCGGAGAGGGTGTCAGCGGGCCAAGTAGGGCAGGAAATAAACGGCAAAAATGACGAAGGCCGCCAGCAGGGCCAACTTCCCGCCGCTGGTGCCGCTCTGCTGCGCTTTGGCTTTCCCGCCGCGCCGGCCGGCCCGGATCCCTGCCGGTGCTCCTGCCCGGGATCCGCCGGCCGGCAGGTTGCGGCCGGCCGGATGCCGGGACATGCTTCCGCTGCGGCCCTTGCCGTCAAGTGGCCTGCTCCCTTCCGCAGCACCCGCGACGGGGCCGCCAGGCGGCAGGGCCCCTGCCGGGCGCACCACGGTTCCGGGGCGGACGTTCCGCAGGGCCGTGATGCCGGGCTCCTGTTCATGCGTGAGCTGCTGGCCCAGTTGCTCGTACAACCCCACCACCGCCTGCGGATCCAGCACCGGCGGAAGCGCCTCAATGGTCCGCACCACCCGGTGGGAACCCGCCACGGCTACATCGGAGGCGGTCACCCCGAAGAGATCCGGCTGGGCCGCCATGCAGATGAGCGGACGCACCAGCCGGCGATGCTGGGGGGCCAGCACCGAGGCGACGGCGGCGCACTGTGCCAGCGCTCCCTCCACGGCCTGGGTCCGCGCGTAGCGGCCCTGCCAGAGCACGCCGGACACTACGCGCACTTCGCCGGACCAATTCTTCGAATCAACCACCACCACCCCGCCGGGGCCCACCAGGACATGGTCAAGGTTGGCCTTGGGCCGGCCCGGCCAGTGGACATCGTGCAGCACGTACCAGCCCCGCGGGACCAATTCGCTGAGCTTGTCCGCCACCACCCGCTCCCCCAGGGCTCCGGCGTCCCAGGCCTTGGTGGACCGTTCGGCCTCATCCAGCTGGCGCTTCAGCCTGGCAACGCGTTCGGCAGCGAGCCTGGACTGCTCGGCTGCCCCGTCTCCTGCCCCCATTGGACGTCCCCGCTTCCTTGCCGGACGGGACGATCGGCGGGTCCCGCCGTCGTCCGTTGCTTTCGCTTGCGTGCCTGGAATTTTCTTGAAAATAGCAGGGCGCTGAAGGGCCGGTATATAGGTACTTTCACGGCGCGGTACTCAGGTGCACTACTTGCTTGGTGACGTCATTGCGTGTCACAGCGTCCGGATCCTGGGCAATTCGTTTTGACTCCCGCCAGGTTCTGGCATGCTGGTCCCATGGCTAGCCGCGCGGGTACAGTTGCCCAACCCCAGGACCTTGTTGACATCACTGCGCTCCTTGATGCGTATTACGACATCGCGCCGGACCTGGGTGATCCCGGCCAGCGCGTGGTGTTCGGCACCTCCGGGCACCGGGGCTCCAGCCTCAAAGCGTCCTTCAATGAGCAGCACATCGTGGCCATCACCCAGGCGATCGTGGAATACCGGGCAGCGCAGGGTGTCACCGGCCCGCTGTTCCTGGCCAAGGACACCCATGCCCTGAGCGAACCGGCGCAGAACTCCGCCTTGGAGGTGCTGGCCGCCAATGGCGTCCACGTCCTGGTGGACGCCCGCCACGGCTACACCCCCACCCCGGCCTTGAGCCACGCCATCCTCACATACAACCGGAAGGCCGCGCCCGGCGCCCCGCAGGCTGACGGCATTGTGGTGACCCCCAGCCACAACCCGCCGGCCGATGGCGGCTTCAAGTACAACCCGCCGCACGGCGGACCCGCGGACTCGGACGCCACCGGCTGGATTGCCAACCGTGCCAACGAACTGCTGGAGAACGGACTGCGCGGCGTCAAGAGGATCCCGCTGGCCGACGCGCAGGCCGCGGACACTACCGGCAAGTTCGACTTCCTGAGCAGCTACGTGGATGACCTTCCGTCCGTCCTGAACCTGGACGCCATCCGCGAGGCCGGAGTCCGGATCGGCGCCGATCCCATGGGCGGGGCGTCCGTGGACTACTGGGGCGAGATCGCCGAACGGCACCACCTGAACCTCACCGTCGTCAACCCCACCGTGGACCCGCAGTGGGCCTTCATGACCCTGGACTGGGACGAGAAGATCCGGATGGACTGCTCGTCGCCGTCCGCCATGGCCTCCCTGATCAGCCGGATGTCGGTGGGTGCCGACGGGTCCGTGCCCTTCGACGTCGCCACCGGCAACGACGCCGACGCCGACCGCCACGGGATCGTCACCCCCGACGGCGGCCTGATGAACCCGAACCACTACCTCGCGGTCGCCATCGACTACCTCTACCGCAACCGCAGCGGCTGGAACCCCGAATCCGTGGTGGGCAAGACCCTCGTGTCCTCCTCGATCATCGACCGGGTGGCGGAGAGCCTGGGCCGCAAGTTGGTGGAAGTCCCGGTGGGCTTCAAATGGTTTGTCCCCGGTTTGCTCTCCGGTGAAGGCGCGTTCGGCGGCGAGGAATCCGCCGGCGCATCCTTCAACAAACTGGACGGCAGCGTGTGGACCACCGACAAGGACGGAATCCTGCTGGCGCTGCTGGCCTCCGAGATCACCGCCGTGACCGGGAAGTCGCCGTCACAGCTGTACAAGGCGTTGACGGACCAGTTCGGCGCTCCCGTCTACGCCCGCATTGACGCAGCCGCCACGCGTGAGCAGAAGTCCAAGCTGGGGAAGCTCTCCGCCGCTGACGTCACGGCCACCGAACTGGCCGGGGAGGCGATCACCGCCAAGCTCACCGAGGCACCCGGCAACGGCGCTGCCATCGGCGGCCTGAAAGTGGTCACCGAGAACGCCTGGTTCGCTGCCCGCCCGTCCGGCACCGAGGACGTGTACAAGATCTATGCCGAGTCCTTCAAGGGTGAGGAACACCTCAAGCAGGTGCAGGCCGAGGCCAAGGCGCTGGTCGACAGCGTCATCGCCTGACCGGAAGCCCCGCAGCTTAAGCACGAACGCCCCATCACCAAGTGATGGGGCGTTCGTGGTTTAGCCGCGGAACGTGCCGTGGCGTCAGACGGTGCGGACGGCGTCGTCGTAGGAGTACTTGGGCTTCGCCTCGCCCCAGGCTTCCTCACCGGGCTGGCCGATGTTGACCACCAGGAAGCTCTTCTGGTTACCGGCCGGGAAGAAGGCGGCGTCGATGGCCTTGAAGTCGGCGCCGGTCATCGGTCCTGCGGCGAAACCGAGTGAGCGGACGGCCAGGATGAAGTAGCCGGCCTGCAGGTGGGCGTTGTTGTTGCCCGTCGCGGCGGCGAGCTCGGGATCGGCATCGTACATGGCCTTGGGGGCGTTGTAGCCGGGCAGGAAGCTGTCCCACTTGCCCGCCCAGTCGGTGTCATAGCTAAGGATGGCCACCAGCGGAGCCGACGCGGTCTTGGCCTGGTTGCCGCGGGACAGCGCATCCACCAGGGTGGCGCGGGCTTCGGGCGAGCGAACGTACGTGACGCGCAGCGGCTGGGAGTTGAAGGCGGTGGGCCCGAACTTGGTCAGTTCGTAGATGGCCTGCGCCTGCTCCTCGGTCACCTCGCCGGTGAACGTGTTGGCGGTGCGGGCCCGGGCGAAGATCGCGTCCACGGCCGCCGAATCGATAACCGCTTCTTCGTGTGCAATGGTCATTGGCTTACCTTTCGCTGTGCCGCCCGCCTACCGGGGTGGCCTCTGTGCTTTCCATAGTTGCAACTTCAAGTGCTTGGTTCCTCTTCCCATGACGGCAGGTGACGTTGGCCACAACGGACGGCAGCGAAATACTTGGCGGTATTCTGGACCGAGTTATCCTTCGCCCCCTCGCGGCACCCCTGAAAGGCATTCCTTCCCATGAGCATGCTCGGAATCAAATGGAAGCTGCACGGCACCGGCAAAACCATCAAGCCCGGCCAGGTGGTGGCCCCGGATGAGCGGCTGGCCTGGCCCCTGACCATCGGCGTGGGCATGCAGCACGTGGTGGCAATGTTCGGCGCCACCTTCCTGGTGCCCATCATCACCGGGATGCCGCCGGCCACCACGCTGTTCTTCTCCGGCATCGGAACCCTGCTGTTCCTGGTGGTCACCAAGGGCCGGGTGCCCAGCTACCTCGGCTCCAGCTTTGCGTTCATCGCGCCCATCACAGCCTCGCAGGCACAGTTCGGCATCCCGGGCGCGCTGGGCGGCGTGGTGCTCGCCGGTGCCACCCTGGCCCTCGTGGGTGCCGTGGTGCAGAAGTTCGGCGCCGGGTGGATCAACCGGCTGATGCCGCCCATCGTCACCGGCGCCATCGTCGCGTTGATCGGCCTGAACCTTGCCCCCGCAGCCAAGCAGAACTTCGACGCCGCACCCATCACGGCCGTCGTCACGCTGGCCACGATCATCCTGGTCAGCGTCCTGTTCCGCGGAATCCTCGGCCGGCTCAGCATCCTGGCGGGCGTCGTGGTGGGTTACCTGGTGGCCATGCTCCGGGGCGAGGTGGCCTACGACAAGATGGACGCCGCAGCCTGGGTTGGCCTGCCGCAGTTCCAGACCCCCGAGTTCCACATCGGCGTGCTGGGACTGTTCGTCCCTGTAGTCCTGGTGCTGGTGGCGGAGAACATCGGCCATGTGAAGTCGGTTGCCGCCATGACGGGGCAAAACCTTGACGGCGTCTCCGGCCGGGCGCTGATGGCCGACGGCGCGGCAACAGTCCTCGCCGGCCTTGGCGGCGGCTCGGGAACCACCACCTACGCCGAGAACATCGGCGTCATGGCGGCTACCAAGGTGTATTCGACGGCGGCCTACTGGGTGGCCGGCATGTTCGCCATCCTGCTGAGCTTCTCCCCCAAGTTCGGCGAATTGATTGCCACCGTCCCGGCCGGCGTCCTGGGCGGCGCGGCCACCATGCTGTACGGCATGATCGGCATCCTCGGCGTGAAGATCTGGGTCCAGAACAAGGTGAACTTCGCCAATCCCGTAAACCTGACCACCGCGGCTGTGGCCCTGATCATCGGCATCGCCGACTACACCTGGACCATCGGCGACCTCAAGTTCACCGGCATCGCGCTGGGCTCGGCAGCCGCACTGGTGATCTACCACGGCATGCGCGCCATCGCCAAGGCGCGGGGAACAGCGGCCGAACCCGAAACCGAGCAGACGGGACTGCCGCCGGCCGTCAAGGCTGCCATGAATGCAGCCTCGAAGCGGACGCCCAGGAAGCGCTGACCCGGACCGGCGTCAGGCCACCCGGTCCGCCCTCCCATCCGGGCCGCCGGCTGCCGTGCCGGGGCCCATCGCCGGTCCCTTGGCCGGGTGTCCCGGCGGGAAGGGACCGGGCAGGCCTTGGCCGAAGACCGGGCCGGGCTGCGGCCGCTTGGCCGCCAGCGCGTCGGCCTGGCGGGGCCGCAACTGCTTGAGCACCCACGGCATGAAATATTGCCGCGCCCACACCAGGTCCTCCGCCCGGGCCTGCGTCCACCCGTGGGCCGGCAGCGGCTTCGGCTGCAACGGCTTGAGCGCATGCTCCACTCCCAGCGCATCAAGGGTTGCCGCGGCCACGGCGTGGTGGCCCAGCGGCGACAGATGCAGCCGGTCCGGGTCCCACATTGACGCGTGCTGAAGCTCGGGCAGGCACCACAGGTCAACCATGATGGCGTGGTGCCTGGCCCCGATGGTGTGCAGGTGCTCGTTGTAGATGGCCACGCGGCCGCGGATCTTGCCGAACACCGGTGTGTTGCCCCAGTCCGGGCCCGCAAAAAGAAGCACGGTGGCACCGGTGGCTGCGAGCGTGCCGATGGCATGGTCCAGCTTCCCGGCCAGTTTGTCCGGATCGCCATGCCTGAAGATGATGTCGTTGCCACCGGCGGCAATGGCGACAAGGTCCGGCTTCAAGGACAGCGCCGCGGCCAGTTGACCGTCGAGGATCTGCCGCAGCAGCAGTCCCCGGATGGCCAGGTTGGCGTACGCAAAGTCGGGACGGCGGGACGCCAGCTCCTCGGCCACACGGTCCGCCCAGCCCCGAAGGCCGCCCAGGCTGAGCGGTTCCGGGTCGCCGATTCCTTCGGTGTAGGAGTCTCCCAGGGCAACGAACCGGCGCCAGGGGTGGCCGTCCGGGCTGTCCGCGATGAGGCGCGGCTCCTGCTTCTGGATGGTCATGCTGTCCTCCCTTCTGCGGGAGGCGGGGTTTCCGTCTTCACCGCAGCGTTCCTGCGGGGTTGCTTTCCGGTTGGAAAGCCCCGCCCCGCCGCCGACGGGCGCGGAAGCTCCGCGACGCCGTCGTACGCTTCCTGCCGCAACGCGGACGGCGTTGCGCCGCTCCGGTCCCGGCCGGTCCCCGGGGCCACGACGTTCAGGGCCGCGTCCCGCAGGTCAAGCTCATGGTGCAGTGCCTGCGTCTGCAGGAAGAGCAGCGCGGCCTCCCTGCTGAGGCCGTATTCGCTGGAAAGGCTGCGCACGGCCAGGTCCACCAGGACCAGGGAGCTTTGGACGACGGCGAGGCCGGCCGTCGCTTCGGCTCTCTCGGCCACGCGGAACACGAGGCGAAGGGCCCGGGCCATCTGGCGCACAAAGCCCTGAATCCTGACCAGGTCATCGCTGGTAAACGCGTGCGGCACGCCCGCGTAGAAGGTGATGGCGGCACTCGTCCCGCCTTCAGACATGATGGGAACGGAGAGCATCGACTGCACCCCATGGCCCGACGCCGCACTCGCGTAACCGGGCCAGCGCCGGTCACGGCTGAGATCGGATACCAGGACGAATTCCTCGGTGCGCATGGCCTCCATGAGGGGCCCGTCGGCAAACGAGCACTGTTCCCGGTCCGCCTCCCGCGCCTGCTCCGCGCTGGCCGCAAGCGTGCGTCCCTGGCCCAGGCGGAAAAGCGTGGCGGCCCAGCCGATACCGCGGCGTTCACCCTTGATCTCGCTCATAAAGTCATGGGTGACTTCCCGGAGGAAGGTTTCGACATCCTTGTTGTCGAAGACCGGCTCCGGGGTAACAGGAAGCAGCCCCCAGCCAACCTGCTCCGAAGGTTCAGCCGCCATGTTCCAGCCCTGTTCGAAGCGCTTCGGCTTACTACAAAACCTGGTTCCCAGAATACGTCCGAACCGGGCCCTGGCGGGAGTGGCAGCAGGAATAAGCCAAAAAGAGGAAGAAATTGTTCGCTGATAGGGTCCCTGTACGGCAACAGCTGCACCGCAGCACAGGTCCGGCCGGAGAGGAGCCCCGTTTGGACACCCGGAAGCTGAAATATTTCCTGGCGGTGGTGGACCACGGCGGGTTCAACCGCGCGGCCGAACACCTGCTGATCGCCCAGCCTTCACTGTCCCAGACCATCGCGGGCCTGGAAAGGGAACTGGGTGTTCCGCTGTTCCACCGGATTGGCCGCCGCGCCGTCCTCAGCGACGCGGGCAGGGAGCTGGTGGGGCCGGCCCGGCTGGTGATGCGGGACCTGGACGCCGCGCAATCCGCGGTTCAGGCGTTGCGCGGCGTCCGCAGCGGGCAGCTGGACATCGTCACCATGCCCTCGCCCGGAATCGAACCGCTGACCTCCATGATCGCCGCGTTCACCCGGTCCTATCCGTCGGTGAGGCTGAACGTGGAGGCAGCCTTCACGCCGGAGGAGGTCATCGAGTCGGTGCGCAACGGCAGCACCGAGATCGGGCTGGCCGGTTCTGCCACCGCCATCCGCGTGCCCGGGGTGGAAGTGCTTGGGCTGGAGCGCCAGCCGCTGATCCTGATCGTCAATCCGCAGGCAGACACCTTTGGCCCGGGTAAGGCCATCGCGCGGGAGGACCTGAACGGGCACCGGCTCATCGCCAGCCAGCGGGGCTCCCTGATGCGCTGGCTGGTGGATGACGCCCTGGCGCGCGGGGTCAATGCCGAGATCGTCGTGGAAGTGGCCCACCGCACCTCGGTCCTGCCCCTCGTCCTGGCAGGGGTGGGGCACGCGGTGATGCCTTCCTCGTGGGCCCCGACCGCCGGGAAGGCTGGCTTGCGCACGCTCCTCATTGAGCCGGTTTCCCACCTGGAGGTGGCCATCCTGAGCCGCAAGGACGACCTCACGCCAGCGGCGCGCGCCTTCTTGCAGGTGGCCAAGGACCACGTGGAATAGCCACCCATCGTTGATAGGCCCTTCCTATCAGCAGGATCGAATCTTGGTCTTGGACGCCCAACCCGCTGCGCCCGTCTACTTGAAGAGGAAGAAAACAGTGTGACCGGGGCGACACCCGCACACTGCCCGCACTCAACGAGGAGGTAGGCACATGAGCGCCAACCAGACATTCAGCATCGCTTCGATCCCGGCCGACGGCGTGGGCAAGGAAGTGGTGTCCGCAGGCCGCCGAGTCCTGGACGCCCTGGCCGAACACTCGAACGGAAAGTTTGCCTTCGACTGGACCGAGTTCCCTTGGGGCAGCGAGTACTACGCCAGGACCGGCCAGATGATGGACCCCAAGGGCCTGGACGCCCTGAAGGACTTCGACGCCATCTACTTCGGGGCCGTCGGCTGGGAAAACGTCCCGGACCACATCAGCCTCTGGGGCCTGCGCCTGAACATCACCCAGAACTTCGACCAGTGGGCCAACATCCGCCCGGTGAAGTTCCTCCCCGGCGTGCAGTCCCCGCTCCGCAAGGCCGACACCACCGAATTGGACTGGGTGGTGGTCCGCGAGAACAGCGAGGGTGAATACGCCGGCCTCGGCGGCCGGAACCTCAGTGGGCGCGGACCCGGCAATGAGGTGGCGCTGCAGACCGCCCTGTTCACCGAGAAGGGCTGCGAGCGCATCATGCGGTTCGCCTTCGACCTGGCCCGGACCCGGGCCGTCAAGAAGGTTTCCTCAGTCACCAAGTCCAACGCGCAGCAGTACGGGATGGTCCTCTGGGACGAGGTCTTCAACCGCGTCGCCCTGGACTACCCGGACGTCCAGACCGAAAGCGTCCTGGTGGATGCCATGAGCGCCAAGTTCATCCTCAAGCCCGAGGATCTCTCCGTCGTCGTCGCCTCCAACCTGAACGCCGACATCCTCTCCGACCTCGGCTCGGCGCTGGCCGGCAGCCTGGGCCTGGCGGCCAGCGCCAACCTGAACCCGGAGCGCCGCTTCCCGTCCATGTTCGAACCCGTCCACGGCTCCGCACCGGACATCGCCGGCCAGGGCATCAGCAACCCGATCGGCGCCATCGCCAGCGCCGCCCTGATGCTGGACCACTTCGGCCTGCACGCGGAAGCCCGCCAGGTGGAAGCCGCCATCGAAGCGGCCACCGGCGCCGGCCACCTGACCCGCGACGTGGGGGGCAAGGCAAACACCGGGGACGTCACCGAAGCCATCATCAAGGCCCTGACGCTCACTCCGGCAGCGGTCTAGGCACGCAGTAGCCCCCGGCGCCGCCATCCGGTTGCCGATTCCAAGCACGGGGCGGGCGGTGAAGCAGTACCGCCGGCCGCCCCGCACCAACTTTCTTCAGAACATCCTCCAGCGACATTCCACAATGAGGTAGGAATCATGGACCACACCAGCACCGCCGCGGCTACAACAGCGGCCCCGAAAACCCGGTGGTACCGCCAGCTGTACTTCTGGGTACTGACGGCGATCGTCATCGGCATCCTGGTCGGCTGGCTCGCCCCGGCAACCGGTATCGCCATGGAACCGATCGGCACCACTTTCGTAAACGCGATGAAGATGCTCATCGGGCCCATCGTGTTCCTCACGATCGTCGGCGGCATCGCCAGCGTGGCTGACCTGAAGAAGGTGGGCATGACCGGGCTGAAGGCGCTGACCTACTTCCAGGTCGGCACCATCTGCGCCCTGGCATTCGGCCTGGTAGCCATCAACGTCTTCCGGCTCGGCGAAGGCGTGAACGCCGATCCGGGCGCCATAAAGACCTCGGACTCGGCCGCCAAGCTGATCGATGCGGGCCAGCACCAGGAATGGTGGCAGTTCATCACCAACATCATCCCCACCAGCGTGGTCCAGCCCTTCGTGGTTGGCGACATCCTGCAAATCATCTTCATTGCGGTGGTCTTCGGAATCGCCCTGAACGCCCTGGGCAAGGTGGGCGCCCCGGTCCTTGACGGGGTGCAGCGGCTGACCGGGGTCATGTTCAAGATCCTCGGCTTCATCATGAAAGCTGCGCCCCTGGGAGCCTTCGGTGCCATGGCCTTTGCCGTGGGCAAGTATGGCGTCTCATCGCTCACCAGCATGGGCGGCCTGATCGCCCTGTTCTATGCCACCTCCATCCTCTTCGTCGTGGTGGTCCTCGGCTCGGTCATGGCGTTCCTGAAGCTGAACATCTTCAGCATGATCCGGCACCTCAAGGAGGAATACATGCTCATCCTGGGCACCTCCACCGCCGAGCCCGCCCTTCCAGGCCTGATGCGCAAGCTTGAGAATGCCGGAGTCAAGAAGGAAACGGTCGGCCTGGTGGTCCCCACCGGCTACAGCTTCAACCTGGACGGCGCTGCCATCTACCTGTCTTTGGCCGCCCTTTACATTGCCCAGGCCACCAACACCCACCTGAGCATTGGCCAGCAGCTGGGCCTGCTCGCGGTCATGCTGCTCACCTCCAAGGGCGCGGCAGGAGTCGCCGGCGGCGGCTTCATCGCCCTCACCGCCACCCTGGCCACCATCGGGACCATCCCCGCCGCCGGAATCATGCTGATCTTCGGCATCGACAAGTTCATGTCCGAATGCCGGGCCCTGGTTAACTTCACCGGCAACGCCGTGGCCACCCTGTTTATCGCCTGGTGGGACCGCACCCTCGACGCCGACCGTGTGCGCCGCGTCTTCGCCGGCGAAGCCGTGGACCCGCTTCCGGCCCTGGCGCCGGGCCACCTCGAGGCCGCCGACGGTTCAGGCGCCCACCCCCACAAGGAGCCGGCCCTCCAGGAAAGTACCGCCGGCGTCGAACCTTCCCTGCCTGCCCGCAGTCCCTTCTACTCCGAAACCGCCTGACATGCCCGCCAACACCACGGTCCGCGCCCTGATCGCACCTGACAAATTCAAGGGCAGCCTCACCGCAGGCGAGGTGGCACACGCCCTGGCGGCCGGGCTCCGGTCCACCGCCGGGGCCGCCCGGACCATCGAATGCGAGCTGCTTCCGCTGGCCGACGGCGGGGACGGCAGCGTGGACGCGGCCGTCTCGGCCGGCTTCGCCCGGCACGCCTGCACCGTCACGGGCCCCACGGGTCAAACGGTCCGGTCGTCCATCGCATTCGACGGCGTCACCGCCGTCGTCGAAGTCGCCAACACCTGCGGGATCGCGCTCCTGGCGGACGGCTCCCTGGATGCCCTTAATGCATCCAGCCGCGGTTTCGGTGAGGCGGTCCGGTTCGCCCTGGGCCTGTCGCCCGCGAGGATCGTCCTGGCCTTGGGCGGCAGCGCCAGCACCGACGGCGGCATGGGAATGTTGTCCGCCCTGGGATACGCCTTCCTCGCGGCCGACGGCACGGAACTGCCGGGGACCGGCCACGCACTCGGCCGGATCCACGCCGTCCGGGGATCCCTCCTGCCAGGCCTGGCAGGGACGGAACTGGTGGTCGCCAGCGACGTCTCCAATCCCCTCACCGGACCGACCGGGGCAGCGGCCGTCTTCGGGCCGCAAAAAGGCGCCGGCCCGGCGGATGTCGACGCCCTCGACGCCGGGCTGGAACATTTCGTGGGCAGGATGGCGGACGCGGGGTTCGGCGCCCCGGCCGGCCTGGCACGGCATGACGGAGCCGGCAGCGCCGGGGGAATCGGGTTCGCCTGCCTGCTCCTGGGCGCGCGCCAAGTCTCCGGAGCGGACTTCTTCCTTGACCTGCTGGACTTCGATGCCCGCAAGGACGGCTGCGACGTCGTCATCACGGGCGAAGGCAGCATCGACGCGCAGACCCTCGCCGGCAAGCTGCCCGCCGCGGTGGCCCGGCGCTCCGGCACCCGCACCCTCATCGCCGTTGCCGGTCGCTCCCTGCTCCCCCGGGAACGCTGGGCGGACCTGTCCCTGGCGCAGGTCTACGCCCTGGCCGACTACACCAGCCGGGACTCCGCCAAGGACCCCGTGCTGTCCTCCGCCCTGCTCACCCGGATCGGCCGCGACATCGGCCGGCAGATCGGCCAAGGCATCCGCCAGCCCGGCACGTTTGTCCCGTCCACCGGTTGCACCGCCCAGTAGCATCGGGAGAGGGAACACCGAATACTCCCTGTCCGGCTGGGTACCTTTCCACGGGCAAGGGGCTACGGAGCATCCATGCCAGCACGGAGACGAGCAGTGGAAAGAGGAGCTTATGCGGGAGCCGGGGACCAGCGAGCGCGTTTCGGATGCGGATAACACCGCCGGAGTCGGGGAAGGGGAGGCAGCCGCCACGGAGCCGGCAGCGGACCTGGAAGTCACTTTCGACGAACAGTTCTTCGCCGCCCGGCCAAAAGCGCTGCGGCCCGTCGCGAGGCGGCGCCAATTCGTGGGCAACAGGCCCTCCTTCGAATTCGACGGCCGGAACGCTGCGTACGTGGATTGGCTGCGCAACCAGGCCATGCTCGGTGACGCCAACGTCCTGGCCCGGCAATTGTCCGGCCAGGCCAGCATGTGGCAGAACTCGTACGCGCATCCGAACCCCCGGGCCGCCGTCGAACGCGCCCCTGTCTGGTTCACCGCTTACCCGCTGTCCTTCATCACCGAGCCGGGCCGGTCCTTCCTGTCCGCCCTGGGAGACAAGGCCATGTGGGAAGCCTTCCGCGAGATCGGCATCCGCGGCATCCACACCGGGCCGGTGAAACTGGCCGGCGGCATCAGCGGCTGGTCGCACACGCCCAGTGTTGACGGGCACTTCGACCGGATCAGCATGGCGATCGATCCGGTCTTCGGCACCGAAGAAGAGTTCCGCAGCATGTGCGAGGTCGCTGCCGAGCACGGCGGCACGGTCATTGACGACATCGTCCCGGGCCACACCGGCAAGGGCGCCGACTTCCGGTTGGCCGAAATGAACTTCCGCGACTACCCCGGGATCTACCACATGGTGGACATTCCGGAGGAGGACTGGAACCTCCTGCCCGATGTCCCGGAGGGGGCAGATTCGGTCAACCTCAGCCCTGATTCTGAACAGGCGCTGCAGAAAGCCGGGTACATCATCGGCAGGCTCCAGCGCGTCATCTTCTACGAACCCGGGGTGAAGGAAACCAACTGGAGCGCCACCCGGCCCATCGTGGACACCACCGGCAAGACCCGCCGCTGGGTCTACCTGCACTACTTCAAGGCCGGGCAGCCCTCCATCAACTGGCTGGACCCCACCTTCGCCGGGATGCGGCTGGTGGTGGGCGACGCCCTGCACTCCCTGGTGGACCTGGGCACCGGGGCGCTCCGCCTTGACGCCAACGGGTTCCTGGGCGTGGAAAAGAGCGCCGAGGAACAGCCCGGCTGGTCCGAGGGCCACCCGCTGTCCGAGGCCGCCAACCAGCTGATCGGATCCATGATCCGCAAGGTGGGCGGGTTCTCCTTCCAGGAACTGAACCTCACCATCGACGACATCAAGGCAACCTCCGAATCGGGTCCCGACCTGTCGTACGACTTCATCACCCGCCCCGCGTACCACTACGCCCTTGTCACCGCGGACACCGAATTCCTGCGTCTGACGCTGCGCCTGTCCATGGAGATCGGGGTGGACCAGGCGTCCCTGGTCCACGCCCTGCAGAACCATGACGAACTGACCTACGAGCTCCTGCACTTCGCCGCCGGGCACCGGGAGGAGATGTTCGAACTCAACGGTGAGGAACTCACCGGCGCACAGCTCGCCGAGCAGGTCCAGCAGACCCTGCGGGACCGGCTGACCGGTGAGAACGGACCGTACAACGCCGTCTTCACCACCAACGGCATCGCCTGCACCACCGTCAGCTTCATCATGGCCGCCCTGGGCATCCAGGATCCGGACGCCGTGACCCCGGAGCAGGAGGCACAGATCCGGGACGTCCACATCCTCCTGGCCATGTACAACGCGCTGCAGCCGGGAGTCTTCGCCCTCTCCGGCTGGGACCTCACGGGCATCCTGGCCCTGGACCGGAGCAGCGTCCGGGAACTCACCTCCCAGGGCGACACCCGCTGGATCAACCGCGGCGCGCACGACCTCATGGGGACCAGCCCGGACGCCACCACGTCCTCGGCGGGCATGCCGCGGGCGCGCAGCCTGTACGGCACGCTGCCGGAGCAGCTTCAGGATGCGAACTCGTTCGCGCGCAGGCTGCAGCGGATCCTTGCCGTCCGTGAGGACAACGGGATTGCCACGGGCACGTTGCTCGATGTCCCCGAGGTCTCCAACCGCGGGGCACTGGTGCTGGTCAACCGGCTCCAGGACGGCGCCTTGCAGGTCACGGCGCTCAACTTCTCCGGGCAGGACATCGCCGGCAGCATCCAGTCCAACGAGCTGCCCTCCGGGGCGAACGTCAAGGACCTCTTCAGCGGCGAGACGGTGGGGCAGGTGGACGACCTGCACAGCTTCTTCCTCGAACTGCCGGCCTACGGCGGGACGGCACTGCTCCTTACCGAGGCGCCGGAGCCGGACGCGGAGGCTTAACGGAGGACGCCGGGCGGCGCCGGAGGATTCGTTCCCGGCGCCGCCCGGCGCTACTCTGTACTATCCCGCGATCGCGCCCGCCAGCGTGGCTTCGATGATGGACGGCGAGAGGACGTACTGGGTAACCAGCTGGCTCGCGCCGAGGACGGCCGCCTGGTCGCCTGCCCGGGAGACATTGATGCGCAGGTGCGAGGTGGCCAGCGGCGGGGAGCGCCGGTACACCACCTCACGGATTCCCGCCACCAGGTGCTCACCCGTTTCGCCGAAACTGCCGCCCACCACGATGACGGACGGGTTGAGCAGGTTCACCGCGGTGGCAAGCACCTCACCGATGTCCCGGCCGGCCTGCCGCAGCGCCTGGATGGCCTGCAGGTTGCCGTCGGCGGCGAGCCGGAGCACATCCGCGCCCCTGGCGACGTCCACGCCCTGGTCCCGGAGGGAGCGTGCGACGGCGGGCCCGGACGCGAGTGCCTCAAGGCACCCGTAGTTTCCGCAGGCACACAGGACCTCCGCACCGCGGGCCACCTGGACGTGGCCAAGGTCGCCGGCCGTGCCGTTCGCCCCGCGCTGCAGCTGCCCGTTGCTGATGATGCCGGACCCGATGCCGGTGGCCACCTTCACGAAGAAGAAATTGTTGTGCTCGGGCCAGTGGGCGGACTGCTCCCCCAGCGCCATGATGTTCACGTCGTTGTCCACGAGCACATGGACGGGCAGGGACCGCTGGACGTAGCTGACCACGTCGAACCCGTCCCAGCCAGGCATAATGGGCGGCTTGACCGGTTTTCCGGTGTCGTGTTCCACCGGCCCCGGAAGCCCGATGCCAATCCCGGCGAGTTCGGTGACGCTGCGTCCCGCGGACGCCAGCAGTTCCTTGCCCTGCGCAACCACCTGGTCCAGCACAGCTTCCGGCCCGTCTGCCACCTGCAGGGACAGCCGATGCTCGGCGAGGATTGTCCCGCCAAGGTCGGTGACGGCGACAATCACGTGCGTGGCACCGACGTCGACGGCCAACACCAGGCGGGCGGACGGGTTGAAAGCAAAGCGCGACGGCGGCCTCCCGCCGCTGGAGAGTGCCTCACCGGCAGGTCCCACCAGGCCGGAGAGCATGAGCGCGTCGATCCGGGAGGCAACCGTGGACCTGGCGAGGCCCGTGCTTAGGGCGAGCTCGGCACGGGTACGGGCCCTGCCGTCCCGCAGCAGCTGGAACAGGTCCCCCGCGCGCGACAGATTGCCGGCGTCGGATTCCTTTCCGAGCTGTTTCCCGGCGGGTGGAGAAGTCATGCACTAAGTCATAACACTCTTACTTAGCACTGTCATCACGCCAGAAGAATAACGAGAAACAAGCAACTTTTGCTTGACGCGCGGCAAAAGTAGTTCTACCTTGTGACTCAGGGCACATTCGTGAATCCGATGGCTGGTATCCACCACGGTGATCCCACCACTGCAGAGTCCGCTTACGAAGAGGTAATTGAACTTGTCCCATCACACCGCGCCGACAGACCAGCCCTTGGGGGTTGGCATCCTGGGGGCAGGACCGGTGACCCAAGCTATCCACCTTCCCGCCCTGGCCCGGCTCCGCGATGTCCTGGAGGTACGGCACATCATGGACGTCGACGCAGCCGTTGCGGCTTCCGTGGCGGCGCGCGTCGGGGCAACGTCCAGCACCAGCATGGACGAGCTGCTGGGCGATCCGGCCGTGGACATCGTCGCGATCTGCAGCCCCCACCAGTTCCACGCGGACCAGGTCATCGCCGCATGCCGGGCCGGCAAGAAGGCTGTCCTCTGCGAAAAGCCGTTTGCAATGAACGCCGAGGAAGCCACCCGCATCTCTGCGGTCAGCACCGAAACCGGGGTCCCGATCGTCGTCGGCGCCATGCACACCTTCGATCCGGGCTGGCTCGCAGCCGAACAGAACTGGGGCGACCTTCCCGAAACGGCCCACACCATCCGTTCCTCGATCGTCCTGCCACCGAACGCCCGGTTCGAAGACTTCGCCACGGAAATCCTCACCCGCCCCGCCGCCGGGCGGCCGGACTACTCGGACATCGAGGTCCTCAAAGCCGCCCTCCACGGCGGGATCATGGGCCTGGCCATCCACGACCTTCCGCTGGTACGCCGGTTCACGCCCGATTTCGAGCACGTCGACGTCCTGCAGGCACGGCACGTCCGCCCGTTCGGCTACGCGGTCTCGCTCCGGACCCCCTCCCGGGTCATTGAACTGCGGGCCGTCATGAACGGCACCTGGAAGCCCGAGTGGACTTTCGAGGCCATCGCCGACGATTCCGCGCTCCGGATCGACTTCACACCCTCCTACGTCCAGGCCGGCTCCGCTGTGGCCACCTTTACCCGCAATGACGGCAGCGAGACCACCAGCTTCGGCCCGTTCGGCCACAACGGCTACGAGGGCGAGTGGCGCGAACTTGCCGGGCTCGCCAACGGAACCCGGCAGGCCCCGCCCGCCCAAACCCTGATCGACGACCTCACGTTCGCCCTGGCCATCGCCGAGGCCACGGTGGAAAGCGCCGCCCTGGACCATGCGGCCGCAGCCGACACGGCAGGAGTTTCCGCATGAGCGCCCACTTCACGGTGCACGCCACGCCCGCAGCCCGGGAGGCAGGCGCCGTCACCGAGACCGTGGCATCGCTGCCTGCAACGTTCGGCCCTATGCCGGCCGGCCATTCCGGGCAGGCCGACGTGCGGGTGGTTGCGGGCAGCAGTGGATGGGCCGCCGAAGCCGCCGGCGCCGTGCAGGCAGGGGCCCGCGGCATTGTGGTGGCCAACCCCGTGCCCGAGGACACCTCGGGGCTCGCGGCTGCCGCGGACGCGGCGGGGGCCGTCGTCGTCCTCGATCTCCGTTGGGCAGCGAACCCGGCCCTGGTCGGCGAAGGTTCCGGCGCGGATGCCCGTGGCGCAGTGCGCAGCGGGCTCGGCAGCGCCTCGCTGCTGGACAGCGTGGCGACGGCGGCGCCCGGCACCGATCCACGGCAACTCCTCAGCGACCACTTCGCCGCCTTGCTTGCCGTGGCGGGCCGCCTGGACGGCGTGGCCATCCTGCGCCTGGACACCTCCGGTTACACGGCCAGCGGCCGGCTGGCAAACGGTGCGCCGTTCACCGCCCAGGGCGTGCTGACCGCCGCCCGGCCCGCCGGCGTCGACATCCGCCTTTACACCGCCGACGGCGGGGTTGCCGTCCGGGTCCCCGACCCTGACGCCGCATGGCCTGCCGAGGTCCGGGTCACCGGGCCGCACGGCGACCTCCTGCTTCCCACCCTGTACGAATCCGCCCACCGGTTTGCGTGGCGGCGCCTGAAGGAACACCTCAGCGCCGGCACCAGGCCGGACGACCTGGCCGGGTTCGCCCGGCTGACCGACCTTTACGCAACCCTTACCGCCACGTAACCGCCTTTTAGATACGCAACCGAACACAGCAGCCCAGTCCCACCTCCACTCTCAACGATGAGCAGGACCGTACCCACGGCACACTGCGTCCGACGGTCCCGAAAGGACACACCATGAATGCATCTTCCGAACCACGCCGCTCCTTCTCCCGCCGCGGTTTCCTGGGCCTGACAGCTGCCGCGGCCTCCGTGCCGCTGCTGGCAGCCTGTGGTGGCGGCTCGGCGTCCCAGGGCGGCGGAGGCGGGGCCGGCGGGACCGTCAAGTTCTGGGACATGCCCTGGGCAACGCCGGCCTACAACGACGCCGCCAAGAGCATCGCCGAGGGCTTCTCCGGTGCCAACGGCAGCAAGGCCAGCTACCAGATCATCCAGTGGAACAACTTCTACCAGACCTTCTCCTCCGCGATTGCTTCCAAGACCGGCCCCGCCGTTTCCACCGGCGGCGGCTTCCAGGCGTTCCAGTTCGAGCAGCAGGGCCAGATCGCCTACGCGGACAAGGTGATCGACAAGCTGAAGGCGAACGGCCAGTTCGACGACTTCCTGCCCGGCGTGCTGGACCCGTTCAAGTCGGACAAGGGCTATGTGGCTGTTCCCTGGCAGCTGGACATGCGCGTCTTCTGGTACCGCAAGTCCCTCTTCGAGAAGGCAAACGTTGCCCTGCCCACGGACTGGCCGTCCCTCCTTGAAGCCGGCAAGGCCCTGAAGAAGGTCGGCGCGTTCGGCTTCACCACCGGCGCAGGTGCCGGCAACAACTACGCCAACCACTCCATGATCATGATGATGGTCAACAACGGCGGCGGCGTGTTCAACAAGGACGGCGAGCTGGACCTGTTGAATGACCGCAACGTCGAGGCCATGGAGTTCGTCCTGGAGCTCGTGTCCAACGGCATCGTGGACCCCGCCGCGGTCAGCTACACCACCGACAACATGTCAGCCCAGTGGAAGGACGGCAAGGCGGGCTACGGCCTATTCCAGGTGAACGTTCCGCAGCGCGTGGGCGACACCTCCGGCGACCTCCTGGTCGCTGACCCGATCAAGGGCCCGCACGGGGACAAAGCCACCATCGTGTTCCCGAACAACATCATGATGTACACCAACACCCCGTCCCAAGACGCCTCCGAGGAGTTCCTGGTGTACTACCTGGGCCAGCTCAAGCAGCTGTGGCAGAAGAAGCTCATGTCCGCACTGCCGGTCTTCAAGTCCATCACGGAGATGCCCGAGTTCGCGGACGATCCCAACAACGTCAAGATCGTCAAGGACTGGCAGCCGATCGCCAAGACCTTCGCCTCCCAGGGCAGCAGGCTGAACGCGAATCTTGCCGCCCTCGACGGCGGCCAGGCCCTGAACCAGTTCAGCCAGACCATCATCACCGGAAAGGCCGACGCCAAGACCGCCCTGCAGACCTTCCAGTCCGGCCTCGAGTCCGTCCTGAAGAAGTAAGCGCCCGCCATGTCCTCCACCACTGCACAATCCGGCCTCGCCCGGGCCCGCCGCGGGCTTGCCCCCGGCGGGTCCGGGGCCGCCCCGGGCAAACGCAAGAGCAAGCTCTCGGCCCAGGCCACCAGGACCTTTTTCTGGCTCCTGCTCCCCTCTGTGGTCCTCCTGGTCCTGATCCACGGCTACCCGCTGATCTACGCCGCGGTCCAGGCTACGCACGACGGCGACCTGCTCCAGACCGGCAACTTCGTGGGCGTCCAGAACTTCTCCACTGTCCTGAGCTCACCGGCGTTCTGGAAAGCCGCCCAGTTCACCCTCTGGTTCACCATCGTCGGCGTGTTTGGATCCTGGCTCGTGGGCCTGGGCCTCGCCCTGCTCCTGCGCACCAAGATCCCCGCCGGCAATACGTTCAAGGTCCTGCTGCTCCTGCCCTGGGTGGTGCCGATCGTGGTGTCCTCCACCGCCTGGAACTGGCTGGTGGCCACCCCGGACAGCCTGATTCCCGCGCTGTTCCGGAACCTTGGCCTGGGCACCCCGCTGTTCCTGGCAGACCCCACCCTGGCCTCCATCACCGTGATGGTCTTCAAAGTCTGGGTCAGCTTCCCGTTCATGATGATGATGATCTCCGCCGCCCTGGCCTCCGTGGACACCACCGTCTATGAGGCCGCCAGCATGGACGGCGCCAGCCGCTGGCAGCAATTTACCCAGATCACCCTGCCGCTGATCGCCCGCTCCACCTACATCAGCTGGATCCTGATGACCATCTTCTGCGTCAACGACTTCCCCACCATCTACCTGCTCACCGGCGGCGGACCCGTCAACGCCACCACCTCCCTGGTGGTCTTGGCCTACCGCACCGTGTTCCAGGACTTCGCCACCGGCCCCGGCGTGGCCATCGCCTTCCTCATGACCATGACCCTGGTGGTCATCTCGGTCATCCTGTACCGCCAGATCCGAAAGTCGAGTGTCGAATAATGAGCGCAGCAGTCCACGCCCATCCCCAATCCGGCCCGGCCCTGGGAGTCGGCCAGGCAGGCAACACCCGCCGGGTACTCTCCGAAGCCGGCCAACGCGGCCGCTGGTGGCGGTTCATCGCCATCCTCATCATCACCGCGATCGTGCTGGTGCCCATCATGGTCACCATCGTGCTCGCCTTCACCCCCGGTCCCAACAGCACCGCCACCGGCCTGACCTTCGAGAACCTCAGCAACGTGTTCTCCAAGACCCTTGCCGCCACCTGGCTGAAGAACAGCCTGGTCACCACCCTCTCCACCGTGGTGGTATCGGTGGCGGTGGCCGCACCCGCCGGCTACGTCCTCTCCCGCGGCCGGTCCAAGGCCGTCTCCGGCTACTCCCTGCTCCTGTTCGTCATGCAGTCGCTGCCCATCATCACCTCGGTGGTGCCGCTGTTCATCCTGTTCGCCGGGATGGGCCTGGTGGACAACCTCCTGGGCCTGACCATCATCTACGTCGGTTCCACCATGACGGTGGCCACCTGGATGATGGCCGCATACTTCGACTCCATCCCCATCAGCCTCGAGGAAGCGTCCTGGATCGACGGCTGCTCCGTCTTCGGATCCTTCACCAAAGTGGTCCTCCGAAACTCCCTCCCCGGCGTCCTCTCCACCGCCATCTTCGCCTTCCTCTTGGCCTGGAACGACTACCTCGTGGCCATCGTCTTCCTCCGCTCCAACGAAATCTTCACCCTTCCCATGGGCGTGCAGTCCTTCTTCCAGCAAAACGCGACAGACTGGACCTCAGTCATGGCCCTGGCCGTGGTCATGATGCTTCCGCCCGTCATCGTGTTCGCCGCCCTGAACAAATACTTCAGCGTAGGTGGCATCGGCGGCTCCCTCGCCGGCCGCTGACCGCCGCATTCGACCAACCGCTTCCCAACACCGCTAAGGAAACCCATGTCCTACTCGCTTCAGCTCTACACGCTCCGCAACGCCATCTCCGAGGACCTGCCCGGCACCATCAAGAAGGTTGCTGATATCGGCTTCACCCAGGTGGAGCCCTACAACTTCGTAGCCACGGCCAAGGAACTCGGCGCAGCCCTGAAAGAGAACGGCCTCACCGCACCGTCCGGCCACGCCCCGCTGATGAGCCAGGACCAGGACGAGATCTTCACCGCGGCCAAGGAACTGGGCATCAGCACGGTCATTGACCCGTTCCTGCCCGCCGAGCACTGGCAGAAGGCCGAAGACATCCAAGCCACCGCCGAAAAGCTCAACCAGGCTGCCAGGAAGGGGGCCGAGTACGGCATCCGGGTGGGCTACCACAACCACGCCTGGGAGCTGGAGTCCATAATCGACGGCCGCACCGCGCTGGAATACTTCGAATCCCTGCTGGACCCGGAACTCGTCCTCGAAGTGGACACCTACTGGGTAGCCGTGGGCGGGCAGGACCCGGTGGACATCCTGGCAAAGCTGGGTGACCGGGTGAAGTTCATCCACATCAAGGACGGCCCCCTCACCAGGGACAACAAGGCCCAGCAGCCGGCGGGCCAGGGCAAAGTGCCGGTCATGGACGTGATCGCCGCGGCCACGTCGCTTGAAGTGGGAGTCGTGGAGTTCGACGACTACGCCGGTGACATCTTCGAAGGCATCGCCGAAAGCCTTGCTTTCCTGAACAGCAACACCGCAGCCGAGGGGGCCAACGCATGAGCACGCCCGCAGCAAAATCTTCCCGCAAGGGCCCGGTGGGCGTCGGCGTGATCGGCGCCGGGGTGATCAGCAAGCAGTACCTGGACAACCTCACTGCGTTCCCGGACTTGAAGGTCCACGTCATCGCGGACCTCTTCGAGGAGGCCGCCGAGGCGCGGGCCAAGGAGTACGGCATCCCCGAGTGGGGCGGGGTGGAGAAGGCCCTGAACCACCCCGACGTCGAAATCATCGTCAACCTCACCATCCCGGCAGCACACGTGGAGGTGGCCACCGCCGCCGTCAACGCCGGCAAGCACGTCTGGACCGAGAAGCCCTTCTCCCTGGACCGCGAGTCCGGGCTGGGCCTGCTCAAGACGGCGGACACCGCCGGTATCCGCCTGGGCTGCGCCCCGGACACGTTCCTCGGTGCCGGGATCCAGACCGCCCTGCGCCTGATCCAGCGCGGCGACATCGGCACCCCGCTGACGGCGATGACCACGTTCCAGACCCCCGGCCCGGAGTCCTGGCACCCCAACCCGGCGTTCCTCTTCCAGCACGGTGCCGGCCCGCTGTTCGACATGGGCCCGTACTACCTCACCACCCTGGTCCAGGCGTTCGGCTCCATCCGCAAGGTGGCCGCCGTCGGGTCCAAGGCCAAGGATGTGCGCGTGATCGGTTCCGGCCCCAAGGCGGGCGAGAAGTTCACCGTCGAGGTGCCCACCCACGTCTCTGCCATGGCGCAGTTCGAGTCCGGCGCCTCCTCGCACAGCGTCTTCTCCTTCGAGTCCCCCCGGACCCGGATGGGCTTCGTGGAGATCACGGGCACCGAAGCAACCCTGTCGCTGCCGGACCCCAACTACTTCACCGGCGAGATCAAGCTCTGGCGCGCCGGCGACGAGGACTGGACCACCGTTCCCGCCACCGGGCCCGCTAACGGCCGCGGCATGGGCGTGCTGGACATGGCTCGCTCACTGCGGGCAGGAACAGCCCACAGGGCCACCGGCGACCTGGCGTACCACGTGCTGGACACCATGGTTTCGATCAGTGAGTCCATCGACTCCGGCACGTTCATCGACGTCGAAAGCTCCGCCCCGGCATCCTCCGCCATCCCGGAGGACTGGGCTCCGGAAACCGCCACCCTCTGACAGGCAGCAGGAACGCATCATGAGCACACCCGCACACCCCTCCGATTCCACGCCCTCCCGACGGTCCGGCCGCCCGTTGGGTGTGGCCGCGATCGGTTACGCCTTCATGGGCAAGGCGCACTCCAACGCATGGCGGAACGTGGCCAGCTTCTTCGACGTCCCGGCCTTCGAGCAGAAGGTCCTCGTGGGCCGGGACGCCACCGCCGTGGCCGAGGCCGCGGCCGCGTACGGCTGGGCGGAGTCGGCCACCGACTGGCGCGCCGTGATTGAACGGGATGACATCGACATCGTGGACATCTGCGCGCCGGGGTGGATGCATGCCGAGATCGCGATCGCAGCGCTGGAGGCGGGCAAGCACGTGCTGGTGGAGAAGCCCCTGGCCAACACGCTGGCCGAGGCCGAACTCATGACGGCCGCTGCCGCCAAGGCCCGTGCCCGGGGCGTGCAGTCGATGATCGGCTTCAATTACCGGCGCGTCCCGGCACTTGCCCTGGCCAGGGAACTGATCGCCGAGGGACGCCTGGGCACGGTCCGGCACGTCCGCGCCGCCTACCTCCAGGACTGGCTCGCCGATGCGCAGGCGCCCATGACCTGGCGGCTGCGAAAGGAAACCGCCGGGTCCGGCGCGCTGGGGGACATCGCCAGCCACGCCATCGACCAGGTCCTCTTCCTCCTCGGCGACCAGGTCAGCGAGGTCAGCGGCCGGCTGCACACCTTCGTGGACCGCCGTCCCGGCACAAGTGGTCCCGCAGGCGGCCTCGAAGAGGTGACGGTCGACGACGCCGCCTGGGCCACATTATCCCTCACCTCCGGGGCGGTCGCCTCAGTGGAGGTCTCCCGGGTGGCCACCGGCCGGAAGAACGCCCTCCAGATCGAGGTGTACGGCGAGAAGGGCAGCCTCCTGTTCGACCTGGAAAACCTCAACGAACTCGGCTTCCTGGACGCCACCGCCCCCACCCGGGAGCAGGGCTTCCGCCGGATCCTGGTCAACGAACCCGAGCACCCCTACCTGGAAGCGTGGTGGCCGCAGGGACACATCATCGGCTGGGAACACACCTTCACCCACCAGGTCCGCGACTTCCTGCTGGCGGTCCGGGACGGAACCCAGCCGTCGCCGTCGTTCGAAGAAGGACTGAACGTCCAGTACGTCCTGGACGCCGTGGAGGAATCCGCAGCCAATAAGAGCACCCTCACCGTCGTGCGCCACTAGCGCCCCACCACCAAGGAGCCCCCATGCCCCGCCCGTTCACCCTGTTCACCGGCCAGTGGGCCGACCTGCCCTTCGAAGAAGTCGCGCGCCTGGCCTCCGGCTGGGGCTACGACGGACTGGAAATCGCCGTCTCCGGCGACCACCTGGACGCCTGGCGCTGGGACGAACCCGGCTACGTCGAGTCCAAACTCGAGATCCTGGACAAGTACAACCTCAAAGTCTGGGCCATCTCCAACCACCTCAAAGGCCAGGCAGTCTGCGATGACCCCATCGACTTCCGCCACCAGGCCATCGTCGGCTCCAAAGTCTGGGGCGACGGCGACCCCGAAGGTGTGCGCCAACGCGCCGCGGAGGAAATGAAACACACCGCCCGGCTCGCCAAAGCACTGGGCGTGGACACCGTGGTCGGGTTCACCGGCTCCGCCATCTGGCAGTACGTGGCCATGTTCCCGCCCGTCCCGGAAAAAGTCATCGACGCCGGCTACCAGGACTTCGCCGACCGCTGGAACCCCATCCTGGACGTCTTCGACGAACAAGGCGTCCGGTTCGCCCACGAAGTCCACCCCTCCGAGATCGCCTACGACTACTGGACCACCGTCCGCACCCTCGAAGCGATCGGCCACCGCGAAGCATTCGGCCTGAACTGGGACCCCTCGCACATGATGTGGCAAGGCATCGACCCCGTCTCCTTCATCTGGGACTTCAAGGACCGGATCTACCACGTGGACTGCAAGGACACCAAGATCCGCCAGACCGGACGCAACACCGTCATGGGCTCCCACCTGCCTTGGGGCGACCCCCGCCGCGGCTGGGACTTCGTCTCCGCCGGACGCGGCGACGTCCCCTGGGAAGCCTCCTTCCGGGCCCTCTCCGCCATCGGCTACAACGGCCCCATCAGCATCGAATGGGAGGACGCCGGCATGGACCGCCTCCACGGAGCCCCCGAAGCCCTCGCCGCCCTGAAAAAGTACGACTTCCCCGCCTCCCAAACCAGCTTCGACGCCGCCTTCAGCAGCAACGACTGACGCGGCGTGCGGACCCTCCGGCCGGGGCAGCAGTGCGAGGTGTGGATCGAATCCTGATGGCGAAACCATCTTCCTGTCCGCCAATGACGGCCACACGGAGTCTTTCTCGACCACGCACGGTCATGCCCAGCTCGCCCGGATCCGTGCAGATGGCACCGGCGTCGAACAACTCCCACGGAGGCTGATACAGCATAGGCCCATACAGCAAAAACGGTGGCCCCTGGTTCCAGTATCTGATCCAGGGGCCACCGTCTTAGGTCGCTTTATCCGGCGTCAAAGCTCTCGTCGTCGTCATTGGGCGATTCCTCCTGCGGGAGGTCGTTTCCGCTGCCGTCCGGAAGGCCCGTGGCTTCCTCGCCGGATTCGGAGGAAACCGGCGCCGAACCTTGGGAATCGTCATTCGACTCATCGATTTCCGCGGCGCTGGACGGAAGGTCCATGTCGTGGGGCACGGGTTCCTGGCCCGCTCCCTGCTGCGGTTCGTTGGTGTCCGCGCCGGCGGAAGACCCGCCACCGGACCCTTGGCCCTGCGTACCGGCCGCTTCCTGCTCGGCAGTGGGGGTGCCGTAACCGCCCGGGGCGGACTCGGGTTCAGCCTGCTGGTTTTCCTGCGTCATGCTTCCTCCTGTGTGCCAACTGCGGGTGATAATCAGCAAACTTATCAAGTCTGGGTGCAAGTGCAACGGGATGCCTTGTTTCCGGGTACGGGAGGAGTAGAAAGAAGACCTGGTACTTGGCCTGCAAGGAAGGAGCACCGGTGTCCAATGTTGAGGACTACACGGGCCGGACGGGACGGAATGAGACCCGCGAGGAGCAGCTGGACCGCAACTGGGCAGAACTCCTGCAGGAGCTTCGCGTGCTCCAGACCGGGGTGCAGATCCTGGCCGGCTTCCTGCTGACGCTGCCGTTCCAGCAGCGGTTTGAAACGCTTGATGGCGTAGAGGTGGCCCTCTACCTCGCGAACGTCGTGGTGGCGGCCCTGACCACCGCCTTCATCCTCCTTCCGGTGAGCGTGCACCGCAGGCTGTTCCGCAAACGGTTGAAGGAAACACTGGTGTCCAGCGCGGACACCATCACCAAGATTGCCCTTGGCGGCATCGCCCTGCTCAGCGCGGGCACGGCAGCCCTCGTCTTCGACGTCGCGGCCGGGCGCTCGGCCGGAGTTTCTGCCGGCGGAGCTTTGCTGGGCATCATGGTGGTGCTGTTGGTATTCGTTCCGTTCCGACTCAACAAGCGGGCTTCGGGGAAGCCCGCCCCGCTTCCTCCCGGCAAGGCGCAGTAAGGCGGACTTGGGCGCCCTGCAACCCCTGGCCGGCTAGGCGCCTTCGAGCACCTGGCTTGTTGCCCAGGCGAGGTACTTGCCCGCGTTGGCGACGGCGTCGTCCGGGCTCGCTGCCACGTCCAGCAACTGCGCCGCTGCCACCACGCCATGCTTGGCGAGGTCTTCGAGGGTCACCAGGATCCGGCCGGCCACCACGATGACCGGAATCCCGCGCTCCCGGGCTGCATCCGCGAGCGCAATCGGCGCTTTGCCGGTCAGCGACTGCGAATCCATGGACCCCTCCCCTGTGATCACCAGGTCTGCGCTGTCCAGCTGGCCGGCCAGGCCGGTCAGGCCGGCCACCAGCGCGAAGCCGCCCTCCAGCGTGGCGTCGGTGAAGGCAAGGAACGACGCCGGGAAGCCGCCGGCGGCGCCCGCCCCGGGGACGTTCACGTCCCGGCCCGTCACTTCCCGCAGTATGGATGCCCAGTTGCGCAGGCCGGCGTCGAGCAGTTCGGCAGCTTCCGGGTCCGCACCCTTCTGGGGGCCGAAGACGTGGGCTGCACCGGACGGTCCATACAGCGGGTTGCGGACGTCCACGGCGATCCGGAAGGTGGTGGCCGCGAGCCTCGGGTCCAGCCCGGATGTATCCAGGGATACGACGTCGGCCAGCGACCCGCCGCCCAGCGGCACCACATTCCCGGCACCATCAAGCGGCTTCAATCCCAGGGCGCGCAGGGCGCCGCTCCCGGCGTCGGTCATTGCCGAACCGCCCAGGCCCAGCACGATCTCGGTGGCGCCCGCGTCCAGGGCGGCGGCGATGAGCTGGCCGCAGCCGTAGCTGTGGGCGCGCAAGGCGTTGGCAGGGGTCGGTTCCATGTCGGCCAGTCCGGACGCCTGGGCCGTCTCGATCACTGCCGTGACCGTGCCGTCGGCCCCTTTGTGGATGGCCCAGGCGGCGCCGACGGGGGCAAGGATCGGTCCCACCACGGCGTTGAGCCGCTCCTCGTACCCGGCCGCGACGGCGGCCTCCAGGGTCCCCTCTCCGCCGTCGGCGATGGGGAACTGGGTGGCCACGGCATCCGGGTAGACCCGCAGTGCCCCTTCGGCGATGGCGGCGGCCGCTTCTGCCGCCGTGAGGGACCCCTTGAATTTGTCCGGAGCAATAAGAATGCGCATGCGCTCCATCATGCCAGTATCCGCCGGGAAAGCGCTTGCCATCGTAATACGGACGCCCAGGGCGCCGGAAGTGCTGTTACCCCTGGCGCCATTCGTCGCCGGCGAGGTGGGAGCCCGCTTGCGGTCCCATCTGCAGCATCCCGCCATCCACCACCCAGGCCGCACCGGTCACGTAGCTGGAGGCGGGCGAGGCGAGGAACGCAATGACGTCGGCGATCTCCCGCGCGTGCCCCGGCCGGCCGAGCGGGACACCGGGCCGCCTGATCGTCGTCGGGTCCTGGTCCTCCTGCCCCGTCATGGGCGTGGCGATCTCGCCTGGGGCCACCGTGTTGGCCGTGATGCCGTACTGGCCCAGTTCCAGGGCAAGCGTCTTCATGAGGCCGCCGAGGCCGTGCTTGGAGGCATCGTAGGCGGAGGAGCCGACGCGGGGCTGGAACTCATGGACGCTGGACACCGCAATCAGGCGCCCGCCGCTGCCGGCGCGGACCATGTACCGGGCCGCGGCCTGCAGGCAGACGAAGGCCCCATTGAGGTTGGTATCCAGGATCCGCATCCAGTCGTCGATGCCCATGTCCAAAAACCTGGTGTTCGCCCCGGTGCCGGCGTTGTTCACAAAGACGTCCAGGCCACCCAGCTCCCCGGCGAGGTCGTCGATGACTCCGGCGGCAGCACGGAGTTCGGTGGTGTCCAGCTGCCGGACTACGGCCCTCCGGCCCAGGCTCCGAACTTCCTCGGCAGTACCCTCGGCACCCGCCCTGTCCGTATGCCAGGTGACGCCAACATCCAGGCCGGCGCGCGCGAGCGCCACCGCGGTGGCCTTGCCGATCCCGGAATCGGAGGCAGTGACGATGGCAGCGGTAGGCGTGAAATTGCTGGTGTCCGGCATGGCGGGCCTTTCATCGGGGGCAGGCGGGTAGCAGGTCAGGCGGGGCGGCGGAGTTCCGGCTCGTAGGGCCCGTCGGTGCCGCTGGAGCGCCCGCGTGGTCCGGCGGCCAGGGTGGGCGGGCTCTCGGGCGCAGACATCCACGGCACGGCGAACGTCACCACGGGCCGGCCGTCGTCGTCCGCGGACCTGACGGTCAGGCTTCTGGTGCCGGGAGGCACCGACGGGGCAAAGACCTGCAGGTTGCGGGTGCCCACCGTGGCCGAATCCTGCAGGGTGTATTCGGTCCCGAAGTGATCCTGGAGCGTGAGCCGCGGCTCGGGCGCACCGTCCGAGGGCAGGTGGATGTTGACCACCAGCCCGGACGCCCACACCTCCACGGACAGGATGGTGAATTCGGCAACCTCGGTGACATGCCGCCCGTAGGTGGGCGGGAGCAGCAGCCTGCGGAGCGCCCCGGACGGAATGAACTGACGGGTGCTGTTGCCTTGGTCCCCTGCCACAGCTCTTTCCTTTCCTGCGGCCAATTGATAAGCGTACTTACCATAGAGCCTCCGGATCCGCTCCATGTCAAGGACCCGCGCCAGGACTGTGTGGATGGCCTGCGGAGATACCCACAGGCCTGCGGAAACGTGCGGAAAAGCAGGCCCAGCGCGCTACCGCCGGGGCCGGACCACCGCGTAATATCCGGGCACCCGGTCCTGCCCGGGGACGCCCGTGACCGGATTGGTTTCGATGGCAGCGTGGCCGTCTTCCAGGAGTTCCCAGTCCGACGGCGGGAACGCCCGTTCGCGTTCTTCGGGGCCGAAGTGGCCGGGCATCGGCAGCCCGCGGATGGCCAGTTCCAGCGGCGCCGGGATGCCGCGCGTGGTGGCACCGAGGTGGGACACGTACTCCACCGGGTTCCCGTGGAAGTTGGTTTCCGCCATGAAGACGGTGCCGCGGTTGCCGGCCAAGGTCCCCAGGTTTTCCACGAGCGCCTTCTGGTGGGCGGGATCGAGGACGTGCAGGACTCCGCGAATGAAGACGTTGGCGCCATCAGCACCCGCATGGATTGACTCTGCCAGGGCAGCGCCGGCGCCCGGTGCAGTCATGTCGAGCGCTTCGAAAGCAGGGTTGGCAGCTCCTGCGGACTGCCGCCGCGCTATGTCAACCGCGTGCGGCGACACATCCACGCCAATTACCCGCGGGAAGACACCCGCGAGCGCCCGGGTGAAACCGCCGTGGCCGCAACCGGCGTCCACCACCGGGAGGGCCGGGTCCAGGTAGCGCAGGAGGTTGTCCCGGTAGCCGAGGAACTCGTGGTCGCTGCCCGAATCCCACAGGACCTCGCCGCCCGGGCCCGTGGCGGTGATACCGGCCCAATACTGGTCCCACGCCTTATGCCGGTCCTTCGGAGCACTCCGGGACAACCTGACGAGCTTGGGGATCAACAAGTACTTCCGCCAGGCGGACGACGTCGATTTGGTTCGGGAGGACACGGCTCAAATATATGTTCCCGCTCCCGCAGGCGGCGCACCTTGCGCTACATTACGGCGCGCCCCGGCGCGGGGCGGCGGTTGGGGCGCGGGACGGCCGTAGTGGCCCCCTGCACCCTGCATCCCCCTACAATGTACTCAACTGGGAGGGAAGGGAGCACTGTGACGGCTGTCCCGAGTGATGTGCGCCTGCCCCGCACCGCCGTCGTTGCCGATCCCGACGCCGGGCGCCTGGCCCTTAACGCACACGCCCTGCGGGAGGCCGGCTACACCGTCCTGGAAGCCGCCGACGCCGCGTCCCTGGCCCGGCTGCTGGCTGCCGGCGAGCCTTCCATCATCGTCGCGGACGCGCCGCTGTCAGCGGTCCGGACGACCGCCCCGGTCCTGGTGATGGTGGACCTGGACGATCCGGCGGACATTGGGGCAGCGAACCCGCCCGGCATCCACGACTGCATCACCAAGCCGCCCGCACCGCAGGAACTGGTCCACCGCGCGTCGGTCCTTATCGAGCAGGCATCCCGCCGCCGCGCGTCACGGGAGGAGGCGGAGGGGCTCCGCGAACAGCTGCGTGAAGTGTCCGCGGCGGTGCGCGCCACCAACAATCCCCAGGAAATTGCCGACCACGTCGTGGCCGGATTCGGCCGGACCTTCAAGGCCGATTACGTTGTCCTTTCCACCTTCGAGGACCACAGGGTCCCGGTGATCACGGCCACCTGGCGCCGGGGCGGGCTCGTGGAGCTGCGCCCCGAAGCCCTGCCTGGCGAGGACGAAGCCCGTGCCACGGCGGATGCGCTCTGGGCGGGCACGGAAACGCTGTCTGCCGACGGCAGCGAGGCCGATGCGGATGCCCCCGCGAGGCCCGCACCCGCTGTAGCCGGGGCCGCCTCCACCCTGGCAGTTCCCATCGGCGAAGGAAACTCGTCCCTGGGCATCATCTGGATCGCCATGATGGAGCGGCCCAGGACCTGGTCCAGCGCCGAGCTCGGGCTGATCCAGCACGTGGCGGGCAACGCCGCGTACGGACTGATCCAGAGCCACCTGATCAACAGCCAGCAGCAGGTGGTCAAACAGCTGCGGGAACTCGACAAGGCAAAGACGGACTTCCTGGCCACCGTGAACCACGAGCTGAGGACGCCGCTGACCTCGATCATGGCCTACCTGGACATGATCCAGGAGAGCACTGAACACCCGGTATCCAAGGAAGTCCACCAGATGCTGGACATCGTGGTCCGCAACACCGAACGGCTGCGGACGCTCATCGAGGATATGCTCAGCGTCTCGCGTGGCGGACTGGATGACACCGTGATGCACTTGGCGCCCGTACGCCTGGGGCAGACCCTTGACCTGGTGGCCGCCGCACTGCGGCCGCTGGCCACGCTGCAGAACGTCACCATCGACGTCGATCCCGTTCCAGAGGATCCGGAGATCCTTGCCGACGAGGTACAGCTCCAGCAGGTCTTTACCAACCTGGTGTCCAACGCCATCAAGTTCACCCCCAGCGGCGGACGCATCGAGGTGGGCAGTGAGTCCTACGCCGGTGCCGACGGATCCAAATGGGCCACTGTCCGGATCGCCGACACCGGAATCGGCATTTCCAGCGACGAGATCAACCATGTGTTCACCCGCTTCTACCGGGCCTCCAACGCCATGAACGGGGCCATCCCGGGCACCGGCCTGGGCCTGGCCATCTCCAAGGACATCGTGGACCGCCACGGCGGCAGCATCGATGTGGCCTCCACCCTGGGCGCCGGGACCACGGTGACGGTCAGCCTTCCCCTAGGCACCGACCACGCCCAGGTCAACTAAGCGGGAAGGAGGACTGGCAATGTTTGCCGACGACGACCCCCGGCTTTCCCAGCTGCTGGAAGGCATTGTCCGGCTCGCTTCCGGCGACCTCACCTCCCGGATTGAGGTCTCCCCCGCCCGGGACGAACTGGACGCCATCATCATGGGCACCAACCTGCTCGCCGAGGACTTGGAGATCATCTACCAGGAACTCGAACAGCGGGTCCAGGTCCGGACCCAACTGCTGCACGAAGCCCACCTGGAAATGCAGAAAATGGCGATGCAGGACCCCCTGACCGGCCTGGCAAACCGGTCCGCCCTCATCGAAGCCCTTCGGACCGCGCTGCTGGCCGTGGACGGAAGGACCCTGGAACCGGCCGGCGAGTGCCCGGCAATCCTGCTGATGGACCTGGACTCGTTCAAGTCGATCAACGACAGCCTTGGACATACCGCCGGCGACCAGGTGCTGGTGACCGTGGGCGAACGGCTGCGGGGCGCGGTGCGCGTTTCCGACGTCGTAGCCCGCCTGGGCGGGGACGAATTCGCCATCGTGATGCCCACGGCATCACCGGACCAGGCCGCCATCGTGGCGCACCGCATCCTGGCGGCGCTCAGCGAACCCATCGAGCTCCCCGGCCGCAGCGTGCGCTGCGGTGCCAGCATCGGGCTCAGCCTGGGCAGCGAAGGCCAGAGCCCGGAGGACATGCTGATGGAGGCCGACGTCGCCATGTACGCCTCCAAGGCGGAGGGCCAGAACAAGCTGCACCGGTTCGAACCCGCGCTGCTGCTGATGCGGCGCCTCCGCAGCCAGCTGGTGGATGACCTGCGCGCAGCCATCAAGGAGGATGGCCTGACCCTCTACTACCAGCCGGTGGTTGAGCTCAACACCGGACGCGTCGAGGGCGTGGAGGCGCTGGTCCGCTGGAACCATCCCACCCGGGGCTTCATCATGCCGGACGAGTTCATCCCGCTGGCGGAGGAGGCGGGGCTGATCTCCGAGCTGGGCCTGTGGGTCCTCAGGACCGCTGTGTGGCAGCTGCGGGAATGGATCGACAGCTCGCTGGTGGACAGCGATTTCTCCGTGCGGATCAACATCTCCGCCACGGACCTCCAAAGCCTGCAGTTCATCGAGGACGTGCGCAACGTCCTGAAAGAAACCCGCGTGCGGCCCGACCAGGTGGTCCTGGAACTGACGGAAGTGGCAATCGTCAAGGGCAATGAGCTGGACCGATACTCGCTGGGCGGCCTGCGGGGCCTGGGCGTGGGCATTGAAATTGACGATTTTGGCACGGGCTACTCATCCATCAGCTACCTCCGCCGTTTGCCGGTGGACCGGGTCAAGGTTGACCGGTCGCTGATCACCGGACTGGAGAGCGATCCCAGCCAGCCGGGCCTGGTGGCAGCAGTCCTCCAGCTGGTGCGTGCCTGCGGGCTGGAAGCTGTCTGGGAGGGCGTGGAAACGGCGGAGCAGGCGGAAATCCTTCGCAGCCTGGGCTGCCGCAGCGCCCAGGGCTACTACTTCGGCCGGCCGGTCCCGCCCGACCAGATTCCAGGTTTATTGAAAGAGCGGGCGGAAAGCGCTAACCAGTAGTGCGCAAACTACTGCGCTTTTGTGGCCGCCGTTATACGATCAGCGTGCGGTGTCGGGCTTTTTCGTCGCCGCGGAATTTCAGGTCTCACAGCAGCACCGGACTCTAAAAGGCGTTTTTGAAATTGAACATTAATGGGCCAATGGGTCATTACTTCGTCAACTGGGGGCGTAGCTAATGTCGGTTCGTGTACAAGCATGGGGAATTATCGCCGCAGTACTCTCGGATACGGATCCCGCGGGGGCCGCTGTCCGGCAGCGGCTGAGCGACAGCCTCGATGAGAATCCCGGCGTGCCCGAGCGGGCCCTGCTGGAATATCTCCTGGAGGCCCGGAGGAGCGACGCCAACACGGCGGAAACCATTGAATCCGTACGGCAGATGCGCCTGGCGCCGCCCGTACTGCCACCGAAGCTGGCCGAACAGTTGGACGCCATCCGCAGCGCCTCCCGGATCAGCGCCCTGCTGGAAAACCACATGCTGATGACCGCCTTCCAGCCCATCTACGGGCTGGAAGGAAAGGCCGTGGTGGGTGTGGAGGCGCTCTCGCGCTTCGTCAGCGACGACGGCGCCACCGCGGAACTCTGGTTTGCCGAGGCAGAGGCCGTGGGCCTGGGCGCGAACCTCGAGTTCTCAGCCCTTGGCTCGGCTGCAGCAGCTGCCCGTGACCTGCCCGGTTCCCTCTACGTGTCCCTCAACATCTCCCCCACGTCCTGCATGGACCCGCGGCTGCCCGAACTGTTCGAGCACATCGAGCTCCCCATCGACCGGGTGGTGCTCGAATTGACGGAAGACATTCCGGAAGAGGAATACCTTCAGTTCATCTCCGCACTCAATCCCCTCCGCGAAAAGGGCCTCCGGATCGCCGTGGACGACACCCACACCGGAGCCGGCGCCCTGAGCCGCATGATCCACCTGCGCCCGGACTTCCTCAAGGTGGGCCGCAACGTGATCGGTGACGTGGACAAAGACGGCGTCCAGCGCGCCCTCGCCGCTTGCCTGGTGGACTTCACGGACCAGATCGGCATCACCCTGGTGGCCGAAGGCATTGAGACAGTGGGCGAGCTGAAGGTCCTGACGGAACTCGGCATCAGCGCCGGCCAGGGCTACCTGCTGGGCCGCCCCTCGGTACGGCCTGAGGACTGGGCCAACTGGAACACCCGCCTGGACGTGGACGGCCTGGAACGCCACCTGGCCAGCCCCGGCGAGTAGCCGGCACGGAACCTACCGGGGTTCCTGCGCCGGCGGCCACTGGCCGCGTGCACTGAGCACCTCGCGCAGCAGGTCCGCACGGTCCGTGACGATGCCGTCCACCCCCAGCTCGAGGAGGCGGTGCATCTCAGCGGCCTCGTTGATGGTCCAGACATGCACCACCAGGCCAAGGTCGTGGGCGCGGCGGATGAAGCCTGCGGTGACCACGGGGACCCGTCCGTACCGCACGGGAACCTGCAATGCCTGGATATCGCGGAGCGGCCGGCGCATGATCCGGCGGAAGGCCGCCCGCGGAAGGACAGGTCCCAGGAGGGTGAAGAGGGCATTCGAGGCCACGCCGGCGGAGGAGGCCACCGGCCGGCTGAGCAGCTTCAGCACCGCCCGCCGCCGCCGGTCCGAAAAGCTGGTGACCAGCACCCGGTGGTGCACCTGGTGCCGCTCGATCGCGGCGGCAGTGCTCCGCACCGAATCCCAGTCCTTGACGTCGAGGTTCAGCCTGGCCTCCGGCAGGCCGGTGACCAGCTCGTCGAACGTGGGAATGGGTTCACGGCCGTCGATCCGCGCCTTCGCCACCTCTGCGGCGGCAAGATCCCCGACCCTGCCTCTGCCGTCGGTCACCCGGTCCAGGAATTCATCGTGGAACAGCAGCAGCACGCCGTCCGCCGTGGTGTGGACATCCGTTTCGAGATAGCGGAAGCCGAGTTCGATGCCGGCGCGGAACGCGGCCATGGAGTTTTCCAGCCCGTCCACCGAGAAGCCCCGGTGGGCCATGGCGATGGGAAGCTGCCGCCCGGCGTCGTCGGGGTGTTGAAAAAAGGGCAGGGTCACCCTGCGAGCGTACCCGAGGCCCGCACCGTCAGTCCCGGCAGTCGGTCTCGCCACAGGGCAGGATGTCCACGCCGTCGCCGCAGTGCAGCAGGACGCGTCCGCGGCCGCCATCCAGGTGGACCCAGACGGCGCTGTGGTCTGCGGTAATGGTGTCCACTACCCCGCTCGCTTGGAAGCCGGGTGACAGCAGGACGCGGACCCTGTCGCCCTGGCGCAACTGCTTCCAGTGCGGATCAGGCGTTGCCTTGCGCAGCGGCGCATCTGCTGCGCGCTGTTTGACGCTTCGTGCCATCGGAACCCCCTGTGAGCCGGCCGGTGAGGGGCGAACCCTCCAGCCTTGACGGTACAGACGAAAGGTAAACGCCAGGTGAGCGCCAGCTGGAAGTACGGGGCGGGAGTCAGGAAAACTGGACGCCCAAGGCTGCCAGCCTGGCCTCCAGGACCTGGGCCACGCCGTCGTCGTCAAAATGCGGTGCCTGCCGGCCCGCCGCCCTGATGGCCTCGGGGTGGCCGCTGGCCATCGCGTAACCGTGACCGGCCCAGCGGAGCATTTCGATGTCGTTGGGCATGTCGCCGAAGGCGACCACGTCGGCGGCATCGATGCCCAGTGCGGCCGCGTACTCGGCCAGGGTGACGGCCTTGTTCACGCCCGGGAGGGACAGTTCCAGCATGGCGACGCCGGGCGAGGAGTGCGTGGCGGCGGCCAGGTGTTCGACGGCGGGCGCCACCTCGGCGAGGAAGTCGTCCGGGGTGCCCTCCCGGACAATGGCCAGGAATTTGACCACGGAATCGTCCCCGGTGAGCGTTTCATGGAGCGGCGCCGGAGTGAATTCGGCGAGGAGTTCGCTGGATTCGTTTTCGATGAAGCCCGGCTCAAGGTGGAACCCGGTGAGCGTTTCGGCGGCGAACAGCGCGGTGGGACGGAGTTCCTTGATGACGCGGCGGATTTCCAGGACAGCAGCGGTGGCCAGCGCACGGGCGGATACCAGTTGGTCCGCTTCCAGGTCCCAGACGACGGCACCGTTGGAGCAGATCACCCGTCCGGCGTGGCCCAGCTGCTCCTCAAGCGGGTGCAGCCAGCGCGGAGGGCGCCCGGTGACGAAGACCAGTTCGACGCCGGCATCCCGGCAGGCGTGGAAGGCGCGTATGGTGCGCGGGCTGATTTTTCCGTCGTGCCCAAGGATCGTTCCGTCAATATCGCTCGCAACCAACCGCATCCTGCAAGTCTACGTTGGCCGCCGGCTCCCGTTGTCGGCCTGCGGGGCTACACTGAAGTATCGAACATATATTCGAATAAAGGTGTGTTGTGGGCGTTATTATTGGTCCCCGCGTGATAGATGCGGGCGTCTCCTTGTTATCGGTGCTGATCTCGCCCGTGGCAGTGGCGGCGGGGTTTCCGTCGCCCGCACAGGACTACTTCGATGGCCGGATCGACCTGAACGCCCACCTGATCAAGGACATCACCAGCACGTTCGTGGTCCGGGTAACCGGGGACTCCATGGAAGGCGCGGGCATCAGCGACGGCGATGAACTCATTGTGAACCGGGCCCTGGAACCGCGGGACGGGTCTGTGGTGATCGCCGTCCTGGACGGAGAACTGACGGTCAAGCGCCTGCGCATCACCGGCAACGGCGTGGTGCTGCAGGCGGAAAACCCGCGGTATCCGGACATCCGGGTACCGGCCCTGTCCGAGCTGACCATCTGGGGCGTTGCCACCCGGTGCCTCCATCATGTGTGAAGTGCATCGTGGCTAAGCCGGCCCCCATGCGGAGGATGCCGCAGATCGCCCATGTGGACGTCAACTGCTTCTACGCGTCGGCGGAGCGCGCCTTCGATCCCTCCCTGGAGGGCCGGCCGCTCGTGGTCCTGTCCAACAATGACGGCTGCGCGGTTACCCGGTCCCCCGAGGCGAAAGCCCTCGGCATCTCCACCGGGGAGCCCTGGTTCAAGCTCGCGCCGCGGGCCAAGGAATGGGGCCTGGTGGCCAAGTCCAGCAATTATGAGTTGTACGGGGACATCAGCGCCCGAGTCATGGAACTTCTCGGCCGCTACTCGGCGTGGCTGGAGGTCTACAGCATTGACGAGGCGTTCCTCGGCGTCAAGGGCGAACCGGACCAGCTGTTGGTCCTTGGCCGCCGGATCAAGGAGGCCGTGCTGCGCCACGTCGGGGTTCCGGTGTGCGTAGGGATAGCTCCCACCAAAACACTGGCCAAGCTGTGCAACAAGTGGGCCAAGAACAATCCCGCATTTGGCGGGGTGTGCCTCTGGGAGTCAGTGCCGCCGCCGGTGCGGGAGGGCTTGATGGGCCGGTTGCCCGTGGACGAGATCTGGGGCGTCGCCGGGCGCCTGGCCAAGCGCCTGAATGCCATGGGGATCTTTACCGTGCTGGACCTGATGCACGCCGACCCGGTGGCGATCAGGGGCAAGTTTTCGGTGGTGCTGATGCGCACCGTCCTCGAACTGCGCGGCACTGCCTGCATTCCCATGGAGGAGGAGCGCGTTGGCCGCGACCAGTTGATCTTTTCCCGCTCGTTCGCCACCCCGGTGACCACCTCTGCCGGTGTGCGGGAGGTGCTGGGCATTTACAGCCAGCAGGCGAGCGCACGGCTGTCCAAACACGGCCTCCAGGCAAAGGTGCTGACGGCGTTCGCAGCCACCTCGCCGTTCCGGAACCAGGAGCAGGCGTATCCTACGGTGTGCGTCCGGCTTCCCATGCCCACCGCGGATCCGCTCCTGCTCACCAGGGCCGCGCACGCTCTGCTGCCGAAAATCCGGGAAGGGCTCAGGTATGCGAAGGCGGGCCTGATGCTGACCGATCTTCGGCCCACCGGCAACCAGCCACCGCTGGAGCCTTTCGAGAACCGGCACGAGGAACGCGGCATCGGGCCGCTGCTGGAGGACGTCAGCCGCCGCTTTGGGCGCGGTTCCATTGGATTGGGGTACGCAGGCGTCAAGTCCGGCCTTGACTGGACCATGAAGCGCAATATGCGTTCACCCCGGTACACAACCCACTGGGACGAACTGCCGCTGGTCAAGGCCGCCTGACCTTCGGGTCCCCGCCGGCGGCACCAAGGCCGGCGGCGGGGACCCTCGTGGCCATCAGGCGCGGGACCTGCCGCGGACAAAGTGGAAGATCAGGACTACCACGGCAACAACCAAAAGGATGTGGATGAGCCCGCCGCCAATATTGGCGAGCAGTCCGAGGAGCCAGAGAACGGCGATGATAATAGCGATCCAAAGCAACATGAATTTCTCCTGCATTGTTATTGGCTGGAACTGCTGCATGTGCAGTACGGCGCCTCAGCCGGGCCTACTGCAAGGAATACACCCCTACCTCCCACTCCAGGCCCCCATGCCGCTTCCGTTCATCAGCACGGCCGGTAAAACGTCGCAGTGGCCTGCTGAATCGCCACACCGAAATTGTGTGGCAAATCCCAGACTATTTCAGGACGCCCCTGCTGGAAATGGCAGGGCATCAAAAAAATAGACGTGTCCCCTTTGTGCGTGATTTCGCGCATGGATGCAAAATCCCCGCAGCTCTCCTGGAACGCACCGGGGCCGGGCAGGATCAGGCGGTGGTGAACCGGGCAGTTGCCCCGCCGTCGAGGGCCCCGCTGGGCAGCCGGCGGTCCATGAGCACCATCAGGAGGTGGTGGGCGGCGCCGCGGAGGGGCTCGCCGTCGCCGAAGGCCCAGTCCAGGTCTGTGGCCTCGAGCCGGACGCCGGCCAGGTCAAGCCGGAAATGCTTCCGGCTGAGGGGGCTGGTCGCATGATCGAGTACCGTGCGGAGGCTTGCATCACTGACCGGGTGTTTGAGGCCGAGCGGGATGGTGATGTCCAGGCCATGGACGATGTCGTGGGTAAGGGCTCCCTGGAGTCCACCGCCGGGCGGTTTCCACAGCGTGTCCTCGTTCGCGCGCCAGCGGTGAAGCAAGGTGCTGACCGGCTCCTGGGCGTCGTGGCGGGCGACCCGATCCGCCATGCGGGCGAAGTTGCCGCGCGAGCGGAGCAACTCGCCGATGAACCGTGGGGTGGAGAAGCGCAGGGGCATGGCCATGTGCGCGACGACTTCCCGCACGCGCCAGCCGGCGCAGAGCGAGGCGGCGTCCCACGCCTGTTGCGGCAGCACTTCCAGGATTTTGGTAAAGGCCCGCCGCTCGGCCGCTATGTTTGCCATGGAGTAGCTGTCCGCACTCATCGGTGGGCTCCGGCGTGCTGTGCCAGGTAGGCCTCGAAGCGGTCCAGCGAGGTGAGGAATCCGGCCTGGGCTGCGGGATCGAGCATTGGCTCCGGAACGTTCGTTTGTTCGATGTCGACTTGGGTACGGCGCGATCCCAGCTCGGTGAAGGTGATGGTCACGGTCATCCCCGAGTGGTCCTCAATCCACGACAGGCGCTCCGGCGGGGTCACCTCAACGTACCGTGCGCTGGTCGGGTAGGTGCTGCCGTCGCGGTCGTTGACCATGACGGTGGTGAAGGCACCCCCGACGCGGGCATCCACGGTGATTGTGTCCAAGGGCGTGGTGACGCCGGCCGGACCCCAGAAGTGGGTCAAATGCTCGGGTTCGACCATGCAGCTGAAGACCAGTTGCCGTGGCGCCTCGAAGATGCGGGTGAAGCGGAGGGTGTTCTCATTCATGGCGGTCTCCATTCGGGGGTTCCTGCAGGTTGCGGAGGTGTTGGTCGAGCTTGTCGAAGCGCTCGGACCAAAGGCGCCGGTTCTCCTCGATCCAGCCGGCAGCGACATCGAGGGCCTGCAACTCCAGGTGGCAGGGGCGGAACTGGGCTTTCCGGCCTCGACTGATCAATCCCGATCTCTCGAGAACCTTCAGATGCTTGGAGATACCCGGAAGGCTCAAGTTGAACGGTTCCGCCAGTTCGTTGACGGTGGCGTCGCCGGCGGCGAGCCGGACCACGATGGCCCGGCGCGTCGGGTCGGAAAGCGCACTGAACATCGCGTCGAGCCGCTGATCTTCCGCAACTGTCATGCGGGGCTCCAGAATTTCTCCATCCCTATATTTTACTTATTAGCTAATTAACCGTCAAGCAAAATAAGGTGGCTTCCGGGCTGGCGCTGCCACCCGCAAAAAGACGCTTCACGACGTTTTTTGACGCCTCGCGACGCCACGTTGCGCGTTCGCGTCGCCGGGTGAACCAGTACGACACGAACGATTGTGGGCCTGGTGGGCGCTCCGTAACCTCGTCTCAGCATCCGCCCCAGCAAAGGAATCCCCATGACCAACCCGCAGGACAACGGTCCGCAGAAGTCCACACGCATCGTGGCCGGCCAGTCAGCCAAACCCAAGCGCCCCCTGGGCCTGAAAATCGGCATTGCCGCCGCAATCCTGGCCCTGGTTGGCGGTGGCGCCGCCGTCGCCTCAGCCGTCAACACTGGCGCCCCGGCCGCAACCCCGGAAAGCGCCCCGGCCGGCAATCCGGCAGCCGAGCTGAAGCTGGGCTATTTCGGCAACGTCACGCACGCCCCGGCCCTGGTGGGCGTCAGCAAAGGCTTTATCGCCGGGGAACTGGGCAGCACCAAACTCAGCACCCAGGTCTTCAATGCCGGTCCGGCCGCCATCGAAGCCCTGAACGCAGGCGCCATCGATGCCACCTATATCGGCCCCAACCCGGCCATCAACTCGTTCGTCAAGAGCCAAGGCCAATCGGTGAGCATCATCGCCGGAGCCGCCGCCGGCGGGGCGCAGCTTGTGGTCAAGCCGGAGATCACCTCCGCCGCAGACCTCAAGGGCAAGACCCTTGCATCCCCCCAGCTGGGCGGCACCCAGGACGTCGCCCTTCGGGCCTGGCTCTCATCACAGGGCTACAAAACGAACGTGGACGGCAGTGGCGACGTCGCCATCAACCCCACCGAGAACGCCCAGACGCTCAAGCTGTTCCAGGACGGAAAGCTCGACGGCGCGTGGCTGCCCGAGCCTTGGGCCTCCCGCCTGGTGTTGAACGCCGGCGCCAAGGTGCTGGTGGATGAAAAGGACCTGTGGGACGGCTCCCTTTCGGGCAAGCCGGGCGAGTTCCCCACCACCATCCTGATCGTCAACCAGAAGTTCGCGGCGGACCACCCGGACACCGTCAAGGCGCTGCTGAAGGGCCACGTGAAATCGGTTGAGTGGCTCAACAACGCCTCTGCCGCCGACAAGGCCACGGTGATCAACTCCGCCTTGAAGGAAGCCGCCGGCGCGGAGCTGAAGCCGGATGTCATTGACCGGTCCCTGAAGAACATCGTCTTCACTGTGGACCCGCTTGCCGGAACCTACCAGAAACTGCTGGCCGACGGCGTGACCGCCGGTACCACCAAGCAGGCCGACATCAACGGCATCTTCGACCTGCGGGCGCTCAACAGCGTGTCCGGCGAGAAGACCTCGGCAGCCGGGCTCGGCAAGGAATAGTCCCGCCGCACGCCCGCTCACTTATTACCCCTTTTCGGTCAACGCCCGCTCACTTCTTTCGGGAAAGTGAGCGGGCGTTGCCGTTTTGGGAGCAACAAGTGAGCGGGCGTTGCCGTTTTGGGAGCAACAAGTGAGCGGGCGTTGCCGGGGGGAGTATCAGCGTGGCGGATATCTGATATCGAAAACCTGCCATTCCCCGAATATATGAAGTGCCTCACAGTGATTACAGGACCTGCACCAAACCGCAGCCGGTAAAACCCAGAAGGACTTCAACGTGGAAACTCCCCTCTCCCATCTTGCCCACCTCGAAATCACCAGCCCGGACGTCGAAGCGTCCGCACGGTTCTACGAGGAAAAGTTCGGCATGCGCGTCGTCGACCGTGTGGACGGCAACGTCTACCTCCGCTGCTGGGGCGACTACTACCGCTACAGCCTGGTGGTCACCGAAGGACCGGAAGCATCGCTGGGCCGGATGGCCTGGCGCACCAACTCGCAGGCCGCCCTCGAAGCAGCCGCCCAGCGCATCGAAGCGACCGGCGTGCAGGGCACCTGGACCGCAGGCGGCCATGGCTACGGCAAGGCCTACGAATTCACGGGCCCCTACGGCCACCACATGCGCGTCTTCTACGACGTGGAAAAGTTCGTCGCCGAGCCCGGCTTCGAATCCACCTACCCGGACCGGCCGGAGCGCCGCAGCAGCCACGCCGCAGCACCGCGTTTCCTCGACCACGTCACCGTCGCAGCCTCCGACGTGCGCGGCTTCGCCAAGTGGTACGGCGATGCCCTGGGCTTCCGCGTGATGGCCTTCGTGGACCTGGACGAAGCACCCATCACCGTGTTCTCGGTCCTGACCACCAACGAAAAGTCCCACGACCTCGGCGTCGTCAAGGACACGTCCCAGCGTGCCGGCCGAGTCAACCACATCGCTTTCTGGGTGGACACCACAGAGGACCTGCTCCGCACCGCGGACGTCATGATGGAAAACGGCACCCCCATGGAATATGGCCCCTCCATCCACGGCGTGGGCGAGCAGAACTTCCTCTACTTCCGCGAACCGTCCGGCCTGCGCGTCGAGCTGAACTCCGGCGGCTACCGCAACTACGTCCCGGACTGGGAGGCCAACACCTGGAAGCCGTCGGAGGGCTCCAACAACTTCTACAAGAACGGCGCCATGCCGCACTCCATGACCGAATCGTTCCCACCGGCTGAAGGCTTCACGGCCACCGAGGAAGGCGCGTCGCCGGAGATGAAGGAAGCCCTCCTGAACCCGTACGCCAAGCAGGGACGGGGCTAACGGCACCATGGCCGAAGCACCTTACGCACTCATCCGGTTCCAGGAGCCTGGCGGCGGCAAGGCCCGCGCGGGCCTGCTGGTTGATGACAGGGTCCTGCCCCTGGACGAGGACATCAACTCCCTGATCGAGCACTGGGACACCACCGAAGGCCAGCTGGACTCGCTGGCCGCCTCTGCAGGCGAGGACACAGGCCTGGCGATTGCCGACGTCGAGGTCCTGGCCCCCGTGGAGCCGGCCCAGATCCTGCAGACCGGCGCGAACTACCGCAAGCACGTGATCGACCTGGCCGTGGCGCACCGCGAGCCGGGCGAAGACGCGGAAGAGGTGCGCGCCAAGACTGCGGAGATGATGGACAAGCGCGCGGGCCAGGGCACGCCGTACTTCTTCATCGGGCTTCCGACGGCGGTCGCGTCCGCCACGGACGACCTCACCCTGCCCGCCTACAGCAAGTCCCACGACTGGGAGCTGGAACTGGCCGCGGTGATCGGGAAGACTGCGTTCCGGGTCACCCCCGAAGAAGCCCTGGAGCACGTCTTCGGGTACACCATGGTCAATGACATCACCACCCGCGAGTACGTCTTCCGCAAGGACATGCCCGCCATCGGTTCGGACTGGTACCGCGCCAAGAACGCCCCCGGCTTCCTGCCCACGGGCCCGCTGCTGGTGCCGGCCAAGTACTTCGGCGACCCGCAGGACGTCCAGGTGACGCTCAAGCTCAACGGCAAGGCCATGCAGGACGAGTCCACCCAGGACATGATCTTCGGCGTTGCCAAACTGGTCAGCGAAGCCTCGCAGATCATGCCGCTGCGCCCCGGCGACCTTATCCTCACAGGCAGCCCGGCCGGCAACGGCCAGCACTGGGGACGGCTGCTCCAGGACGGCGACGTCATGGAAGGCACCATCACCGGGCTGGGCACCCAGTTCATCCACTGCAAGGACGAAACTCCAACCGAAAGCAGCAAGCCGTGACCACCCAGGACACAGCAACCGGCGCCGGGGAATCAAGTACTGATTCCCCGGCCATCCGGCGTGAAGACCCGCTCGGCAGCATCCGCGCCATGGCCCGGGAACACAGCAACTGGGGCCGTTGGGGCCAGGACGACGTCCTGGGCACCCTGAACTTCATCGACGCCGCCAAGCGGGTCGAGGCCGCCGCGCTCGTCAGCACCGGGGAGGCGTTCTCGCTCTCCCAACCCTTCGATACCAACGGTCCGCAAAAAGGCTGGCGCCGCCGCACCAACCCGGTCCACACCATGACGGACACGGGCGTTGACGCTGAACGCGGCAACCAAGGCTTCCCGCACGGTTTCGGCGGCGCTGACGACGTGATCGCCATGCCGCTGCAATGCTCCACTCAGTGGGATGGCCTGGGCCACATCTTCGACCAAGGCAAGGCCTGGAACGGCCGGGCCGCCGGCGACGTCGTCACCTCCGAAGGCGACCTGGTCACCGGAATCGAAACCGCCGCGGCGAAGATCGTCACCCGGGGCGTCCTCCTCGACGTCGGCCGGGCGCTTGGTCCCGACCTGGGACGGGACGACGGCGAGCTCCCGGACGGGTTCGCCATCACCCCCGAGCACCTCGAGCGGACCATCGAACTCCAGGGGCCCAGCTCCGAGGTGCGGCGCGGCGACATCGTCGTGATCCGCACCGGGCAGTACACCCGGGTGAGCCGCGACGGCTGGGGCGACTATGCCGGTGGCTCGGCCCCGGGGCTGTCCTTCAGCACGGCACCCTGGCTGCACCGCAGCGAGATCGCCGGCATCGCCACCGACACCTGGGGTTTCGAGGTCCGGCCCAACGAGTTCGACGGCGCATTCCAGCCACTCCACCAGATCGCCATCCCCAACCTGGGCCTGTTCCTGGGCGAGATGTGGGACCCCGACGCATTGGCGGAGGCATGCGCGGCGGACGGCAGGTACGACTTCCTGCTGACCGCAGCACCGCTCCCCATCACCGGGGCCGTCGGATCACCGGTCAACCCGATCGCCGTCCGGTAGCTTTCACTACAACAAACCACCAGCAGTAACGCCGTCAATACAAAGGAGTCAGCGATGGCAGCAGTACAGAACGTCGGAATCGTGGGGGCGGGAGCCGCGGGGCTGGCCGCCGCCATCCTCCTGGCCGACGCCGGAATCCGGGTGGAAGTCCTCGAGAAGGCAGACGCCCCGCAGACCCTTGGGTCCGGCATCACGCTGCAGGGGAACGCCTTGCGCGTCCTCCGCCAGCTCGGCGTCTGGGACCAGGTGGAGGCCAAGGGCTACGCCTTCAGCACGCTCGGCCTGCGGGCCCCGGACCCGGCCGGCACGGTGCTCGCCGTCCTGGAGGACATCCGCACCGGCGGCGACGACCTCCCGGCCACCATGGGCATGTACCGGCCGGACCTTACAGCCATCCTCCGTGAACGTGCGGAACAGGCGGGTGCCCGGATCAGCTACGGCCGGACGGTCACCAGCATCACGGACGACGACGGTTCGGTCACCGTGGGCACCGCCGACGGCGGCACGGCCACTTACGACCTCCTGATCGGCGCCGACGGCCTGCACTCGGCCGTCCGCAAGGCCATTGGCATCGACGTGGAACCCCATCCAACCGGCATGGGCATCTGGCGGGCGTTCGTGGAACGGCCGGCGGAGGTGGTCCGAACCGACCTCACCTACGGCGGCCCCTGCTTCATTGCCGGCTACTGCCCCACCGGCCCGGACACCATCTACGCCTACCTGGTGGAGAAGGCCCAGGAACGCAAGCACGAGGACGGCCCCCGCATCATGGCCGAACTCGCAGCAGCCTATGGCGGGCCGTGGAACGAGATCCGCGCCAACCTGGACCACAGTGCCCGCATCAACTACACGTGGTTCACCACCCATCTGGTGAACGGACCCTGGAACCGCGGCCGCACGGTGATCATCGGCGACGCCGCGCACAGCTGCCCCCCAACGGTGGCACAGGGTGCCGCCATGGCCCTGGAGGACGCCGCCGTCCTGGCCGAGCTGCTGATCAAGGCCGACGACGTCACCGAGACTCTGTTCAAGGAGTTCAGCGACCGCCGGCTGGACCGCGCCACGGCAGTGGTGAACGCCTCGGCCCAGCTGGGCCAGTGGATGCTCGACGGCGTCCGCGACGCCGATGTGCCCGGCCTGATGCACGGTCTGTCCGTCATGTTGAAGGAGCCGGCATGAGCACCCGTCCCGGCCCGAACCCCACGGTGGATGTGCACGCCCACATCCTGCTGCCGGCCCTCCAGCAGCTGGTGGCCGACGCCGATCCGGAGGGCTTCGGCGCCCAGCAGGCCCTGGAGGTGCGCCGCAACGGACCCGAATCCATGGCCGCCTCGGGCCGGATGATCAAGGAACGCTGGCCGCAGCTGACCGACCTGGACCGCCGGCTGGCGGACATGGACGCCCAGGGCGTGGACGTGCAGCTGGTCTCGCCGTCGCCGTCGCACTTCTACTACTTCGCCGGGGAGGATCTGGCCCTTCAGCTCGCCCGGGCCGCAAACCAGGCGGTGCGCGGGTTCGTGGACCGCGCGCCGGGCAGGCTGAACGGGTTGGGCCTGGTCCCGCTCCAGCACCCGGGCCTGATGGTGGACGCCTTGGAACACGCCGTCCTGGAGTGCGGCCTGCTGGGCGTCGAAATCGGGTCCTTCGCCGCCACCCCCGGGGACCCGGAACGGAGCACCGTTGAACTCTCGGACCCCCGGCTGGAACCGTTCTGGACCCGCGCCGAAGAGCTGGGCGCCGTGGTGTTCCTGCACCCGTTCGGCTGCTCGCTGGATGAGCGGCTGGACCGCTTCTACCTGGCCAACACCGTGTCCCAGCCGGCCGAGAACGCCGTGGCCCTGTCCCACCTGATTTTCAGCGGTGTCCTGGACCGGCACCCCGCCTTGAAGGTCCTGGCCGCCCACGGCGGCGGCTACCTGCCCACGACGCTGGGCCGGTCGGACCGTGCCTGGAAAGTGCGTCCGGAGGCACACGGGTGCGCCGCGCCGCCGTCGTCCTACCTGAAGAAGCTGTACTTCGACTCCCTCGTCCACAGCCCGGCTGAACTGCGGGCCCTTCTTGCCGCCGCCGGGCCGGAGCAGGTGCTGCTCGGCTCGGACTACCCGTTCGACATGGGGTCCGACCTTCCGGTGGACGAGGTGGAAGCCGCCGCACTCCCGACCGACGACGAGACACGGGTCTTGGGCGGCAACGCACGGGCCCTGGGCATCACCGCGGCAGCCGCCCTGGCCACCCGCCCCAACGCCTAAGGAACACCCACATGGTTAAGATTGCCCGTTGGAACCACGACGGCGGGACGCGGTCCGGCTTCGTGGACGGCGAACACTGCTACGCGCTGCCGGCAGGCCAGTCCGTACAGACACTGCTCGATGCCGGCCTGCAGGAGACACTCGACCTTGCCCGAAAAGTCACCGCATCGGCCGCACCCGTACCGCTGGCGGAGGTGCGGCTGCTGGCCCCACTGGAACCGGCCACCATCCGGGACTTCGTGGCGTTTGAGGAACACGTGGAGGGAGTGCGGAAAAGCATCGACGGTGTGGCCGGCGTAGTGCCCGAATGGTACGAGGCACCCACGTTCTACTTCACCAACCCGCACACCGTCACCGGTACGGGCGAGGTGATTGGGATTCCCGCAGGCTGCACGGACCTGGACTTCGAAACGGAGGTTGCCGCCGTCGTCGGGCGCGTTCCCGGCAGCGACGGACGGAACCTGGACGCCGAGCAAGCCCACCGGCACATCTTCGGCTACACGGTGCTCAATGACTGGTCCGCCCGGGACCTCCAGCGCCGGGAGATGAAAGTCAGCCTGGGTCCGTGCAAAGGCAAGGACTTTGCCAACACGCTGGGGCCCTGGATCGTCACCGCCGACGAATTCGAGGCCCTGCACGACGCCGAGGGCTTCCTGCCCATCTCCATGTCCGTCGAAGTCAACGGGCAGCTGATCGGGCAGGACCTGCTCTCCAACATGGGCTGGCCGTTCGCCGAACTGGTGGCCTATGCGTCGCAGGATTCCGTGGTGCGGCCAGGGGACGTGCTGGGCTCCGGCACCTGCGGCAGCGGCTGCCTGGCCGAGCTCTGGGGCCGGAACGGGGCACAGACTCCCCCGCCGCTGAAAACCGGTGACGTGGTCCGGATGACCGTGGAGGGGATCGGCACCATCGAGAACACCGTGGGCTCCCGGCGCGAAGCCGTGACGCGCGTGCCTGCCCGGACCCGGCCGCGCACCCGCAGCATCCAGCCGGCCCCCGTGGCCTCCCCCTAAAGGAGAACTGAGAATGACAGGTCAACCGTTGAGGGTCGGCATCTTTGGAACCGGCGGCATCGCCGAACGGGCCATGGTGGAACCCTCCACCCTCGTCGACAGTGTGCAGGTCATCGCCGTCGGCTCCCGCGACCCTGAGCGCGCCCGGGCCTTTGCCGACCGGTTCGGGATTAAGGCGGCCGGTGACTACGCCAGCGTGATGGCGAATCCCGACGTCGACCTCGTATATGTGGCACTCCCGCCTACGGCCCATGCGCAGTGGGCGGTCGCCGCGCTGCGCGCAGGCAAACACATTCTTTGCGAAAAGCCGCTCTCCGCCAACGGAACCGACGCGCGGGCCATTGCCGACGCTGCCGAGGCCACCGGTCGCTCGGCGTTCGTCGGATTCCATTACCGACTTCACTCGTTCACCCAGCGGCTGCTCGACGTGATCGGATCGGGTGTGCTCGGCGACATCGACGACGCCTCGATCGACTTCAGCATCCCCCACTTTGTGGTGAAGCCCGGCAACATCAGGCTGAACGGCGACCTGGGCGGCGGGGCCGTGATGGACGTCGGCTGCTACGCCATCGACCTCCTGCGGGCGGCATGGGGCGAGGCGCACGTCGTATCGTCGTCGGCCCGGCTGTACGACGGCGATCCCCGCGTCGATATGCAGACCGATTTCGTGCTGGCGTTCGAGACGGGCATCAGAGCACGGGTCCGGGCCTCGTTCCTGGGCGACGACAAAGGTCAAATGTCGCTGACCATCGTCGGCTCCGCAGCCACCCTGCACGCGACAAGCGTCATCGTTCCGCAGTGGGGAGCCACGCTGCGCGTCGCCGCCGGCGAGAACCTGCTCATCGACGAAAAGGCCATGGAGGGTGAATCGAGTTACGTCGCCCAGCTTGAGCACCTCGTGGACGTGCTCGCCAGCGATGGCCCGTCACCCCTCACGGCAGCGCACGCCACGGCCACGATGGCCCTCGTCGACGACGTCTACCGCGCAGCGGGGCTGCAGCCCCGCTGAGGTGACGCCCAACTGGCACCCCACCTTCGCCACGGTCATGCCGTGCCCCAGCAGCCCATCTGTCAGCCCGGCAGCACAGCCGACCAGCCGCCGTCCACCATCAGGTTCGCTCCCGTCACGTAGGACGCTTCGTCGGACGCCAGGAACAGCGCGCAGGCGGCCACTTCCTCCGGCACGCCAATCCTGCCCAGCGGAATGCTGCCGGCGATGGTCCGCATGGGGTGGTCGGGTGCGAGGAGGTTGCCCTCGGTGGCGGCGGTGCGGACCATCCCTGGGCTGACGGCATTGACACGCAGCCCGTGCGGCGCCCCTTCGGCCGCCAGCTGTTTGGTCATGGCCACCACGGCTCCCTTGGTGGCGGTGTGCGCCAACCGGCCATTGGTCATGGAGCCCGTCACCCCGGCGGTGGAACCCACCAAAACGATGGCGGCGTTCCGCGCGGCGATCAGCTGCGGCCAGAAGTACTTCACGGGCAGGAACACCACGTCCATCTCGTGCTCCAGGTTCCACTTCCAGTCGGCGTACGTGAGCTGCTCCACGGGAGCGAACCGTGTGATGGCCGCATTGGCATAGAGGATATGGACCTGCCCCTGGGCTTCCGCGACTTCCCGGGCCCAGGCGGCTACGGCGGCCTCGTCCGTCAGGTCCACCCGGCTGCTGCCCATGCGGCCCCCGGCTGCCGTGACCGCCGCGACCGTGGCTGCCGCGCCGTCGTCGTCCATGTCGCAGCCCAGCACCATGGCACCGGCCGCAGCGAACGCTAGCGCCGCGGCCCTGCCCTGGCCGCTGGCCGTTCCGGTGATAACGGCGGTCTTGCCGGCCAGGCGCTGGCTGGAAACGGGCATGGGGTTCCTTCCGAAAGCATGTTTCTTCGACTTTCGCAGGAACCGGCCCGGCGCAGAACGCCGTCTTGGGTCTAGATGGTATCCGCCTCGTGGATGGTCAGGGGGTGGGCGGCGGCGGGAAAGAGTTCGTGCAGCCGGGCGCAGGAGCGCTGCACCACCGAACGCAGCCAGACACCGGCAGGGTCCTCCGCCTGCGAGGGGTGCCAGTACATGGCCTCCACCAGGGACGCTTCTGCATCGTCGTCGAACTGAAGCACCGCAATGTTGGCGCCGCGCTGGGCCCGGGCCGCCAGCATCCCGGGCACCAGCGCCACCAGGTCCGTTCCCTCCACCAGCAGGGGCAGCGACAGGAACCCGCCCACCACGGCGGCCACCCGGCGCTGGATGCCGCGCGATTCGAACAATTTGTCCGCGGGAGTGCTGATGCCCTCCCCGAAATAGCCGACGGCGTGAGGCACCTTGGCCAGGTCGGCAAGGGTAAGGCGGGGCTGCTGGAGCAAGGGGTTGCCGGCGTCGGCAACGGCCATGAAGCTGTCCCTGAAGAGCTGCCGGCTGGCCCCCTGCATCTGGTACCCGGTGGGCCCGACGAGCAGGTCGATCTTGGAGTAGTCAGCCATCTGGCCCTGGATCCCGGACTTTGACGTGGGAACGAAATCCACGGAGACCCCGGGCGCCTCCTCCCGCAGGATGCCCCGGAGCGGGCCCACGATCAGCGCCGCCGCATAGTCGGAGGCGGCAATCACGAACTCCCGCTCGCTGGACGCCGGATCGAACCCGGAGCGCACGCGGGTGGCCCGCTGGATGTGAAGCATGGCTTCATCAACCAGCGGGACCAGGGACTGGGCGAAGGGCGTCAGGTCGTAGGTGCGGCCATTGCGGACCAGGAGTTCGTCGTCGAAATGGCGCCGAAGCCTGGCCATGGCCGCGCTGGTGGCAGGTTGGCTGAGCTGGAGGCGCTCAGCGGCCCGGGTGATGTTCCTCAGCTCCAGCAGGACCTGCAGGTGGGGCAGCAGGTTCAGGTCCAGGTTCTTCATACCCACAGGTTAGCCGCGCCGGGGCGCCCGGAACCGCCGCCGGACCGCGCGCGCTTCAGGATCCCAGTTCTCGGGCGACGCGCCGGGCACCGCGGACGGCGATGGCCACGCTCATGAGCGTGGGGTTCATGGCCGTGGCTGTCGGTATGAGCGCGTTCCCGCCCACCACCAGGTTCTCGTAACCCCACACCCTGGACCATGGATCGGCAACCGAGCTGCCGTCGTCGGCTGCTCCCATGCGCATGGTGCCCTGGTAGTGCAGGCTGGAGCCGTTGGGCATCAGCCGGGGTTCGGCCACAAAGACGCCCAAGGCTTTGCCTGCACGCCTCAGCAGGTCGGTGGCCTGGGCAATTTCCGCCTCTTCGCGTTCGGTGAGTGCGTACTCGATGGTCATGTTGGGGAAACCGCGGTAGTCGGGCTCATGGTCGTCGAAGCTGACGGCGTCCTCGTAGCGGGGATGCTTGCGCATGCCGTAGCCCATGTTCACGTAGCCCCAGCGGTTGTCGGAGTACGGGGTGCCCGGTTCCATTGGGAACGGGGTGGACTCTGAGTACATGACCTGCACGGAGAAGGGGTGTTCGGGTTCGGAGAAGGGGATGCGGTTGACTGCGGCCACGGGGTCGGCGGGATTCTGGGCGCGCCGGGCCAGTTCCGCGTCAAGGTCACCCTCGGCGGCGAAGCGGAGCATCTTGTCGGCGTCGAGGGCCACGGTGGAGATCACCACCGGGTGTTCGGTCAGGTAGTGGCCCAGCGCTTGGGGGCGGATGCCCGAGGCCCACAGGAGCTGCGGCGAGCGGAAGGCATCTGCCGCTACCACCACCACGTCCGCCGGAACAAAGGACTCCGTACCCGTGCGGAGATCCTGCACGGTGACCCCGGTGGCCCGGTTTCCGTCGAGTTCAACCCGGCGGACCAGGGTGAGATCGCGGAGTTCGAACCGCTGTGAGAGCGCGTTGTCGGGATCGATCAACGGCCCGAGGACGACGTCGGCCCCCGCCCAGCGCACGGACCCGTCGGGTTGCGGGTCGCCGGCCACCGGAAGGGTGCCCACCCCGTAGCCGTCGGGCAGCTCGGCGCCGAACTCTTCGTCCAGGAGGGAGCGGATGGCTTCGCCGACCTTGGAGTCTGCGAAGGCTGCACTGTGGACGTGCAGGAGACCCTTGGCCTCTTCAATCAGGCCGTCCCACTCGTCGTCGGCGATGAAGGGGATCTTTTCGCTGAACGCGGGCGACGGCGTCGCGCAGGTCCAGTGCGCGCCCTGGCCGCCAACGTTGGTGGCGGCAGCCGCCGCCGGGAACGAGGGGGCGTGCGCTGACCCTTCTCCGCCGAAGTCCAGGAGGTGCGTGCCCTGGCGCGCGGTGAACATGCCCTCGGTGACTGTTGCTGCCGGAATGCCGAGGGACTCCCGGAACGCCCCGGCCTGCGGCCCCTGCGACATTTCCCGGGCGCGTGCTTTCTTGGCCGGGTCCGGGATGTTCCGGACGCTCTCGCCGGGAAGGGCTGTCAGTTGCGGCCCGGCTTCGAACATCACCACCCGGGCGGTGGGGACTTGCTCCAGCAACAGGCGGGCGTAGGTGGAACCGATAGGTCCGCTGCCGACGACGGCAATGGTGGGGTTGGACATGATGTCTCCTTTGAGATCAGGCCGGGAGGGTTTCGGAAGGTGCGTGGGCGGGGACGGGTTCGTCGGACAGGCGGCCGTGCGGGAGCAGTACTGCCGCCAGGATGCCCAGGGCGTAGGCGCAGGCAAGGGCAATGAAGATGGGTGTGAAGACGGACGAGTAGATCTGGGCGACGTCGGATTGGACCGCCGGTGACGCTTGGTGAACCTGCTGCGGGGTGAGGGTGGAGGCGTCCAGCCCTGCCGGCAGGAGGGCCGCCACCCCGGAGCCGATGACGCCGCCGATGACCGCCGTCGCCACGGTTGATCCCACCTGCCGGACCAGGTTGATGGTTGCGGTGATGGTGCCGGTCTGGCCTGCGGGGACGGCGCCCTGGACCACGGCCACGATGAGGCTCATGAACGCCCCGGTGCCCAGGCCCACGGCACCCATCACGATCATGGGCGCCCACAGCGGGAGGCCGGCCGGGAGCAGCGCCATCACCAGCAGGGCCACGGCTCCCAGCACCGTTCCGCCGACCGGGAAGATCCGGTAACGCCCGGTGCGGCTGGCCAGCCAGCCCGTGAGGAGGTTGCTGATCAGCATGCCGAAGACGGTGGCGATGGGAACCAGCCCGGACACCGTAGCCGAGGTCCGATAGGCCATCTGGAAGTAGGTGGGCAGGTAGGCGGTGATGGAGAAGAAGCCGACGCCGATGATCGCCGAGAGCGCCGTACCGGCAGCAATGGTGCGGTTAGCGAAGAAATGCAGCGGAATGATGGGCTCAGGTGCCCGCCGCTCGATCAGGAAAAAGGCGATAAAGCCCGCGATGCTGGCCGCGAGCGCGCTTCCGGCCGCAGGGCCGCTGTCCCTTTCCGCGGCCCAGGAGGCGGCAAGGACGAGCGCCACCAGCGCGGAGGTAAAGACGGCGGAGCCGGCGATGTCGAAGTGCCGGGGTGGCGGGCCCGGCTCCAGGTGGGGAACGGCCACCAGTGCCAGGGCGAACGCGGCGGCACCCACCGGGATGTTGATCCAGAAGACCCACTGCCAGCCCCAGTAATCGGTGATGGCACCGCCCACCACCGGGCCCACCAGGATGGCGATGGGAAAAGCCGCCCCGATGATGGCCATGTAGCGGGGCCGTTCCCGCTGCGTGGTGACGCGGGCGATGATGGTCTGCGACATGAGCTGCAGGCCCGCCGAGCTCATGCCCTGGAGGACACGGGCGGCAATGAGCCACGCGATGTCCGTGGCAAAACCGCAAGCCAGGGATGCGGCCAGGAACATCACCAGGGAAACAAGGAAGATCCGCCGGGCGCCGAGGACATCGCCGAGCCTGCCGAGCACGGGCAGCAGCACCGTGCTGGCCAGGGTGTAGCCCACCACCACCCAGCTCATCAGCTGCAGGGCACCCAGCTCTCCGGAAATGGTGGCAAGGGATGTGGAGACCACTGTGTGGTCCAGTGCCCCGAGGAACGAGACAGTGAGCAGGGAGGTGGTGAGGAGGCGAAGCTTTACAGGTGATAGTTGCATAGTGGTCTGTCCGAACGATCGGACCGTCGACGCGACGTGGTGTGCCCCCGGCGCACCAACACGACGGGGAACGGGTCCGGATGGGACCCCGGCGCCACTCCCCACCCTACAACCACTTAAGTCTAAAAACAACAAAAGATTGCATGGAATCGACGGAGTCACTGGGCCGCCCGCGCGCTCGCCACGTCGTGCGCCAGCCGTTGGTCTTCCAGCAATTCCTGCAGGTCAGCCACCTCCCTGCCGCTCGAGGCAGCTTCGATGGCGCGGCGCAAGGCCAGCCGGGCCGGAGCCTCGTAGCGCTCCGGCGCCCTCAGCGCCCCCTCCACCGTCGAGGTCTCCAGCTTGACCCGGCCGGCAGCATGGTCAATGGCAACCTCTGTCCTGACCTCGCCCAAGGCCAGGACCTGGATCAAGCCGCCCGCGGCGGGTCCTTCGAGGGCGGTGCCCACCAGGGTGGACGGAATGCGGCTTCCGCCGGCCACCGGAGAATCCAGCAGTGCCAGGACGCCCTGCGCGGCCGCCATACCCGCCCGGAGGGTCAGCTGGGAACCTGTCAGGGTCCGGGCCCAGCCGAGGCCGTCACGGATCACGGCATCCAGGAGCGCGGCGGGGGCGGCGCACTCCACGGTGACCACCCTCGGCAGGGTCCCGCGCCGCGCCCGGACCGCGTTCGCCACCATGTCGGCGCGGAGGCCGGGGCGGTCGACGACCACCGGGATATCTCCGGACCAGGTGCCCGCTGCGAAGACCTCCCGGGGCAGGGCCGCGGGATCCGCGATCACCACCGCCGCCGCTCCCTCGTCCCGGGCATCCAGCAGCCCGGCCCACCAGTTGCCGGAGCCGGGGATGACGGCAACAGCACCGCACACGTCATCCGCCAGCCTGGCACTGGCGGGAAGCCCGGCCGCGGCCGCCACGTACGCGGGCGACCGGGTAAAGACGCCGGCACGGGGCCCCAGCGGCGTCACTGCCGGCCCGCTTCGAGGATCTTTGCGGCGGCAGCATCAGCCAGGTCGACTGCGTGGTGCGCGTCAGCCAGCAGTTCGCGGTACTCCACCGGGACCCCCGCTTCAAGGCGCGAGGCCAGGGCGCGCCACTCAGCCACATAGCCATCCACGGGATCCCTCCCGTATCCGGTCCACTGTCCATCGTCCGCGCGTACATTGATGACGGCGCTTCCCGCATGGACGAAGGCCGGCGGGAAGGTGACCTCGATCCGGTCATGGGAGGTGGCGATGGCCATGCGCCAAAAGGCGTCAGGGCCTTCCGGAAGCATGGTGAGGGCGAGTTGGACCAGGACACTGCCTGCCCGGTACCCCACCAGGTAACCGATGGGCGGGGCGAGCCGTGCATAGACAACCTCGTCCACGCCTGGTGCGACGTCCCTGACCGCAGGCAGGTCATGGATGGCCAGCCCGATCAGCAGCTGCCGCAGGACTCCTGCAGCCACCGCCGGATCGCCCAGGTCCGGGCGGCCGTGGGCTGCGGCCTGGAACGGGCCGCCTTCCGCCACGAGCCGGTGGTACCTGTCGTTGGGCGGAAGCGCCAAAGTGACCGATACGGCCCGCACCCCGCCGTCGAGCGCAGCAAGGTGGCGCCTGGCGCGGCCCCAGGCTGCATCGAACACGTGGTTTGTGCCCACTAGGAGGATGGCGCCGGCCGCCCGGCAGGCATCGATGGCGCGGCTGGCATCTTGCTTGGTGGTGGCCAGGGGCTTTTCGCAGAAGATGGCCCGCTTGCCGGCCGCCACTGCCGCCAGGATATGGCGGGCGTGTTCTGACGGCGGGCTGCAGACAGCCACCACCTGCACCTCCGGGTCTGCCAGCAGCGCCCGATCCCCGCTGGACCAGCGCACACCACACGGTTCAGCAAGATCCCGGGAACGGCCACTTCCGGCGTCGGCGATATGCACCACATCAAACAGATCCGGGAGCCCGCGCAACACCGGCAAATGAAGGGCCGCAACGCCAGGTCCGGCTCCGAGTATCCCTATTTTCCAAGGCATCGTCGCCCCCTTCTTATGTCTCTATTATTCATAAGTTGGCGAATTTTTAGCCATAGTTGATCTGATTTCGCGCCTTAGTCGCGTGCAATGTGTGAGAATTGGTGCCATGACGACAGACTCCACCCTCCGTTTCGGAGCACAAACGGACGAAGTGACCAGCCTGCTGCGGATCGTCAACCTGGTGCGGACAGGCGAGGCAACCACCCGGCCGGAAATCGGCAAGGTTACCGGGCTGGGCCGGGGCGTCGTGAGCCAGCGGGTAGACCAGGCCATCGCGATTGGATTCCTGGGTGACGGCGACTTCGGAGCCTCGTCCGGAGGCCGCGCGCCGCGGACCCTCCGCTTTCGCTCAGAACAGGGGCGGATTGTCATCTGCGCCCTCGGCGCGGCACACATCAGGGTTGGCTTCGCGGCGCTCGACGGCGACATCATTGACCACGCACACCGCAGCTGGGACATCGCCCAGGGACCGGAGAAGACGATCGATGCCGTCATGGCCCTTGTTGAGGATGTGCTCAAGCATCATCCTCCCGTGCCGGTATGGGGCGTCGTGGTTGGCCTCCCGGGACCGGTGGACTTCGCCACAGGACAGCCCGTGGCTCCGCCGATCATGCCCGGTTGGAACGGCTTCGACGTCCGGACGCCCTTCGAGGAACGCTTCAACGCGCCGGTATGGGTGGATAACGACTCCAACCTGCTGGCGCTTGGTGAGCGGGCCCGCCGTCGCGACATGCTCACGGACCTGATCTACTGCAAGATCGGCTCGGGGGTCGGCTCCGGCCTGCTGTCCAAGGGCCGGATCCACCGTGGTGCCAACGGCGCTGCCGGGGACATCGGCCACGTCCGGGTTTCCGACTCCAACGAGCAGTGCCGCTGCGGCAAGGTCGGATGCCTCGAAGCCGTGGCCGGCGGATGGGCCCTGGTGCGGGACGCAGAGCAGGCCATCAAGGAAGGCGTCACCACTTCCCTGGCCGGCCGGGCAAAAGAGCGGGCACTGACGCTGGAGGACATCACGCTCGCGGCACAGGCCGGTGATTCGCTCGCCATCTCACTCGTCCAGAAGTCCGCCCATGTAGCCGGCGAGACCATTTCAGCCCTGGTCAACATGTTCAACCCGGGAGTCATTGTCATCGGCGGTGCCATTGCCTCCGCAGGCGAGGTGTTCCTGGCCGAGGTACGCCAACGCGTGTATGAGCTGTCACTGCCCCTCGCCACCCGCGACCTCACCATCACGTTGTCCGTGAACGACGAGCGCGAACCGTTGCGCGGCGGAGCCGAGCTTGCGCGCGAGCAGTTGTTCGACGTCACCTTCCCGCGCTGGTTTGCCGAAGGCCGGCCATCCCCCGAACGCACGGCAGTGCCGGCCTGACCTGGCATTCCCGTCCGGCAGCGCCGCTCACGCCACGTCGCGGGAAACGCCCGGCACCACGGCAGGACGTACAGCCAGCCGGGCCTCAACGCGGAACGGGAGTACCAGCGCAGACCCTGATGGTGCCTGAAGGTAAGGCACCATCAGGGTGAAATCGACAGCGACGGTGTGGGCGCCGGCGGAGATTTCCTGCGGGACCGCCAGGACAAGCCTGTCCTGGATGAACCACCAGCCGGGCTCGGCCCGCAAGGCCTCGGCAGGCACGCGCCTGGCACCCAGCACCACCGACACCCGGTCCGCCGCCACCGGCACTCCATCCACCTCCACAGCCAGGCCGGCCACACTGGAGAGCGGCATCGAACGGATCCACGGCAAACCGAGCCGGAGCTCGAAACCAGCGGGAACGGCGGTCAGCGCATCGTCACGTAAAGCGGTTTCCAATCCAACACCCTTCCTTTATCCTGAAACTGACATAAGTTTGTCAGTTAAGTGCATTAAAGGAAAGAGAGCCATGGCTAACGAAATTCCCGGCGGCTGGACCCTCTGCGCCAGCTCATTCAACTGGGTGCCCGACATCGTGGCCGCCCGGCGGACGGCCAGGGACATCGTTTCCGGCATTGCGGACTCGGTGCGGACGGTGGAGCTCGAACCGGGGCTCGTATGGCGGTCCTTTCCCGCTCCGCAGGACGATGAGGTGGACGCCCTCCGGGAGTCCCTGGCGGCGAAAGGGGCCCGCATCAGCATTGTCGGGGCGAGCCTGGACGACTTCACCGCCCCCGGCACCAGACGGTCCCAGAAGGAGCGGCTGGACTTCCTGGTGCCCCAACTGCACGCTGCGCACCGGGTGGGAGCCCACGGAGTGCGCCTGCCGATCGGCCAGGCAGGGCCAGAACTGCTCACCCTGCTGCAACCGTTGCTGCACCGGCTGGACCTGGTGTTGTACGAGGAAATCCAAGGGCGGCAGGCCCCGGGGAGCCCCGGCGTCGACCCTGCACTGGAGGCGATTGCCGCGCTGGCGGATGACCACGTGCGGGTGCTCGTGGACATCAGCATGCTCATGCCCGCCCTTCCCCCCACCTACCTCGGCGAACTTCGCCAAGGCGGCATTCCCGCGGACCTCCTGGCACGCCTGGAACACGACTGGCTGGATCCCGCCACCCTCGACGCCGTCACGGCCCTGCTCCGGTCGGGGCAGGTGCCGCCGCGGATCCACACCCTTTACATGAACCTGTTGATCCGTTTCGGCCGCAGCCAAGCAGGAGACCTGCAGGGCATCATGCCCTTGGTGGGGGCCTTCCACCTGAAGTTCTGGGACCTGCACGACGACGGCGGGCGGGTTTCGCAGCCGCTGCGGGACCTTGCCGCCCTGCTCAGCCGGAGCAGCTTCACCGGCACGCTGACCAGCGAGTGGGGCGGCCACGAGTGGCTGCAGGACGATCCCACCGAGATGACGCGGCGGCACCTGGCCCTGGCGGAGGCAGTCCTTTCCACGGGTGGTTGAGCCTGCGAACACAACACAACGGCCGGCCCGGAAACTTCCGGGCCGGCCGTTGTGTTTGGCTTTGCTATTTGGTGCTGAAGGCGGCGTCGAAGGCGGCCGCAGATGGCTCGTAGCCGGAAAGCCTGCGGACAAACTCAAGCGCTTCGGGCGCGCCGTCCAGCCGGTCCATGCCTGCGTCCTCCCATTCAACTGAGAGCGGTCCGCGGTAGCCGATCGAATTAAGCATCCGGAACGCGTCCTCCCAGGGCACATCGCCGTGGCCGGTGGAAATAAAATCCCAGCCCCGGCGCGGGTCGGCCCACGGCAGGTGGGACGACAGCCTGCCGTTGCGTCCGTTGACCAGCCGCTTCTTCGTGTCCTTGCAGTGCACGTGGTAAATGCGGTCCTGGAAGTCCCACAGGAATCCCACGGGATCAATGTCCTGCCAGACCATGTGGCTCGGGTCCCAGTTCAACCCGAAGGCTTCCCTGTGCCCGATCGCCTCCAGGGTGCGCCGGGTGGTCCAGTAGTCGTAGGCAATCTCGGACGGGTGCACCTCGTGGGCAAACCGGACGCCCACCTCGTCAAAGACGTCCAGGATCGGGTTCCACCGGTCGGCAAAGTCCTGGTAGCCGGCGTCGACCATCTTCTCCGTGGCCGGCGGGAACATGGCAACGTACTTCCAGATGGACGATCCCGTAAAGCCCGTCACCGTCTTCACGCCAAGCTTCGCGGCCAGCCGCGCGGTGTTCTTCAACTCCTCGGCGGCGCGCCGGCGGACGCCCTCAGGGTCGCCGTCGCCCCACACCACGTCCGGCAGGATACCCCGGTGCCGTTCGTCGATCGGGTCGTCGCACACTGCCTGGCCCTTGAGATGGTTTGAAATGGTCCATACCTTCAGGCCGTTGCGTTCGAGGATGTCCAGCTTGCCCTGAACATAGGCATCATCATCCCAGCGCCACGGATCCAGATGGTCGCCCCAGCAGGCGATCTCCAGGCCGTCATAGCCCCACTCGCCGGCGAGGCGGGCCACTTCTTCGAAGGGCAGGTCGGCCCACTGGCCGGTGAACAAAGTGATCGGTCGTGCCACGGATGTCTCCTCCCTATGCTGCCGGGGCGGGCACGCCGGCGGCGACCCGTGTCCAGGCGGAATCATTGTCAGAACTGCGTTCAACGGCCTCCAGCACCTGCTGCACCTGCAGCCCTTCGGCGAAGGTCGGTTGCGGGTGGGCGCCGTTGGCGATGCCCTCCACCAGATCCTTCACCTGGTGCGAGAACCCGTGCTCGTAGCCGAGCATGTGGCCGGCGGGCCACCACCCGGACAGGTACGGGTGCTCCGGCTCGGTGACCAGGATCTTCCGGAACCCTTGGCGGTCCGGGGAAGCGGTCCGGTCGTAGAACTGGACGCTGTTGAGGTCTTCGAGGTCGAAGGCGAGGGCCCCCTTGTCCCCGGAAACCTCAATGTGCAGGGCGTTTTTCCTGCCGGTCGCGAACCTGGATGCCTCGAAGGAGGCCAGGGCGCCGGATTCGAAGCGGCCGGTGAAAATGGCGATGTCATCCACCGTGACCTTGCCGAATCCCGCACCCGCGGTTCCGGACAGCCCCGCGCCCGATTCGAGCAGCGGCCGTTCCTTCACGATGGTCTCGATCACGCCGGAGACCGTGCGGAGGGTGAGGCCGGTGACGAACTGGGCGAGGTCGATGGCGTGGGCTCCGATGTCGCCCAGCGCACCGGATCCGGCGTGTTCCTTCTGCAGGCGCCAGGCGAGCGGCATGTCCGGGTCAACCAGCCAGTCCTGCCGGTAGGAGGCCCGGACCTGGCGGACTGTTCCCACCGCACCTTCGGCAATGAGATTGCGCATGAGGGTTACCGCGGGGACGCGGCGGTAGGTGAACCCCACCATCGCACGAAGGCCGCGTGCGGCGGCCCTTTCCGCAGCTTCGGCCATTGCTTCGGCTTCGGCCACGGTGTTGGCCAGCGGCTTCTCGCACAGGACGTGCTTTCCCGCCTCCAGGGCCGCAATGGCGATCTCGGCGTGGGAGTCCCCTGGGGTGACAATGTCGACGACGTCGATGTCTTCCCGCGCGATCACGTCGCGCCAGTCGGTGGCCGCCTCAGCCCACCCCCACTTCCGCGCCGCCTCATTCACCGCCTGGGCGTTCCGGCCGACAATGACCGCCATGTCCGGCTCGGCGGGAAGGTCGAACACCCGCGGAGCCGTGCGCCAGCCCTGGGAATGCGCAGCGCCCATGAACCCGTACCCGATCATGGCCACGCGCAGGGTTGTCATGCCAGCACAACCTTTCGGTCCACGGCCACCCGGTTCCCCACGTACCGCATTGGAGCGATCTGCATGTAGAGGAGGCGGAGGGTCAGGATGACCTCGACGTCGATTTCCTCGCCGGCGTCGGGAACACGGTCCAGCGGGATGATGATGTCCGGCTTGTCAGCCACGAACCACAGGGTGTCCCACTGCTCCGGAAGCTCCGCGATGGAGTAGGAACGGCCCTGCAGTTCGAAGCGGAGGGATTCCTTGGAGATTTCCACGCCGTTGACGGTTGCCGCGACGTCGTCCACGGCGGACAGCCAGAGACTCCGGTACCACGGGAGCTGGACGGCTACGGAGATGCCTTCCGGGTGCCGGCGGACGTCGGCGTCCTGGAAAAGGGAGTTATGGGTTGCCATGATTAGTCCTTACTCAAAGGTCTCGACGAAAGTCTGGTGGGGTGCCGGCGGCTGCGGTTCCAGCGTCTGCCGGGCGGACGGACTGTAGGGGTGGTACTCGCTCGGGACCGGCTGGTCCGCGGGCGGCATGAAGACGGGCTTTCCGTCGTCACCGAAGTACATGAGGTCCAGGGCGAAAGCGTGCTGGTTCTTCTCGGCGAAGCTGATCCAGTTTTCCTCGAAGGGTGCCCGCAGCAACTCGTAGCAGCGGAACTTCCAGATCTTCCATTCGCCGTCCTGGCGCAGGAAGTCCACCGCGTATTTGCACCAGACCCAGTGGGCCCAGACTTTCTTGCCCTGGACTTCGCCCGGCGAGTACATGTAGTCGGGGCTCTCCTTGGCCACGTCCGGGTCGGTCAGGCCGGACTCGTTGCCGGTCATGATCCAGACGCCCTTGGCGGTCTTGCCGTCGGCCGCCACTTCGATGACCGGAGTGGTGGTGTAGTGCAGGATCAGCTTGCCTACGGGTTTGGGGCGGCCCTGGTGGTACCGGATCACGCTGTCGTAGTCGGTGTACTGCCCGGCGTTCGTGTACCGGGCACGTACCCCCGGGGTGCCCGGCTTGACCCAGAGCGGGATGATTTGCTCATCCTCAAACGCATTGTGGAGGTACATGTAGCGGTTGAACAGGTTCTCGATGTCCCCCCGGTCGTTGGCCCGGCGCGCCAACCGGAGCGCTTCGCCAAGGTCGGCGCGGAGCCGGTCCACCTCGGCAGGGAGGTCGGTGTCGATCGCAGGCATTGAATTCTCCTTAGGCGGGAACCACTGATTCTTCGATGGCCTTGCGCATGAGGGCGTGCTGCTTCTTGACGAGCTCGATGGGGTCGGATTCGCCCAGGTCGGCAAACGCGTGGCCCTCCCACTCGCTGGACAGGAAGCCCTGGTAGCCGCCCTTGACGAACTGGCGCACAATCCTCGGAATGTCCATGGCGGGCTCGTTGCCGTCCCCGTCGATGTCATAGAACTTGGCGTGGACGTGGAACATCTGCGGCATGATGTCCAGCCATTCCTCCGGTGGAACCAGGCCGTGCATGTTGAAGGCGAGCCGGGTGAAGGGACCGAGCTGCGCCGGATCGAAGTTGTTCTCCCGCAGGTAGTCCTCAAATTCCTGGTTGCGTTCCTGCATGGGCAGGGGCTTGCGCCAGATGTCCTGCATGACGGCGAAGTGTTCCTGCGGCAGGCCCATCTGGGTCAGCGTGCGGAACAGGGTGGGAGAGAGGCTGTGCATGGTGGAGCTGAAGTCGGCGGTGAAACCCAGACGGTCGCTGTCCAGTTCGGCGTACATCTCCCGGATCTGCAGGATCTTCGGATCGTTGGGGCCCTGGGGGGCGTGGATCTCGTAGCCCAGCTTCTGGTCGTACTTTTCGGCCAGGGGAAGAAGCCGCCGCAGCAGTTCCTTGCCGGCGGACCGGATCACGATCTTGTTGAAGCCGAGCGTGTTGGCGGTTTTGAGTTGCCTGGCGAAGAAGTCGAATTCCTCGTCCGGCGTCATGTCCCGGTCCTTGCGCCGGCCCATGTCCAGGTTCGTGCCGACGGCGCTCGGGGTGAGGCCGTAGCGGTCCATGCTGTCGCGCCACAGTTTCACGAAGTCGTCATCCACGTCGGGATAGGTGCGCAGCATTTGCGCGATGTTGAATTCGACGCCGGGGCCCAGGCCTTCGTCGGCGACGGCCTTGATCAGGGTCTCGGGGGTGTACAGCCCGGCAGCGAATTCGGAGGTGAGTGAGTAAAGGGTGATGCCAAGCTCGATGCCGGAGCCTGCGATTCCTTCTGACATGTTCTGTGATCCCTTCGGTGTCAGCCGCGGACGGGCTGGGCGAGGTGGCTGTTGAGGATGCGTCGCGCTTCGGCGGCGTCGGTGACCATGGCTGAGCCGGCGTCGGCAGCGGCGGAGCGCTGGACGGCCTGCTCGCCGCGGATGATGTCGAACGGGTCCTGCCAGTTGTTCCAGTGCCAGCCTTCGTATTCGCTGGAAATCGCACCGGAATAGCCGTTCTCCACCAACTGGCGGACAAGGCCGCGCGCAGGCACGGACGGCTCTTCGCCGTTCTCGTCGATGCCGAAGAACTTTCCGTGGACGTGCCGGACCCACGGCATGATTTCCAGCCAGGTGTCCAGCGGCGCGGGGCCGAACAGGCCGGTTCCATTGATGGCAAAGTCGATGCCCAGGTCCGGGCGGCCGTTGCGTGCGGCCAGGCCGATAAAGGCGCCGAACCGCTCGCCGTGGACTTTCTGCGTGTTGGGCGGTCCTTCCGCGTAGAAACCGTTCCACAGGTCCACCACCTGCTGGAGCAGGTCCTCGGATGCTCCGCGGCGGCGGTAGGCCTCCAACAGCGAAGGGGCGAAGCCGGTGACGGTGGCGCCCCAGTCTGCGGTGAACCCCAGGAGCGGGGAGTCGAGCTTCTCGTAGCGGTCGCGCAACGCAAGGACGCGTTCGTGTGCCCCGTGCTGGTCGGCGTGGACCTCCAGCGCCAGTGTGACGCCGTACTTTTCTGCGACGGGAAGGAGGCTCTCCATGGCATCGGGTGTCAGGGAGATTTGAACCCGGGCGATCGGGAAGCCGAGCCTGGCTGCCACTTCGATCTGCTTGCGCATGTATTCGACCAGTTCATCGTGGTTCATGAGCCGGTCGCGGCGGATTCCGGTGTCAACGTTGACGGCGAGCGAGGTGGGCACCAGGTCCACCTCCGCCACAAGGTCCCGGAACTGCCCCACGAAATTGTCATCGACGTGGTCGGGGAAGCCGCGCAGGCTGGAGAAGCCAATGACTTCGAGCCCGGGTCCAAAGCCCTCGGCCGCCACTTTGCGGATCAGGCCGTCGAGATCGTATTGCCGGCCGTGGAAGGCGCGGGTGAAGCTGTAGAGGGTGACGCCCTGGATGGGCGTGCCAAGGCTGGTCATCGTTGTGCCACCTTCATGGTCTTGGTGTCGTGCTCTTCGATGTGCAGCACGCCGTGGTCGGTGATGATGTACGGAATGTAGAGCTTCAGGTCCACCCGCACCTCGTGCCCAGCCTTGGAAGGATCGACGGGAAGGTCCCCGGACAGCACGGCGGAGTCCAGCGGGAACCACCATTCGCCGGTCTGGTCCACGAGCTCCCCGAAGCTGAACGTGCGGTTGTTCATGGTCCAGCGCAGCGATTCCTCCGGTGCGGCGACACCGTCAATGGTGAGGGCGGCCCCGGCGATGCATGATCCCGGGAGGGCCCGGTACCAGGGAATGCGGACCTCGACGGCGGCGCGGCCGTCCTGGCTGGTAAGTGTTCCTTGCTCGATTATGCGGTCGGCGATCATCGAGACCTCCTTGTCTGCGGCATGCCTTGCCGGCATCGGAATAGCGGCAACGTGCGCTTATTCATTATTTAGTCATTCTATTGTCTGAATCAGACATAAGTAAAGCGTCGGCGAGTTCCGCCGCGATTTTCGCTGCGCCGCGGACCGCGAGCGCCACCGATGTCAGGGTGGGGTTGCACGCCGTGGCGGTGGGAATCACGCCATTGCCGGCCACGAAGAGGCCGGGGACCTGCCAGACCTCACTGTCCGGAGAACACACGCTTCCGCCGTCGTCGTACTGCCCCATCCGCGTGGTGCCCTGGTAGTGCAGCGAGGCACCCGGCGGGAGGACGAACGGCCGCTCATCGATCGGCTCTCCCACAGCCCTGCCGAGCCGCACAATCTCCTCCTTGGCCCGCTCAAGCACCCCCCGGTCCTTGTCGGTCAGGCTGTAGTGGATGCGCAGGGCAGGCATCCCATAGCTGTCCACGGCGGCGTCGTCGAAGGCGACCCTGTCGTCCCGCTGGAGGTCCTTGGCACAGAACAGCCCCAGCCCCACAATCGATCCGGGAACGACCGGGTCGTCGTCGGCAAGGGGGATGGGTGAAGCATCCAGCTGCATGATCTGGCCATGGAACGGCATCTCATCCGTGTACGGCACCCACGTCACTCCGCTTTGCTCACTGAGGGTTCCGTCCGCACTGGACCGACCCTCCTCGGCACTGACGCCGCGCAGCCGGGTGGCGAACACCACCTGGGCCTGGTCATTGAGGTAACGGCCCAAGGCCTCCGGCCGGATCCCGGAAGCCCACAACAGTTGGGGGGTGCGCAGGGCGTCACCGCCCACCACCACATAGCGCGCGGCAATCCGGTGCGTGCCGCCACCCCGGCGGTCTTCCACCTCGACCCCGGCGGCGCGGCCGCCCTCAACCAGGACCCGCCGGACCAGGGACTCGTCGAACAGGTCGAACCGCTGGTTATCCCGGGTGGCAGGACCCATCACGACGTCGGATCCGGACCATACAAGACGGCCGTCGGCTCGTCGGTGCACGGCGAGGGGCATGGGCTGGACGCGGAAGGCCGGGCTGCGGCCGTCGTCGACGGCGGCCGCGAGCCGATCGTGGACGAGGCCGGAGAACGGTGCCGCTTCAAAGGCAGAAGTGGTGACGCCGAGGAGGCGCTCGGCTTCGTCCAGCAGCTGGTCCAAGTCCGGCAGGAACCCAATGCGTTCCTTTCCGCCGGGGCGCGGGCAGGCGGCGGTCCAGTGGGCGGCCATGCCGCCCACGTTGCTGGACATTGCCGCGACGGGCATGCCGTCCTCGCCCGGGAAGGCGTAGCCGTCCTGCAGCAGATACGTTCCGGGACGGGCGCGCCGTTCGCCGCTCTTCACGGCGCCGGGCGAATTGACCGTCTCAGCCCCGGGGCCGGGGCCTTCCGAAGCCCGTTGGGCCGCTGCACGGCGGGCCTGGTCCTCGATGTTCTTGACGTGGGCGCCCGGCGGAGAACTGACCGTGGGTCCCACCTCGAACATGGCGATGCTGGCGCCGGGGGCCCGCTCACTGAGGATGCGGGCGTACGCGGATGCGGTGGGCCCGCTGCCGACGATGGCTACATCGACAGAGGCGGGGTAGCGGCTGGTGCTCACCGTCCTGCCGCCAGTTCCTGGATGCGCCGGACAGACTTGGCGGACTCAATCGTGGGGTAGTACTCAAGCCCGATGGGGCCGGCGTAGCCGCTGTCCTGCAGGTCGGTGAGCCTGGCGGCCCAGTCGATTGAACCTGATCCCGGTTCGCCGCGGCCCGGCGCGTCGGCAACCTGGACGTACTTGACCAGCCGGCCCGCGTTGGCGAGCTCAGCCGCCACGTCCTCCCGTTCCACTGTTGAGTGGTAGAGATCGTAGAGGACGCCGAAGTTGGGCGAGTCCACTCCCCTGGCGACATACACGGCCTCGGAGGTCCGGTCCAGCAACGCCCCGGGGTGGTCCACCCGGATGTTGACCGGCTCCAGGACAAGGGTGATCCCGGAGCCTTCGATGTGCGCAACGCCCTTGGTGAAGATCTCAATGAGTTCATCGAGCTGGTCCTGCCGCTTGCGTCCGCCGAAGCCGGTGCCGCTGCCTACGACGATCCGCGGGCAGCCCAGTTCCCGTGCCACCTTTACGCCGGCATCGAGGCCCTCGTAGAAGGGCTCGTGGTTCTTCGGCGGAATCATGAACTGCATCCGGGGCTCGGCTAGCTGGGCGGTGAGCTGGACACCGGTTTCCTCAAGTGCCGCCTTGAGAGCCGGGATGTCCTTGCCGGTGGGACCCCACATTTCCACGGCATCGAAGCCTGCCGCGGCCGCCGCGCGTACGCGGTCTGCGGCGCTGTCGCCTGCTTCGGAGAACAAAAGGTCGATATTGGGTGCGAGCTGGAACATGGCTGTCTCCTGGAATTCTTGGAAAGGGGGTGGCTAAAACATGGGGTGGTCGTGCACCGGGTGGTCCGGGACGGGCTGGAGCACATCCCAGTGCTCCACGATGCGCCCGGCTTCGAAGCGGTAGATATCTGCGACGGCGGCGTCGGGACGCCCGGGTCCTGATGCCCGGACGTGCACCATGGCCAGGTCTCCGTCAACGAGGATCCGCTGGACCTCGAAGCGCGAGTCCGGTGAACCGTCGAACTTCGGCGTGAGCATCCGGATGGCGGCCTCCGGACCGTCCGGGATGGTGGGATTGTGTTGCTTGTACTCATCGGCAACAAGGAACTCGAAGGCTTCCCGCACCCGTTTTTGGGTGTAGAAGATCTCCACGAAGCGTTCAAACGCTTCGCGGTTGCCGCTCATGCGGGTCAGCCTTTGAGTCCGCCGGAGAAGCCCTGGATGAAGCGCTTTTGCGCGAACAGGAACAACGCCAGGATGGGAATCATGGACACGATGACGATCGCGAAGATGGAATTCCACTTCGAGACCAGCGACCCGATGAAGTAGTACATGGCTACCGGGAGCGTCTGGTTGGCGGATCCGCCGAGGAAGATCAGCGAGGTGAAGAAATCGTTCCACACGATCAGTCCGGCGAAGATGGTGACTGTTCCGGTAGCCGGGGCCATCATGGGAAACACCACCTTGGAGAAGACTTGGGTCTTGCTGGCGCCGTCGATCGTGGCGGCTTCCTCGTAGTCCGTCCCGAGGCCCCGGAAGAAGTTTGAGTACAGGAAGATCGAGAGCGGCAGCAGCATCCCGGTATACAGGATGATCAGGCCCCAGGCCGATCCGGTGAGCCCCAGTCCGCGGGCGCCCATGTACAGCGGTACCGCGCCGAGTTGGCCCGGAAGGATGATGGCTACCAGGAAGAGGTAGTACGCCGCTTTGCTCCACCTGCGGGTGCTGCGGGAAATGACGTAGCCGGTAATGGAGCCCAGTGCGATCAACCCGAGGATGCTCCCGGTGGTGATGACGAGGCTGTTGACCAGTCCGGCCATGACGTTGGAATTGCCGGTTGCCGTAAGGACCTTGACGAAGTTGCCAAAGTCCGGATTGCCGGGCAGGGCCAGGGCGGAGGTGGTGTACATTTCGCTGTCCGGCTTCAGCGCCGTGGTCACCAGGAAGTAGAACGGGGCGAGGAAGATCAGGGCCAGGGCCCACAGCCCGATTTCGCGGATCAGGGTGAATTTCGTGTAGCGGAACATGGGTTAGTCCTCAGGATTCGATCGCGTCAGACGCTGCTGGATCACGGCGAAGATCAGGATGATGAAGGCGAGCACCAGGGCCAGGGCAGCGCCGCCGCCGAAGTTGCCCAGCGCGAATGCCTGCTTGTACACCTGGGTGGCCAGCGTTTCCGTGGCCCCTGCCGGGCCGCCGCCGGTAAGCGCCATGATGGGGTCGAAGACCCGGAGGCCCTGGACAATGCCCAGCGTGGTGGCGATTGCGACGGCGGGACGGATGGCCGGCAGGGTGACGTTCCGGAAGCGCTGCCACAAGTTGGCGCCGTCGATTGCCGCGGCTTCTTCCACCTCCACCGCAACACCGGTGAGTCCGGCCATGAAGATCACCATGGCGAACCCGGTGGAGGACCACACCAGGACCACCAGGACTGTCCAGATGGCCCACTGGGGGTCTGCGAGCCAGGGCTTTGCCAGTTCACCGAGGCCCACCGCCTTCAGCAGGACGTTGATGGGACCGTTGAAATCGAAGATGTACTTCCAGATGTAGGCGGTGGCGAGGGGGCTGAGGACCACCGGCATGAAGAACAGCGTGCGGAGGATGTAGCGCGTCTTCACCACACGGTTGAGTCCCAGCGCAATGATCAGCCCGGCGATGTTGCCCAGCAGTACCGATCCGAACGCGAGGAACAGTGTGTTGGAGAGGGCGCCAACCTTGGTGGGGTCCTTGAAGATTGCCTCGAAGTTGTTCAAACCGGTGATCTTGAAGGAACCGATTCCCGTCCAGTTGGTAAAGGCGAAGAACCCGCCGATACCGGTCGCCACGTAGTGGATGGCGATAACGAGGGCGATCCCGGGGAGCGCCCACCACCAGTGTCCAAATTCCAGGGAGCGGCCCCGGGGACGGGCAGGCCGGCCCGTCCCCGGGGCGCGCTTGCCTCGCCGGGGTGCTTCTGCTGCTTCGCTCTTGGGTTGCATCGTCGCAGTCATGATAATTCCTTGCTTGTCCCGTTGAGTCGTTGGAACGGTAGTGGAGTGGAAGACTTACTGTCCCCAGGCGGCATCCATGGCCTGCAGGACCTGGTCAGTGGTCTTCTGCCCGGTGATCAACCCCTGGACGCCGGTGGCCAGGGCGTCGTAGACGGACGAGTTGGGCCACTGGCTGTTGGGCAGGGGCCCATACTTTCCGCCCTTGATCAGGTCGGCTACGTTCTTGTAGGCACTGCCGTTGAAGTCATAGCTGTCCAGTCCGCTGACAGGAAGGGCGCCGTCAATCTCGGCAAAGGCCTTGGTCTGTTCCGGCTCGGCAGCCCAGTCGAGGAATGCTTTGGCAGCGTCCTTGTTCTTGGAGGCGGCATTGATGGAGAACGCGTAGTTGGCGCTGGCGAACGTGTAGGCCTTGTCGGAGGCCTGCTCGGCCGGGAGGGCGCGGACATCGAATTCCGAACCGGCTGCTGCGGTCTTCAGCTGCTTCCAGCTTGGGGCGGGGATGAAGCCGGCGACGGAAGTTCCGCTGGCAAGGCCTTGGGTAATGGCATCAAATCCCGCGCCGGCGGCACCTTGCTGGAAGCAGCCCGCATCATTGAGCTTCTTCACGGCGTCGAGGGCAGACTTCCACCCGTCCGAGCCGGCAAACGTTACCTGGTTCGAGGTCCGCTTGGCATTCCAGTCAGGATCGCCTGCATAGACCCGGCTGGCAGCAAGGGACATGGCCATCAGCCCGGTGTTCGGGGCGGCCGCGCCGGCCAAGGCGAAGAAGGACTTGCCGGAAGACTGAAGGTTCTTGCACTGCTTCTCCATGGCGGCGAAGTCTGCGGGGAAGTCGGTGATGCCGGAGGCCTTAGCGGCCGTTTCGTTGGCCACCAGGCCTACGACAGTGATCTCCATGGCTTGGCCGTAGACCTTGCTGTCCGCGCCGAAGAGGGCGTCGCTGCCGGAGGGAACCAGTTTTTTGGCGGCATCATCCAGCGGCTCCAGGAAGCCTGCCTGTGCGAGGGGAAGGATACTGCGTCCCTGCCCGGAACCCGGCGTCGTGACCACGACATCCGAGGCGTTACCGGCCTGGAGTTGGGTCCGCAGGGTCTGGTCGTAAGAATCATTGGGCTGCGGGTTGAACGTGATCTTCACGTTCGAGTGGGACTTCATGTAGTCCTCCGCCAGCGTCTGGAAGGGGCTCTCGATGGTGTTGGAAGTGGCGAAGGAGAGGGAAAATTCCTGCGATCCACCGGAAGAAGAGGTGCTGCTGGCGGAGGTGGAGCAGCCAGAGAGGGCGAGGGCCGCAATGGTGGGAACGGCGAGGGCGCCGACCACCTTCAATCCCGCGGGGCGACGGTGCTGTGTCATGTCCAGCCTTTCAGACTTCGTTGTCGAGGAATCCGGGGTCGTGACCCCGGTCACTCACAAGTATGCGGGAGATGTGTAGAAAAAGCACATAAGTATTGCAGATGACAGACATAAGTTTCACGAAGGTTCGCAGAAGGATCACATAGAGAGCAGTGATGGCGCGGCCGGTCCAGCACGCGTTGTGTGGGCTGCCCTTCGGTGCCACGCCCCGGAGGGCGCGTGGCGGCTGCTTAGCTGCCCGGCCCCAGGTAAATGGTGACGATGGTCCCGGTCTCGGGGGCGGGACCGAGGTCAAGTCGGCCACCGGCCGCAGCGGCAATCCGGGCACAGGTTGCCAGGCCCAGGCCGGATCCGGGCGGGTCACCCTGGCGGTCAAGGCGCACCAGCGGATCGAGCACGCGTTCGCGGTCGGCGGAGGCGATGCCCTTGCCGTTGTCGATGACGCGCAGGACCGCACCGTCGTCGCCACGGTGGCCGGTGATGTGGACGACCGGCGGGACGCCAGGCCGGCTGTAGGCCAGGGCGTTGTGGATGAGGTTTTGCAGGAGAACCCTGGTCTGGACCGGGTCCGCGGTAAACAGCAGCTCCCCCGAGTCCACGGACGCTCCCGACTCCTCCACGGCGGTGGCCAGGTCCGCGATGACGTCCCCCACGAGGTCCGCCAGGGAAACCGCGGCGGGCTGCAGGTCACCGCCGATGGTGGCGAAGGCCAGGACGTCCTCGACCATCGCCAGCATGCGCCGCCCGGTCCGGCCGACAATGCCCAGGTACTCCGGAAGCCGGGCGTCGTCGCCTGCTTCTGCGTCCATCTCGCCCAGTTCCACGAATCCGAGGATCGAGGTCAGCGGGTTGCGGAGGTCGTGGCTGATCCTGCCGGCAAACTCCGCCAGGAGGGTGTTGCTCCGCTCGGCTTCGGCCAGCGCATCAGCCAGGCGGCGTGCGCGGTGTTCCAATTGCAGGACGTCGACGATTTGGGCGGCGAGGATTTCAAGGCCGCGGAGTTGTTCGCCGCTGAGCCGGCCGGTTTCCCGGGCGCCGGCACAAAGGGTGCCAAGGACAAACCCGTCGTCGGTCACCAGCGGAATGGAGGCATAGAACCTGACACTGCCCCGCCGGCCGTCCACGTAGGGGCTTTCGCGGTACCGGGGGTCCAGGGAAGCGTCCTCGAGGACGGTGGGCTCACCGCTAAGGAACCCCACCGCGCACATCGAGTCTTCCCTGGTGCACAGATACGGTTCCAAGCCCGCGGTGGCTGCCTGGTACTGGAGGTCTTCGGTGATGATGTTGATGGCTGTCACCGGCTGGCCACAGACCGTGCGGGCCAGTTCAACAAGGTTCTGCAAGCGTTCCGAGGCAGCCGGAACTTCGACATGTCCGTCCGGACCTGGAATGGGCAGCCCGGTTCCGGCAAGGACTGCGTCTCGGACCATCTCGTTCACCGTCATGGCCGGCGCGCCTTGTTATTAGCGCGCTCGAACCACCGGCCATCCGCGCGTGCGGTGGCCAAGCCTTCCATGCCAGGATCGTCCACCGGTCCAGCATCGCATACCGGCGTCGCCGCACGGGGAAAACACAGGAGGGCCGGCTCAAATCCATGAGCCGGCCCTCCTTGCCTTCCCGGGCGCCGCGGCGTCCGGGAAGGTGAACCAATCAGCCCGGGACGTTCCGGGGATCGTTGCCGTAGCTGTACTTCTCCCCGATCTGGCCGTCCTGGTTTTTGATGACGTGTTCCACCTTGTCTGTTTTCGCGGCGTCGCGGCCGGCGGCCACCCCCTCTTCCTTGGTGCCGTAGCCCGCACCAAACGCGCGGTCAGCGCCTTCGCGCTTGTTCTTCCACTGGCCGTCTTCGTAGTACGTCTCGATATCGCCCTGAGCCATTGCACACTCCCTCTGCTGTTTGGTTCCAAGACGCCTGCTGCGCAAGCGCGGAAAACGAAAAGCCCCGCTGTACATGTTGTTGTAAAACGGGGCCTTCGCGGCAGCCACTCCGCCTGTTGGGGGGCCGGCGGAGGAGCTGACACCAAAGTAATAGAAAGCATGCTTAGTTTTCAAGCCGGAACGGAACGCATGCTCTTCCGAATCAGGTCATGCTGCCTGCGCACCAGCAGCAAGGGGTCCACCTCCCCCAGTTCGGCGAACGCATGCCCCTCCCATTCACTTGACCAGTAGCCGCGGTAGCCGGCTTCGACGAAGACGCGCACCAGCTCCGGATAGTCGATTGCGGGCTCGTTGCCGTCGTCGTCGATGTCGTAGAACTTGGCGTGGACGTGCAGGATCTGGGGCATAATGTCCGCCCACTCCCGCGGACTGACGTGGCCGTGCATGTTGAAGGCGAGATGGGCGAAGGAGCCAAGCCGGGCAGGATCGAAGGCCCGGCCTTTCAGGTATCCAATGAACTCCTCCTGGCGCGCCCGCATCGGCGCGTCGGTGGCCCAGATGGCCTGCAGCTTCTCCACTGCTTCGTTATCGAGCCCGGCACGGCGGACGGCCCGGAGGAGCGTGGGCGACATGCTGTGCATAGTCGAGGAAAAATCGGCGACAAAGCCCAACAGCGGCGAATCGAACTCCGCGTACACGTCCCGGACCTTCATGATTTCCGGCGAGTTCGGCCCGAGTGGGGCATGGATCTCGTACGCGAGCTGGAGTTCCAATTTTTCGGCCAAGGGCAGCAGGCGGCGCAGGAGGTCCGGTTTGGCGCTCTGGATCCGGACCAGCGGGAAGCCAAGTTTTTTGGCTCCGTGGAAAAGAGTCTCCGTGAACTCGTACTCCTCATCCGGGGTCATGTCACGGTCGCGCCGCCGGCCCATGTCCAGGTTGGCTCCAAAGGAGCTGGCGGTGAAGCCGTATTTGTCGAAGGAAGCGTGCCACGACCGGGCGAAATCATCTGTGACGCGCGGGTAGGAGGGCAGCACCTGGGATGCCACAATTTCGATGCCCGGCCCGATTCCCAGCTCTGCAACGCGGTTGAGCAGGCCGTCGAAGTCGTACCAGCCGGCCCTGAATTCGGCGCTTGCCGAGTAGAGCGTGAGGCCCAGCGAGAAGGGGTCCCCGGCAGCCGCGGGCGGAGGCGGTGTATCCGCCGTCGCCAATGCAGGTGCGGGTGCCGGCCTGTCCGTGACGCTCAATTCCAGCGTCTGGTTCACATAGTTGGGGACGTACATGCCCGGACCGCCATCCGGGCCCGGGGCAATCTGCATGTACGGCAGCCTCAGCTCACCGATGAGCTGGACCGTATGACGGCTGCCCAAGGTGGCGGCAGTGGCCCTTTTGGCGATGAGGAGGGGGTGGTCCTGGAGGTACCAGAGGGTTTCGCTGTGTGCGGCCAGGTCCGGGAGTGCGTAGCGGATGCCACCGAGTTCCAGGGACAAGTCCCCGGCCGGGATTTCCTCGCCGTCGATGGTGAGCGCGAGGCTGGTGACCGAGGAGAGCCAGAGGCTCCGGTACCACGGCAGGGTCAGGGAGAGGGCAAGGCCCTCCGGGTGGGCCCGGAGGCTGGATTGGTCAAGAAGTCCGTTCGGCATGGGTGTCTCTTTACTGGGAGCAGGAATAGGTCAGACGAGGTCGGAGGTGATGCGCCGGATCAGGGCGTGCTGGCGCCGCACCTGCTCGATGGCCCGCCACGGAGTCCGGTCGCCCTCGTACTCGCTGGAGAGGAAGCCGGTGTAGCCGGAGTCCTTGAGGGCTTGAAGCACCGGGCGCCACGGAATCTGCTGGTCTTCCAACTGTTCGTTGATGTCGTGGAATTTCGCCTGGATGAACACCACGTATGGTGCTATGTCCTTCAGGTCTGCGGGGTCCACGCCGATCCCGTCCAGGAAGGCGGGGCGTGCCTCCCGGGTCTCGCCTTCACGCAGCGGGATGGGGCGGTCCTGGAAGATCCCGGTATCGATGAGCAGGCCGAAGTTCTTGGTGCCAGTGCGCTCGATCAAGCCAATGTAGTCATCCACCACGGGATGTTTAATGGGTGTTGGTGAGTGGATCTCGGGGCAGATGACCACGTCCAACTCATGCGCCAGGTCCAGCGAGCGCTCCACGGATTCGGTCCAGATGGGGTCCGGTACAAGGTCACCGGAGATAACGCCGATCTTGGGCCGGACAAAGCTGAAGCCCAGCATGCCGGCAAGTTTCAGGTCGCGCTGGAGCGCTTCCGCCCCTTCCGCAGCGGTCATGGACCGGCCCGGGCGCAGCCGGGTGTCGATCCAGGACCCGTAGTTGGTGGGCTCGAGGGAGTACTTTTCCAGCAGGTTGAACCAGGTGTCGATCCAGGCCGGCGAGGGTTCCGGATAGCCGGGGACATGCGCCTCGCCGAGAATCTCCACCCCGGTGGCGCCGACATCGGCAACGTGGGCCAGGGCGGTTTCCAGGTCCAGGACCGTTCCGTAGTCGCCCATGTAGCTGTAAAGGGAGACGCCGTAGCGGAACGTACCCTCGCCGCCTTCGGGGGCCAGCGTGACCTTTCGGCTGACCCGGTGGATGGTGGGCTGGTGCTCCACCGGAATGTAGGACATCCGGAGGCGCAGTTCGACCGTAAGGTCGTGCACTCCCTGCGGCAGGCCGCCGTCGAACGGCACGGTGACTACCGCCGCTTCCTCCAGCGGCCAGCGGACGCCGTCGCTGTCCCATAGCTGCTGCAGGGTGAACGTGCGGCCACCAAAACTCCACAGCGGGACGTGCGGTTCAACATCCACCAGGCCGCCGACACGCACCGCGACGCCGTCGATGAGGGACGCGGCCATGCCCCGGTAGGAGGGCATCCGGAGCCGGAACTGGAAGCCCGTGACGCGGCCGCCTTCGGTGACATTACGGAAGCCGGCCGACTGGATGAGATCTCTTTCGAGAAGCATCGTTGCTCACTCTCTCTAGGTTCCCGACGAGCATACCAGCATTATGTCTCTTTTCTACTAAAGTATGTAGACTTCCATCCTAACTTCCCTACTATTCAAGAATCGAGGCGTTGATGCCATGACCGAGATGTTGAATGCCCTCATCCTTTCCGGCCACATGACCCGGGAGCACGACAACGAGGTCCGCAGCTTCCGCCAGCACAACCAATGGCTCACCACCGTCCTTGAGGACACCGGCCGGTTCCGGGTCAGGGTGGTGGAGGACCCTCGGGGGCTGGGGTCGAACATCATCGACAAGTACGACGTTGTCCTGGTGGTATTCGAGGGCCGCGACGGCTACCACGACAAGGCGGTGGGATTCGGCCCGGAGACCGACGCCGCGTTGCTGAAGTTCGTGCACCAGGACGGCAAGGGCATCGTTTGGTTCCATGGCTCTGCCGTGCAGGAGGACGACTGGGGCTACCCCGAGGAGTACAACATCATGCGTGGCGCGAAGCTCAGCGTGCCCACCGGACTCCGCCCGCGCCCGTGGGGGGAAGCCTTGCTGCAGACCGCCGAGCCCCGCCACCCCATCACGGAAGGCATCAGCCGGACCTGGACAGTGACCGGAGACGACATCCTGACCGGCGTCCACCTCTACGAAGGAGCAGAAGTGCTTCTCTCAGTATTCGACGACCTGGAATCCTACGAGCACGCACCCATGTGGCCGATGTCCCACTATCCCGTGGCCATCCCGCCGGAAGGACCAAGCGGCCTTCCGGGCATTAACACGCAGCAGCCGCTGGCCTGGATCAACAACTACGGCGAGGGCCGCAGCTTCACCATCACCATCGGGCACGATATCGACACTTTCCGGCGGATTGAGTTCATCCGGATGTTCCCCCGCGGCGTTGAGTGGGCCGCGACGGGGAAAGTCACCCTGGAAGGGCCGGACCGGCGCGGTGAGCGCCGCTTCCTGCCGTGGCCGTACTACAACCACGAAGGATAGCGCTACCCGCCCACTGTGTTCAGTTCGGTTCGGGTGGGCGGGTTGGCGCCGGGGCGCGACACCGTAACGGCAGCCGCGCGGGCAGCGTGCGCCAGGAGTTCGGCCAGCCCTTCGGCGGGCAGGCCGCGCAGTTCCTCGCGGTTCTGCGCGCCGTCCAACTCCCGGTCAACCAAGCCGGAGAGGAGCGCGGCCATGAACGAGTCGCCGGCGCCCACGGTGTCCGCCACCTCCACTTTGGGCGCGGGCACTGACGTTTCGCCGGCGCGGCAGATACCCCAGGGCCCGTCCGCGCCCCGGGTGACCACCACCAGGGCAGGGCCCTCCTCCCCGCCAAGCGCCAGCCAGGCGCGCGCGGAGTCCAGCACATCCTGGCCGGGGTAGAGCCATTCCAGGTCCTCGTCCGAGGCCTTGACCACGTCCGCCAGGCTGACGAACTTCTCCGCCTGCCGGCGCGCGTAGTCCACATCGGTGATGATGCTGGGACGGCAGTTGGGATCAAAGCTGATGGTGGCGGCCGGGTGGGCATGCTCGACGGCGGCCAGCACCTCGGCGGCGCCCGGCGCCAGCATGGTGGCAATGGAGCCGGTGTGCAGCAGCGTGGTGCCCTGCAGCATGAAGCCGAGCCGGTCCACAAGGCCGGGCAATTCCCAGGCGAGGTCGAACGTATAGGTGGCGGCGCCGTCGTCGTCAATCAACGCGGTGGCAACGCTGGTAGGCAACCCGTCCGGAGGCAGCGGCAGCATCACGGAACTGGCGCGAAGGTGCGCGGCCACGGAGTCGCCGTAGGCGTCCCGGCCGTAGCGGCCGATGAACTGCACCGGATGATCCAGCCGGGCCAGGCCGACCGCGACATTAAGGGGACTGCCGCCCACGTGCGCCTCGATTCCCGAGGCACGCTGGACGACGTCGACAAGGCCTTCGCCAATAACTGTGAGCATGGTCATACTCTGCCAGAAAGCGGGCCTGGTCAGCAGTTCATGTCAGCCCAGCAGCCGGGCCACCAGCTCGCGGCACACTTCATACGCCGGGGACTCGGGATTAATCAGGTCGAAGTGGTCACCGGGCACCATGACCAGTTGCGCAGGCACGCCTCCGGCTCCGCTTGCGTCCACGTACAGCGCAGACATGGCCAGCGGCACGTCGTCATCCGCCTCAGCATGCACCGCATAGACCGGGACATCCAGCGGCAGGGCGGCCATGGGGTCGGCGCGGCGGTAGCGTCGAGGAAATTCCGACGACGGACCGCCAAGCAGGTTGGCCACCGCGCCGTTGCTGAGGTTCAGGCGTTCGGCCTCGGCCACGTTCAGGACGCCCGATTGACTGACAACCCCCGCGAGGCGGACGCCGCCGGTGTCCGCGGGCTCCGCGCCCGGCCCCAGCCCGGCCAGGCGCCTGCGGCCCGCGGCCCAGACGGCAAGATGCCCGCCGGCAGAATGGCCCAGGGCCACCACTTTGCCGAGGTCAAGCGAGTGCCGCCCCGCCAGGTCGGCGAGTTTGTCGATCCCGGCCAGGACATCCTGGAAGGTGGCTGGCCAGCCCCCGCCGTTGCCGGCGCGGCGGTACTCCAGGTTCCAGGCAACCATCCCATGTTCGGCGAGATCCAAGGCAAGCGGCTCCCCAAGCTCCGCCCCGTACGTTGAGCGCCAGTAGCCGCCATGGATCACCACCACTACCCCCCGGCCCTGCCCGGCCGCGGGAAGGTCTGGCAGGAAAAGCTCACCCCATTGGCCGGGGTCCGCGCCATAGGAGTACTTCAGCCGCTGCACCATGCGCCAGAGACTACAGGGACCGGGCGTGGGCGGAAGCCGCGCCGGCGACAGCTGCAAACGATCCGGCATAAGCGAAAGTTCCCTCTTGCTTAGTTTTTCTATTTGCTGGACTTGGCCTAAGACCTGTGCCTATGCTTGGTGCTGCTTGTAAGAGCAATCTCTGGGGGGAGGCGTTCTGAGTGAAGTCACATCATAATCCGTGGGCTTTTCTCCGCCCCCTCCTGCTTGCCCTCGCCGCTACTGCCGCCTGGGTAGCGTTGTCCGCCGGAGGCGCTTCTGCTGATACCGGTGCGGACGATTCGGACTCCCGGCATTCCATGCTCGGATCGGTCGGATCATCCCTTCGCTCCGTCACCACCGCCGTTGCGCATCAAGCCAAAGGTGCCTTGGAACCGGTGGAGGCCACCCTCAAGGGCGGTCCGGACAATGCGCCTGTCGCGAGTGTTCCGGCGTTGATCCCCGCGCCATCCCTGGGCCCGGCGGTGAAAGACGTCACCGGACTTGCCGACCAGGTGGTGCAGTCCGTTCCCGTCGTCAACCGCGTAGTGCCTGCCGGAACGGTGGGCACGGTGGTGGACCCGGTTGCCGGCACTGTCGGTACCGTGCTGGACCGTGCGGTGGAAACCGTGGCCCCAATTGCCGGCGCTGTTCTTGAGCCCCTTGAGCCTGTTGTGGAACCTGTCACCGACGCCGTTCCCCTTCCCGGCGTTAACCCGGCTGACTCCGGCCCGGTTCCCCCCGTGGTCACCGACGCCATCGACACTCTCACCTCTGATCCGGCGTCGACCCCCGCTCCTTCCGTGACCGGCCTTCCGCAGGCAGGCCACGAAGCGGATGCGTCTGTCACGGTCGCAAACGCCGATGCCGCCGGCACCGCGCCGGGTCGAGCCGCGATGATTCTCGGAGACGCCCTGCCCGGAACCGGCCAGGCCTGTGACACCCGAATGAATTCGGTGGCAAACGCCCCGGCACTTGCCGAAGCCGGCCCGGACCACGCACCAATCCATGAACCTTCTGATTCCCTGCCGGGCGTGCCGGGTGCCACTACCGGCGGAAGCAGCTCCTCCGGGGGCAACGGCCCGGCCGTCCCCGCATGGCTCAACGCCCACCATTTCTACGTTCCTGCGGCGGGTACCGCCGCCATCGAGGGCCGTCTGCTCGCAGCCCCGGCACCGGTGTCCTTCGACCCCGGATCTTCCCCTGATTAGTTGAGGCCCCTCCGCGCACTCACGTGCGGAAACTGAGCCATTTCCGGGCCCAAGAAGTATGCCCTATTCAACTTTTCAGGAGAACTTAAAATGATGCATCGCAACATTCGCAGGTGCCTGCTCGGCACCGCATTTGCCGGCGGACTGCTGGCCTTCGGCGGTGTCGCCGCCAACGCAGCAGACACCACAACCTCGGGAAATGACGGGCTACTTTCAGGCACTCAGGTGGTGGCCCCGATCAACATCCCGGTCAACCTCGGAGCCACTTCGCTGGGACTTGTTGGCGACTCCGCAGCGAGCACACAGAATGCCGGAGCACCGGCAGCACCCGCTCCGGCACCCGCCGCATCCACTAACGGCGGCGACGGGATCGCATCCGGAACCCAGGTAGTGGCGCCGATCACCGTTCCCATCACCCTGGGGGCAACCTCGGTGGGCGCTGTTGGCGACTCGGCAGCAAGCACCCAGAACCCCGCCACTTCGGGCACGGCACCGGCAGCCCCCGCTCCAGCGGCGACCACCACTGGTAGTGACAGCATCGCGTCCGGAACCCAGGTAGTGGCGCCGATCACCGTTCCCATCACGCTGGGGGCAACCTCGGTGGGCGCTGTTGGCGACTCGGCAGCAAGCACCCAGGACCCCGCCACTTCGGGCACGGCACCGGCAGCCCCCGCTCCAGCGGCGACCACCACTGGTAGTGACAGCATCGCGTCCGGAACCCAGGTAGTGGCGCCGATCACCGTTCCCATCACGCTGGGGGCAACCTCGGTGGGCGCTGTTGGCGACTCGGCAGCAAGCACCCAGGACCCCGCCACTTCGGGCACGGCACCGGCAGCCCCGGCGCCCGCGGCGACCACCACCGGCGGCGACGGCATCGCGTCCGGAACCCAGGTAGTGGCGCCTGTAACTGCACCGATCAACCTCGGGGCCACGTCCGTGGGCCTCGTCGGTGATTCAGCTGCAAGCACCCAGAACCCCGCCACTTCGGGCACGGCACCGGCAGTCCCGGCGCCCGCGGCGACCACCACCGGTAGTGACAGCATCGCATCCGGAACCCAGGTAGTGGCGCCTGTAACAGCGCCGATCAACCTCGGGGCCACGTCCGTGGGCCTGGTCGGGGATTCCGTCGCCAGTGTTGAGGGCTCCAGCACCGCGGGCACCACGACGGCACCCGCTGGACCCATTACCACCGGCGGAACCGACGGGGTCCTCTCCGGAACGCAAGTGGCGGCCCCGATCACTCTTCCGGTCTCCCTTGGCGCCACCTCTGTGGGCGTGATCGGTAATTCAACGGCCACAGTAGTGAACCCCCCGGTTGTCACGCCGCCAGTTGTGACCCCGCCGGTGGTGAACCCCCCGGTGGTTACTCCTCCGGTCGTGAACCCTCCGGTAGTTACCCCGCCGACCATCACCACCCCGACAGTCACCACTCCGTCCACCGAGGTTCCGGCGGCCCAGCCGGGGGCCGGCGCTGCTGACATCCGCGCCGCAGCGGCTCCGATGCAGGCCAACTATGCTGCAGCCCCGACGGTCCTGGCCAACACGGGGGTGAACACCGGCTTGTTGCTGGTGGGCCTGCTGTTCCTGGCCTTCGGCGGTCTCCTCACCCTGGTCCTGCGTCGGAAAAGGGTCTAATCCCGGTCATGGCGTGAATCGTCTACGCACCTGAGAAGACGCCGGGAGTCCAGGAATTACAGTGGACCCAATCCGGCCGGGAAGGATGAATGGTTACAGCTGTGGCGCCGGGCGGTCGGGACAACGAACCGCTCGGCGCCGCTGCACGACCCGGTCCGGTCCCCCGGAGCCGTTAGCCAGGCGGACGCCTGCGGCCCTTCTTGGTCAGGTATGGAAGGGCCGCCTGGACATCACGGAGTGCCTGGGGGCGGCCGTAGAGATACCCTTGCCGGTAGTCGCACCCAATTCGATTCAGGTAATCGGCCTGCTCGTTGGTTTCGATCCCTTCGGCGGTAACCGCCATGCCAAGGTTGTGCGCCATGTCCACCATGGAGACCATGATTGGCGAGTGGTAGGCACCGCCGGTGATGAGCCGGGTAAAGGACTTGTCCAGCTTAACGGCGTCCACAGGCAGCTCGTGCAGACGGCCAAAGGATGAATAACCCGTACCAAAATCGTCCACGGAAATCCTAACGCCCCGGCGGCGAAGCTCCGCCAACTGCGTGATGACTTCGGTCTCCTCACCGAGAAACACACTCTCGGTGACCTCAAGAACCAGTTGTCCCGGATCAACCCCGGCGGTCTGCAAAATCCGCAGCACCGATCCCGCATACTCCGTGTCACGGATTTCCAGCCCCGAAACGTTGATTGCAATGCTGCGCCCGGCATCTTCCGCCAGCCATCCGGACATGTCCGTGCAGGCCTTGGTCAGCATCGCCGCACCGAGGTCCCGGATGAGGCCCGTGCTTTCGGCATGGGAGATGAAGTCGGAGGGCAATCGCAGCTTGCCCTCATGCTGCCACCGGGCCAGCGCCTCCAGCTGGACCACTTCCCCGCTGCGCGCCACCACCACCTGATAAAAGGGGACAACGGCGCCCGTGGCAAGTGCTTTTCGGAGGTTCTCCTGCAGTGCAGCGCGCTCGATGAGCTTGCTCATCATTTCTGGCTGGAAACTCACGAAACGGCTCTTGCCCGCGGCTTTTGCCGCATACATGGCGATATCGGCCCGCCGCAAGAGGTCCTCGCCGCTATCCCGGCCAGGACAGTCAGTACCGGACCGTGCTATCCCGATACTCAGGCTCGGCGTGATCTGGACACCCCCCACATCTATGGGTCGACGGGACAGATCTACGAGCCTCTCCGCGATACTGTCCGCGTCGCAGCCGTCTGGGATGATCACGACAAACTCGTCGCCCCCTATCCTGGCGACAATGTCGTCGTTACGGATAACGCCACGGATACGTCGGGCGAGCTCGATGAGCATCCGGTCTCCGGACTGGTGCCCATAGACATCGTTGACCTCTTTGAAATCATCCAGGTCCAACAGCAGCAACGCCGCATGCTGCGGACCGCCGGAGCTGCATGCCCTTCGCAATTCCTCATTGAACAGCGCCCGGTTCCCCAAGCCAGTCAGCGGATCGGTAAACGCGAGCCTCCGCAGGTCATCTGCCCTTTTGGCAAGGTCGCGCATGGCTTGATCGGCCTTGACCTCAGCCTGCCGCTTCGCAGTAACGTCCCGGAAGCTCCATACCCTCCCGACGATTCGATCCCCAATCATCTGGGGGCGGGAAAAACGCTCGAAAACCCTGCCGTCCTTGAACTCCAAAACATCCAGGCTCTCGGCCTGCGGCTGGTCATAAAGCTCCCGGACCTTGGCCAGGAAGGCGTCCGGTTCCTCCAGCTGTTCTACCACCAGATCAATCACTGCTTGATCGTCGTGGGTCGCCAACATGGTGCGCGGAATCCTCCACATAGACGCAAAATTTGCGTTGATGCCGGTGATCCGGCCATCCACTCCAACGACCAAGAGCCCGTCAGCAGTAGACTCAAGCGTCGCGTTTAGCAGCGAGACGAGATTCTGCAGCTCTGCCGTTCCACCCTCATGGTCCCGCAGCTCACGAATGGTGAGCACCACGTACGGGTCCCGGCTCGATCCGCCGAAGCCGACTTCAACCGTAAAGCTGTGGCCCCCTACCCACTGTCCACGCGTATGGAAAACGTCGGGGTCGCCTGCGGGTTCATTTGCGGCCCCGGCGACACCCGTGGTTGTTTGCATCTTCCACTCAGGAAGCAGGGACGTGACAGGTACTTCGTCAAGCTCTCCCGGGCCGCGCCCGAACAGTTTTTCCGCGGACGGATTTGCCGAGACGATAATCCCGTCTTCCCGCCTCAGGACGAGAATCGCGCACCGCGCCAGCTCAAGTACCTTCATGGCCGAAAAGGCTGGCCGAACAGCTGCCGCGTGACTGTCCATAAACCCCTCACATCCTCGAATCAGTTGCTGTCCAAGGTAACTTACTCCCGGGTAACCATGTGTGCCGGGTCCTCAGCACTCGTGGCGGGACCGCACGTTGTGCGGGGTGGCGCGTCCTAGGTGTGCGTTGAGCGGATGACGTCAGCGACGCTTTCCAAGTGCACCCGCATCGCATCAGCGGCCGCATCCGGATTGTGCGCGCAGACGGCATCGATGATCGCGAGGTGCTGGGGCAGCGAAACTGCCGGCCGGCCAGGCTGCCGGGCGAGCCGGAACTGGAAGCGAACGGCCTGGCCGCGGAGCCGGTGGATGGTAGCTGCGGCCGTTTGCTGTGCGCTGATGTCGATGACCCTGGCATGCAGGATCTGGTTGCACTCCGAATAGGAGTCCCGGTCGCCGCGTGCCACGGCGTCCTTCATCCGCCCGGCAAGCTCCTGAAGCTCGACGGCTTCATCGTCCGTGATCCGTTCGGCCGCCTTCCGTGCGCAGAGCGCCTCGAGGGCGGCACGGACCTCGGTGATCTCAACCGCCTCTTCCACGGAAACAGCGCGCACGCGGGCGCCGCGGTTCTGGACCCGCTCCACCAAGCCTTCGACCGTCAGTTCTGCCAACGCCGCCCGAATGTTTCCCCGGCTGGCTCCATATTCGGCGGCCAGGTCCGCCTCCACTAAGCGCTGGTTTGGCACCAGGTCTCCGCCCACGATGGCAGACCTCAGCATATCCACCAGTTCGGCAACCGTTAGGGACGGCCGGGCCGTGGTACCTCCCAGGGTTTCCATGCTTCGCCACCTCCGTGCGCCTGTCCAAGGCAAGCAATATTGTCAACAACTTTGTACCAGCCTACTTGCCCCTCCTTCCAGGGACATCCACGGCAAAGCGGACCGTCAACATAAATGTATAAGAAATTGTTGACAATCTTGAATGTAACTTGGTTCACTTGAGGCGACGGCGTCGCAACCGAGGGCGCCCTCCCACATCACCGAAGGACAGACCATGGATGAGGGCATTCCCTTGACGGCGAGCGCAGGCCGTGTGGACCCAGTGGCGCCGCATACCAAGCATGCTCACGTCGGACAGCCAGACGGGGGCCAAACCCCCGTACCCTGTTGGCTTATGCGCGGCGGGACGTCGAAGGGCCCGTTCTTCCGTGCCACCGATCTCCCGGCCGACACAGCCACCCGGGACGCGGTCCTGCTTGCTGCCATGGGCTCGCCGGATCCGCGACAAATCGACGGACTGGGCGGCGCCCACCCATTAACCAGCAAAGCCGGTATTGTCTCGATCTGTGATCGGGATGGGGTGGACCTTGAGTTCCTGTTTGCTCAACTCCAGCCGGACAGCAGCCAGGTGGATACCACGCCCAACTGCGGTAACATGCTGGCGGCCGCGCTCCCGTTCGCGATTGAGTCAGGACTTCTAACTCCCGACGGCGACACCACCACGGCGCGGGTCCTCACCGTGAACACCGGCATGGTCGCCGAGATTACAGTCCGGACGCCCATGGGGCCGGCAGGACGGTACGTCGAATACGCCGGAGACGCCCGGATCGACGGTGTTCCCGGCACGGCCGCGCCAGTGACCATCAACTTCCTGGACACGGCGGGCTCGGTCTGCGACTCACTGCTGCCCACCGGCAACCTCCGCGACACCGTGGATATCGCCGGGGTGGGGGCGGTGGAGGTGACCTGCATCGACAATGGCCAACCGCTGGTGATCATCAACGCCGGTGACCTGGGCCGCACGGGGCGGGAGTCCGTCGTCGACCTTAACAAGGACACCGAACTCAAGGGCCGCCTTGAGGACCTGCGGCTGGCATGCGGAAAACTCATGGGCCTCGGCGACGTGACGGGCAAGAACTACCCCAAAATGACCCTGGTCTCAGCGCCGGCCTCCGGCGGTGCGGTCAATACCCGCAGCTTCATCCCGCACGTCTGCCATGAATCCATCGGCGTGCTCGCCGCGGTCACGGCCGCCACCGCCGCAATCCTCAAAGGGACTGTGGCGCACGACGTCGCCGTACTGCCAGAGGGAACCGCGCCCACGGTCGCAGTTGAACACCCCAGCGGTGAATTCACCGTCGAGCTCGGCCTGGACGCCCACGACCCCACCAAAGTGGTCAAATCCGCGCTGATCCGCACGGCCCGGCTTCTCATGGCGGGCGCCGTCATGGTCCCCGCCCATCCCTCATTCCAGGAGCACACACTGTGATTATCGACATCCACGGCCACTACACCACGGCCCCGGCCGCCCTGGGGCAGTGGCGGGACCGGCAGGTCGCCGCACTGCAGGATCCCGCCTTGGCGCCGTCCCCGGCAGATTTGAGAATTTCCGACGACGAACTCCGGGAGAGCATCGAAGCGAACCAGCTGCGGCTCATGGACGAACGCGGGATCGACCTCACCGTCTTCTCGCCGCGGGCTTCCTTCATGGCACACCACATCGGTTCCTTCGAGACCTCGGCCGAGTGGGCGTCGATCTGCAATGAGCTCTGCTACCGGGTCAGCCGGCTCTTCCCGGACCGGTTCGTCCCGGCCGCGATGCTTCCCCAGTCCCCCGGCGTGGATCCGGCCACATCCATCCCGGAACTCACACGCTGCGTTGAGGAATACGGAGCCGTGGCCTTGAACCTGAACCCCGACCCTTCCGGCGGGCACTGGACCGCTCCGCCGCTGACGGACCGGTACTGGTACCCGATCTACGAAAAAATGGTCGAATTCGACATCCCCGCCATGGTCCATGTCAGCACGAGCGTCAATCCAGCCTTCCACACCACGGGCGCGCACTACCTCAACGCCGATACCACCGCCGTCATGCAACTCATCCAGGGCGACCTGTTCACCGACTTCCCCACCCTAAGACTCGTCATCCCGCACGGCGGCGGTGCCGTCCCGTACCACTGGGGACGCTTCCGGGGCCTGGCCATGGCACTGGGCAAACCGGCCCTCGAAGAACACCTGCTGCGCAACGTCTTCTTCGATACCTGCGTCTACCACCAGCCCGGGGTCGATCTGCTCCTGGACGTCATCCCCACCAGGAACATCCTGTTCGCCTCCGAAATGATCGGCGCAGTCCGGGACATCGACCCCTGCACCGGCCACAATTTCGACGACACTGCCCGCTACCTCGACGCCGCCGGGCTGAACGAAGCCGACCTTGCCGCCGTCCACGAACAGAACGCCCGCACCGTCTACCCCCGCCTCAACGCCCTGCTCAAGCAGCAGGGCCGCTAGCCATCCCAGGAGCCCGAACATGCAGGAACTCGGCGTGGTCCACACCACCATCACCCGCGCAGCGGAACAGGACGTCAAAGCCCTCTCCGCCTTCGGCGTCAGCACCATCCACGAAGCCATGGGCCGGCTGGGCCTCATGCGCCCCTACCTTCGCCCCGTCTACCCCGGCGCCGCCATGTGCGGCACCGCCGTCACCGTGCTGCTCCAGCCCGGAGACAACTGGATGATGCACGTCGCCGCCGAACAGGTCCAGCCCGGGGACGTCGTGGTGGCCGCGTGCACCACCGAAAGCGAAGACGGCTTCTTCGGCGACCTGCTCGCCACCTCACTCAAAGCCCGCGGCGCACGCGGATTGATCATCGACGGCGGCTGCCGCGACGTCGCCGCGCTGGAGGAGATGGACTTCCCGGTCTTCAGCCGCGCCATCAACTCCAAAGGCACCGTCAAAGCCACCCTCGGATCCGTCAACACCCCCGTTATCTGTGCCAACGCCCTGGTCAACCCGGGCGACGTAGTGGTCGCGGACGTCGACGGCGTCGTCGTCGTCCCCGCCGCGCGCGCCGCGGACGTCGCGGAGGCTGCGCGGAAGCGCGAAGACAACGAAGAGGCGAAACGCCTCCGTTTTGCCAACGGAGAACTCGGACTCGACATTTACAACATGCGCGGACCCCTCGAAGAGGCAGGCCTGCGCTATGTCCACTGACGCACGCGGGACTGCCGCCCATTCACCTGCCGGCCAAAGGAACCCCATGGACAGCACCTTCACCAAGTCACCCGGCTGGCTCGACTGGTACAGCAACCCCTCCACGCCACGCTTCACGCTTCCGGCGGGCACAGTGGACGCGCACTGCCACGTCTTCGGGCCCGGGAACGAGTTTCCGTTCGCGCCGGAGCGGAAGTACACGCCCTGCGACGCCGGCAAGGACCAATTGTTCGCCCTGCGGGACCACCTGGGCGTCAGCCGCAACGTGATCGTGCAGGCCACCTGCCACGGCGCCGACAACAGCGCCATGGTGGACGCCGTCCGAGCCTCCAAGGGCCGCGCCCGCGGAGTGGCCACCGTCCGCCCGGACATCAGCGACGCCGAGCTGGAACGGCTGGACGCCGCAGGGGTGCGTGGTGTCCGGTTCAACTTCCTGAAGCGGCTGGTCAACGCGGCACCGCAAGAGGAACTGGCCGCAATCGCCCGCAGGATCGCCCCGCTGGGCTGGCACGTGGTCATCTACTTCGAAGGCCAGGACCTAGAAGGGCTGGAAGGTTTCTTCGGTTCGCTGCCCACGCCGCTGGTGGTGGACCACATGGGGCGCCCCGACGTGGCCAAACCGGCGACCGGGCCGGAGTTCGGCAGGTTCCTGCGCTTCGTGGAGAACAATGACGTCTGGGTCAAGGTCAGCTGCCCGGAACGGCTCAGCATCTCCGGTCCGCCCGCGCTGGACGGGGAGCCCGCCCCGTACCGCGACGTTATGGCGTTCGGCCGCACCGTCGTCGAGGCATTTCCGGACCGTGTCCTGTGGGGAACCGACTGGCCACACCCGAACCTCACGCACCACATGCCGGACGACGGACTCCTGGTGGACTACATCCCGCACGTGGCCACCACCCCGGACCTCCAGCACAAACTCCTCGTCACCAACCCCATGAACCTCTACTGGCCCGGCGAAAACGCCTAGCCTGCCTCCCTCTTGCCCCAAGGATTCCAATGATGCATTCCAACGCCGCCAACCGCCTTGACCGGTTGCCAATTTCCAAATTCCATAAGATCGCCCTGGTGGCCGTCTCGTTCGCCTACTTCTTCGAGTTCGCCGACATCAACAGCTTCGCCACCACCGTGCCCAAACTGATCAAGCTGTGGGGTGTCAGCGTCAACGAGGTGGCATACGTGACGTCCGCTTCCTTCGTTGGCATGTTCTTCGGCTCACTCATCGCCAGCTGGATGGCAGACCGCTGGGGCCGCAAGAATGCCCTGGTCATCACCACCCTCTGGTACGCGTCCTTCTCGCTGGTAGCCGCGTTCTCCTGGGACATCGTGTCGCTGGGCCTCTTCCGGATCCTCACCTCGGCCGGGCTCTCCGCCATGACCGTGGTGGCGGTCATCTACGTCAACGAACTGTTCCCCGCGGCCAAGCGCGGCAAGTACCAGGCATACGCGATCGTCATCGGCATCTGCGGGACACCGGCCACCAACCTCATCGCCAGCCTGGTGGTCCCCCTGGCGGACTGGACCTGGCGGCTGGTCTACGTATGGGGCGCACTGGGCATCCTCTTCATCCTGTTCACGCGGCGGCTCAAGGAATCCCCGCGCTGGTATGAAAACAAGGGCGACTACGCCAAAGCAGACGCCATCCTCAAGGAAATCGAGGCCACCGTCAGCGCGGAGAAGGGAGCCCTCCCCGCGCCCGCCGCCCCGGTCGAAACTCCCGCCGCCGCCAAGGCACCCCTGACGCTGCTGCTGCAGAAGAAATACCTGGCACCCACCCTCCTCCTCACCGTCCTCTGGGTCACCCAGACCATCGGCTTCTTCGGCTACTCCAGCTGGGCACCCACGCTGCTGGCCAAGGAAGGCTTCAGCGTTGAAAACTCCATCTTCTACGTGGCACTGACCACGGTCGGCGCACCCCTCGGCTCCTACCTCGCGTCCCTGGTCACGGACCGCTTCGAGCGAAAGTGGTGCCTGGTGGTCTTTGGCACCGTCATCGCCGTATGCGGCCTCCTCTACGGCCTCACGTTCAACCCGGTGCTGATCGTCCTGTTCGGCTTCCTGGTCAACCTGTTCGAGCGCGGCTACACGGCACTTGCCTACGCCTACTCGCCCGAACTGTTCGACACCAACGGACGCTCCATGGGCACCGGCGTATCCTACGGACTGGGCCGGCTTTCCAATGCTGCCGGTCCGCTGATCATCGCTGCCCTCTATAACGGCAGCGGCTACCAGAGCGTCTTCTTCTTCATCGCCGGCACCTGGCTCTTCGGCGCCGTCGCCCTGGCCATCTTCGGCCCCGCAACGCAAAAGGCCCGCTTGTTCGCGGCAACGGGGGCAGACCCCGCAGCCGGGCCGGTGAACGGAACCGCCGCAGTCAGGACGCACGACGGCGGCATCCGCCACTAATCCGCGCGATCCAGAGCCCGGTGCCGCACGGCGGCACCGGGCTCTTTCCGTTAACTCCGGGGGCCGCACGCTCCCCACGGAGGGTTGACACTGCGCCACTTATGTCTAATGCTTAAACGAAAGTTTGTGCAGTGGCGCACATCCGATGGGAGCAGTCAATGACAGACACCACATTCCACCCCCGGCGCAGTGCCGTTTCCCGCAGAAGCCTCCTCCTGGCCGGATTGGGAACGGCCATGTCAGCGCCGTTCCTGGCATCCTGCGCGGGGTTCGACACCAGCGGCGCGGCCGCAGGCCAGGGAACCGTAGGGTTCCTGTCCACCCAGTTCACCCCGGTGGAGGAAAAGCAACGGTACGAAGCGGTCCTCAAGAAGTTCGCCAAGGTGCCCATGGCCTACAACTCCGTGGACCCCGGCGTTTTCTCCTCAACGGTGAGCACCCAGGCGGCCGCCGGGAACGTGAAAACCTCCCTTCTGGGCGGCCTGCACGGTGAACTGGCCCCGCTCGCCGACTCCCTCGAGGATGTCGACGCCCTCCTCCGGGACCTGGCCGGGCGCGGGTTCACCAAGGAAATGCTTGACCTCACCAAGGTGGGCGGCGCCACCTCGCGCTATGTCCCCTGGATGCAAGCCACCTACGTGGTGGCCGTGAACAAGAAGGCCCTGGAGTGGCTGCCCGCCGGCGTGGACGTCAACGACCTGACCTACGAGGGCTACCTGGCCTGGGCCAAAGCCGCCAAACAGGGTGCCGGCAGGCCGGTATTCGGGATGCCCGCCGGCCCCAAAGGCCTGCACCACCGCTTCTACCAGGGGTTCCTGCTGCCCAGCTTTACCGGCGGCCAAATCACCACGTTCCGCAACCAGGATGCGGTGGCCGCGTGGTCCTATATGCAGGAACTGTGGTCCGCCATGGCCCCGGCCTCCACCAACTACGACTACATGCAGGAACCCCTGGCCCGCGGCGAAATCCTGGTCGCCTGGGACCACGTTGCACGCCTGGTCAACGCGCCGGCAGACAAACCCGACGACTGGCTGATGGTCCCGGCGCCCCGTGGGCCGAAGGGGCGTGGATACATGCTGATCATCGCGGGTATGGCATTGCCCAGGAACGGCAAGGACCGCGATCTTGCCGAGAAGGCCATCCGGGCCCTGACCGAGCCGGCCTCCCAGATCGAGACCCTGCGCAGCAACGCGTTCTTCCCTGTGATCCAGACCGAACTTCCCTCGGACCTGACCGGTGCCATCGCGCTGGAGGCCGCAGCGGTACGCCGGCAACAGCGGTCCGCCGGGGCGTTGCTGGCACTTCCGCCGGTAGGGCTGGGCGCCAAGGAAGGGGAAGTTTCACAGATCTTCAAGAACTGCTTCCAGCAGATTTGCCTGGAAACCCGGCCCATCCAGCAGGTCCTCGATACGCAGGCAACCCAGCTGAACACCATCCTGAAGGGCCTGAATGTTCCTTGCTGGGCGCCCGATCCGATCTCGATGAAATGCGAGGTAGCGTAATGGCCGTAGAGGCACCCCCCACAGCAGCCGCAACAGTTGCTCCACCGCGGCGGCGCAGGATACCGCCCGCGGTCCTGCTGATTGCCCCGTCCGTCATCTTCATGGCCCTGCTCCTGGGCTGGCCCGTTATCCAGGGCGTCCTGCAGGCCTTCAAGGATGACCAGGGCTTCACCCTCGAGTTCGTCAGCCGCATGGTGCAGGACCCGTACTTTTGGCCGGCAGTCCGCAACACGCTGCTCCTGATCGTCGTGATGATCCCCCTGCAGTTCGCGCTTGCGATCGCCATGGCCCTGATGCTGCGGAGCAATCCGCGGCTGCACAAGGTCCACTTCTTCATCTGGGCCATTCCCCTGGCCCTCAGCGACCTGGCGGCCGGTTTGGTTTGGCTTGCGATCTTCAACGACCGCGGATACCTGAACTCGGTGCTCTCATGGATGGGCCTGCAGGGCACTTCGTGGCTCGCCTACGACAACCAGACCAGCATGTTCATCTGCGTCCTCATCGCCGAACTCTGGCGGGCAACCTCCCTGGTGCTGATCATCGTCGTCGCCGGGCTCCAAGGCATCCCCAAGGACTACGACGAGGCCGCGCAGGTATTTGGTGCCACGTTCTGGCAGCGCCTGCGGCACGTGACCCTGCCGCTGCTGAAACCCAGCCTCCAGGTGGCCTTGATCCTCCGGACCATCCTCGCTTTCCAGACGTTCGCCGTGGCGCAGGCGCTAACCGGCCAGAATTTCCCCCTGGTGGTGGGCGAAACGTACCGCTGGTACACCGGGCTGCAGAACCCCAACGTGGCTGCCGCACTGGCCCTGGTCATCCTCGTCGTCTCGATGGCCACGTCGATCTTTTACCTGCGGGCGCTCCGCGACAAGAACCAGGGAGGACTCCGATGAGCCCCACAGTGGACACCATACCCATCGCCCGGCAGAAGCGGAACCGGTTCCTGCTGCAGGCGGCATGCATCGCCGTCTCGCTGTTCATGCTGATTCCCATCTACCTGATCTCCCTCGCAGCGCTTTCCACCAGGGCGTCGCTCAACGATTTTCCGCTCTCGCTCCTTCCCACCAACCTCTCCGTGGAAACGCTCAACGGCTTCCTGGGGGCGACGGGCATTTTCGGGGCACTGGGGAACTCGCTGATCGTCGGGGCCGGAACGCTGGTCCTGGCGGCGCTGATCGGCGTACCCGCGGGATACGCGCTGGCCCGCTTCAGCTTCCGAGGCAAGGATCCCTACCAACTCTTCCTGCTGTTCACCCGTGCCCTGCCGATCGTGGTGCTGTCCGTCCCGCTCGCCAGGCTCTTCCTCACGGTGGACATTTACGACACGACCTATGCAGTGATCCTCCTGCACACCGCACTGGCGCTGCCCACCACAATCCTGATCTCCGCCAGCGTTTTCCTCAGCGTTCCCATCGATGTCGAGGAAGCGGCACGCCTTTTTGGCTGCTCACCGCTCGGCGCATTCGGGCGGGTGGTGCTGCCCATGGCACTGCCGGGCCTCGCCGCGGCGTCGATCTTTACCTTCGTCATGTCCTGGAACGAAGTGCTGGGTGCGTCGATCCTCACCCTTGACCACCGCACCCTCCCCGCCCAGGTCCTCAGCTCATTGTCCGACTCCCCGCTGGCGTACCGGTTTGCGGGCGGTTTTGCCCTGGTCATTCCGTCCATCATCTTTATCGCGCTGATGCGCCGCTACCTCACCAACATGTGGGGCTCAACCATCCGTTAGGCCGCGCCGGCCGCCCCCCACTTTCCCCAAAGGAGCCGATTGTGGCTGATATCCAGATTTCCAACCTCGTCAAGACCTATCCGGGCGGATCCGAGCGCGCCACGGACGACGTGTCCCTGTCCATCCGCGACGGCGAGTTCACCGTCCTGCTCGGACCGTCCGGCTGCGGGAAGACCACCCTGCTGCGGATGATCGCCGGACTCGAACTTCCGGACTCCGGCTCGATCTCCATCGGCGGCCGCGACGTCACTTACCTGCCGCCAAACAAGCGCAACCTCTCCATGGTGTTCCAGTCCTACGCCGTATTTCCGCACCGCAAGGTCCGCTACAACATCGGCTTCGGGCTGCGGATGGCGAAGGTGCCGGCCGACGAGATAGAGCGCAAGGTCCAGTGGGCCGCCGATCTTCTCCAACTGGGCCCATACCTGGACCGGCTTCCCGCCAACCTCTCCGGCGGACAACGGCAGCGGGTGGCCGTGGCACGGGCCATCGTGATGGATGCCGATGTGCTGCTAATGGATGAACCGCTGTCCAACCTCGACGCCCTGCTGCGCCTGACCTTCCGGTCCGAGCTCAAGAAGATCGTCCAGGACCTCGGCACCACAACGGTCTACGTCACCCACGACCAAAGCGAGGCGTTGTCCCTCGGGGACCAGGTGGCCATCATGCGCAAGGGCCGCATCGTCCAGCTGGGAGATCCGCTGGACGTCTACGATGCGCCCGCCGACCAGTTCGTGGGCGGCTTCATCGGGTCCCCGCCCATGAACTTCCTGGATGCCGCGGTCAGCCACGACGGCGGCACGCTGGTCCTGGGTGAACAGCAGCTCATGGCGCCGTCCATCCTGCGCTCTTTTGCGGGCAAGGACGTTCTCCTGGGCGTCCGGGCGGAGAACGTGACAGTCAGCAACCAGCGCTCTTCAGGCGACGTGGCGGCCACGGTCCTCGTCGTCGAACCGATGGGATCCACCGTCCTGCTCACGGTGGATGTGGACGGCCACAACCTCAAGGTCCAGGCACCGCCCACCTTTAAAACGGCTCCCCGGCACACCATCTGGCTGGGCTTCGCCCCGAACACCATGCGCGTCTACGACCGCGAAACATCAATGGCACTGGAGGCCAAATGAACCCGACACGCTCCCTGTCCAGTGAAGAACTGCGCTCAGCCGCCATCGACGTGCTGAAGATCAACGACCTGGGCACCATGACCAGCGCCGCCCCCAACCTGTACCCCCATATGTGGAGCTGGGACGCGGCATTCGTTGCCATCGGGCTTGCCCGCACGAACGTCCCCCGCGCCGTCACGGAATTGCGCAGCCTGCTCAGCGCGCAGTGGTCCACGGGGATGATTCCCCACATCGTCTTCAGCGACAACGACACCGGCTACTTCCCGGGCTTCGACCGGTGGGGAACAGCAGACGCTGCAGCACTGCCCGCAGGAATCCGCAGCAGCGGCATCTGCCAACCGCCCGTGCACGCCATCGCCCTGCGCCACATCGTTGACCGCGGGCGGGAAAACGGCGGCGCCGACCAGGAGGCGGCCGAGGAATTCCTGGCCGAGTCCTTTGACGGTTGGCTGGCGTGGCACCGGTGGCTGGCCACGGTCCGCGACCCGGACGGTGTGGGTCTGGTTGAAATCCACCACGGTTGGGAATCGGGCTTCGACAATTCACCCCGCTGGGATGGCCCCTACTCAAGGATCGTGCCGGGGACCGTTCCGGCCTACACCCGCCGGGATGTCCTGCACGTCGCAGACGCCAGCGAACGGCCCGACGACGCCGAGTACACCAAGTACCTCTGGCTGGTGCAGCAGATGGCAGAGGTTAAATTCGATGACGCCGCAGTGCAGGACGTGGTCGATTTTCGGGTCCGGGACGTCTTCTTCTCCGCCATCATGGCGGCGTCCAGCGAGGTCCTCGCCGGACTGGCCCTGGAACTCGGACGTGAACAAGACGCCCTGGAGCTCCAGGGAACGGCAGCGCGGTTCCGTGCGGGGGTGGCGTCCACGGTGGACCCGGAAACCGGGCTGGCCAGGGACTACGACGTGCTTGCCAAGGAATGGATCGGCACCGAGACGGTCTCCGGCTTCGCCCCCCTCGTCGCCGGCGGCGATACCGCCCTCCTCGCGGCCCAGCGGGACCTCCTGCGCGGACCGCGCTGGATGGGCTTCCCGGACCTCCGGTTTCCGCTGCCCCCTTCGACCTCGCCGGCCAGCGACGCGTTCCGGCCGCGGACCTATTGGCGTGGACCGGTATGGCCCTTCCTGAACCTGCTCCTGGGCTGGGCCAGCGCCCGTGACGGTGCCACGGGGCTCTTCGCGGAGCTCCGGTCCGCATCACTTCAGCAACTCTCCGACCTGCAGTTCGGCGAGTACTACGAGCCCTTCACCGGCGAACCGCTGGGGAGCCTCGCCCAGGCATGGACAGCGGCAGCAGCCTTGGAGTGGATGGGAACCGCGCGGTAGGACGCGTCGGGCAAGTAGGCTTGTGGACCGGGAGAAGGGGGCCGCGTGACCGTTGAAAGAGTGCCTGCCAGCTTGGGTGGAGCGACGTCGCACGGACACCTGCTGGAGCTGATCCGCGCCGCGGACGGATTGTCCCGCCAGCAGCTCCTTTCCACCACGGGGATGTCACGGGCCACGTTGTATGAACGGTTGGATACCCTCACCCGCCGGGGCTACATCTATGAAGCAGAACCGCTGGATTCAACCGGCGGACGCCCTTCGCGGAAGATCCGCTTCGAAGACCGGGGCCGGGTGGTCCTGGCCATCACGCTCGGCCAGACCCACGGCACCGTAAGCATTGCCGACACCACCGGCAGGCAATTGCGCTCCGTGACCAGGGGGCTCGACATCAGTGAGCCCGCCGCGTCCGTCCTGGATCCGTTGATCCAGGACGGACGCGCGCTGCTGGCGCAAGGCGCGGGTGAGACCCTCCTGGGCATCGGCGTCAGCCTCCCCGCGCCGGTGGAGGCAGTCACCGGATTCGTGAAACACCCAACCACCATCCCAGGCTGGGCCCCGGACTCGGTGGTGTCGGCCGTGAAAGCGGCATGGGATCTGCCCCTTGTCATCGAAAATGACGCGCGCGCCGCCGCCCTGGGCGAACGGAACAGCGACACCGAAACGGTTGTCTACGTGAAGGTCGGGACGGGCATCGGCTGCGGCATCGTGGTGGAGGGATCAATCCTCCGGGGCGCCCACGGGTCGGCCGGCGACATCGGCCACATCCGGATGACACCGGACGGGCCGCTGTGCCGGTGCGGGCGCCGCGGCTGCCTCGCAGCCTACAGTTCCGGCCGCGCCATCCAGGACCAGCTCGGTCATCTGGACTTTTCGACGGCGGGCCAGGTACGCGATGCAGCGATGGCCGGAAACGCCGAGGTGCTGAACGCCCTCGACTCGGCTGCGGACGTCCTGGGGCAGGCACTTGCCGCCACCGTCACCACGCTGAACCCGGACCGGCTGGTACTCGGCGGGCAGTTGGGTTCCCTGGCAACGTTCGTGGAGCGGGTGGGCCGCCGGGTCCTCGCCGACGTCGTTGACCGGATCGCCGAAGGCATGGTGGTGGAAGCAGGCCACCCGGAAGACCTGGCGGCCTGCCACGGACTCACCACACTGGTGATGCGCGACATCTTTGCCCCCCGCGCCGTTGACCGGATGTTCTCGGATGTGACGGCCCTGGCGTGACGCCTGGGCCGTCACGCCTCCCACCATCGAAGGAAAGGCTGACCGTGGCACGCATCTTCATCACCGGCTCCACTGACGGGCTGGGCCTGGCGACGGCGGAGACGCTGCTCCGGGACGGCCACGAGGTGATCGTGCATGCGCGGTCCTCCCGGCGGCTCCCCGCAGTACAGCACCTGCTGGACCGCGGGGCGCAGAGCGTCGTCGGAGACCTGGCCGTCCTAACGGACGTCAGGCAACTGGCGGCGGACGCCAACGGAATCGGCGGCATCGACGCCGTCATCCACAACGCCGGCGTACTCAGCGGCCCGGCGCTGCTGCCCGTCAACGTGGTTGCCCCTTACCTGTTGACGGCCCTCATGCCGGGTCCGCGCCGCCTGGTCTACCTGAGCAGCGGCATGCACCGCGGCGGCGACGCCGGCCTGGCCGGACTGGACTGGGAAGGGCGCACGACGACGGCCTCCTACTCCACCACCAAGCTCCAGGTCACTGCGCTGACCTTGGCGCTGGCCCGGCTGGTGCCACGCGTCGCCAGCAACGCCGTCGACCCCGGCTGGGTGCCCACCCGGATGGGTGGCCGGTCGGCGCCTGACAGCCTGGAACTGGGCCACCGCACCCAGGAGTGGCTGGCCACCAGCGATGATCCGGAGGCCTTGGCCAGCGGCGGCTACTGGTTTCACCAGGCGCGGCAAACCCCGCATCCGGCAGCCGGCGATCCCCGCTTCCAGGATGCTTTGCTGGCGCAGCTCGCGGACTGCACCGGCACCACCCTGGAAGCGCTCAGCTAGACCGTTCAGAAGGCACGGATGGTAATTCCGGAAAAGACGGCCGGTCCCCCGTCGCTGTAGAACGAGATGCCGGTATCGCCGTCGGTGAACTGCACCTGCTGCGACAACACCGTGTGCCCGGCGTTCACGAACACCTCCACGCTCTGGGTGTCCACGAAGATGCGCAGGTGCACGGACCTGGCGGCGGCGTCAATGGGGGCCGCGGCACGGGTATACGGCACCAGTGAGTAGCCGGCAAGGTCCGAGGGTGCACGGTCGACGTAGAGCTCAGCACCGTATTTGCCGATATTTGTGTGGCGGGCACCGTCCGCGGAGCGGCCGACGGACACGCCCACATTTGCCGCGGCGCTCCAGGAGATGTCCAGCTCCAGCTCATAGGCCCTGCCATTCCAGGGCAGGACGACGCTGCCCTCCACCGTCCGGTCCGGGAGCACCGTGGTGGAGGTGGCGTAGCCTGCCAGCGCGGGAACCGGGCTGCTCAACAGGCTGTACCAGCCTCCGCCCTGGCGCACCAGGCGAATTTCGCGGACGATCGAGTTTTGGCCGTTGTACCCGTCGGTGGCGTCTGTGGGAACATCCCGGGCCGCGTATTTCCAGTTGTTCATCCAGGCGACGGCGTACCGGCGCGTCTCCGGCGCATCCGGCACCGGCCAGGTCACCGCCGCATACGAGTCCCAGCCCCAGTCCAGCCATTGCGGATTGTCCACGTCGTCGGCAAGGAACTGGTTTCCGTCCCAGGTTCCGGTCCAGTAGGCGTACGTCATGGGCAGCCCGATGCTGTAGGCGTCCATGCTGGCGCCCAGCACCCAATGCCAGGTGCCGTCGTCGGCCTTCATCTGGAACAGGTCCGGACACTCGATGCCGCCCAGCGCGTGGTTGGGGTAGTCGAAGTTGCGTTTCAGCTGCCAGTCCCGCAGGTTCACGGATGTGTAGAAGGCGGCGTACCGGGCGCGGCCGATCACGCACACCCATTCGTTGCGGGCAGCGTCCCAGTGGATCTTGGGGTCCCGGAACCATTCCGCGTTGTCGATCTCTGCCTGTGTGGTGGCCGCCCGTCCGTCCGTGTTGACGATTACCGGGTCCGCGAGGGCCGTGAACGTGTAACCGCCGTCGATGGACCAGTAGAGGTACTGCTCCTGGTATTTCCTGATGCCGTCCGTGGGCTGCGTGGCGAGCACGACGATCGCTCCGGCGCCGAAGCCTGCGGTGTTGGCGGTGTCCACCACTGCGGATCCGGACCACACGGGAAAATCGGGCTGCAGCGGCAGCGCCACGCCGTGATGGGTGAAGGCCACGGCGTCGGTGGTGCTGGCATGGTCCCACCCGCCCTGCCCGTTGTTTTGAGTGGAATGCAGGTAGTACAGGTGGTGGGCCCCGTTGACGAACACCGGCCGCTGGGGATCGCACAGCCATCCCGATGGCGGGGTCATGTGGAAGACCGCGCGCAGGGAATCCCGGGCGTGCGCGGGTGGGGCGGAAATGGCTCCGGCCGCCAGGAGGGCGAACGCTCCTGCTCCGGTGCCTTGCAGGATGTGGCGGCGGGACATGGCATGGGTCATCATTGACTTCCTCTCGCGGGGGCGGCGGCTCCGCCGCCGGGCGCTCCGTGGGGAACACTCGTTGGTCCGCACGGTCACCGCAGTGCTTAAGCGCTTTAGCAGGACAAGTTACCCAGCGGCGGCGGATTGGTCAAGCGTTTCAGCAAAGTGGCCCACGTCATAAATGAGGCCGCGGGCCCTTAGGAAAGTATTTTTGCTAAAACGCTTGATCAGCGCCTGCTTTCACGCTAGCTTCTAGGTGATCAAACGCTTTAGCAGAACGGACATCACCGCTGATGAGCTACCCAGTCTTCTTCCAGCCCGCCGATGCGTGGGTTGGAGACCTTATCCCCTTCCAAAAGGATGGCGAGTTCTGGCTCTTCTATCTTCATGAAGTGCGCGCCGATCCGAAGCCCGGTACGGCGTGGAACCTGGTGACCACCAAAGACCTCACGCAGTTCCAGGACCATGGCGTGGCCCTCCCCCACGGCACCGCAAACGACCTGGACTTCAACTGCTATACCGGCAGCATCGTCGCCGACGAGTCCGGCGTCCACCACCTCTTCTACACGGGCCAGAACCCGGCCAACCTCGGCCCCGGCGGACTGCCCCTGCAACTGGTCATGCATGCCACCAGCACCGACGGGATGGCCACCTGGACCAAGCACCCCGAACTCACCTTCGGCGCCCCGGACGGGTACGATTCCGCAGACTGGCGGGACCCCTTCGTCTTCCGCGATGAGGCAGCCGGCGTGTGGCGAATGCTCCTCGCCGCCAGGCACTCCACCGGACCGGAACGCCGCCGGGGCGTGATCGCGCAGTGCGTCTCCACCGACCTGATGACCTGGTCCCACGCCGAACCCTTCTGGGATCCCCGCCGGTACATCACCCATGAGTGCCCCGACGTGTTCCAGTGGGGCGGCTGGTGGTACATGGTCTACTCGGAGTTCTCCGAAACCTTCACCACCCGGTACCGGATGGCCACGAGCCCCGACGGCCCGTGGACCGTTCCGGCCCGGGACAGCATCGACGGGCGCGCCTTCTACGCTGCAAAAACGGCGGAGCGGGACGGCAGGCGGTTCTTCTTCGGCTGGATCGCCAGCAAGGAAGGAAATTCCGACGACGGCGCCTGGCAGTGGGCGGGCACCATGGCCGTGCTGGAGGCCCGCCAAAACGCCGACGGGACGTTGGCGTTCGGGTTCGCCGACGAACTGGTGGACAGCTTCTGGGACGACGTCCCGCTTGAGCTTGGAAGCGGGCTGCCCCTCCGGCTGGACGTCCCGGACGGCTACGCTGCCGCCATGTCTGCGAATCCGATGCCCACGCAGTTCTACGCCAAGGCGGTGCTGTACATCGCCCCCGGCACCACGGAATGCGGGCTGCTGCTGCGGTCGACCGCGGACGGCGACCACTCCTACGTCCTCCGCCTCGAACCGAAACGCGGCCGCCTGGTGTTCGACCGCTGGCCACGAGCCGTCACCGGCGACGCCCAATGGCACGTCTCGGGCGACGTCCCATACGCCATAGAACTTGAACGCCCGTGCGACCTCGCACCCGGACGCCACACGCTGGAAGTGGTGGTGGACGGCGATCTGTGCGTCGCCGTCGTGGACCGGCAGGTGGCCCTGAGTACCCGCATCTACGACCTCCCCACCGGCGCACTGGGCGTGTTCGCCGGCGAAGGTTCGGTCACTGTCACAGATCTCGAAGTCCTCAAGCGCACCGACAACTGAATACCCATCCTCCATTCCATCCGACCCGTTCCAACGATCCGTTCAATCAAGGGAGATTGCCCCAAATGAAAAACCTGCTCCGCGCTGCCGCCGTCGCAGCCGCCACCGCCCTGGCACTGACCGCCTGTGGCGGCGGCAGTTCCACGAATTCCTCCGACGTCAGCCCCACCGGCGAGATCAAGCCCCATGAAATCTCCTGGCTCCTTTCCCGCCCGGCAGATGGCGCCGTCATCAACATCATGAAGAAGCTGGCCGACGAATACGCCGCGGACCACCCCGGCTTCAAGCTGAACCTGATCACCACCCCTGACCGGCCCTCCTACATCCAGAAGCTTGAGACCCTGGCCGCGGCCAACAAGCTTCCCGAACTTTTCGACACCGATGCCACCCCGTTCGCCCAGCAGCTGGCCAAACAGGGCAAGATGCTCGACGCCGAGAAGCTGCTGAAATCCCTGGACATCTACGGCAACTACCGCCCCGGGGCACTGGACTACCAGCGCTTCGACGACGGCTCCCTCTACATGATTCCGTTCCAGTTCGAGCTGGAGTTCATGTGGTACAACAAGGCACTGCTGGCCAAGGCCGGCGTAGCCGTACCCAAGTCCCTGGACGATATCCCCGCCATGTGCACCGCCCTGCGCAGCAAGGGAATCACCCCCATTGCCATCGACGGCCAGGACCAATGGCCGCTGGAGCGGTACGTTGCCTACCAGCCGTTCCGCGAAGCCGGCCCCGACTTTGTGCAGAAACTGAAAAAGGGCGATGCAAAGTTCAGCGATGCCGCCGGGCAGAAGACCGTCAACTGGATGGCCCAACTGGGCAAAGCCAAGTGCTTCCAGGACGGCTTCTCCGCACAAGGCTACTCCGACGCGCAGAACCAGTTCACCTCCGGCCAGGCCGCCATGTACAACATCGGAACCTGGGAGCTGCCCAGCCTGGCCACCGACAAGCTCAACCCCGCCGTCCGCAACGACGTCGACTTCTTCACCCTGCCCACCACCGCAGGATCGGTGACGGCTGCGAACGAGTTCGTCTCGCCGTCGGGCATTGGCATGGCCGTCAACGCCAAGACCTACGATCCCCTGGTCAGCGACTTCCTGAAGTTCGCCCTGAAGAAGTACCCCGCCCAATACGCGGCCACCGGCGCACTGTCGCCCACCACCGACGTCCAGACCACCGTCCCCGCCAACGCCACGCCGCTGTTCCAAAAGGCCCTGGACCAGGCAAAGGACCTCGGGTCCAAGCAGGCCATGCCGTGGGACACCCAGCTGGACCCCACCACCAACGGCCGGCTCCAGCAGGAACTGGTCCTGCTGGTCCAGGGCGAGGTCACTCCCCAGCAGTTCACGGAAACGCTGGACAGCACCATCGCCCAGAACGCCCCCAAGTTCTTCAAGTAAAGGTCCGCCATGCTGCCCAACAGGTCACGGACATCGGTCCTGGTCTTCCTGCTCCCGCCGCTGCTGCTCTATGGCGCTGCGGTCCTCTTCCCCATCCTGCAGTCCCTGTTCCTGAGCTTCTTCTCCTGGAACGGCATCAGCGAGATGGAATTCGTCGGCCTGGCGAACTACATCCGGATGTTCGTCGGCGATGACATCTTCTGGCGGGCGTTCCTGAACGCGCTGATCTACCTCGCCATCTGCCTGGTGCTGCAGCTCGGCGGGGCCCTGGCGGTCGCGAGCCTCCTTACCTCCCTCCGCCGCGGACGGGAGCTCATCAAGACCGTCTACCTGCTGCCGGCCGTGATTTCCACGGTGGCCATTGCCTTCCTCTTCGTCCGGATCTACTCGCTGGAACCAGTGGGGCTGCTGAACCAGCTGCTCCACTGGATCGGACTGGGCAGCCTGGAACGGCCGTGGCTTTCGGATGTGAACACGGTCCTGGCGGCCGTGTCCGCACCGGAAGGCTGGCGGTTCACCGGGTTGTACATGCTGATCATCTACGCGGCACTGCTCGCGGTGCCCAAGGAACTGGAGGAAGCGGCCGTCCTGGACGGCGCGTCCCGCTGGACCCTGTTCAGCAAGATCCGGTTCCCGTACATCCGCCCGGTGTGGATCACCACCACCATCATGGCCACCACCTACGGCCTGCGGGGGTTCGACATCCCCTACCTGATGACCAACGGCGGTCCGGGGCAGTCCTCCGAGCTGCTCACCACCTATATGTACAAGACGGCGTTCACCAGCACGGACTTTGGCTATGCGAGCACCATCTCGGTGTTCATCGTCATCGAGTGCCTCGCCGCCGTCGGCCTCATCCTGTTCCTGCTGAAGCGAAAGGCAGACGCATGATCACCCAGGCAGCCCCGCCCGCCCAGCCGCCCGCCGTCGTACCTCCCACGCCCACCGTGAAGCGCCGCAAGCGCCGGCCGGACCTGTTCCGCACACTCTCCCGGGTGCTGATCATGCTCATCGTGATCGTGCAGGTGTATCCGCTGGCATGGCTGTTCCTGACCAGCCTGCGCAGCGAACGCGACTTCGCCACCGGCGACCCCTTCGCGTTGCCGAGTTCGCTGACGTGGGAGAACTACGCCCGGGCCTTCGAAACCGGCGACCTGGGCCGGAACATCCTGAACAGCTTCGTGGTGACCATGGGCGCCAACGTGCTCATCGTCCTGCTGGGGATGATGGCCGCCTATGCCATCCAGGTGCTGGGGTTCCGGCTCAGCAAGCTGGTCCGCGGGCTGTTCCTCATCGGCATCATCGTCCCGGTGCAGATCGCGCTGGTTCCGCTGTTCATCGACTACTCGCAGGTGAACCTGCTGGATACGTACCAGTCGATGATCATCCCGCTGGCCGGTTTCTCCCTGCCCATGTCCGTCTATCTGTTCTCCTCGTTCTACGAATATATTCCCAAGGAGACATATGAGGCGGCGTCCCTGGACGGTGCGGGACCGTACCGGATCTTCGGCCTGATCACGCTGCCACTGTCAGTGAACACGGTGGTCACCGTGGTCCTGGTGAACAGCATCTTCATCTGGAACGACTTCATTTTCGCCAACACGTTCGTGCTCTCCGAGGACCTCAAGACCATCCCCCTGGGCCTGCAGAACTACATCGGCGCCATGGGCAAGGTGGACTGGACGGCAACCTTTGCGGCCGTGTGCGTGACCATCACCCCGCTCCTGCTGGTGTTCCTGGTGCTCAACAAGGCCATGATCCAGGGGCTCGAGAGCGGAGCGACCAAGGGATGACGGCCCCTGCTGCTGGATATACTCCTGAAGGAGGGCAGATGAGTTCAATGGAGAATGGTGCAGGCGCGGCCGGCGGCGTGCCGCAGGATCCGCCGCACGCGCCGGAGCGGGCCCACCCCGTGACCCTCCGCGAGGTCGCGGAAGCGGCCGGTGTTTCCACCGCCACGGTATCGCTGGTGGTCAACAAGAAGAAGGACGCCCGCATAGCGGAGGAAACCCGGCGGCGCGTGAAGGAGGCCCTCCGCACCCTGGGCTACCGGCCCAACGCGATGGCAAAGACCCTGGTCAGCGGCACCTCCAAATTCATCGGGCTGGTGGCCGACGGTGTGGCCACCACGCCCTTTGCCGGCCAGATCATCCACGGGGCGCAGGACGAGGCGTGGAAGCACGGGTATGCGCTGCTCATCGCCAATACCGAGGGCAATGGCGAGCTGGAGCAGGACGCCATCAGCATGATGCTCGAATACAAGGTCCGCGGCATCCTCTACTCCACCTGGTTCCACCGGGCCACCGATATTCCGGCCCCGTTGCGCGAAGCCGACTTCGTCCTGGTGAACTGCTTTTCCGATGAGCCGGGCGCCCGGGCCGTCGTCCCGGACGAGGTCCAGGGTGGCCGGTCTGCCACGGAGATCCTGCTGCGGAACGGCCACCGGCGCATTGCGTTCATCAATGCCACCATTCCGGCGCCGGCCAAGGATGGCCGGCTGGCCGGATACCGGCGGGCCCTTGAGGAGGCCGGTGTCCCGTTCGATCCGGCCCTGGTGATGGAGTCCTATCCGGACCAGGAAGGCGGCTACCGGGCCACGGCGGAACTGCTCACACGGGATGTCACCGCCGTGTTCTGCTACAACGACCGGATGGCCATGGGCCTCTACGACGGCCTGCGGGAACACGGCCTGGCCATCCCGGACGACATGGCAGTGGTGGGGTTCGACAACCAGGAAGTGATTGCCGCCCACCTGCGCCCGCCGCTGTCCACGGTTGCCCTGCCGCACTACGAGTTGGGCGCTGCGGGTGTCCGGATGCTCCTGGGCCTCGACCCAGCCGTCGGCGGGGCAGCGAAGATCCACTGCCCCGCCGTCGAGCGGGCCTCCGTCCAGACCAAGGCCCGGGCGTAACCCCCGGCTGATCCCGCCGGCGGCGTCAGGACGCGCGGAGGCGGCGTTCGACGTCGGCCGTCTCCGGGTACGCCGCCTGGGTGCCTTTCCGGGTGGTGGCCAGGGCGGCCGCCACAGAGGCGAAGGCGGCAGCTTCGGCGAGGGCGTCTCCGGCGGCCAGCCGGACGGCAACCGCTCCCGTGAAGGCGTCGCCGGCCCCGGTGGTGTCCACGGCGTCCACGCGCGTGGGCGCCACGAAGGTCACCTGGGCGCCGGGAGCCGCCTCCGAATCCAGCACCACGGACCCGTGCGCGCCGAGGGTGACGAGGACCTGCCGGATCCCCCGCCCGGCAAACCGCTCCCGGACCGTATCCCATTGCGCCGCGTGGGCCTCCGCGCCCGGGACCGAAGCCCCGGGGCCAAGGAACAGCGCCGCCTCGTGGGCGTTCACCAGCAGGACGTCTGTCAGTTCCGCCAGCTCCGCCGGAATGTGCGCGTACGGCGAGAGATTCAGCAGAACCGTTGCGCCGGCGTCGTGCCCTGCCTGCGCGGCGGCCAGCACGGTGGGCATGGCCACCTCCAGGCAGAGGCTGACGACGGCGGCACCGTCCAGGACGTCCGCGGCGCCGGCGACGTCGGCGGGGGACAGCGTGCCGTTGGCTCCTGCGGAGATGATGATGTTGTTCTCGCCGTGGGCGTCCACGGCGATCACCGCGACACCGGTGGGTTCGCTGGAGGTCCGCACGTGCCCTACGTCCACCCCTGCACCGGCAACCGAGGCCTGGAGCATGTTGCCGTTGGCGTCATCCCCCACGGCCCCCACCAGGCTGACGTGTCCGCCGAGCCGGCCCGCGGCCACGGCCTGGTTGGCGCTCTTGCCGCCCGGGTTCACGGCGAATCCGTTGCCGTGCACGGTCTCGCCGGGCTGCGGCAGGCGTTCGCAGTAGATGGTCAGATCTGCATTCAGGGAGCCGACGACGACGATCCGGCCGGTGTTCTGCGCCTCGCCACTCACGGGGCCACCTCGGCCTCAACCGGCTTGGGGATCAACAGCGAGGCGGCGAACGCCGCCACGGTGAGGGCCAGCCCGACAAGCACGACGGTCAGGTAGGAGGCCTTCGCATCGCCGAGCGCCTGCGTGGCCACCAGGACCGCGGGCAGGATGAGGAAGCTCAGGCCCGCACCCAGGTTGAAGGCGCCGGCATTCATGCCGGGCAGGAAGCCGGGGTTGCCGGCGGGCGAGAGGACAACGCCGAGTCCGTTGAGCATGATGTTGACGGTACCGGCGTACATGATGCCCAGCAAGACGGTGCCGGCAATCATCATCGGCAGGCTGCCCAGGCCGAAGAAGGCGATGACGGCCAGTGCTGCGATGCTGCCGAGGAGCCCGATCCGCAGCACCTTGGTGTACCCGAGGACGGGGGCCAGCCGCCCGCTGAGCGGACCCACCAGCCAGCCGAGCAGGGCGTACGGGGTGAGGATGATCAGCGACATTTCGGTGGGGCCGATGCTGAAGCCGGGCGCCGCGGCCTGGACGTAGGCCGGGACGATGCCGTTGATGACGGCGAAGATGCCGGTCATGGTCAGGGTGGTGGTGAGCAGGGGTGCCCAGGTGGCGCGCTGGCGCAGGTGCACGGTTTCCACCATCGGCTGGGCGGCCCGCTGTTCGGTGCGCCAGAAGGCGAAGAAGGCGACGGCGGAGACGAGGACCAGCGCCAGGCTCAGGATCAGCGTGGCGGCCGAGAAGCCGGCCACCAGCTTGGAGCCTTCGTTCAGGGCGGTCAGCAGGGCGCCCACAGCCACGACGATGAAGAAGACGCCGCGCCAGTCCATGGTGGTGCCGGCGGCAGGCTTGCTCTCCCTGGCAAGGACCAGGACGAGGGCGGTGGCGGCAGCGGCCAGGACCACCATCAGCCAGAAGATGCTGCGGAAGCCGAAGTGCTCGGCGAAGTAGCCGCCCACGAAGGAGTCGACGCCGGCCACGCCGCCGTTGACGGCGGTGATGAGGCCCATGAGCGTGCCGTATTTGCGCGGGTTGCTCACGGCGGAGCGCAACATGATCAGGCAGAGCGGGACGGTGGGTCCGCTGACGCCCTGGATGATGCGGCCCACGAAGAGCCAGGTGACGTCCGGGGCGAGCGCGGCGATGACGGAGCCCGCGGCCATCAGCACCATCATGCCCACCAGGACCTTCTTGCGTCCCACAATGTCGCTGAGGCGGGGCAGGAACAGGGAGAACAGGGCGGCGGCTGTGAAGAACCAGGTCTGGGAGAGGCCGATGACGGCCTGGTCGGTCTTGAGTTCCTCGCCCATGGTCACCAGGGCGGGGCTGAGCATGGAGGCGTTGAGCTGGAACGCCACGCAGGCGGCCAGCAGGGCGGTCATGAGGGCTGCGGTATTGCCGCGGCCGGTGGTGGTTTCGGTGGTCGTGGCGGTCATTTACTTGACCCCTACGGCGGTGAGGTGGGCACTGCGGCCGGGTTCGACGTCGGACGCGGTGCCGTTGTCCTTAAGGTCACGGGCGCCGGGCTCGCCGATGCGGACCAGCGCGTCGGTGACGAGGTCCCAGAACCGCGCGTGGTCCAGGTCCACGGCCACGCTGGTGTGGCAGTCGGCGGGAGCGGGGGCGCGGAAGTCGGCCACGGTCATGCCGAGGGTGAGGGTGCCCTGCAGTTCGATGTTGACCGGCACCTTGCGGGTGCTGACGATGCTGGGATCGATCACGTAGGCCACGGCACAGGGGTCGTGGACGGGCGGATAGTCGAAGCCCTGGGCGTCCTTGTAGGTGTGGGCGAAGAAGTCCATCAGTTCGGTGACGAACTTCGCCGGGGTGGTGCCGATGGCGGCGATTTTCGCCACGACGTCCGGGGTGGCGAGCGCTTGGTGGGTGAGGTCCAGGCCCACCATCACCACGGGCCACTTCTCGTTGAAGACGATGTTGGCTGCCTCGGGGTCGATGATGATGTTGAACTCGGCCACGGCGCTCCAGTTGCCCACGTGGTAGCCGCCGCCCATCAGGACCACTTCCTTGACCCGTTCCACGATGCGCGGTTCCTTGCGGGCGGCCAGGGCGATGTTGGTCAGGCCGGCAGTGGGGACCAGGGTGACGGTGCCGGGTTCGTGGGCCATGACGGTGTCGATGATGAGGTCCACGGCGTGGCGCGGGTCCAGCTCGATGGTGGACTCGGGCAGGGCGGGGCCGTCCATGCCGGACTCGCCGTGGATGTCCGGGGCGGTTTCGATGCTGCGGACCAGGGGCCGCGGGCAGCCGGCGGCGAAGGGGACTCCGGTGATGCCGGCGATGGTGCCTACGGCCAGGGCGTTGCGGGTGACTTTTTCGAGGGTCTGGTTGCCCACCACCGTGGTGACGGCCAGCAGTTCGATGTTCGGGTTGCCGTGCGCGAGCAGCAGGGCTACGGCGTCGTCGTGGCCGGGGTCGCAGTCCAGGATGATCTTCCGGGGCTGGTGCTGACTCTCTTGCGGGTTTGGTTCCACGATGGTTCTCCACGTCATTGGGGCCTGCCGGGGAGGCAGGGGTCCAGTATTCCGGGAGTGATCATGGCACCGTTTTGTGGTCCACGTCAAGCGCTTAACGTGGCGGCGGCGTTTGCCCACGTCAAACGCTTGATGCCTTGCGCCTGCTGACTGGACCAGCGGCTGCCTAACCGAAGGGATTCCAGGCCGCATCCGGGAAAAGTGCCGCCAGCGCGGCCCGGAGCATCAGGAACCCCACAATGCCTGCCACCCACAGCACCGCCTCCCCGGCCACCCGCGACAGCCACGCGCCAAGGCGCGCCAGCGGGGCATCCAGCACGCTGCCAAGGGCAAGCCTGCCGGCCACCAGGAGCCCGGCAGGCAGCAGCATCACCAGGCAGTAGGCGCCAAGGAGGGCAGCGGAAAGGGCCCAGCCAGCACTGGAGGTCGTCAGCAGCCCAATTGCGCCGATATACGGCAGCATGGTGGGCACCTCGAGCAATCCCGCGAGCAGCGCCAGGCCCAGCAGTCCGCCGGGGGTCCCCACTGCACGGCCAATCCTCCGCTGCCACCGGGCCTCGACCGGTGATGGCCCGGGCTCCTGCGCAGCGGCCACCCCGCTGGACCGCTCGGCACGGGCGCCGCGGCCCTGGAGGCGTGCAGTGTCCGGGGAACCGGTCATCCTGCTTGGAAAGGGCGGCTCCGTCGGCGTGGAAACCCCGCGCCCGGGCCTTCCTCCCAATACGGCCCACGCCAGCAAGCCGCCGCCCGCCACCAGCATTCCCCACTGCACGGCAGGCAACCCGCCGAGGGCCCCGAGGTCCGCACCCCACGCCCCGGCGGCCCCGGCCACACCTGTCAGCAGGCCAAGTCCGAGCAGGAAGTAGAAGAGCCCGATGGCTGCGAGGTAGGCCGCCGCCTTTCCGGTGACGGCTGCCCGCCCCCCGGAGTCCCGGCGCAGGAGCAGCCACACGGGAATCACCAGCGTGCCGATGCTGGTGCTGTCGATCAGGGCGAGGATGGCCAACTGGGCCAGGAGTTCTGCAGTCACAGGAAGAGTCTGCGCCAACCTGCCTCCTGGCGCGTCGGGCATCGGAGGGAGGGCGGACTCATCCTTTAGTCGCAGAAACCGCGCTTGAGACAGGCCGGCGCTCCCCTCTGCGGCAGGATGGGACCATGCATTCAACACCGGGCACCATCCGCCGTGAGGACGTGGTCCTGGCCCTGGCTTACGCGGGGCTCACCTGGCTGCTGCACTCACTGGGCATTACCGCTACCGGCGCCCCGGCAGTCCCTTCGCTGGAGCCATGGTGGCCCGCGCTGGCGCTGGCCGGATCCGCCGTCGTGGTGCTGCGCCGGAGCACCACCCGGGTGATGGTTCCGGTTTCCCTCCTCGCAGCGGTGGCGCTCCTGCTGGCGGGGGCGGCCGGCGGGTTCTTCCTGCTGTTCGAAGCCGTCTTCTCACTGGTGTTGTTCGGCACCGCGAAAGCGGCCAAGACGGCGGAGGTGGCGGTCCTTGTCCTGTGCGCGGCCGGAGGGGCGGCGGCATGGCTGGCAGGTGGGTCCTTCGCCGATGGCGTTGTAGCGCTGCTCGCCGGTGCCATGGTGCTGCTGCTGCCGGCCGAATGGGCAGGGAATGTCCGCAAGGCCAGGGAACTGGCCGTCAGCGAGGGGGCGCGTGCCGCTGCAATCCGAGGCGCGGCACGCGACCAGGCACGGCTGGCTGCCCGTGAGCACGAACTTGAGCTCGCCGGCGCGCGGCAGGAGATGGCGCGTGAGCTTCACGACGTCCTTTCGTCCAGGCTGTCCGCGATCGCGTTGCAGTCGGCTGCTGCGCTGAACACCGCGGACCCGGCCTTGGACCGGGAGGTCCTGGCCCATGTGCGCCGCGAAAGCGTAGCGGGGCTGCGCGACCTGAACGCCATGATCCGGATGTTGAACGCCGGGGAGCCGCGGGCCCTGGCCGGCGATGTCGGGGATTTGGACGCCGTCATTGCCGGCCATCGCGCTGCCGGGATGGACCTCGAATGGAACAACGCCCTCCCCGGCGGAGGCGAGGACCTTCCCGGCGGCACGCAGGCTGCCATCCACCGGTTGATTGCCGAATCACTGGTCAACGCCGGGCGGCATGCCGCGGGAGCCAGCGTCCGGGCCAGCCTTGAGGAAGTTCCTTCCGGCATCCGGCTGAGGGTTGCTGACGATGGCGGCACCGAGGAACCGCAGGGAAACACGGCCGGAACAGGGACGGGACTGCCCAGCATGAGGGCCCGGGCTGAGCAGCTGGGCGGGTATGCGATCGCCGGCCCTGAAGGCCACGGCTGGAGAGTAGAGGCGTTCCTTCCGACAAACGGCACGGGCACGGTGGAGAACGAGGCATCATGAGCGGACGAATCTCGGTATTGCTCGCGGACGACCATGCCGCCATCCGTGTGGGGATCAGGATGGTGCTCCACGGGGCACCCGGGTTCGATGTGGTCGGCGAGGCAGGTGACGGTGCCACCGCCGTCGCCATGGCCCGGACCCTGCGGCCGGACATCGTCCTGATGGACGTGCGGATGCCGGTGAGGGATGGAGTGTCGGCTACTGCCGAAATAGTCTCTGCCGGGTTGTCGAAAGTCTTGGCTTTGACCACTTTTGACCACGATTCCTATCTTTTTGGCATGCTGTCCGCCGGCGCCGCCGGCTTCCTGTTGAAGACCGCTGAACCCGCAGAAATACTCCATGCGCTGGGCCGCGTCCACGACGGCGGGACTGTGATCGCGCCCGAAGTGGCCGGCCGGTTGGTGTCTGCGGCCATCAATGGAGCAGCGGCGGCACCCACCCCGGCAGCGCCGGCCGGTGAGCTGACCGCCCGGGAACGGGAGGTGCTGGACTGCCTGGGCGATGGCCTCAGCAATGCCCGCATCGCACGCCACCTGTCCATCTCGGAAGCAACGGTCAAGACCCACGTTTCAAACGTATTGGCAAAGCTGCAGGTGGAATCCCGCCTGCAGGCTGCGTTGGTGGCAAGGACTCTGTAGCGGGAATGCCGCCGTACCGCGGCGGCGCGTCCGTGGTGGGCGGCCCGATCAGCTGCCGGCACCGGGTCGCACTACGATCGAGGTATGGATTCCGGGGAACGAGTGCAGCAGCGGGCGCGGCCCCGGAGGGTAACGGCGGCCATGGTGGCCGCGCGGGCCGGTGTTTCGGTTGCCACGGTGTCGCTGGTGGCCAACGGCAAGACGGCCGGCCGGGTCTCCGAGGACAACATTTCCCGGGTGCAGGAAGCCATTGCCGAGCTTGGCTACGTGGTGGATGGCATCGGCAGTTCGCTGGCCAAGGGCGTCAGTTCGATCGTGATCCTGGTGGCACCGGATATCTCCAACCCATTCTTCGCCAAGGTGATCAGCGGGGTCCGGGAATCGCTGGGGCCCAATTACCAGCTGCTCCTCTCGGTCACGGACTCAGGTGAATTTCCCAAGGCTGCGGACGTCCGGAAGCTGATGTCGCTGCGGCCGGCAGGCCTTTTGGTTGATGCCCCGAATGCCGGGTTCCTGGCGGACCTTTCCGTGGCCGGCCCCCTGGTCCTGCTGGACGCTCCCGGCCTGGAGTCGTTTGCGCCGGCCGTGAACCTTGACGTCGCCCAAGGTGCGCGGGAGCTGGCCGCGCACCTTGCCGGGGCGGGCCACCGACGCGTGGCCTACCTGGACAGCGTTACCGGAACCGCCACGTTCTCCATCCGCCGGGAGGCCTTCCTGGCCGAAGCCGCCTCACTGGGCATGACCGTGGATCCGGACCAAATGCCCGCCACCACCATCGATGTGGGTGCCGCGGCGGCTGTCTTCGCCGACGCGTGGCCGGACTGGCAGCGCGCGGGGGTGACCGCCGTCGTCTGCGCCACGGACACCCATGCGTACGGGGTGCTGCAGGAAGCCCGCGTGGCCGGGGTGCGCATTCCCGCGGAGCTGGCCGTGGCGGGGTTCGATGACCTGCCGTATTCGGCGACCAGCAGCCCGGGCCTGACCAGCGTGCACCTGCCGGCGGCAAGCCTGGGGCTGAAGGCTGGTGAACAGCTGCGCCGGCTGATGGAAGGGCGGGCGTTGGAGCAGGAGGAACTCGTCCTGGAAAGTTCCCTGGTGGTGCGCGGCTCCACGTCGGCAGGCGAAACGTAGCGGCGCCGGCGGGTTCCTGTCGGACCCCGGCCGTAAGCTGGGATTATGCCGAGTAACTGGGAGAGTCTGGACGCGTCGCAGCGTGAGTCGGTACAGCACAATGTGGAGATCTATGAGCGCGTCCGCCCTGCCCTGAAGCTCATCACCCGGGACGTCCTCCTCACCCTTCGTGACATGCTCAAGGGTACCGAGGTGACTCCGCTGTTCGTCAGCGGCCGCACCAAGACGGTGGAGTCTTTCAAGGAAAAGATCTCGCGGACCGAAGAGCCGCTGGAGCACGGCGGCCCGCGGCTGCTCAAGTTCCCGGACCCGTTCCGGACGCTCAATGACATGGTGGGCATCCGGGTGATCACCAAGCTCCCGGCGGAGAACGCCGTGGTGGCCAACATCATCAAGCGCCAGCGGCAACTCTTCGACTGCCGTGGCGACCGGGAGAAGGACATCGGCTCCATCGAATCCGGCACCTATGGATACTCCAGCCGGCACCTGATCCTGCGGACCATCCAGAACGAGGCCGTCAAGGAGTACCAGCAGGTCTTCAATCCGGACGCCGTGCCCAACGGCAGCTACTTCTTCGAGTGCCAGATCCGTACCATCTTCGCCCATGCGTGGAGCGAGATTGAGCATGACATCAGATTCAAGGCCGAGGATCCGCGCGCGTGGACACCGCACTTCGACCGGCAATTCACGGCCACCGCCGCCATGCTGGAGACCGTGGAGACGGCTTTCGCGGACCTGCATGAACGGTACGAGGAAGTCCGCAGCTTCTGGGACATGGACGGGGAAGGCGCGGCAGCCCTCACCCCGAACCGGATCCGCGACGTCTGGCGGACCCTGCTCCCGCACGTTGACCGGAAAGTGGACGACGACTGGGGCTGGGCCGCGGAACTCCTGGCCGCCCACGGCCTCAACCAGACCGTGCAACTGGCGGGCCTGCTCAGCGCCAACCGCATCACCGAGGTCCGCAAGGCCCTGGACCACCGCTACTCCCCCGGCCCCGACCGGCTGATGGATGACCTCCTGCTGTGGCAGTACGGCACCAAGCACATCGACCTCACCGCAGAACCGGCCGACGCCGTCCCGCACCCCCGGCGCGACAGCCTCCTGCGGCGGCTGCGGCAGATCGAGCGGTACAGGATGACGAAGACGTAAGGGTTCGTGTTAGGAGCATTTGGCTGCTCCATGGGGCGAAACCCTCTTCCCAGGCCGTTCAGGAAAGGTTGTGGACTGCCCCGGCCCAGCGGGGGCCGGAGACGGCCCGGCGGACAGCCCGGGCACGGGCGTGGAAGTCGATCTTTGGCATTCGCGGAGAAGGGTCAGCGCGACTGCCGGGATCATTCAAGGTGGCGGGCGGTGCCGCATTGGCGGCTGTTGTGGCGTGGTCGGCGATCAGTCCCATGCCGGCGTATTCGCGTACAGCGGCGATGCCGGCAACGGCGTCGGTCTTGGTATCGAAGGGCTTGGACACTGCCATAACGGTTCCATCGGGTGCTGTCAGCCGGAACCTGAACGCTGATTCTGCGTCGATAAATAGTTCGAACATTCCTGCCATTGCGATCCTTTCGTCTGCGGGATCTTGAGGCGGCACCGTTGCCGCCAGAGGGGCACGAGGCATCGTTGCCTTCGTTTTCCCTGGTAGATCCCGCCGTCCAAATTTTCATCAATTCAGCATGCGTTCCTCGAGTTTCTCGTGGGACCGCTTGCCGGCGCAAGGTGTCCCTCGGCATCCGGTAGAAGTGATCACCCGCTCTCGGGTGCGGGCGCACTCGCTTTCACGAGACGGCGTCGGCTCGCCGCATGTCGTCAACACATGTTGACCCAACTTCCATGCGTCAACTAATGTTGACGCATGGAGGTGGAGCAGATGAAAACTTTGGTTGCATCCATGGACGGGAAAGGACCGGCTGAAGCACTGCAGGCAGTCGCCCAGCTGCAAAAGGAAGTCGGGCGCGCGGAAGCGTCCCTGGTCCGGAAAGCCCGGCAGGCCGGCCTTTCCTGGGAAGCCATCGCCCTGTGCCTGGGCGTGAGCAAGCAGGCCGTCCACCGCAAATACGGGAAGCGGTAGATGCTGTTTCCCGCTCTTGGCTGCTGGCGGCGAGGTTGCTTCAGCTTTGCGTAGCGTCCGTTACCGGCGCTTTAGAGGGACGAGTAGAAGCCAAAGGCGTTCACCGGATGCGGGTATCAGCTGTTTCCAAACGTGGTTGCTGGGACGGCGCGAAACGATGGGTACCTGGGCGCCGGCCCGATCCATCCATCGTGTTCCCCCGTTCTGTGAAGGTCAATATGCAGGCATCCGCTCCCCTAGGACCCTCAAGAGCGCTCCGGTTACCCCTTCCTGCCTTCGGTGGCGACCCCTTCGATAAAGTGGCGCTGTCCGAAGGCAAAAAGGATGAGCATGGGGAGCGTGATCAGGAGCGTCGCGACCATGACGTATTGGTAGTCCCCTTGGCCGCCGTTGGTGGGGCTGTACTTAGTCATGGCGTAGGCGATGCCCAGCGGTGCCGTGAATCCCTCAACGGACCCGGCGTTGAGGTAAATGAGCGCGGACTGCAGGTTGTTCCAGCTTGCCTGGAATTCGAAGATGAAGATCACTACAAGCGAAGGCACAGACAGCGGCAGGGCGATCCTGCGGAACAACCCGAAGTAGCTGGCTCCGTCGATTCGCGCGGCCTCGAAGAGCTCCCGTGGCAGTCCCAGGAAGAACTGCCGTTGCAGGAAGATGTAGAACGCCGAGCCAAACAGGTTCATCCCGAAGAGCGGTATCCAGGTTCCCAGGACGCCCAGGTTTTTCCAGATGAGGTACTGCGGCACCATGGTGACGGCGCCCGGCAACATCATCGTCGCCAGCACAAGCCCGAAAAGGATGTTCCGGCCCGGGAAACGGAAATAAGCGAACCCGAACGCGACCAGGGAACTGGAGAGCGTCACCAGCGTGGCGGCCAGCACCGCGATCAGGAAGCTGTTGGTCACCCAGTTCACCAGCGGGAGCTGATCCCAGACTTCGACGTAGTTCTGCGGGGAAAACGTCGCGGGGATCAGGGCGTTGTCGAAAACCTCCCCACGGGGCTTGAGGCTGGCGGCAATGAGCCACACGAGGGGATATAGGAACACGGCACTGATCACCGTCAGGACGACGCCGAGCACCACCTTGCCCGCCGTGGTGCGGGGACGCCGGACACGACGGCGCGGGGCAGACGTGGCAGTGGCGGAACGGTCAGCTTCCGCCAGCAGGGTGCTGGACGCCGGTGTCGCGCCGGTGTCGGTATTGGTGGTGGCCATCAGCGCTTCTCCCCCTCGTAGTAGACGAACCGGTTTCCCACCCGGACCTGCACCAGGCTGATCAGCAGGATCAGCACGAACAGCACCCAGGCCATGGCAGAGGCGAACCCGAAGTTGAATTCCCGGAAGGCCTGCTGGAACAGGTAAATGCCGTAGAACAGCGAGGCCTCCGGCGAGGCGCTGGTCTGGTCACGCCAGAAGAGCAGATACGCCTGGTCGAAGACCTGGAGCGCCGCAATTGTCAGGACGATCACGTTGAAGAAGATGGCCCCCGAAATCATCGGGACGGTGATGGAGAAAAATTTCCGCACCGGGCCGGCGCCATCCAGGGCCGCGACCTCATAGAGTTCCCGCGGCACACTTTTGAGTGCGGCCAGAAAGATGACCATGGTGCCGCTGACCCCCCACAGCGTCATCAGCACGATCGACGGCTTTACCCACGCCGGGTCGATCAACCACTGCGGACCGGAGATGCCGAAGAACGCCAACGCCTGGTTAATGGCCCCCGTGTTGCCGTTGAGCAGCAGCAGGAAAACCGCCGCGGTCGCCACCGATGGTGTCATCTTCGGCAGGTAGTAGATGGTCCGAAAGATCCCGGCCCCCCGGCCCACGCGGTTTAGGAGCAGGGCAAGCCCCAGCGCGACACAGATCTCCAGGGGAACGGCCATAACCGCGTAGAAGAGCGTGTTGGCCAGCGAGGAGGCGACTTTCGGATCCTGAAACAGGAGCTGGTAGTTGGTCACACCGGCGGGCTTGGCCACGTTCGTCGCCAGGTTGTAGCGGCTGAAAGAGATAACCAGGCTGTAAGCCATCGCACCGAGCATGAAGACAAGGAAGCCCACAATCCACGGCGAGATGAACAGATAGCCCGCCAAGGCCTCCCTGCGGTTGTATTTCACCCGGGGCGCCCGGGCCCTCCGGGGTTCGCCCCCGGGGCGCCGGATTCGCGCGGCTGATTTGGCTGTCATGTGGCAACACCCTTTCTCCCGTGGCTCCACGGCGGTCTCTGCCCGGCGGCGCGCCGGCATCGGGGCCGGTCCCTTGCGTCACACCGCGGCGTGGGCTAGCTTTCGAATTAGGAAGCTTGCTTACAGTGTTGCACTCGAATCGCTTTTAGCCGAGGGTCTCGCGGCAGCGACCACCACCACTGACGATTAGGAGGATGCAATGATGCATTTCCGGAAGACGGCATACACCGCGGTTCTGGCTCTGGCGGTTACAGGCACGACGGCCTGTGGCGGCGGTGGCAGCAGTGCCCCCGCCGCAAGCGCAGACTTTTCCAAGGACGCCTCGGGGACGATGACGGCATGGGCCTTCGATAACGCCGACGACGTCGGCAAGGCACGCATGGGATACGCATCGTCCCAGCTCTCGAACGTGAAGATCACGATGGATCAGACGCCCTTCGATGCGCAGAAATTCACTACCCGCGCGGCCAGCGGCGAGGTACCCGACGTCGTCCAGATGGACCGCGCCTTCGTCGCGACGTACGCTGCCGAGGGGCTGATCAAGCCGCTGGACGGCTGCTTCAAGGCCCAAGGCATGGACCCGGCAAAGCAGTTCTACCCGGCCGTCACCCAGCAGGTGACCTATCAGGACAAGGTCTGGGCAGTGCCGCAGTTCTATCAGCCGGCAGCCATCATTCTGAACCAGAAGGTTCTCCAGGGCGCCGGCGTAACGGCTGCGGACATCGACACCTCAAACAAGACGAGGCTGCTGGACGCCGTCGGAAAAGCGTCGAAGGCCGACGGCGGTAACCCCTCAACGCTCGGCTTCGACCCGGTGGCCGCCGGGCAGGCCGAACTGTGGATCCTCGGCCAGGGCGGACGGCTGGTGGACGACAAGGGAGCCCCCGTCCTGGACGACCCGGCGAACGCAGCGGCGCTCAGCTTCCTGAAGCAGATCTACGACGCACAGGGCGGCTATGCCAAGGCCAAGAGCTTCTCCGATTCCTTCGACACGTTCGGTAAGCAGAACCAGTTCGTCAAGAACCAGGTGGGTGCCCAGGTTGACGCCCAGTGGTACGTCAACGTTCTGGCCCCCTATTCGCAGTCCCTGGACTTGTCCGCCGTTCCTTTTAGGGACAAGGACGGCAAACCGTTCACCGTGGCAGGAGGAACGTCCTTCGTCATTCCTGCGAACGCCAAGAATCCCAACGCCGCCTGCGCGTGGATGACATCCCTGGTCACCGACGACGCATGGAAGGCCGCCGGGGAGGCTCGTGCACAGAAAATCGCCTCGACGCCGGGCGGCATTAACACCGGGCTGTTCACCGGTTCCCCGTCGGCCGACAAGCTGATCAGGGACGCCTTCGTCAAGCCGAGCGGCAATCCCGGCTTCGACGAAACAATCAAGACGTACTACGACGTCCTCCCTGCCGGCAAGACCCTGGGTGCCTCCCCTGCGGGTCAGACCATCAAAACGGAACTGAACAACGCCATCGCCTCGGCCCTGCTGGGGACCAAGGATCCGGGCATGGCGCTTGCTGACGCCCAGGCCGCTGCCAAGCGCGCCTACGACCAGTCGGGTTCCTAAGCTGTTGTCGTTCCGCGCCGCGGTCAGGTCCGGGCTGTTGCGCGGAACGACTGTAGGCGTCTATCCGCCGGCGTTGGTGCCACACTGAAGGTAACCGGAAGACCGGCCTTCCCACTCCTGCCGGGCCGGCACTCCGCAAGGGAAAGCGTGACGGAATGGTTCAGCATGCGGGGCGGGAACGCCCGGATATCTTATCCGGTCCACAACCCGACGGCGGCGGTCCTCGGCCACGCGTGGGTGTTCGTCGGTGCGGTAGTCGTCCTGATCATCTGGCCCTTCACCGGCCCTCTCCTTGGCTTCTCCGACACCTGGCAGCTGGCGATCAATACCGGCAGCGACGATTGTCACCTTCCGTGTGGTCTTCATCATCATTCTGAACACCCAGAACCGTGACACGGCGGCCCTCCACGTAAAGTTGGATGCCCTAATGCTCGAGCTCCAGGTCGGGAATGCCAAGCTCTACGACGCCGAGCATGAGGGCGAGAAGGAGATCGAGGCCCAGCGGATGCGGATTGCTGGCGCCGCCGGACAAGGTGGCCGGGACCGCCGGGCGGATCCCCCTGCGGCCGCGGGTCTGGCCTAGGGTCATTCCGGGCGCCCTTATTGCTGGAGGGACCGTAATGCGGGGTCTGGAGAGCCGCGGAGAAGCGCGTTCAGAAAGCACTCGAAGGGCATCCTGTCCCCGTCGCGGTCGGCTAGCCAGGCCATCGCCAAGCTTCAGGAGGCCCTCACCCAGACGGCAACGAAAGCTCAGGGCGGCCAAACGGGGCAGGCCCAGCAAGGCACACCGGTCACGGTCCCTCAGGTAACTGTGACCGACGTCGTACCACTCTCACCTGACGACGCGCGCGGCACCGGACTCGCCGTTGCAGGCGTGGTTCCACACCCTCCAAGGCAGCTACTGGACGAATGCGGGCGCGATCGGACTGGGAATCGTTGCAACGGCCGCCATCATCGTGGGCCTCAATGCACTCATCGGGCAGCCGGGCATCGCGGTTGGCGCGATCATCACCCTCTTCATCGGCAACCCGCTTTCCTCACTGACCCAACCCAAGGAGTTCCTCCCCGCACCGTGGGGTGATGTCGGCCAATGGCTGGTCCCCGGCGCCTCCGGGACGCTCCTGCGCGACCTCTCCTACTTCCCCGACGCTGCCACCGCGTTCCCATGGCTCGTACTGGCCGGCTGGGCCACTGCCGGGGCGGTCCTGATCGCCGGAGGCCACTTTCGCAACGCTCCGGCCATCGCCGACATCTAGGACTGCCCATGGCGTCACAAGCCGGGCTCAGTGGTTGCCCCGGGAATGCGGGATGCCCAACTCGTGCAACTATTCGGACCCGTCGTCCGCTGCTTCAAGGTGCTTGGCCATGGCTTCAACTGCCTGGTTCCACCGTTGGGTAAGAGCTTGCTTGCTCAGTGGTTCGAACATGCCGGTCAGGACTTTCTCCAGCGCATCATAAGCGGCGTCTTTGACGCGTTCCTGAGCCGCCGGGCTGTAATAGTTCATACCAATGATTCGAGACTCCCCCCGCGAAGGATGGCCGCTTGCAGCCATCGGCCCTGGACCCGTCCGCGGGGGCAGCGGGCACGAATCATTAGTAGAGAGGGCGATACCATATCGGCCAAGACCTTTTGGAGGGGTGTACTCGTGCCGCAACGATTAACCCAAGCGCCAGCATCGCCCTCACGCCGTCCCGTGATGACGGTGGTCGCGGCCGTATCGATGTTCGCTTTGGCAGGATGCGGTGCGGGTCCTGGTAACCCCGTGTATGGTCCAGGCACGTCGGCAGCGGCCCCAGCTGTTGCAAGCTCCTCACCAGCACCAGCGCCGTCCGATATTCCCGCTACGGACGCTGGTGGGCCGTCGGGGGCTGCTTTGATGGTCTGCGGCGACGAGACGCGGGGCAACATCAGCCGGATTCTGGCCCTTTCCTCCGCTCCAGGGACCACCGCATCCTGGGCGGAAAAAATCTACACCTGCACCTATGCGCTTCCCGCCGGGCCCCTCGTCCTCTCGGTCAAAGAAGCCGCAGACACGGATACCGCCCGAGCCGACTTTCAGGACCTGCAGCAGACCACACCGGCGTCCGCACCGATCGAAGGATTGGCCAACCTCGGATTCCCGGCATTCCAAACGCCCGCCTCCGCCGTCTTCGCGAAGGACAACTTCGTGTTAACCGTGGACGCGGCAGCCCTCCCGGAAACAGTTGGACCAAACCAAGTCATGCGCGCCGCGTTCGCCTACCAGGTGGCGACTACAGTCCTTGCCTGCTGGTCCGAATAGCACCAAATTCCCCCGGCAGGAACTCCAAGCCCGCCTGGTTGGGACGAGGCGTTTCCCGGCAGTGACCAATCCGTGATCCAGGCCACAACGAATTGCTGAAGTCACAGTCATGGGCGTGCCCATCAGGGGAGCGTTCACTGTCAACGGAGGAAACTCGTCATGAAGAAATCCGCTTTCCTGATTGCCCCGGTCCTGGCCCTGGGCGCCCTCGCGCTCTCCACCAGCCCGGCCCTCGCCGCAGACAACACGATGTACCAGGCAAACCTCGCAGCTATCAACGGCAGCAATGCCTCTGGAACCGTCATGATCACCGTCAACGGCGACCAGGCCACCGTGACCGAGAAGGTTTCCGGCCTCGCTGCGATGTTCAACGGCAGCCCCTACCCGCACGTCCAGCACATCCATATCGGTGCCAAGGGAACCTGCCCGGACATGTCAGCTGATACCAGCAAGGACGGCGTCATCAGTACCACCGAGGGCGCCCCCTTCTACGGCGGGATCGGCACCACCTTGTCCACCAGCGGTGACACCAGCCCTGCTGCCGGAACCGACCTGAAGGTCGCCGGGATGGGTGCCTCCTACACCTATAACCGGACCTTCACTCTGGACGCAAAGACGGCTGATTCGCTCAAGGCCGGGACCGCCGTCGTCGTCGTCCATGGCTTGGATCCGGCAACCCTGCCCGCCGCCGCGCAAAAAGAACCCAGCGATCTGGTCCCGTCCCTGCCGCTGGCCGCTACCTCGCCGGCCCTTTGCGGGACGCTGAAGGCAATGCCTGCCGGAGCCCCGGGCACAGGCCTCGCCACTCCGGCCCCGGCTGGCCCGGACCTGGGACTCCTCGCCGCCGGTGGCGGCCTCTTCCTGGCAGCCGGCGGAGCCTACGCGCTGCGCCGCAAGATGGCAGCCTAAGGGCCGAGAAGCAAAGGGAATTTCAGGGCTCTGATGGGATCTGAAACGAGCAGCCGCCGCGGACGCCTTGTCGCGTCTGCGGCGGCCGCCATGCTCCTGGCCGGCGGCATCACCGCCATCGGCCTGGGCCTGCACGCCGAACCACCCAACCCTTCTCCAACCAGCAGGGTGACGGCTGCAGCACCATCTCCCGACCCAACGATTCAGGCGCCCCCTTCGTCGCAGGCGGCTGTGGATCCGGCAGCGACCGACCCGACCATGCTTCCCGCGCCGCCGGACGCCGCCCTGCCGGCCTCCGTCCCGGTCCGGGTCCAAGTCCCCTCCATCGGGGTCGATGCAGGCCTGATTCCACTGGGCAAGCAAGCGAACGGCGAAATCCAGACCCCGTCCGGTGAACCGGGTTCTCCCGGGGGCTGGTACCAGGACTCACCCACCCCCGGCCAAACGGGGTCCGCGATAATCCTTGGCCACGTGAACGCCACCAACAGCGATGTCGGGCTGTTCTACCGGCTTCACGAAGTCACCCCAGGCCAGGACATCACCATCACCCGCGCAGACCACACAGCTGCCGTGTTCACCGTGGACAAGGTCGATGTCTACCGCAAAGCCACGTTCCCCACGATCGAGGTCTACCAAAACGCGGACCGCCCCGAAGTCCGGCTCATCACATGCGGCGGCTACAACCCCGCTACGAGGGAATACCTGGACAACACCGTCGTATACGCACACCTCACCTCCAGCCACCCCGCATCCTGATGCCTGCACCGCCCGCCCGTTCACGGTCGGCCTCGGTCCCAGGGCTTTCCGATGCCGATCCCGAAGGCCAACTCCATGAAGACCATCAAGACCAGCCAACGCCTCACCCTGACCCTGATAGGCGCAGCGACGATCATTGGGGCCAGCGCGTGCGGAACCGCCAGCGGCACAAGTTCATCGCCGGCGTCGTCAACAGCGGCCGGATCCGCCAGCGCCTCCATGGATCCAGGCATGAACATGGGCTCCTCCCCAGTGGCTTCGGCAACACCGTCGTCAATGGGAGAGGCCACTGGCACCTCAAGCGGCTCCGCCGGGACGGCGGCCGAGAGGACGATCCACATCAAATCATTCGCATACACCGGCGCGGACAGTGTCCCGGCAGGATCGACGGTGACAGTGATGAACATGGACAACGTGGCCCACACCGTAACCGCAGACGACGGATCCTTCGACGCAGTCGTCAAAGCCGGGACCAGCACTACCTTCACCGCCCCGGCAAAGCCGGGCACCTACACCTACCACTGCACCTACCACTCCAACATGCAGGGAACACTGAACATCAAATGAGCCACAGCTTGCCCTATCGCAGGGCCCTAAGCATACTGATGAAACACCACAGAATCAGTGCGACAGGAGACACATGAATCTCGAACAGGACCCCTATTCCCGCCTGCCTCAACTTCCCGAGTTCACGCTGTCCAGCACAGACATTTCCGACGGCGAGACGCTTCCGGTGGCGCAAGCGAGCGGCAAAATGGGAATAGAGGGGGGCAAAGACCAGTCCCCCCAGCTCGCTTGGGAAGGATTCCCGCCGGAAACCCGCAGCTTCGCGGTCACCGTATTCGACCCCGACGCTCCCACCGGCAGCGGGTTCTGGCACTGGGCGGCGTTTAATCTTCCGGTATCCACCACATCCCTGCCATCGGGTGCGGCGGATTCCGGGCTGCCAGCCGGCGCCGTGCAGTTGGCCAACGACGCCGGCATGCGCGGCTTCGTTGGGGCTGCTCCCCCACCGGGGCACGGCGTGCACCACTATCACGTCGTCGTTCACGCCGTTGACGTCGAACACCTGGACATCCCGGCCGATGCCAGTCCCGCCTACCTCGGCTTCAACCTCTTTACCCACGCAATAGCGCGGGCCCGGATAGTGGCAACCTTCGAGCAGCCCTAGCAGGCGGCCTGGCGAACGAAACAGGTCACTCCTGTGGGGCAGCCACCCAGCCCGTGGTCAGGCCGGTGACCCGGCTGCCGTCCAGGTCGGCCAGTTTGGTGGCCACGAAGTCGTGCGCCCAGGACGAGGTCTGGATCCGGAAGGCCGGCTCAGCGCCTTCCATGGTGGCCAGCACCACCGCCGCGACATCCGCCGGTTGCTGCGCGCTGCTGCTGGCGAACTGTGTGCTGGTTCGTTCCAGGTAGGCCGAGATGGCAGGGGTGTAGGAGCCGGCCGTTTCCAGCAGGGCCGGGACATCGATCCCGGCGTTCGCCACGAAATTGCTGGACACGGCACCGGGTTCAATGACGTGCACCCCGACGCCAACGGTCTTGGCCACGGGCTGCAGGCTTTCCAGGAATCCCTCAACGGCGAATTTGGCGGCGCAATAGGCTTCGTTGAAGGGCTGGCCCACTATCCCGCCCACCGAACTGATGGTAACGACACGTCCGCCGCTCTCACGCAGGTGCGGCAGGGCGGCGCGGGTCAGGGCCACCACGCCAAAGAAGTTAACCTCCATGGCGCTGCGGAAATCTTCCAGACCCAGCATTTCCACCGTACCCACCGCCGCACTTCCGGCGTTGTTGACCAGCACGTCCAGCCGGCCGTAGGAACTGATGCAATACGCAATCTCACGGTCGATGTCCGCCGTGTCCGTAACGTCAAGCCGACGAATGTCCAGGGATACTCCGGCCTCATCGGCCGCGGCCCGAAGCGCGTCCGCGCGCTGCAGGTCGCGCATGGTGGCAATGACCGTCCAGCCTGCCCGCGCGGCCTCCACCGCGGTGGCAAGGCCTATGCCCGTGGACGTTCCGGTAATCAGCACCACACCCTTGGCCGGCGTAGGTGACGGGTCAACGTTCTGATCGCTCACGGGCGCTCCTTGGTGCTGCTGGTGCTTGGGCCATTGGATGCCTTCAGTTTCTCCGGAGTCCCCGGATCCAGCAAGGTGCAGGCTGCCTTACCCCTTCCGCTCCGCCCGGTACGCGCTGGGGCTGACCCCGTGCAGCCGGCGGAACTGGCGGGAGAAGTAGAACTGGTCCTGCAGCCCCACCTCGCGGCCCACCTGCGCGATAGTCAGGTCCGTGGTATCCAGCAGGTGCCGCGCCCGCGCCATTTTCAGGGCCGTGTGGTGTGCCAGCACTCCCCCGCCGGTCGCCTCCCGGAACAGCTTGCTTAGGTGCGACGACGAAACACCCACCAGCGCAGCCAGGTCAGCCAGCCGGATGGCACCGTCCGCCCGCTCCTCCAGGTAGTTCATGGCCTGCTGCAGCGGCGTCCCCTTCTCCGGAACCCGGCGATCCACGGCCAACATGGCCAGCAGCTTCCACGCCATCCCCGCCGTGGCCACCAGGCGGGCGGGTGACTGGTCCTTCTCCAGGGCGCTGACGATCTCATCCAGCATCGCTGTCATCCGGTCTGCCGCCACCACCGGAACAATGCACCGGCCGGGCCTGACCCCGGCGCCCTCAACCAGCTCCGCCGCATCCGTTCCGCGGACGTGGCACCACCAGATCGTCCATGGATCATCCGCGGCGGCACCATACGCGTGGGCCTTGCCCGTGCCGCCGGGAAGGACGACGGCGGTCCCCTTGCCGACGTCGGTCCGCGCACCGGCGGTTTCCACCCACCCGCGTCCGTCAACACACAGGATGACGATGGTTTCCTCCGCGCCCTGCGGCCGGTAGCGGCCATGGTCCGCGGCGGCGGGAAACAATCCTGCGTCGGTGACTATCAGGCGCCGGGTGATGGGACGGTTGAGGGCTTCGAGGACCAAGGGCCGGGGAACCACCACCAGCCGCTGATTCTGGAATCCATGCGCCCGTTCCACCTGCGTCCCCTCCGTCAAGAAACGTCCATCCTACGACGGCGGGAGGGCTCAGCCCAGGTCTTCCCGCCAATCGGACCAGCACACCAGCTGCACCCTTTCAACGGCAAGCAAGTCCCCGGACGTGGCGTCCCGCAGGCGCTGGGCCGCGGCGGGCAGCCCCACCTCTGCATCTTTGGAAAGCGGCAGGACCTGGAGCAAGACCTCCGAGCCGGCGCGGATGCCGGCATCGCCGGTGTCGATGACCCACTCCGATCCGTCCCAGAAGCGGTCGGCCACCACACGGCCGTCCACGAGCAGCCGGGCAACGTCACCCGCCCAGGTGACCTCCAGCTCGGTGGGCGCACCGCCGGTGGCGGCGTCCGTCGTCGGAAGTTCAATCCTGTACTCCGCGGAGAGCTCCGCCATCGCTTCCCGGCCCGGCGCGGCAGCCCGGCCCGCCAGCGAGCCGAAGGACGCCGGAATGGCGGCCGCAGCGCGGACCGGCACCAGGGGAACGTCGCGGCGGGCAGGTGCCCTCAACTGCATTGCGGCAGATACAGCCTCAAACCGCCCGGTTTCGCGTGCATACCGCCGGACCGAGGGCGCGCCCAGCGAGCGGCCCGCCAGCAAGCCGACGGCGTCCATCCACACCGGTTCGGCGGACAGCACCAGCTCCCGGCCGCGCGGCGTCTCCAGCACCCACGCCTGGTCCGCCAAGGAAGCGGGGAGGACCAGGATCTTCAAGGCACCCCCGGAACACGTCGCCGTCAGCTGAGCCAGGGAGGGGCGGACAGCCCAGGCATTCCCGCCCAGCGGAGCAGCCTCGCCTTCCAGGACCGTCCCCTCCGGCAGGCACAGCCGCGGTTCGATGCCCGCTTCCGCGGCGAGCACCAGTGTCGGCGGTCCCCCGGAATCGAGCACTGTCAGCGCGGACGCGGTGGCCCAGAGCAACCGGACGCCCCCAACCTCCAGGTTCACCGGCCAGGCGGCGATGGTGCCTGCGGGGATGTCGACGGGCACGTCCGGAACCGTCACAGGCCCATCTGCCAGACCCAGGCGGAACTGCGCACCACTATATGCCGGAAGCGGTATATGCGGCTGGTGCCAGGTAAGGAACACAAAACCGGACGTCCCGTCGGAGCGCAACGCCCAGCGCAGCGTCTCCGAGTCCTCCACGCCGGACGGCTCCCGGTCCGGCAGGGTGGACGGCATCGGCGCCAGGAGGTCCCCGAACGCGGCGAGGAACGCGTGCTGCCGGCGCAGCAGGGCAAAGCCCGGCGCCAGCCTGCCGGATGCACCGATGGGCGCATGGAAGTCGTAGTCGAACTCCGGGAGGTCGTTCGGGTAGCCAGTCGCCTGGGTCTCCTGCAGGCCGGCCGCGGGGTTCGTCCCGCCGGCGAACATGTAATAGCCCTGCCAGCCGGAGCCGCTGCCGATCTTGTTGTTGGACACGGCCGCCACGTCCTTGCCCGCTGGCCATGGCCGGCGTTGATAGGCCGTGGCCATGCCGCCGGTCAGCTCGCAGGTGGCCGCCGGATAAAGGTCGGAGGTGGACCGGGGCGGCGCGGCCTCGTTTCCGGACAGGTGTTCGCGGAGGTCGGCCCCGATGCCGGGATCGTCCCACTGGTGGCTGAAGAAGTAGTGCTGGCGGAACGTCGGATCCCACGGCGCGCCGGCATCCACCCAGAATCCGTCCCCGTAACCGCCGAAGACCGGCAGCACCTCGGCCCCGGGCAGGTCCGCCCCGCCCCACGCGGTCGCGGTCCAGAGGGGGGCGCCGAGCCCGGCCGCCCGGGCCAGCTCCTTCAACCGGGAAAGATGGGCCGGCTGGTCGTAGAGCTCGTTTTCCAACTGGATGCCGATCACGTTGCTGTCCGGCCCGCACAAGCCGCGCAGTTCGCCCCCCAGCCGGTTGTACCAGCGCTCCACCATGTCCAGGTAGGCGGGATCATTGGTGCGGTGGCGGACGGGGGCCGCCTGCACCCAGTCCGGAAAGCCGCCGTTGCGGACCTCGCCGTGGGCCCAGGGCCCGATGCGCAGGACGACGTCCAGGTCCAGCGCGGCACAGAGCCGGACGAACGCCGCAACATCGAGGTTGCCGTCAAAGCGCGGATCACCTTCCACCGGCTCGTGGTGGATCCAGAAGACGTAGCAGGCCACTACGGTGATACCGCCGGCTTTCATCAGGCGGAGCCTGTCCTCCCAGCGGTTCCTGGGCAGCCGGCTGAAGTGGATTTCCCCGGAGACCGGGATGGCCGGGCGTCCGCCACACTCCAAGTAGTGGTTGGTGACCCGCCACCTGCCGTGCGGATCCTCGGTGTTGCTCATGGCCGGCCGCAGCAAGGCATTGCCGTGCGGCCGGTGGGTGGCGGTCAGGAGGTCAAGGGCCGTGTTCGGGGAGGGCATGGCGGATCTTTCAGGTCACGGGTGCGGTACGGATCAGGTGGTTCATGCGGCGCTGCCAGTCTTCGTCGGCCCACAGGGGGTGGTGCGGCGCAGCGTTGGAGCACAGCACCATGCCCCACACGCCGTGCTCCAGGGCGGTGCGGATGGCGTGTTCGGCGAGGTCGCGGCCCACCGGCCCCTCCTCGAAGGTGCCCAGCAGCGGTGTGTAGCCGATCCAGCCCTCGCCCACCACCGCGGGAACGTCCTTCCAGCGGGCCCATGCGGCGATGGCGGTCACCCGCGATTCAATCTCGCGCCGCATCACTTCCCGGTAGGGCCCGTATTCGTTGTACAGCCAGGTGTCCCAGGCATCGGGATCGAGCCAGTCGTAGCCGTAGAGCATCTGGCCGGTGACCACGGTGGCGCGGTACTTCCATTCCGCCAGGCGGCCATACTCCGCGACCGAGGGTGCGCCAGGCTTCAGCAAAGCCCGCAGTGCCCGGTTGGGAAACCCGCCGCTCCCTTCGGAACGGATGTCGATCTGCTGCTGCAGGGCGTCCAGCACGCCGTAGCTGTACACGTGGAACTGCGCCGCGCCCAGGCCATCGGGCAGGGTATGCATGGCAAGGTGCGGCGGCTTGCCGTAGCTGGCCGTGATCAACAGGTCCGGATGCAGCGAGCGCAGCCGATCCACCTCACTACTGCCGTTGGCGAGCGGCGGGAGGATGGAGAAGTCCACCTCGTTGTGCAGTTCCACCAGGGCGATGCGGTCCCGGTGCCCGGCATCTGACACCTCGCCGATCAGCCGGTCCCAGGCGTCGGCCAGGACACGGTACCGGCCTTCCAGCGGGACGGCGTCGATGGCTTCGAACCATTCCGGCGATTCTGCGAAGGCGGGTGACTGCTGGTACTCCCAGCTGGCCAGGATCACCACCAGCCCGTGCCGGGCGGCGGCCTCGAACAGGTCCAGGAGCCGGGTCCGCAGGTTGATCCGGTACCCGCCGGGAACGTCATACCAGCGGGTCCCCCTGCCGTATATCCCGCCGTCGGGCGCCGTTCCCAGTCCTTCGATCACCAGGTCCTCCGCGAGCGCCTCCAGCCCCAGCCCGCCATGGAGCAGCAGCGGCGCAGCGCAGATGCGGACGGCGTTGTATCCGAGCCCGGCGGCCCGTGCGCAGGCGGCGTCCAGGTCCGCGTAGGGTCCGCCCGCCTCGGCGCGGGTGTACCAGGAGAAGTCCCAGAGGCTGATGGCCAGGCGGGGCGGAAGGTGCGACGGCGGTGCGCCCGTCAGGGAGCGCGTGTCGCCGTGCACCGTGCCGGACCCGAGGTAGCGGGGTTCCTCCGTCACGGGGCACCGGTTCCTTCCAGCTGCGGCTTGCGGGTCAGCAGGCGGCCCCGCCCGGCCAGGTCCCGCAGTGACGCAGCCGCCGTGCGGCGGGATGCAGCGGTGTCGGTGGCGAACAGCAACAGTTCCGGGAGGGATGTGGCGAAGTAGTCGGGCGCGGCTGGGGCGGCTTCGAGTTCGTCGGCCCGTTCCTCCAGCCGGCGCCATACGTCCTCGGCGTCGCCACCCCTGCCCAGGCGGGACATGGCGACGCCGCGCCAGTAGTCGGCCGGGCCGGCCGGGCCGGGGTCAACTGCCAGGGCGCCCGCCTGCCGGCAGGCCCGAGTCCAGGCCTCCACCGCGGCCTGAGCGTCCCCGGCACGTTCCAGCGCATCGCCGAGCGCCACGAAGCGTTCAGCCATGCTGTCCCGGGGATGCCGGCCTTCGCCCAGGTTCGCGGGCGCTTCGATGCCCGTGCGCAGCAAGGTGGCGGCCGCCGTCGGGTCCTGCTCCATCAACGTCCGCGCATGCTGCACCGCTGCCCGGTCGTAGGCGGCGAGCACCAGGCCCTCGCCCCCCTCGAACGGCTGGAACGTTCGGGATCCCAGGAGCACCAGGGCTTCCTGCGGCCGCCCCACGTCGGTCAGCAGGTTGGCGTAGAGAACGGCAAGATCGTCCCGCGCCAGGACGGCCGGTCCATGCTGTTCGATGGCGGCGAGCCGCTCCCCGGCGGGCAGCCCGCGGAGTTCCGACAGGACGGACCGTTCGAAGACGAGCCGCGCGTCATCCGGGCTTAGTTCCAGGGCCCGGGCAAAATACGCATCAGCGGCGGCGGGGTCGCCACCGGTATTAACCGTGGCCAGCGCAGCATTGCGCCACACCACGGGATCGGTGGACCCGTGGATCAACGCCTTCTGCAGGTGGCCCAGCGCATCCTTGGTCCGTTCCGCGTCAAGCAGCCAGCAACCCAGCAGCGCGTGCGCCACGGGATCACGCGGGTCGGCTTCGAGGGCCCGGTGCAGCGCATCGAACTCGTCCAGGCCGTACGGGAAGGCATGGGTGGTGTCCGCCCGCCGCGCCTTTGTCCGTTGCGCGGCAGCCTCCTGCGGGTCCAGCAGTTCTTCCAGCCATCCGGCGCGCAAGTAGTGGCGGATGGGCGCGGGGTTGCCGAAGGCCGGGTCAGCACCCGCGGGCGGCGCGCTTTCGGTCAGGTCCAGGGCGAGCTGCCACTGGCCTGCGCGGGCCAGCCAGCAGGCGACGGCCAGGCCGGTCTTGGGGTCTGCGACGTCAAGGGATCCGGCGAGCGAGAGGGCCACGGGATCGAGTGGATCCGCGGCCAGGATGTCCTGCAGCAGCCGGGCGCTGTCAGCCCTGCGGCCCAAGTTTTCCAGGGCCAGGTACCGGAGATGCCTGGCTTCCGGGCTGGTTGATTCCAGGGCCAGCGCGGCATCGGCATGACGGAGCCCGGTGGCCGGCTCACCTTCCCGGAGGGCCAACCGGGCCAAGGCGAGGCGGGCAGGGTGCGCCCAGGCCCTGTCCCAGGCGGCCTTCCCGAAGCGTTCACGGGCCTCAGCGAGCCGGCCCGTTCGTTCCAGGACCAGGCCCAGCCGGTAGCTTGCCTCCCCGCTGGGAGGGTTCAGGTTGCGGCCGGTCAGCCGGTCCAGGGCGGTTTCAAGGAGCTTCCGGGCCCCGGCATAGGCCCCGGTCCGATACTGGGTGGCAGCAAGGGCGGTGGCGGCGCGGGAATCCCCTGGATCCCGGCGGAGCATCTCCTCAAGGTAGGGCTGGGGCCTCCTGGTGGGGTGCCGGTTTTGGGCCAGGTGGGTTGCGGTGACATGGAGCTCGTCAGCGCTTTCGATCTCCCGCGGAGGCGCTGGTTCGGTGGCTGCCCAGGGCTCTGCGGGACGGTCCGTTGGCTGCCGTGGGGTCCAGGAGATGAGTTCCCTGGCGCCTTCCATGACGCTGAGGGCCAGGTCCGTTTCCTCGGCCGGGGCGGGCAGCTGAACCGTGGCGGTGAAGGGCCGGTCCGGGGATAGTCCGGCGGTCCACGTGTGGAGGGTTTCGCCATGCAGGGCCAGGACCACCGTGGCATTTTCCGTATGGCCCGTGCCGGCAACACCCACCGTGGCGGTCCGGCCGGCGTCGTCAAGGGTAAGCGCGACGGCGGCCTCCAGGTTCGCCTGGTGCGCCGGGCCGATGTGCCGGATGGGGTACCAGTACTGGCTGAAGGTGCGCGTCTCGCCAGGAGCGAGGTAGCTGAAGTCCGGCTGGTTGTCGGTGAAGACGCCGGCCATCAACTCGACGTACGGGCCGTCGTCGTCCGTTAGGTGCTTGTCCCAGGCCTTGCCCACGGAACCGTTCCCCCACGTCCACTGTTTCTTGCCGGGTGCAATGCTGCGGTCCGCCCAATGCACGAAGCCGGCCTTGGCGTCGTGGTCGTATCCGCCGAAGAAGCTGTCAGCCGTGTCTGTGACCATGTAGGACGTGGGGACGGGGATGTTGGCGTAGAAATCGAGCCGGTCGGCATCCGGGGTTCCATGCTGTCCGGCGAGCGCGGGGTAGTCCACGCCGTAGTAGGGCCGGTCGGCGCGGGGGAAGGCCGTGATGGCGCGGCGTGCATGGTCCGCCACGTGGGACACGTCGGTGGGGAAGAAGGACTGGTAGTTCCCGTGCACGCGGGCGGCGGCGTTCGCCCACCACAGGAAGGTTTGGGGCTCGTCCGTACGGTTGTAGAGCCGGGCCTCCACCTCGATGAGGGAGCTGCCTGGCCGGAGGCGGACGCCATGGGTTCCGCGCATCCGCTGCAACGGGTCCAGGTCCGTGTGCCAGGCGGTGACGCTGCCGTCGCCGGCAGGCTCCACGGCGGTTTCCACCGGCAGGAACGTGCCGGGCCGGTGGTGCTGGGGCCAGTTGAATTCCACTCCGCCGGAGATCCAGGGCCCGGCCAGTCCCACCAGCCCGGGCTTGATCACGTTGTTCCGGTAGAAGAAGTCATAGCCTGCGGTCTTGTCATATCCCACGTGGATGCGGCCGCCGATTTCGGGCAGCAGCATCAGGCGGACGTACCGGTTTTCCAGGTGGATGGCCTGCCACAGCCTGGGCTTCCTGTCCGGTTCGATGCTGTCGATGAACGGCATGGGGTACACCTTGCCGCTGGATCCCTGGTACACCCGCCGGTCAAGGAACAACGGATACCGGTCCGGCTCCCCTGGGGTGTAGGTGTCGATAAGGACGGGTTCGCTCCAGCAGGCCACGCCGCCTGCATCCAGGATGTCCTGCTGGTCCTGCGGCGCATCGGGCAGCACAATCCTGCCCGGCGGGGTAAGTTCGTTGGTCACCCCCCAAGGCTATGAAGGCGCCCTAGGCGGTGGCCATGGCAAAAACGCGCGATTATATGGACGATCGTGTACGCGGCGTTGGCCCCGATGAGCCTAAAGCGCCAGCCGCGGCCCGTCCCCGGCGGGATGGACCGACGGCATGACCGGCAGGGACCCGGTAAGGGCTTCCACCACAGCGAGCTGGCCGGTGCCGTCCGGAACCCCCGGGTACTGGACCTGCGCCGGTTCGAGGGAGGGGGCCGGGTCTTCCTGCCGCATCCGGACCAGCGCCACCGCGGAGATCAGGAACCAGGCCACGTTCGTGACGACGGACGGCCAGGCCCCGTGCAGGGTTCCGTTAATGATGAAGGCAACGGAACCGAACAGGTTGGCCGTCTGGAAGCCCTTGCCTGCCTTCAGCCAGCCCATGGAAACGGCCAGGTACGCACTGAGTATCGCAACCGCGCCTGCCCAGCCGGCAATTTCCCACAGCAGTTCCATGGCGTCCTTCCAAGATGGTGCCTGCGCAGTATCCGGGCAGGGCTCAAGATGGTGAATCAAGGTTTGGTTTCGCCGCGTGCCGGACCCGCGGGACCGCTCACATCCAGCTCTGCGTTGCCTCAAGCCCTGTTCGGGCGAGGACCTCATACGCTGGCCGGCGGCATAATCATACCCCGCACCCCGGAGCACTTTTGACGCCCGGTTCCCCGCCGCCGAAGAGGGTGGACAAGACCCCCGCGGCGTAGCACGATCGGAGCTGTGACCAGCAGTCCAGCCGCCGATCCCTACCTCCGGGAACTCACCCAACTCCGCCGCGTCAAGGACCGGATGGACCGGGAGTACGCGCAGCCGCTGGACGTTGAATCCCTCGCCAGGGACGTGCACATGTCCGCGGGCCACTTCAGCCGCCGGTTCAAGCTCGCCTACGGGGAATCCCCGTACAGCTACCTCATGACCCGCCGCATTGAACGCGCCATGGCGCTTCTCCGCATGGGGGACCTCAGCGTGACGGACGTGTGCTTCGCCGTCGGCTGTTCCTCGCTGGGGACCTTCAGCACCCGCTTCAGCGAACTGGTGGGGATGCCGCCCAGCGTCTACAAGCAGGAGGCAGCGAACTCGACGGCGGGGATCCCCGCCTGCGTGGCGAAGCAGGTCACCAGACCGGTCAGGAATCGAGAAGCGCCCGACCCTGAGCCGTTACTAGCATGACTGCCATGGACATCAACATTTCCTCAACCTTCCTTCCCGCCACCGATCCCGACGCCTCGCTGGCGTTCTACCGCGACGCCCTGGGCTTCGAAATCCGCAACGACGTTGGCCGGGGCACCATGCGGTGGATCACCGTGGGGCCGGCCGGCCAGAAGGACGTCTCCATCGTCCTGCATCCGCCGGCGGTAGACCCCGGCATCACCGACGACGAGCGCCGCACCATCGCCGAAATGATGGCCAAAGGCACCTACGCCACGATCGTCCTCTCGTCTCCGGACGTGGACGCGGCGTTCGCCAAGGTGGAGGCCGCCGGGGCCGACGTCGTGCAGGAACCCATCGACCAGCCCTACGGAGTCCGCGACTGCGCCTTCCGCGACCCGGCCGGCAACACCGTGCGCATCAACCAGCAGCCTTAGGCATATAACCAGCAACGTATAAAACGGACGACGCCGCGGGAGGCTGCCAGCGCAGCCTCCCCGCAGTGCCGCCCAGGACACAGGGGGACACCTTGAGCACCGACACCAGCACCGACGCCGCGCACACCGGAATGCATCTGGCCGACAGCCACGACATCATCCGGGTCCAGGGCGCACGGGAAAACAACCTCAAGGACGTCAGCCTTGAGCTGCCCAAGCGGCGGCTCACCGCGTTCACGGGAGTATCCGGCTCGGGCAAGAGCTCCCTGGTGTTCGCCACCATCGCCGCCGAATCGCAGCGCATGATCAACGAGACCTACAGTGCGTTCGTCCAAGGCTTCATGCCCAGCCTGGCCCGGCCTGATGTGGACCGGCTGGAGGGGCTCACGACGGCGATCATCGTGGACCAGGAGCGGATGGGCGCCAACCCGCGGTCCACCGTGGGCACCGCCACGGATGCCAACGCCATGCTGCGGATCCTGTTCAGCCGGCTGGGCCAGCCCTACGTCGGGCCGCCCACCGCCTTCTCCTTCAACGTGCCCACCCGCAAGGCCAGCGGCGTCATGAGCACCGAAAAGGGCGGCCGGGTGGAAAAGAACGTGGTCCGCCAGGTGACCTACCTCGGCGGCATGTGCCCGAGGTGCGAGGGCATGGGCAACGTCAGCGACATCGACCGGACCGCCCTGTACGACGATTCGAAGTCCCTGGCCGAGGGCGCCCTCACCGTCCCCGGCTACTCCATGGACGGCTGGTACGGCCGGCTGTTCGAGGGCATGGGCCTGCCCATGGACAAACCGATCGCGACGTTCACGGCGAAACAGCTGGACACGATGCTGTACGCCGAGCCCACCAAGATCAAGGTGGAGGGCGTCAACCTCACCTTCGAAGGCATCATCCCCAAGATCCAGAAGTCCATGCTGTCCAAGGACGTGGAGGCCATGCAGCCGCACGTGAAGCGGTTCGTGGAACGGGCGGTCACGTTCGCCACCTGCCCGGACTGCGGCGGCACGCGCCTCACGCCGGAGGTGCTCGACTCGCGGATCAACGGCAAGAACATCGCGGACCTGTGCACCATGCAGATCAGCGACCTCGCGCAGTGGATCCGCGGCCTGGACGAGCCCACGGTGCGCCCGCTGCTGGCCGGGCTGCGGGACCTCCTGGATTCCTTCGCGGAGATCGGCCTGGGCTACCTGTCACTGGACCGTCCGGCCGGCACCCTGTCCGGCGGCGAAGCGCAGCGGACCAAGATGATCCGGCACCTGGGCTCGTCCCTCACCGACGTCACCTATGTCTTCGACGAGCCAAGCATCGGCCTGCACCCGCACGACATCGAGCGGATGAACACGCTCCTGCTGCAGCTGCGGGACAAAGGCAACACCGTCCTGGTGGTGGAGCACAAACCGGAGATGATCGCGATCGCCGACCACGTCGTCGACCTCGGTCCGGGCGCCGGTGCCGGCGGTGGTGAGATCGTCTACGAGGGCGACGTCGACGGGTTGCGTGCCAGCGGCACCATCACCGGGCGGCACCTGGGTGACAAGTCCCGGCTGAAGGACTCGGTCCGGGCGGCCCGCGGCGCGCTGGAGGTGCGCGGCGCCTCCACCAACAACCTGCGCGACGTGGACGTCGACGTGCCGCTGGGGGTGCTGTGCGTGGTGACGGGCGTGGCGGGGTCCGGCAAGAGCTCGCTGATCCACGGCTCATTGGCGAAGCGTGACGGGGTGATCGTCATTGACCAGGGCGCCATCAAGGGGTCCCGGCGCAGCAATCCGGCCACCTACACCGGTCTGCTGGAACCCATCCGCAAAGCCTTCGCCAAAGCCAACGGGGTCAAGCCCGCGCTGTTCAGCTCAAACTCCGAGGGCGCCTGCCCCACCTGTAATGGCGCCGGCGTGATCTTCACCGAACTCGGCGTCATGGCCACGGTAGAGTCCACCTGCGAGGAATGTGAGGGCCGCCGGTTCCAGGCCGCCGTCCTGGAGTACACCCTGGGCGGGAAGAATATCGCCGACGTCCTGGACCTGTCCGTGGACGCGGCGCTGGCGTACTTTGCCGACGGCGAGGCCAAAACGCCCGCGGCGCACAAGGTCCTGGAGCGGCTTGCCGATGTCGGGCTGGGCTACATCACCCTGGGCCAGCCACTGACCACGTTGTCCGGCGGCGAGCGCCAGCGGCTCAAGCTTGCCTCGCAGATGGCTGAGGCCGGGGAGATCTACATCCTGGACGAGCCCACGGTGGGCCTGCATCTGGCCGACGTCGAACAGCTCCTTGGCCTGCTGGACCGGCTGGTCGGCTCCGGGAAGTCCGTCATCGTCATCGAGCACCACCAGGCGGTCATGGCGCACGCGGACTGGATCATCGACATCGGCCCGGGAGCCGGGCACGACGGCGGCTCGATCGTTTTTGAGGGTACGCCGGCGGATCTGGTGGCCGGCCGGGCCACGCTCACCGGGCAGCACCTGGCGGCCTACGTCGGAGCTTGATCCGGGCGGTGCCGGCGGTTGCGCCTGCCGGCGGTTGCGCCTGCCGGCGGTTGCGCCTGCCGGTGGTTGCGCCCGCCGGCGGTTGACCCCGGCGCCGGTTGCGCCTGCCGGCGGTTGACCCTTTCGGTGGTTGAGCCTGTCGAAACCTAGCTCCGCTGGAGCTGCCCCAGGAAGGACACGGTAGCTGCAGCGATCTGCTGCTGCGCTGCCTGCCGGCTGATACCGGGTTCGCCGTCACCGGGCTGCGCCCCGTAGTCGCCAAAGAACGCGTGCACCCCGCCCTGGACCGCGGCGAACTCCGTATCCACGGGGAGGAGGTCCCGGGATGCCTGGATCTTGGCGGGGGTGCTGAGTCCGTCCTGGCTGCCGGAAACGGACAGGACGGACAGGCCGGTCCGCCCGCGCAGGGATTCGATCGGGTAGGAAGCGTAGAGAACCAGCCCGCTGACATCGGTGTTGGCCAGGGCGAAGGACGATGCTGATACCCCGCCAAGTGAGTGGCCGCCCACCGCCCAGGTCCTGATGTCCGGGTTGTCGGCCATGGCGCTCCTGGCCTGGCTTCCGTCCAGCAGGCTGAGCCCCAGCGGTTCCTTCAGGATGACCACCCGGTATCCGGCCCCCACGGCGGGGGCCAGGATGTCCTGGTACGCCTTGGCGTCCACCCGGGCACCCGGGTAGAAAACCAACCCCTTGGTGGCAGTCCTGCCCTCCGGTGACATGGTGATGGCGGTGGCTGACTCGGTGACGGCGAGGTCCGACGTCGGGCCCGCCTCCGCTGCCTGGCCCGGCTGGTAGGCAAAGGGGCTTAGCCAGGCCAGGCCGGCGGCGAGCGCCAGCACGGCGATCCTGCCCGCCCAGGCGCCGACGGCCCGGACACGGGAGCGGGGCCGCGGAACATCGCGGCGCACCCACAGCAGGATGGCCCAGACGACGCCGGACGCAGCCGCCGCCAGCAGGAGGCCCGGCAGCAGGGGGTGTCCGCCCAGGACGGCGGGATTGCCGGCAAGCATCCACGCGGGAACCAGGAGGAGGGCGGCGGCACAGGCCACCGACGCCCAGAAGAGGACGGTCCTGTGCCTGGCGGGCAGAACCCGGGCTGCGGTTGGTGAGGTATCCATGGGTCTGATCTTTCCACCGGGCGGCCGGATTGCGGGGAACGGCATACGCTGGCGGTATGGCTGAAAGCTTCCGGTACGACGTCGAGATCCTGCACCTGCTGGTGTCCCCCGCGCACGCCTACTTCGGCCGCGCCCGGGACGGTGCCGCCGATGTTCCGACCGAAGATGCTGCGCAGGCTGAGGTGGTGGCCGGGAAGGGCATCGTGGGTGACCGGTTCTTCGGCAAGGCCGCCCACATGGACGCAGCGGTGACCCTGTTCGCCGTCGAATCCCTCGAGGCGATCGCCGCCGAGCTGGGCTCGCAGCCGTTCGATCCCCTGCTGACCCGGCGGAACGTGGTGCTCCGCGGGGCGCAGCTGGCGCCGCTGCTGGGCCACGATTTTTCGCTGGAGTCCGGCGGGGACGTGGTGGAGTTCCATGGCGGCAGGCATGCCCAGCCCTGCGCGTGGATGGACGGGATGCTCGCCCCGGGCGCCCACCCGGCCATGCGGGGCCGCGGCGGCATCCGGTGCCGCGCCCTGACCGGCGGGTTCCTGCACCGGGGCCCTGCCGTGCTGGCCAGTCCGGTGCCGCTGGATCCGGGCCGGGCCGGGGAGTCGAGTTTCCTGCGGCCGTCGCGGCTTCCCTAGTAACGCGTACGACGGCGTCACGCACGGCACGCTTTCGGCCCGCCATCGGCGGGGAAGCCCCGGAATCCCTGCCCACCGCCGTCGTGCGCTGCCTGAAAGCGTGCCCCGCGTGACGCGGGTGCGGCCTCAGCTCACATGATGGCGGTGGCGTTGGCCGGGGAGCCGGTGCCGCCGGTGATGTTCAGCGGCTTGATGCTGATGAACGCATCCCACGTGGCCGTGCTGCGCATGTGCCGCGCCAGGGGGCCGAGCCGCCACAGCTCCCCGAGCGGCATGCCGAGCTTGGCCAGGAGCTGCTGGTGCATCATGCCGTGGTCGTTGAAGGCGGACTCCCGGTAGGGACTGTCCGGGACGGCGGGGAGGCATTCGACGGCGAAGTTGTCGGCGGCGACGACGGCGAACCGGCTGTCCCAGGCCCAGGCCACGAACTCCTGCGACTGCGCCACGCCTGTTGCCTTCCGGCTCTCACGGAGGCGCCGTTTCTCTTCCGGGTCCAGCGCGAGGAACCATTCGCACCACCCGGTGTGGAGCAGGAGGATGTCGCCGGGACGGGTGGTCAGGGACTGGGACTCCATGGCCGCCTGAAGCAGGTCAAGGCCCAGCGGTTCCCCGCCAGCATGGTCGATGGGCTCCCCCACGCTTTTCCGGAAACCGTCGAGATCCACCAGGACTCCCCGCCCGGCGATGGGGTGCTCCGCCCATTCCTGGATGCCAAGGTCCGGCGTGCCCTCGGTGATCCGGTGGTCCGGGACGCCGTTGTAGAAGCCAACGTCATCTGCGCGACGGTGCCGGAGCCCGTCAATCTGCGTCGACCCTTGGAGGTAATACCCGTCCAGGTAGTCGTCCCGGTGGGCAGGGTGGGAGGAGTAAATGGTATGCCGGGGCGCGCTGCGTTTGAGCGACATCCCCGGGTCAAAGGCATCTGCGGGATAGTCCAGCCCGAACACGGTCCCGGACCGGATGCTGTTCCTGGCCTCGAGGAGGGCAGCCGGCGTGATGAAGGACGGCGTGCCCCTGCCCGGTTCGGGGAACAGGCCCCACGATGCACCCGCCAGGTTGCCCTCCCTCGCCAGGAGCTCCGCGAAGGTGGGAAAGGTTCCGGGTGCGGTCATCGGGTGGTGGCTTCCTGCTGCTGTTCGGCCTGTTTCCGGGGGCGCTGGTAGCTGAGCAGGAACCCGGCCACGGCGCACACCGATGCGGCAATGCACACGGGCGGCTTGACGTAGGTGTTGAAGAACTCGAGCCAGGCGTTTTGCCCGGCCACCAGGCCCGCGGCCTGCCCGGCAACGAACAGGACGCCGCCTGCCAGGAGGACGCCAAGGGTGAGGGTGAAGACGGTCTGGATGAACCTTCGGGGTGTGTTCATGGTGGTTCCTTAGATGGGCAGGATGCCGAGAATGATCAGCACGCCGATGACCAGCAGGGGCAGCGCATAGTGGGTGAGCAGGCGGGCGAAGGTCTTGATGGGATTGACGTCCGCGATGCCGCAGGCAACATACAGCGGTGCACCACCGGGCGGGACCGCGGCCTCGCAGGAGGAGAAAATGAGGACGGCGACGGCGGCAGTGGTGGCAGGCACCCCGGCCGCCACAAGGGCGGCCACGCCCACCGTTCCCACGGCAGCCATCGTGGCGGTGGCGGACAGGGGGGCTGCAACGGCGATGACGATCAGTCCGATCAGGATGGCAAGCAGCCACAGTGGCAGGTTCAGCCCGTTCAGCAGGGCGGTCATTTGCTTGGGCAGGCCGGTGGCGGCGAGCGCGTTGGCGCCGGCGAAAGCGAACAGCACCGTGACGCCGACGATGCCGAACCGCGGGGCCGAGCCCTGCAGCAAGGTTCCCCAGTCCCGGCCGGTGCGGGGCAGCTGTTTCCTGCCCAGCAGCGCACCCGTGATGAGGAGGACCACAGGGATCCAGACGATGACGCTGACGGACTTGCTGACGTCGCCACCGGTCCAGTCGGAGAGGGCCGAGGTGAGGAACCCGGAGGTGATGGCAAGGGGGATGGCGACGACGACGAACAGCAGGAGCGTGGCCCATCCCTGGCCGAACGCGGTCCGGACCGACAGGCGGTGGGCGGCGTCGAGCGGCGCCATTCCGCTCTTCCTGATGAGCAGCCACGTGACGATGAGCCGGTGCAGGAAGCACCACAGGCCGCCGAACAGCAGGGGAAGGACCAACGCGTTGATGTCCAGCAGGGGCCCCACCGTGGCCGAGCCGACCAGGACGAACATTGAGGCGCTGAACGGGAAGGTGATGCCCATTCCCGCGTTCCCGGCCACGAGGGTTGCGGCCGCCGGCTTGTCGAGCTTGGATTTTTCCATCCAGGGGATGGTCACGGAGCCTACCGTTGCGGCAATGGCGGCCTGGTTGTGGACCACTCCGCCCAGGCCGGCGGAGGCCACGGTGGAGACCCAGGCCGGACCGCCCTTGACTCCGCCGATGAGCGAGTTCAACAGGTCGATCAGCCGGTCCAGGACGCCGCCCTTGTCCAGCAGGTAGCCCATGAAGACGAACGCCATGGTGGCGTAGACAATTTCGTCGGTCGCTGCCGAGGAAAGCGCTGACCAACCAACCTGTGCCGCGGCGGCTCCGGTAAACGGCAGCACCACCAGGAAGCCCAAGATCATGGCTTCCCCCACGCTGCGCTTGATCGCCGTCGTCCAGAGCAGGATGACGGCAAGGTAGGCGCCAAGTGCCCAAATGCCGATCATGCTGCTGCTCCTGTCGGCGGAATGCCGGTTGCTGTTGACATCACGTATTTCCCGTTCTTGATTGTGCCCTGCTGTGCGGTCAGCGCAAGGCCGGTTCCGTGGCCTGCGCCATCCGGGCGAGGGCGGCGGCGGAGGCGGTGGTCATCTCGGCCGGGACACCGAGGTCTGAGAGATAGTTGGCGGTGTCCTGCATCTCCTTGGAGCGGCGGACGGCATGCTTGGCGGTTCCCGTGAGGAACCTGTCGATGACGGCCTGGCCGTCCCCCGCCAGCTGGTTCGCGATCTGGCCGCGGATCCACTCCTCCAGGCCTGCCGCGTGGCCGGCCTGGACCGCTTCGACCACCACGGACGCCAGGCCCTTCATGAGCACGCTGCGGAGCAGTTTGTGGGCCATCGCTGCACCGGGCTCGCCGTCGGCGATTTCCACCTGCACGCCGAGCGGTCGCAGCAGTTCCGCAACGGCCTGGGCGCCAGGACCGCTCACCATGAGCGGGGTCTTTTCCCCCAGGGCGGAGACGGGTCCAAGGATGGCGACGTCGGCAAAGCGGGCTTTGCTGGGCAGCTGTCCGAGTTCCTGCATGACGCCCGGGGAAGATGATGTGAAATCGGCGTAGACGCTGCCGTCACCCAGGACCGGCAGGCATTCCTGTGCCACGCTGCGCGCAGCCGCGGCTCCGGTCATCACCAGGACGATCTCAGCCCCGGCACAGGCCTCGGCCGCCGTTGCCGCCCGGGAAACACCTTCCGGGGTAGTGGCGGCAACGGGATCGAACCCGCTGACCTGGTGGCCCGCAGCTGCGAGCGCTGCGGCGTAGGTGGCTCCGGCTTCGCCGAGGCCAATGACGGTGCACGCTGTCATGGTTTGCTCAGTTCTTTCTCGTGACGATCTTGGTGGTGTGGCGTTTCAGTTGCGGGCGGCGACGATTGCCTGGCGCCGGCCGGTTTCATCAGCGAACACGGCCTCGGCGGCGTCGGCGACGACGGCGGCCTGGTCCCGGGGGATGACCACCACGCCGTCGGAGTCACCAACGATGACATCGCCGGGCAGGACGGGGACGCCGCCGAAGGCGACGGCGGTCCCCAGCCTGAAGGGGCCATCCTTGTAGGGGCCGGCGGGCGAAGTAGCCCGGGCGAAGACGGGCATGCCGATCTCGCCCAGCGCCTCGGCGTCGCGCGCTGCTCCGTCCAGCACGAAGCCCGCGACGCCGAGGTTGATGGCGCGCTCACCGATCAGTTCACCAAGGAGGGCGCGGGATTCATCTGCGCCGCCGGCGACCACGATGACGTCTCCGGGACGGGCCAGCTGCAGCGCTGCGTGGATGCCCTTGTTGTCGCCGGGCCGGGTCCACACGGTGAACGCCGGTCCGGCGAGCTTCGCCCCGGGCCAGACGGCCTGGATGGCGGAGTCCGCGACGCCGAGCCGGTCCATGGCGTCGCCGATGTTGGCGGCGGGCAGCTTGGCGAGCCGGTCCACGATGCCTTGGTCGGGGCGGGCGAAGTCGGCGGTGGTGTCGATGGCTGGAGTTGTCATGGTCGATTCCTTAGAGGTGCGGATCAGTCTTTTTTCTGGACTAGCGGAAGGACCTTCTTGAAGTCGTCTTCCTGGCCTGCCCAGAACTGCTGGTAGTCGGTGCCGTTGAGGTAGCTGGTCTGCAGGCCCAGGTCCTTCATCTTCTGCACCACTGCCGGGTCTTCGATGGCCTTCTCGATGGCGGCTTCGAGCTTCTTGGCCACGTCAGCGGGGAGCCCGGCGGGAGCGGAGTAGCCGCGGGCAGTCCCCGCGGTCAGGTCGTAGCCGGACTCCTTGAATGTGGGGATCTCCGGCAGTGAGGGGGCGCGGTCCCCGGACATGACACCCAGCACGCGTGCCTTGCCCTGCTTGCTGAGGTCGTTCACGTCGCTGACATTGGCCACCAGGACGTCAACATGCTTGCCCAGGAACGCGGTGGTGGCCTGCGAGGCGCCCTCGGAGAAGTGGACCGGGGCGAACTCCGAGCCGGTGCTTTCCTGGATCTGGGCCAGGGCGAAGTGTTCGCCGGTCTGGATGCCGGTGGTGCTGGCGGTGAGTGACTTCGGCTTGGCCTTGACCGCGTCGAGCAGCTCTTTCAGGGACTTGTACGGGCTGTCCGGCTGGACGGCGATAACGGTGGGGTCGATCACCTGCCGGCCCAGCGGCTGGAAGCTGTCCCTGGTGTACTTGGCGCCGCGGGCCGGGTCCAGGGGTGAGACCACCACCGAGGGGGACCCGGTGGCACCGATGGTGTAGCCGTCCGGCTTGGCACCGGTCAGCGCCGTGTAGCCGATCTGGCCGCCGGCACCTGGCTTGTTGATGACCTCAACGTTGGTGCCGAGTTCCTTTTCGAGGACCGGCTGGATGAGCCGGGCGGCGGTGTCCACGGCACCGCCCGACGAGAAGGCCACGATCAGGTCAATGGACTTGCCCTTCTTGGGAAAGTCGCCGGCGGCCGCACCGGAATTGCTGGCTCCGACGTTGGCGCCGCAGCCGGTGAGGGCGAGCAGGGACGCAGCTGCGACGGCTGCGAAAATCTTTTTGCGTGACATGGTTCTTCTCCTTTGAAGGGTGCGGGTGCAGGGATTGCGGGTGTGGAGTCAGGCCTCCGGGTCCTCCATGAGGGCCTTGGGCTTGCGGAGTTTGAGCAGCGGACTGCAGATGATGAGCAGGCCGATGCCGATCAGGACGGCGGAGATGGGACGGCTGGTGAAGACGGTGAAGTCGCCCTGGGAGATTTCCAGCGATTCGCGCAGGGAGCGTTCCATCAGCGGCCCGAGCACCAGGGTGAGCACCATCGGAGCCAGGGGGATGTCGAGGTTCCGCAGTGCCAGGCCAAGGAGGCCGAAGCCGATCATGACATAGACATCGAAGACGCTGAAGTTGATGGTGTAGGCCCCGATGACCATGAACACGAGGATCACGGCCGTCAGGATGGGGGTGGGCACGCGGAGGATGGAAGTCCACAGCCCCACGAGCGGGACGTTCAGCAGCAGCAGGAGGACGTTGCCGATGAAGAGGCTGGCGATGATGGCCCAGGCGATCTCCGAGTGATCCGTGAACAGGCTGGGTCCCGGGGTGAGGCCCTGCTGCAGGAACGCTCCCATCAGCACGGCGATGGTGGGCGAAGCGGGAATGCCAAGGGTAAACAGCGGGATGAGGGCAGCGTTGGCGTGGGCGTTGTTGGCGGTCTCCGGACCGGCGACGCCTTCGACGGCCCCCTTGCCGAGCTCGTGGCGGAACCGGGAGAACCTTTTCTCCGTAGCGTAGGAAAGGAGCGAGGACACGGACCCGGTCATGCCGGGAATGAGGCCCAGGCCGAAGCCGACGCCGGTGCCGCGGGCCATGGCGGGTGCACTGCGGCGCCATTCCGTCCGCGACGGGAACAGCTGCCGGAAACCGGGGGCATGCACCACCGGGGTGGGCTCGTTCCGGCGGAAGGAGAGGATTTCGGAGAGCCCGAAGACGCCGACGATGACGGCAACGAAGCTGACCCCGTCCATCAGGTTGTCGATCCCGAAGGTGAAGCGCGGTGCTCCGGCCACGGGATCGATGCCCACCATGGAGATCAGCAGGCCCAGGGCGCCGGAGATCAGTGCCTTGACCATGGACTTTCCCGCCAAGGCGACCAGCAGCGAGATGCCCACCACCATGAGCGCGAAGAATTCGGGCGGCCCCACCAGCAGGCCCATCTCACCAAGCGGCTTGGCTGCGGCCACCAGGCCGACTGTTGCGATGGTGCCGCCGATGAAGGAACCGACGGCGGCCAGCGTCAGTGCCGCTCCGGCCCTTCCCATTTTTGTCATGGCATAACCGTCGATGGTGGTGATGGCGGAGGAGGCTTCGCCGGGAGTGTTCAGCAGGACGCTGGTGATGGTGCCGCCGTACTGGGTTCCGTAGAAGATGGCACACAGCATGATGATGGACCCCGCGGGGTCGAGGTTGAGCGTCAGAGGGATGAGCAGTGCCACCCCTGCCACGGGGCCGACGCCGGGCAGGACGCCGATAATGGTGCCAAGCAGGCAGCCAAGGAAGGCAAACAGCAGGTTTTGCCAGGTCATGGCGGTGGCAAATCCGCCGAGCAGTTCGTTGAGGGTTTCCATGCCTAGAGTCCGATCAGGTTCAGCGGAGTAAATGCCGATACGGGAAGGGCCACGTTCAGGCCGTAGTTGAAGGCGTAGAAGGCACCGACGCTTCCCGCCAGGGCGATGATCAATGAGGGCACCCATGCCCGGCGTCCGCGGATTTTCAGGTGGTAGAGCAGGAACGCGAACATGCTCAGCTGGAAGCCCAGCAGGTCCATGACCGCTGCCAGGATGACCAGGCTGGCCACGACGGAGATGACCACCCCTTTGTCCACGCCCTCGCCCTTGGCGCTGGGCCGGCGGAGTTCCTGGAGGAGCCAGATGGCCGACATCGCCACCAGGAGAGCCCCCATGGCGAAGGGGAACAGGCCGGCACCGGGGCCCAGGGACGTCCAGAGCCCCAGGCTCACCGAGCTGACCAGGACATAGATGCCGACGGCGGCGAAGGCGCAGATCCCCGCCAGCACACCGCGGGCAACCCGAATGGTGCTCCCCGTTTTCGTCGTGACTGACTCCGTTGTCATGAGTTTCCTTTTCACAGCGCGTCATTGCGTTTCATAGAATGAAACTATATTGCGTACTGAGAAATAGTGACAGGAGACACAAGGACTGTCAAGCGCAAAGAACTTACATAGAATGAAAGAATGGCGACGATGACTTCCACCACGGCCGGCCCGGCAGAAGAGGGCCCCAAGTCCTCGAACATGCGCTCCCTTTCCAGGGCCATGGAGGTCTTCGCCGAGCTGCAGCGGGCCGAGCGGCCGCAGCGGCTCAGTGATCTGGCACGGAATTGCGGCATGAGCCTGCCCACCACGCTGCGGATCCTGCGGGTGCTGCAGGATTTCGGAATGGTGAGCCAGACGGACAAGTCCTACCGGATCGGCCCCGCCGTCCTGCCCGCCGCACGGAGCTTCTTGGAGAACGATCCCCTGGTGGTCGCTGCCCGCCCCGTCCTGCAGCAGGTCGCATCGCAAACCGGGCTGACAGCGTCGCTGTACTCACGGCTCGGCTTCGAGCGCATCCTGGTGGCCCGCGTCGACGGCGAGGCGCCCCTCCGCTACGATCTCCCGCTGGGCAAGCGGCTGCCCCTGACCCTCGGCGCCGCAGGAAAGATCCTGCTGGCATCCGCGTCCGATGACGAACTTCAGCAGGCGGTGGCGGCAGCTGCTGCAGCCGGCCAGGAAGACGCCGATCTGACGGCAGAGGAACTGCGCGCGCGGCTCCCTGAACCCGGAACCGACTACGCGTTCTCCGCCGACGAGCGTGCCACCGGCGTCCTGTCCGTGGCCATGGCCGTTCCCAACCGGACGGGCCGGCCAACCGAATCCATGTCCCTCACCAGCCCGGTGGAAGCGGCCAGCGAGGCCACGCTGAAGGCCGGGGTCCCGGAGCTGCGCCGCGCCGCAGTCCGGCTCTCCGAGCTCCTGGAGGGCTCGGTCTACTGAGCGGGCCCGGGACGTCGGACCGCCAGGAAACCATCCCGTGAGACGCCAAATGCCCGGCTGGGCTCCCCCTGCCGGGCATTTGGCGTGGCGGCCGACCCGGCGACCTCCCGCCGTCGTCCGTTGCCGTCAGCTGCCTGGGCGCGCTTCCTTCAGGCCCTCGAGGTCCTCAAGCGACTTGCCTTTCGTGTCCGAGGACATCAGGGTGGCCACCGCGGACACGAGGCAGATCCCCAGCGTGGTCAGGCCGATGGTGAGCGGCACGTTGGTGGAACCGGGAGGAGCGATCGCGGTGAAGATGCTCGGGAAGAATGAAGCGATCATCAGCCCGATGTTCTGCGAGACGGCGAAGCCGGTGACCCGGATCCGCATGGGGAACTGCTCCTGGAAGAACGTGGCGAAGGTGGCGTTCCACATCTGAAAGAAGATGCCCTGCACGATCACGACGCACACGAAGACCAGCGGCAGGCTGCCCTGCTGGATCGCCCACAGGTACCCGGTGACCAGTACGCCGCCAATGACCCCGCCGGCCGCCATGAGCATCCGCCGGCCGATCCGGTCGGACAGTGCACCGAAAAACGGGATGGTGATGACGGCAGCAATGTTGGCTACCAGGGTCACCCAAAGGAACTCGCTGCTGGAGAAGCCGTTGCCGTAGCCCTTCTGGGTGGCGTAGGAGACGCCGAAGATCAGGGTGGCCATGCCGATCACGTTGGTGAACGTCATGGCGACGCAGCGGACCAGGACGCCGGGGCGGGTGCGGAGGAGTTCGATGAGCGGGAAGCGCTGCTTGGCCGGGGCTGCTCCGGACTGCGCGGCGTACGCAGGGGGTTCGGTCACGCGGCGGCGGATCAGGTACCCGGCCAGGATGACGACGGCGCTGAGCAGGAACGGGATGCGCCAGCCCCAGGAGCTGAACTGGTCCGCCGGGAGGAGGACGGCGAGCGGGAGGAGGACGGCGGTGGCCAGGATCGAGCCCACCTGGGTGCCCTGCAGGCTGAAGCTGGCGAAGAACCCGCGCTTTGCGTCAGGGGAATGCTCCACGATCATGGCGCTGGCACCGCCCAGTTCACCGGCAACGGCGAAACCCTGGATGAGCCTGAGGATCACCAGCAGAGCGGGCGCCAGGAGGCCCACCTGGCCGTACGTGGGGAGCAGGCCAACAGCGAACGTCGCGAAGCCCATGAGCAGCATCGCGAACACGAGCACTTTCTTGCGGCCGTGCCGGTCACCATAGGCGCCGAGCACCACGGCGCCGATGGGACGGGAGACGTAGCCGACGGCGTAGGTGGCCAGGGAGGCGATGATGGCGACGGTGGGGTTCCCGGACGGGAAGAAGATGGCGGGGAAGACCAGGGTTGCCGCCAGGGAGTACAGCGCGAAGTCGTAGTACTCGAGGGCGCTTCCGATCCAGCCACTCATCGCGGCCTTCCTGGGGTCCCGAATGCCGGCTCCAGCCCCTTGGCTGGTGAGGGGCGCGCGGGTTGGGGTGGTGCTCATGTGCTTGTCCTTCGTCTTCATTGGCAAGGAACCGGAACCGCTGGTGGGCAATGCTCAGGGTTTGGTGTGTTGCGCCGGAGCCGGATCGGGCAGGAGCGGCAACTCTTGAATCGATTCATCAAATATAGAAGGTGACGCGGACAACGTCAACGGCAAGCGCTATCCCGACGGGCCGGGGCGCCCTGGAAAGGAGCCCCTGCTACCGGCTGGCGTGATAAGCGGCGGCCATGTCCTGCTTGGCGCGGCCCTGGTCAGCCACCCGGTCCAGCCGGGCGGCAGCGGCCTCGGCTCCGTCGAGTTTCAGGCCTTCGGCTGCGGCGGCATCGACAATGAGGTGGGCGTCCTTGCGGGCGGTGTCCACGGCGAAGGACGCCGGCTCCAGGCCGTCGTCAAGGATGAGTCCCATCTTGGTGCGCAGGTACGGCAGGTCCAGCGAACCGCCGTCGAGCACGTTGAGGAACTGCCCGGGATCCACGCCCAGCGCCTGGGCAAGCGCAACCACCTCGCCCGCGGCGTTGGAGGCGGCAATGACCCAGCTGTTGACCACCAGCTTGAGCCGGGCGGCCGAACCCTTGGCGGGGTCGTCGCCGGTCCAGAGGGTGCGGGCGCCGATGGCATCGAGGACCGGCGCTACGCGGGGGCGGATGGCTTCGGGGCCGGCGGCGAGGACCAGCAGTTGGCCCGCCTCGGCGGGGGCGCGGGTGCCGGAGACAGGTGCTTCCACCAGGTCCAGGCCGAGGTCGGCGGCCAAGGCGGCGAGAGTGGGAACGTCCTGCACTCCCACGGTGGTGGACTGGATCCAGGCCGTGCCGGCGCGGATGCCGGGCGCCGCCTGCCGCATGACCTGCGCCACCGCGGCGGCGTCGTACAGCATGGTGAGGACAACGTCGGCGGCTTCCACCGCGTCGGCGGGGCTGGCCGCCCGCAGGGCACCTTCGGCGGCGAGCGGCTCAGTTTTGGCCGGATCCCGGTTCCACACCGACACCTTGTGGCCGGCCCGGAGGAGGTTGCGCGCCATGGCCGCTCCCATGATTCCGGTCCCCAGCACCGCCACGCTCATCGAGTTATCCATGCGACTATTCTCCTGACCCTGCCCTGCTCTCAGGGCAGACGAACAGCAGGTACCCATGCCGGGATGAGCCCAAACGCGGGAGAACGCGCGTCACAAACGGGAGCGGCGCCGCTGGATTGGCGGCAAAGAAGCGGCTACCAGGCCTGGTGTTCCCGGGTGAGGCCGAAGGGGACCGCCTCGCTGAGGGCAACGGTGAATTTGTCCACGCCGTGCCGGGTGACGAGGATACCGTGTCGCTTGCCGGTGAGGGCGTGGGCCTTGGCGGCTGCGACGGCGGCGTCGAGTTCGCTGTCCATGCTCTGGCGGTCGGACACGGTCAGGGTCAGGGGGAAGTTCATTGAATGGCGCCTTATGTCTTTCGTGGGGTTGGGGTGGTCATTCGACGCCCTGCGCTCCCCCTGGCTGCATAGGCGGTAGGCACTCACGTGCCTCGCACCATGGTGCCTGAGCAAATAAGTGCCAGCAACTTTAGATAAAGGCCGCAGGTCAGGCGCGTGGAGTCCCTGGATTGTCCTGACAATTATTGGCGGAGATGCGCCGTGAATTAGAGTTGAACGGGACTGGAACCCGAAATCCAAGGCCTCCAATCTCCATGAGACCCGCTTCGGGGCATGACCCGAGCCATTTTGCGCCGCCGCTGACAGTGCAACGACCTGACAAGGAATCCGCCATTTCCACCGACGCTCTCTTCGGCAACCTCACCCGGATCCGCGACGTCATCCTCCCGGCGAGGGTGCGTACGGCGTTGAACAGCGGGCGCGGACTGCTGGGCGGCTTCATTGTGGTGCACCTGGTCTTCCTGGTGTTCGGCGCATCCTTGTCCCTGCGCGGTGAAGCTTTCAGCGACACCTTCATTTACCGCGAGTGGGCCATGGCCGGCTTCAACGACGCGAACCTCTCCGGCGGCCCCAGCCCCTGGGTCTACCCCATCCTGGCCTTGATCCCCATGGCCATAGCGGGCGTGGCGGGACCGGGGCCGTTCTTCTTCCTCTGGGTCCTCATGACCACGCTCCTCAACGGCTGGGCGCTGCTGAAACTCACGGAGCGGGGCCGCAACACCAACGCCATCCCCGCCGGCTGGTGGTGGCTGGCCTTCACGTTCCTGATGGGCTGGCTGGGATTCGCCCGCGTGGACGGACTCACCGCCCCGCTGGTCCTGGTAGCCCTGGCGTACGGGGTCCAGCGCCCGTTCGTGGCCTCGGTCCTGCTGGCCATCGGCACCTGGGTGAAGGTGTGGCCGGCAGCCATCATGCTGGCCCTCTTCGCGGTGGTAAAGAACCGCCTGCTGGTGGTGCTGGCAGGAATCGCGACGACGGCGGGCGTCGTGGCGCTGGCGGCCGCCCTGGGCAGCGTTCCCAAGCTCCTGAACTTCCTCACGCAGCAGGGCGACCGTGGCATGCAGCTTGAGGCCACCTTCACCACGCCTTGGCTCTGGCTGTCCGTCCTGAACGCGGGCGGTTCCCGGATGTACATGAACACGGACATCAACTCCATGCAGGTGGACGGTCCGGGCACCGCCACCATGTCCTTCCTGATGCAGCCGCTCCTGGTCCTGGCCGCGCTGCTGGTGGCAGGCCTTGCGTTCTGGGCGCTGCACAACGGCAAGCAGCACAAGGTGGCCGGCGGTGTAGACCGCACCGAACTGCTTCTCGCCGGCGCCCTCGCCCTGGCCGCCGCCTTCGTGGTCTTTAACAAGGTGGGCTCCCCGCAGTTCATGGTGTGGCTGGGACCTGCCGTCGCCGTCGGCCTGGCGCACAGCTGGCGCGAATGGCGCGTCCCGGCGGCGATGCTGATCGCCATCGCCGTGGCCACGTACTTCATCTACCCGCTGTTCTACGACGCCCTCAGCCACAACAACCCGTGGATGGCCCTGGTCCTGACCATCCGCAACGTCCTGCTCGTGGTCCTGTTCCTGTGGAGCGTCCGGCGCCTGTACTCCCTGGGCAGGAAGACCGCAGCACCCGCCCCCGCGCTCAAGGAGACCTGAGATTTCCACGAGGTTCTTTGACCGCCTGGTGACGGTCCGCAGCAAAGTCCTCCCGGCCACGGTGGTGGACTGGTTCGCCCGCCCGTCCAGTGTCTGGTGGGGCTTCGCCGTCGTGCACCTGTATTTCCTGGGCTGGATGGCGTCCTTCTTCCTGAACGGCAATACGTTCAGCGACACCGAGCAGTACCGGCAGTGGGCGATGGCCGGCTACAACCCGGCGGACCTGACCGGGAAGATCAGCCCCTGGGTCTACCCGGTGCTGGCGCAGATCCCCATCTTCCTTGCCAACATCGCCGGGCCCGGCCCCTACCTGCTGGTCTGGTTCCTGATCATCACGGCGCTGAACGCCGTCGGACTGCTCTACCTGACCCGCGGACCGCGGACCGTCACCGGTGTTGCCCCGGCCTGGTGGTGGCTGTTCTTCACGGTCTTCATGGGGTACCTCAGCTTTGCCCGGGTGGAAGGGATCACCGCCCCGATCGTCCTGATCGCGCTGCTCTATGTGGCGGAACGGCCCGTGGTGGCAGGCGTCCTGCTCAGCATCGCCACCTGGATCAAGGTGTGGCCCGCAGCCGTGCTGGTGCCCATCGTGATCGCCAGCCACAAGCGTGTCCAGGTGGTGCTCGCCGGCGCCGCTGTGACCGCCGTCGTCGGCCTGGGAACCTGGCTGACCGGCGGCCTGCCGCACATCATGGATTTCCTCACCAACCAGGGCGAGCGCGGCATGCAGCTCGAGGCCACGTTCTCCACCCCCTGGGTGTGGCTCAGCGTCTTCCACATTGCCGGCTCGAAAATGGCGGACAACACCGCCATCAACTCCACCGAGGTCTACGGGCCGGGGGCCGACGTGGCCGCGTTCCTGATGCAGCCGCTGCTCATCCTCGCCGCCCTTGGCGCTGCCATCCTGCTGGTGCGTGCCCTGCGGCGCGGCGCCGAGCGGGAAGAACTGTTCCTCGAAGGCGCCCTGATGATGGTCACCGCGTTCATCGTCTTCAACAAGGTGGGCTCCCCGCAGTTCATCATCTGGCTGGCACCGGTGATCATCTCCGGCCTCACCCACGACTGGGATCGTTGGAAGGTCCCGGCAGCGTTGCTGATGGGCATCGCCATGACCACCTTCGTGATCTACCCGCTGTTCTACACGCCGCTCATCCACGCCCACCCGGTCATGGCGGCCATCCTCACCACCCGCAACGTGCTCCTGGTGGTGCTGCTGTCGTGGTCGGTGAAGCGCACCGCGGAGCTGGGCCGGAAAACCGCCGCGCAGGTACCGGCAGGAGCCTAGGGCGCCTCGGAGCGGTCGACGGCGGCGCGGGCTTCAGCCCGTCGCGCAGCCCGGCGTTCCACCGCCCACGTCCACGCCCGCCGCGCCACATCCAGCGGCCTGCCTTCGATCAGCAGTTTCCGGGTGTGGACATCCAGGACCAGCAGGTAGAACGTGAAGGCCAGGGCGGTGAAGAATGCCAGGGACGAGGCGTCGATGGGCAGCTCCACGAAGGACCAGACCGAAAGCTGGTCTTGGGCGCCGAACACCACGAAGAACGTCACGCCCACGTACAGCGAGCGGATCTGCCAGTCGTCCCGGATGCCGGTGACGGCCAGGAACGGCAGGAACCACAGGATGTACCACGGCTGGATGATGGGGGAAAGCATCACGACGGCGGTGAACGCCAGGGCCATCCGCCGCACCGCCCGCGAGTAGTCGCCGCGGAACATCAGCAGCAGGACCAGCCCGATTGCGGCCCACTTCATGCCGGTCCGCAGCAGGGTGGCCAAGGTTCCGCCCGGCAGCCCCAGGGCGTTGGCCAGCATCTCCACCTGCTGGCCCAGGAAGCCGGAGGGCGAATAGCCCGTATAGCCGGGGGTGGGGTCCATGATGGCCCAGGTCCAGCCGATGCCCAGGTTGAACGGGATGCCGCTCAGGGCCAGGACGCCAAAACTGATGCCCGCCGTGGCCGCCCACATGAGGAACTTGCGCGGCCAGGTGGCGCCCGGGCCGGCCCACATCAGGCCGATGAACGGCAGCAGCAGCACCGTGATGGGCTTGATGCCGATTGAAGCGGTCACCAGGAGGATGCCCAGGAGGTAGCGGCGGGTGGCGGCCAGGTACACGCCGGCGACGGCGAGCCCCACCATGAGCGCGTCGTTGTGCGCGCTGGCGATGAAGCTGATGAGGAACAGCGGGTTGGCCACGGAGACCCAGAGTGCGCGCGCCCCGTTGATGCCGTGCAGCTCGGCGAGCTTGGGCACGTAGATGACGCAGAGCAGCACGCCGACGCCGGCCAGCAGGCGGAACAGCAGGACGGATGCGTCCGGTTGGGCACCGGTCAGTCCCACCACCCCGCGGGCCAGCCACAGGAAGTAGGGGCCGTAGGGTGTCCGGTTTTCCGCCCAGGCGGGGTCGGCGCCAAGCGCGAACCAGTTGTTGAGGGTGGAGATGCCAACCTCGTAGGGGTTTTGGCCTTCCATCACCAGCCGGCCCTGGCCCGTGTAGGCGTAGACGTCGCGGGAGAAGACCGGGACACAGAACAGCAAGGGCAACGACCAGGCGGAGATGGCCACCACCACGGACCGCAGCGAGGAATGGCCCCAGTCCCCCAGCCGCTGGCCCAGCCGGAGCCAGGAGCGCATCAGCAGCATGGCCCCGGCGGTCAACAGGACGGTGGAGACCGCCACTCCCCACCCCTCGGTGCGGAGCGCGATCACCACGGGCTGGCGGATCATGGGCGAGCCGTTGGCAATCCAGCCCGTGCCGATCGAACCGACGAACATCATCAGGGCGCCGATGAAACCTTCAATGGTTGCCAGGTAGGCGCGGCCCTTGGCAGGCACGGAAGCATCGGCCGGTTCGCCCGGCCGGCTGTCCGATGTCCTGAGGTGTGACCCGCCTGCCGTCATGATGTGTGTGGTCCCCTACCTTGTTACGGCCCTGGCTCAACCAGCTTCAAGGCCGCCCTGCAACCCGGCCATTTTATCAGCCATGCTTATTGCTGCCCCGGGCCATCCTGCCGGGCACGAAGCAGCGCAAGGAATTCGTCGGCCATGCCAAGTTGTTCCTCCAGCTTGGCCCGGCGCCGGGCAGTCTCCTCGATGAATTCGTTCAGTTCGGACCTTACACTTGCGTCCTCCACGCCCGGTTCGGCCGCCTCCAGCGCGTCGATGACCCGCAAGAGGCCGGACATGGCCTCGAGCGTGAACCCCAGTGGCTTCATCCGGCGGATCAGGAGCAGGCGCGTGAAGTCACGCTCGGTGTACAGGCGGAACCCGCCTTCGGTGCGCCCCGACGGTTTGAGCAGCCCAACCTCGTCGTAGTGGCGGATGGTCCGTAACGACATTTGGGAACGGTCGGCCAGTTCCCCGATATGCATCGTGGCCACCACTTCTTCAGCGGTCATTTCGTTCACCATCACGTCACCAATCCGGCTCAACCCTCACGTTAGGGTAGTGTTGCAGATGCAGCCGAGAGTTCCCGGCGCATTCTCTCTCCATCCCCATTGTCTTCCATGACCGGGCTGGACCCGTGCGCACCGTGGCACGCAAAACGTTGACCACCCACCCTCCCCTGAGGGCCCACGTCCCTGGAGCCGCCCCTTGTCCATCGCCGACAATCCCCGCCTTCTTCGGAAGCCGGTCACGGTCCTGACCGCGCTGCGCTCCCCGCGGCAGCTTTCCCGCGAGGTCCTTGCCGGCATGGTGACCACCCTTGCGCTGGTCCCTGAAGTCATATCGTTTTCGATCGTCGCCGGTGTCGATCCAATGGTCAGCCTGGTGGCCTCCATCGTGCTGGCCCTGACCATGTCGGTCCTCGGCGGCCGGCCGGGCGTGGTGACGGCGGCGGCGGGCTCCGTGGCATTGGTGATCGCGCCGCTGGTCCACGAGCACGGCGTCGAGTATGTCCTGCCCACGGTGCTCCTCGCCGGCGTCATCCAGATCGTCTTCGGCCTGGCCGGACTGGCCCGGCTGATGCGGTTCATCCCGCGTTCGGTGATGATCGGCTTCGTCAACGCCCTGGGCGTGCTGATCTTCATGGCACAGGTGCCGCACGTCCTCAATGTCCCCTGGCTCGCCTACGTCCTGTTCGGCCTGACGTTCGCGATCATCTTCATCCTCCCGCGCTTCACCAGGGCGGTCCCGTCGCCGCTGGTGGCGATCGTCGTCGTCACCGCCATCGCCATCATCGCCGGCCTCGCTGTTCCGAACGTCGCGGACGAGGGCCCGCTCACCGGCAAGATGCCCGGGATCACCCCGTTCCTGTTCCCGGTGAGTGTTGAGACCTTCCAGCTGATCCTGCCCACCGCGCTGAGCGTGGCGTTCGTGGGGCTCATGGAAACGCTCCTCACCGCAAAACTCGTGGACGACATCACGGACACCCCGTCGCACAAGGGCCGCGAGTCCTGGGCCCTGGGCGTCTCGAACATCTTCGCCGGCCTCTATGGCGGCATCGCCGGCTGCGCCATGATCGGCCAGACCGTCCTTAACGTAAAGACCGGGCAGGCCCGCACCCGCATTTCGACATTCGTGGCGGGGATCTTCCTTTTGGCCCTGGTGACGGGGCTCAGCTCGATCATGGGACAGATCCCCATGGTGGCGCTGGCGGCCGTGATGATGGTGGTCGCCGTGACCACTGTGGACTGGCACAGCGTCAAACCGTCCACGCTGAAGCGGATGCCGGTCCCCGAGACGCTCGTCATGGGTGTCACGGTCGCCGTCGTGGTCCTGACCGGAAATCTCGCGTACGGGGTTCTGGTGGGCGTCATCCTCGCGATGGTGCTGTTCGCACGCCGCGTGGCCCACGTCATCACCGTTGAGCGGACCTTGGCGGTCGACGGCGGGAGCGTCCGCTACGAGGTGGTGGGGCCATTGTTCTTCGGCAGCAGCAATGACCTCGTGGAGCACTTCGCCTACGCCGACGACCCCGCCTCCGTGACCATTGACCTCAGTCGGGCCCAAATCTGGGACGCTTCAACCGTTGCCGCCCTGGACTCGATCGAGACGAAGTACGCGGATCATGGCGCCGAAGTGGCAATCGACGGCCTGGACGAGCGCAGCACCGGGTTCCACCGCCGCCTCACGGGGCATTTGGGCGCCTGATTCCGGACGGCATCCGGTCCGGCAGGCACAGGCAAAGGGGCGGAGCCGCACTCAGCACGGCCCCGCCCCTTGGGCCCGGCCTAGGAGAAGCGTCCCGGCCGGAAGGTGGCCAGCATGGGGTGCTTCCTGCCGGTCAGGATTTCCCCGGCCAGGAGCTCACCGGCAATGAGTCCCAGCGTGGCGCCGGAGTGCGTGAAGGCAACGAAGCATCCGGGCACCTGGCCCAGTTCGCCCAGGACGGGTTCGCCGTCCCCGGGAATGGGCTTGTAGCCCATCTTCCAGGAGGCGGGCTTGAGTTCCGGATTGCCGGCAACAAGCTTCGATGCCTCATCGGCCAGTTCCTGGACCACCTCATCGGGGATGCTGAAGGAGCCGTCCGCGTGCTCGGTAATGCGTTCCTCGTACCAGTCGTGGTCCAGGGCAAACGTCCCGCCCGGGTTGGGCCGCAAGGCTGCGCGCGGGGTGTTCATCACCGCGGCCACATCGTGCTGCACCTGCTTGGTCACCACCAGCATGGACACGGGAGAGCCGTTCGGGATGTGCACTCCCAGGGGTTCGACGACTGCGGGGGTCGCTGCGCCGCAAGCCACCAGCACGGCGTCGGCCGGGTATGTCCCGCCCGACGCTGTCTCCACGCCGGAGGTGCGGCCGCCTTCCACCATGACGGTGGCTTTTCCGGCGTTCAGGACCAATTCGCCGCCGCGGGCGTGGAACTCCTCCATGAGGAAGTCGATCAGGTCCGGCAGGCTCACCCAGCCCTCGCCGGGATTGAAGATGGCATTCTCCGGCACGGCGTCCGCATCAATGCCGGGGGTGGTGGCTGCGATATGGCTGGGGGCGAGAAGCCGGGAGTCGTAGCCGATGGACTTTTCGTAGGCGTGCCGGCCCGCGGTGGCCTCGCCCTGCCCGGCAGCATTCCACATCAGGCCGCCGCCAAACTGCAGCCAGTCGCGGCTGGGGTCCGAGGCGAAGAGGGTACGGTAGCGGTCAACACCGGCCACCCGCAGCTGGTGGTACGGGGTGGACCGTTCGCCGGCGGAGTTGAGCCACGACAGCGAACGGCCGCTGGCCTCGCTGGCGAGCCCGCGCTCGGTCAGCAGGATCACGGACGCTCCCTCGCGGAGCAGGTGCACTGCGGTGGATACCCCGAGGATGCCGCCGCCGATGACGGCAACGCGCTTGGTGGCTGGAAGAGAGGACATGGTGTCCCTTTCTGTGGAATTCGTGGTTGCGGAAGACGCTGACGATGCGTCAGGGAAAGCAGGGGAAGTTAAGTGTGGCGTTAGGCCAGGGCGTGGATGCCCTCGATGACCTTCAACACCTCAAGCGGTTCGGCGGGATCCACCGGCAGCGGCCCGTTCCCGCGCAGGGCTGTGGCCAACCGGACGTAGAACTGCGGGTAGGCGCCGCGTTCGGCGCGGACCGGCGCGGTTGCCCCGTCCACCCCCAGGAGCCCCCAACGCTCCTGGGGTTCCACGCCATAGGCGGGGTCCGACGGCGGCATCCCGGCAACGAGGGCAGGTTCCTGTCCGTCCAGGCCCCACTTGGTGTAGCCGGCGCGGGAACCGAGGACGTGGAACCGCGGCCCGGCCTGGGCGGCCATGCCGTTCATCCAGAGCCGCGTGCGGACGCCGGAGGCGTGCAGCAACGACACGAAGGCTTCGGTATCCGCCGCGTCCGGATGCGGACCGCGATTCGCAGTTTCGCCGTAGCTCCGTTCCACCGGGCCGAAAAGGTGGATGGCCTGGTCGATCAGGTGCGCGCCGAGGTCGTGCAGGATGCCGCCGCCCTCGGAAAGGGACACCGTGTCACGCCAGTTGCCGAAGCCTTCGGGCCGCCACCATTCGAACCGCGATTCGAAGCTGGTGATCCTGCCAAGGCCTCCGGACGCCAACACTTTCTGGAGGGTGAGGAAGTCTGCATCCCACCGGCGGTTCTGGAACACCGTCAGCTGCACCCCGCCGTCGGCCGCCCTGCTGATCAGCTCCGCGCCCAAGGCGGAGGTGGGGACGAAAGGCTTGTCCACCACCACGTGCAGGCCGTGGGCGATGGCTGTCGCGGCCAGGCCGTAGTGCGTGTGTGGCGGGGTTCCCAGGATGACGAGGTCCAGGTCCGCTGCCAGGGCGAACAGCTCCTCCGGGGTGCCGGCAATCCGTGCCTGCGGATAGAGGCGTGCCGCCTCCGCCGCACGGTCCGGCTGGGCCGTGACGATGACGTCCAGCGAGAAGTCCGGGTTGGCCGCGACCAGGGGCGCGTGGAAGACCTTGCCGGAGATTCCAAAGCCGACGACGGCGGTCCGGATGGGTGCCGCTGCAACCGCACCCATCAGAGCACCTCGGAGAGGAAGCGCTGGAGGCGTTCGCTGCGGGGGTTGTCGAAGAGTTGGGCGGGTGTCCCGGCCTCTACCACTTCGCCTTCATCCATGAAGACCACTTGGTCTGCCACTTTCCGGGCGAAGCCCATTTCGTGGGTGACGACGAGCATGGTCATGCCGCGGCGGCCCAGGCCGGCCATGAGGTTCAGGACGCCTTTGACCAGTTCGGGGTCCAGGGCGCTGGTGGCCTCGTCGAAGAGCATCACTTCGGGTTCCATGGCCAGGGCGCGGGCGATGGCGACTCGTTGTTGCTGGCCGCCGGAGAGGTCACGGGGGCGGTGGTCGGCACGTTCGGCGAGGCCAACCTCGGCGAGCCGTTGGCGGGCGCATTCCATGGCCTGGGCCTTGGGCATGCCTTTGACACTCCAGAGGGCGAGTGCCACGTTTTCCTCGGCAGTGTGGTCTGGGAAGAGGTTGAAGTGCTGGAACACCATGCCGATGCGGGTGCGGAGGGTGTCCGGGTTGACGGTCAGGGTGCTGTCGCCCGCGAGCAGGACGTTTCCGCTTTTAGGTTCGTGCAGCCGGTTGACGCCGCGCAGCAAGGTGGATTTGCCGGATCCCGAGGGGCCGATGATGCAGGTGGTTGTGCCCGGCGCCACGGTGAGGCTGACGTTGCGCAGTACCTCGATGTCGCCGTACGCCATGGTGAGGTTGCGCAGTTCCAGGCTTGAGCCGCGGAACGACTGCGCCTCAGGGGTGGCGGTATTCATGGTGGTGGGGGTGGGGGTGTTCATGTGTTGCTCCCGGCTGTGAGCGGCGAGGCCGCGTCGAGTTCCTTGACTTCCTTCAGTCCGCTGGTGGGTGGTGCGGCGCGGCGGCGGCCGGTGCGGAACTTGTTGTCGAAGTGGTTCACCAGGTGCGTCAGCGGGACGGTGATCACCAGGTAGAGGAGGCCGGCGGCCACCAGGGGTGAAAGGTTCCCGGACAGCACGGCGGCGTCCTGGCCCACGCGGAAGAGTTCGCGTTCGGTGACCAGCAGGCCCAGGAAGTACACCAGGGAGGAGTCCTTGACGATGGCGATGAACTGGTTCACCAGCGCCGGGAGGACCCGGCGGACACCTTGGGGCACCACCACCAGGGCCATGGACTTGGCGTAGCTCATGCCCAGGGCACGGCAGGCCTCGCCTTGGCCCTTGTCCACGCTGAGGATCCCGGCGCGGAAGATCTCCCCAATGTAGGCGCTGGCGATGAGGCTCAGCGCGATGATTCCCAGCGGGTAGGGGGACGGGCCGAAGATCGACTGGCTCAGGCGGGCAAAGCCCTGGCCAATCAGCAGGATGGTGAGGATGGCGGGCAGGCCGCGGAAAAGGTCCGTGTAGATCCTGGCCGGGACGCGCAGCCACTTGGACGGTGAAATGCCCATGACGGCCACCACCATTCCCAGCACCGTGCCAAGGACGGTGGCGGCAATGGAGATGATCAGCGTGTTCAGCAGGCCGACCGCCAGGAGTTGGGGCAGGACCTCGGCCATAGCGCCGAAGTCAAAGAAGGTACGGATGATGGTGTTGAGCCAGTCCATGGTTGCTCTCAGACGTAGATGAAGGGGAGGTGCCGGGCAGGCCGCGTAAGGCGGCCCGCCCGGCCAGGTGGCCCGAAGGCCTGCCAGCCCGGCAAATGATGCTTGGGGCTTACTTGCTTGGCGAGGGTGATGCGGCCTGCTCAGCCTTGGGCAGGTACTGCTCGGGCATCGGTGAGCCCGGGAACCACTTCTGGTAGAGCTTCTTCCAGGTGCCGTCTTCCATGGCTGCGGCCAGGCCCTTGTTCAGGGCTTCCTTGAAGGCCGTCTTGCCCTTGGCCACTGCGAACCCGGCCGGGGCGTCGAAGGACGGTATATCCGCGGCGCTGACCAGGCCGTGCTGCTCCTCATAGGCCTTGGCGGCCTCATAGTCCAGGAAGTGCGCGTCCACGGTTCCGCTGTTCACGGCGGCGATGGCGGTGTTGTTGTCAGGGAAGCGGACCAGGCTGGCCGAGGTGAAGTTCTTTACCGCATAGGCTTCCTGCAGGGTTCCCTGGACCACGCCCAGGCGTTTGCCGGCCAGCCCGTCGGCGCTGGTGATGCCGGAGGTCTTGGTGGTGATGACCGTGAGGTAGCCGGCCAGGTAACCGTCCGAGAAGTCCACGGTTTCTTTCCGCTTGTCGGTGATGCCGATGGCGGCGACACCGGCGTCAAACTGTCCGTTGGCCACAGCGGCGAGGAGGCCCGAGAAGTCCTGCCCGGTGAAGACTACGTTGTCCACACCGGCCCGGTGGGCCACGTCCTTGAAGAGTTCGACGTCGAAGCCGGTGAAGTTTCCGGAGGCATCGGCGAACGTGTACGGCTTTGAGTCACCGAGGCTTGCCACCCGGATGGTGCCGGGCTGGATCAGTCCGTAGGGGTTGTTTTCGGTGGTGGAGGCGGCCGAGGTGGAGCCGCAGCCGGAAAGTGCCAGGACCGCGGCCAGGGCTGCTGCGGCAAATCCGGCAGGTCGGAGGTTCTTTTTCTTCACAGCGTTGTCCAATCGTTGGTGGGAAGGCGGTGCTGTCAGGGCCGCCGAAGAAAGTCGCCGATGGTCTTGTTGAGTCCGGTCTCACACCTTAAGATTGAGACCGGACTCACATCGATGGATAGAAATGTAGCTGAAGTCACAGGGGGCGTCAACACCCCCTCGAAAGGTGAAGATGAACGGTGATGGAGCACGACGGCGGGACGTAACCGTTGCCGACGTCGCAAAAGCTGCGCAGGTCTCCAAGGCGCAGGCCGCGCGGGCACTGGGCAATTACGGCGCTGTCAGCGACGACGTCCGCGAGCGCGTCCTCGCGGCCGCCGAAGCGCTTTCCTACCGGCCCAACGAGCTGGCCCGCAGCATGAACACCGGCAAATCGCACACCATCGGCGTGGTGGTGGGTGACATCGAAAACCCGCATTTTGGGCTTGCCACGCGGGGCATTACGGACACGGCCAAAAAAGCCGGCTACAACGTCATCCTGGTCAACACTGATGAGGACCGGGCCGCAGAAGTCGACGCGGTGCGGGTTTTGCTGGACAAGCGGGTGGACGGCCTTATCGTCGCCCCGGCGTCATCCGTGGACACCGAACACCTACAGGATGTCCACCGGTCCGGACGCCCCCTGGTGTTCATCGACCGCACCGCCGGTGACCTTGAGGTGGAGACCATGGCCGTGGACATGGTGAGGATTTCCCTGGAGGCCACACAATATCTTCTCGAGGCAGGGCACCGGCGCATCGCCTTTATTTCCACGCTGCGGACCGACTCGCCCTATACGCCGGGCATGACCTTGGAGTCCTCCCAGATTGCGGACCGCATTGAGGGGATGCGGCAGGCTTTCCTTGCTGCGGGACTGCCCTTCCCGGAAGACCTTGTCAGGTTGAATGCGGGCGACGAAGACTCCATCCGCAGCATCACCCGCGAAGTACTGCGGGACCCCAACCGCGCCACAGCCGTGGTGGCATCGGATGGCCTGATCGCCCTCAGTGTGGTCGAGGCCATCCAGGAACTGGGCCTGTCCATTCCGGCCGATGTTTCGTTCCTCATGTATGACGACTTCGCCTGGACCAGGCTCGTGAGCCCACCCCTTACCGTTATTGCCCAGCCCGTCTACAACATGGGCGTTGCAGCGGCCAAGGCGCTCATCCGCCAGATAGAGGGCCTACCCTCCGCCGCTCCGGCACAGTTTACTGCCACCTTGGTGCGGCGCGGATCGGTGGGACCGCTCCAGACGGGAGGGGACCGGGCCGACCTGCAACCGTCCGGACTGGGTCTACCCTGAGCCATGAGCCTCCAACAGAAGACCTGGCACGAGAAACACAAAGCTTCCCTGAGCAAGGGCCAGCGTGCCGCTGACATCATGCGCAACGGGATGGGAAGCTGGCCCTTCGTTGGCAGCTTCATCGGCTTCATGCTCATCTGGGCCGCCATCAATACCGTGGCACTTGCCGCCAACGCCTGGGACCCGTACCCCTACATCCTGCTGAACCTCCTGCTTTCCATGCTCGCCGGACTGCAGGGCGCCATTTTGCTCATCGCCGCCAAGCGGCAGGACGCCATTGCCGCAGCCATGGCCCAACACGACTACGACACCAATGTCGAGGCAAAAAAGGAGATCGAGCTGCTGATCTCCATGAACCGGGTCCAGCTGGAAATCCTGCAGGAATTGAAGAAGGCGGCTGCCAGATAGGGCGGCGCCCTACTGGGCGGCGTCGTATCCTGCCAGCAGGCGCCGGGACGCTGTCTGCATGTGCGAGCGCATGGTGGCGGTCACGGCGTCGGCATCGCGGGCCGCCAAGGCTTCGTGGATCCTGGCATGCTCCTTGAGGGCGGCCGCAGCATGGCCCTCATCAGTGAGGGCCCGGTCCACCCAGATCCGCAGCAGCGAGCGGATACTTTGCAGGAGTTCCTGGAGAACCTGGTTGCCTGAAGCCGCAGCGATTTCGCGGTGGAAGGCTGCGTCCGCCTCGACGAAGGCGCCGAGGTCATCCAAGGTGCGGGCCATGGTGTCCAGATTGTCGCGCATCCGTGCCAGCGCTTCATCCGTAATGCGCTCCGCGGCCAGCTGGGCAGCCTGCACTTCCAGTCCGCTGCGCAGTTCCACGAGCTCGCGCGTGCGTGGGGCGCCCAACATCATGCCCCAGCTCAGGGTGCGGGGCAGAAGCTCCGAGACACCGTCCCGAAGGTAGGTTCCGGACCCCGGCCGGACCACCACGATGCCCAGGATTTCCAGCGCGGCGAGGGCCTCACGCACCGCAGACCGGCCCACGCCAAGGGAGGCGGCCAGCGTGCGCTCGGCAGGCAGCCTGGTTCCCGGTGCAATGTCGCCACTCGTAAAGAAGGCCAGCAGGCGCTCGGCCACTTCCGACACTACTGAACCCTGCCCCAGAGAGCCCAGGGCGGCACTGATCTTGGCCGTCGAGGCGGCGGATTCTACGGACACCTCCCAAGCGTAACAACTGGTTGACCACGCCCGACTGCAGGGAGGGTCCGCATGATGACCGCAATGTACTGACTCCAACTCGTCAACCGGTTGACCAATTTACATTTCGGTCCTATGGTGGAACTCACAGCTTCACGCACCGCGGCGCCTCCCAGTCCGCGCGTATCTGAGACAACCCCACGCCTCCAGTGACGGATGCGGCCGGGGCACCAACATCTAGGAGTCAATGTGGACACCACACAATCGGTGGTCGAAAAATCCGCAATCAGGAAAGTGGCGATCCGGCTTGTCCCGTTCGTCGCACTGATGTTCTTCATCAACTACCTCGACCGCACCGCCATCTCTTTCGCCGGCCCCAACGGCATGAACAAGGACCTGGCGCTGAACGCCGCCCAGTTCGGTTTCGCCTCGGGCGTGTTCTTCATCGGCTACATCCTGCTTGAAGTCCCCTCCAACCTGGCGCTCCACAAGTTCGGCGCCCGCCGCTGGCTGGCCCGCATCATGGTCAGCTGGGGCATCGTCTCCCTGCTGTTCACCTGGGTGGCCAACGTTGAACAGCTCTACATCCTGCGCTTCATCCTGGGTGTGGCCGAGGCCGGCTTCTTCCCCGGCGCCATCCTCTTCCTGAGCCTCTGGGTTCCCGCACGGCACCGCAGCAAGATCCTGGCCTTGTTCTACCTGGCCCAGCCGCTCACCACCGTGGTCGGCGCCCCGCTGGCAGGCCTCTTGATCCAGCAGCACGGCCTCTTCGGCCTTGAAGGCTGGCGCGTCATGTTCCTCGGCGTGGCCGTTCCCGCCATCCTGATCGGCATCATTTCCTGGTTCTACCTGGCCGATTCCCCCGCGAAGGCCAAGTGGCTCTCCGCCGAGGAAAAGACCTGGCTGACGGGCGCCCTGGAAAAGGAAAAGCACGAAACGGCCGCCGGCAACAAGCACGTCAGCGTCCGCACCGTGTTCGGCAACGGCCGCGTCTGGATGCTCTCCCTGATCTACTTCGGCTTCATCTACGGCCTGTACGCCCTCGGCTTCTTCCTGCCCACCATCATCTCCGGCTTCGAAGGCATTTACGGCACCAAGTTTGACGTCCTCCAGAAGGGCCTGATCACTGCCATCCCGTACCTGCCGGCAGCCTTCGCCCTCTACTTCTGGTCAAAGGACGCCACCAAGCGCGGCGTCAAGACCTGGCACATTGCGGTTCCGGCACTGGTGGGTGGACTGAGCATCCCGCTGGCACTCTTTGCGGGAAGCCCGGCAGCCACCATCGCCGTCATCACCATCACGGCCATGGCCATCTTCGCGGCACTCCCCAACTTCTGGACGGTTCCCACCCAGTTCCTGACCGGCGCGGCAGCGGCAGCGGGCATCGCCCTGATCAACACCGTGGGCAACCTGGCAGGCTTCAGCGCCGGCTACATCACCGGCTGGCTCAAGGACTGGACAGGCGACTACACCGTGCCGATGTTCGTCGTGGGCGGGTTCATGCTGCTGTCCGCCGTCCTGATGGTGGCCCTCAGCCGCTCCGGCCGTGCCAACGAGGTCGTCCGCACCGAGGCACTGGATCCCGCCGGCGCCGCACAGCACGCCGAACCGTAGCAGCCCGGGGGCATCCGCCTCATCCGCGGGATGCCCCCGCACCATCCCACCCCCCGAACCAGATCGTCCCCCCAGCCAGGCCCAGGAGCTTTCCCATGACCCGCCTCTTCAACGAACCTTCAGCCTTCGCTGACGAAATGATCGAGGGCTTCGTCGCCTCCCACGGACGCTGGGTCAAACGCGTTTCGGGTGGCGTGGTCCGCAGCACCAAGAGCATCCCGGACACGGTGGCACTGGTGATCGGCGGAGGCTCCGGCCACTATCCCGCGTTTGCCGGCCTGGTGGGCCAAGGCCTGGCGCACGGTGCCGCAATGGGCAACCTGTTCGCGTCGCCGTCGGCGCAGCAGGTTTACAACGTGGCCAAGGCGGCCAACAACGGCACCGGGGTGCTGTTGGGCTACGGCAACTATGCCGGCGACGTCCTGCACTTCACCCAGGCCCAGGAGAAGCTGCGCAGGGAAGGCATCGATTGCCGCAGCATCGCCGTCACCGACGACGTCTCTTCCGCCCCGGTCGAAGAGCACACCAAGCGCCGCGGCATTGCCGGGGACCTGACCGTATTCAAGGTGGCGGCCGCCGCCGCGGAAGCACGCTACGGAATGGACGCGGTGATGGAAATCGCCGAACGCGCCAACCACCGCACCCGTTCCTTCGGGGTGGCCTTCAGCGGATGCACCCTGCCGGGAGCCACCCAGCCCCTGTTCTCTGTCCCCGAGGGCCGCATGGCCGTCGGCATGGGCATCCACGGAGAGCCGGGCATCGACGAAACGGCGATTCCGACGGCGGATGAGCTCGCCGGACTCCTCGTCGCCAAGCTCTTGACCGAGGTGCCGGAGGGCGTGGACCCCAAGGGTGCACGCGTGGTCCCCATCCTGAACGGCTTGGGCAGCGTGAAGTACGAGGAGCTGTTCGTGGTCTACCGCCGCGTGGCGCAACTCCTCGCCGAGGCCGGCCTGCAGGCAGTGGATCCGCAGGTGGGCGAGCTGGTCACCAGCTTCGACATGGCCGGCACGTCCCTGACGCTCTTCTGGCTCGACGACGAACTCGAAGCCCTCTGGAACGCCCCAGCGGACGCCCCGGCCTTCCGCCGCGGCGCCGTCACGGCCGAAGCGCTGCAAGAGACCGTCGACGAGGTGGCCGACGTCGAACTTCCCATTCCCGAGGCGACTCCCGCGTCCCGTGCCGGGGCCGTCCGTGTCCTCGCAGCGCTCGGCGCGGCCAAGGACGTGGTGGACGCCAACGCAGGCGAACTGGGCCGCATCGATGCGGTCGCCGGCGACGGCGACCACGGCATCGGCATGGAGCGGGGCGTCGGGGCCGCCGTGAAGGCCGCGGCAGACGCCGTCGCCCGCGGCGCCGGGGCTGCCACCACCCTCTACTTCGCCGCAGACGCCTGGGCGGACAAGGCCGGCGGCACCTCCGGCGCCCTGTGGGGCATGGCCCTGCGCGCCGTCGGTGACGCTGTGGGCGATGACAAAGCTCCCGACGCCGGTGCCGTCGCCACCGGAGTGGCCGGCGCCGCTGCAGCCATCATGGACTTCGGCAAGGCCAAGGTAGGTGACAAGACGCTGGTGGACGTGCTGGTTCCCTTCCGGGATGCCCTCACCGCCGGCGTGGACAGCGGAAAGCCGTTGTCCGGAGCCTGGGACGCTGCCGCCACCGCCGCGCAGCAGGCCGCCGAGGACACCGCCAACCTGCTGCCACTGATGGGCCGGGCACGTCAGCACGCCGAGAAGAGCCTTGGTACCCCGGATGCGGGCGCCGTCTCCATGGCCCTGATCGTGCGGGCCATCCACAACACCCTCAGCCAGAACACCACCATCAAGGAGAACGCATGAGCGCCAAACTGCGCCTGGTCATCGGAGCCGACGACGCCGGTTTCGACTACAAGGAAGCCCTCAAGGCCGACCTCGAGGCCTCCGACCTGGTCGAGTCCGTCGCTGACGTGGGCGTGGACGCCACCAGCCACACCCCTTATCCCTCCGTAGCCATCGCAGCGGCGGAACTCATCGCCGCAGGAAAGGCCGACCGCGCGCTGCTCGTCTGCGGAACCGGGCTCGGCGTCGCCATCGCAGCGAACAAGGTCCCCGGCATCCGCGCGGTGACCGCCCACGACAGCTTCTCCGTTGAACGCGCCGTCCTGAGCAACAACGCCCAGGTCCTGACCTTCGGCCAGCGCGTCGTCGGACTTGAACTCGCCCGGCGGCTCGCCAGGGAATGGCTCACCTACACCTTCGACGAAACCTCCGCCTCGGCAGAGAAAGTTTCCCTGATTAAGGACTACGAAGGTGTCACTTCCTGCTAAGCCCCGCACCGGACCCACGGCCATTATCGGTGTCAGCCTGAAGATGTACTTCGGCTACGCCCGCTCGGTGGACTACTGTCGCGATATCGCATCCATCGCCTTCGCCCACCCCGCGGTGCAAAACGGCGACATCGAACTCTTCGTCCTGCCCATCCTCCCGGCGCTCCCGGAAGCGGCACGGATCCTCGGTCCGGCAGGTGCTGCCACCGGAGCGCAGGACGTCTTCTGGGAAGACGAAGGCGCGTTCACCGGCGAAGTCGGCGGCAAAACAGTAGCTGAACTCGGTGGCCGCTACGCCGAGGTGGGCCACGCTGAACGCCGCCGGATCTTTGACGAGGACCAGCGCGTGATCGGACTGAAGACCGCCGCGGCCTACCGCAATGGCCTGACCCCCGTCCTGTGCGTCGGGGAACTGCACCGCGGATCCGTTGAGGAAGCCATCGCCCAGTGCACGGCGGAAATCGATGGCATCCTCAAACGCGCGTCATCGCTGGCAGCGGCCGCCAGGACCATCGTGGCATACGAGCCGCAGTGGGCCATCGGCGCTCCGGAGCCGGCCACGCCCGGGTATATCAACGCCGTCATTTCGGGCCTGGACGAGCACCTGCGCAGCCTCCCGGGGCAGGAAGACAGCCGCGTCATCTATGGCGGCAGCGCCGGGCCGGGCCTGATCACCCAACTCGGTCCCGCCGTCGCCGGCCTGTTCCTGGGCCGCTTCGCCCACGACCCCACAGCACTGAAGGCCGTCCTTGACGAAGCCGCGGCGCGGCTGCAAACGATGGCGGTGCCGGCATGACCTCACGGATTGGGCTGAGCAGTTACGCCTTCTTCTGGCAGCTCTCGGCCAAGGTCTCCCAGCCACTGAGCCTTCATGATGTCCTGGAGCGGACCGCGGAACTGGGCGTGGACCTGTTCCAGGTTTGCGACTACGCACCCCTGGAGGCCATGGCTGACACGGAACTCCGAGCCGTGCGGGACACCGCGGACAGGCTGGGAATCTCCCTGGAGCTGGGCACCAAGGGCATCCGACCGGACCACCTGCGAAGGTTCCTGCACATCGCCGGCATCCTCGGCTCGCCGCTTCTGCGCACCATGATCAACGCCCCCGGCCACAGCCCCACCACGGAGGAAGCGGTGGCGATCTTCAAGGACGTGCTGCCGGAATTCGAGGATGCCGGGGTGAAGATCGCAGTGGAAACCTACGAACAGGTCCCCACCGCCCGCATCCTGGACGTGATCCGCGGCGTGGACAGCCCGTACCTGGGGATCTGCAGCGACCCCGCCAACACCGTCGCAGCGCTGGAAATGCCCCGCGAGGTCATTGACGCCGTCGCCCCCTACGTCCTGAACATGCACATCAAGGACTTTGCCTTCAGCCGCAAGGACGGATGGGTGGGCTTCACCTACTCCGGCGCGCCGCTTGGCGAAGGCCTGCTCGACTACGCGTACATGGTCGAAAAAATCCGGCCGCACGAAAGAAACATCAACCAGATCGTCGAACACTGGCTGCCCAGGCAGGACACCGAGGCGGACACCATCCGGCTCGAAAACCAGTGGACCCGGCACAGCATCAAATTCCTAAGGAGCAAGTGAAATGTCAGCAGAAACTTTGACCGTCGCCGTCATCGGAGCCGGAGGCAAGATGGGGATGCGCGTTTCCCGCAACCTCCAGAAGTCCGGCCACATCGTCTTCTACAGCGAGAACTCCCCCGCCGGCCAGGAACGCGTCCAGGCCGAAGGCCGCCAGATCACCGCCACGGACGACGCCGTCAAGGGCGCCGACGTGGTGATCCTCGCCGTCCCCGACACCGTCCTGGGCATCGTCTCCGAAGGTTTGGTGCCGCAGATGAAGGCCGGCGCCATCCTGCTCACCCTTGACCCCGCTGCCGCCTACGCGGGCCTGCTGGCCAAGCGCGACGACGTCGTCCAGGCAGTCGCGCACCCGTGCCACCCGTCGGTGTTCCTGGAGCGCACCACCAAGGAGGAATGGGCCGACACCTTCGGCGGCGAGGGCGCCCCCCAGAACGTCGTCGCCGCCATCGACGACGACGCGCCGGCAGCCACCCGCGACTCTGCGGAGGCCGTCATCCGCACCATCTACGCGCCGGTCATCGACGTGCACTGGGTCACCGTCAAGCAGCTTGCCATCCTGGAGCCCACCCTGGTGGAAACCGTGGCCTGCATGATCGGTACGCTGCTCAACGAGGCGCTGCACGAGACCGTCCACACGGCCGGCGTGCCGGAGGAGGCGGCCAAGGCCATGTTGTTCGGCCACGTCCAGATCGCCCTGACCAACGCCCTGCGCGGGTCCAACCCCTTCTCGGAAGCCTGCGAAATCGCCATCCAGTACGGCAAGGACACCATCATCAAGGACGACTGGAAGAAGATCTTCGACGACTCCGAACTCGACGGCGTCATCGCCAAGATGCTCAAGCTCGAAGCCGTCAAACGCTAGGAATCCCACCGCACGGCGGCTGCCACCCCGGTCTTTTCGGCCGGGTGGGCGGCCGCCCGTCGTTTAAATCCTGGACCGGGCCAGGCCCCGTGCTCGCCGTCAGTCCGCGGGAGGTGCAGTGGATTCCCGGACGATCACCTGCGTGGCCAGTTCCACGCGGTGCGAATCCAGGACCTCACCGCGTGCTTGCCGCAGCAGCGACCGCAGGGCAGCCCGGCCCATCTCCTCCAGCGGTTGGGCCACGGACGTCAACGCCGGGACGGACTCTTCACCCTGGATGGTGCCGTCGAACCCGATGAGGCTGATGTCCCCGGGGACCCGGAGGCCGTGGTGTGCAGCTTCGGCCAGAACCCCCAGGGCAATGCTGTCGCTTCCGGCGAAGATGGCCGTGGGGCGGTTTTCGAGGCGGAGCAGTGCCTTCAGGCCGGCAACTCCGCTGTCCCGGCGGAACCTGCCGCCGGTGACGATGTATTGGGGATCCACGGGCACGCCGTGGGCCGTCAAGGCCGCCATGTAGCCGTGCAACCGGGCCTGATTGCACTCCGCCCGCTCGATTCCGCCGATGTAGGCAATGCGCCGGTGGCCCAGGTCCAGGAGGTGCTCGGTGGCGGCCTTCCCCCCGGCCCAGTTCGTGGCACCGATGCTGACCACGTCCGCCGGCGGCGGATTGAGCGGATCGATGACGACGACGGGAATGTGGCGCCGCCGGAAGGCATGCAGCTGCGCCTCGCTGAAGGCCGAGGTCACCACGATCATTCCCGCCCTGCCATCGTCGACCATGCGCTGGGCCCGGCGTTCAGCGCTTTGGGCGGAGGGTGCCGTGGGGCCCGTAACGCTCAGCATGACCTCGACGTCCTCGGCTGCGGCGAAGTTCAGTACTCCCGCCAGGACTTCGGAGGTATAGGCGGATGTGAGGACATCCACCACCACTTCGATCACCGTGCCTGTCCTGGTGGCGGTACGCCGCTGCACCGGCGACTGGTATCCGGCTTGTTCAAGTGCCCGGAGGATCCGGGCCCGGGTATCCGGTGCCACGTCCTCACGGCCGTTGACCACCTTCGAAACCGTGGGAGTCGAAACCCCTGCCTGCAAGGCAACTGCCGCCAGAGTCGCCTTTTGCGTGCGCTCAGTCCTTACCAAGGGACCATCCCATCCTTCGAAACATTTCGACTACGGCAATCTTGCACCCAATAACCCGAGGGGTCAATGAAGTCCCTGTAAGAATGCAAAAAGAGGCTGCTTGTGGCCCTTGACTGTGATGCGGCTCACCGATACATTTTGACAACCGGCCGCAAGTTTTCGAAATATTTCGAGCTATTGTCGGTGCGACCATCAACCGAATCGATGTGGGTGATCCGCCTCGGAGCCGAGGCAATGCCTGCTTCATACGTTACCGGGACCCAGCGTTGAGCCCGGAGGATGAACGGAAACGACATGACATTTCGAAAGTTGCGTTCGGCAGCCGTGGCAATCACTGCGGCAGGACTGGCAGTCAGCCTCGCCGCCTGCGGTTCTTCAGGACCGGCAGGTTCCAGCGTCAGCAGCGACTCGGCCAGCATGTGGGGCCTGACCGGCGGCAACCAGCCTGTCCTGCAGAAATCGGTGGACGATTGGAACCAGGCAAATCCGGACAAGTCGATCAAACTCGATTTCTTCGCCAACGACGCGTACAAGACAAAGGTCCGCACGGCCATCGGCGCCGGTGAAGGACCCACGTTCGTCTACGGCTGGGGCGGCGGCGTGCTGAAATCGTACGTCGATGCCGGCCAGGTGGATGACCTGTCCACGTTCGTCAAGGACAACCCGCAGGTCAAGGACCGCTACCTTCCATCGGTGCTCAAGAACGGTGAAGTAAACGGCAAGACCTACGCGTTGCCGAACAACAACGTCCAGCCGGTCGTCCTCTACTTCAACAAAGACGTCTTCGACAAGGTCGGTGCCCAGCCGCCCAAGACCTGGGACGACTTGATGGCCCTGGTGCCGAAGTTCAAGCAGGCCGGCATCGCTCCCTTCTCCCTGGGCGGCCAATCGAAGTGGCCGGACCTTATGTGGCTCGAGTACCTCGTGGAGCGCATCGGCGGCCCTGAAGTCTTCGCCAATATCGCTGCCAACAAGCCCGGTGCCTGGTCTGATCCTGCCGTGAAGGAAGCGCTCACGAAGATCCAGGAGCTGGCCGGCGCCGGCGGGTTCATCAACGGCTTCTCTTCGGTGGCTGCAGACAGCAACGCGGACCAGGCCCTGATGTACACCGGCAAGGCAGCGATGATCCTGCAGGGCGGCTGGATCTACCAGGGCATGAAGAAGGACGCCGCGGACTTCGTCAAGAGCGGGAAGCTTGGCTACACCACCTTCCCCACGGTCTCCGGCGGCAAGGGAGACCCGGCGAACGTCGTCGGAAATCCCTCCAACTTCTGGTCCATCTCAGCCAAGGCGACTGACGCCCAGAAGAAGGCCGCCTTGGACTATGTCAAGGACGGCATGTTCACCGACGCGAATACCGACGCCCTCATCAGTTCCGGCGCTGTGCCGGTGGTCAAGGGAATTGAAGACAAGCTGGCCGCCTCGCCGGACAAGGATTTCCTGACCTTCGTCTATGGCCTGGCCAAGAACGCCCCCAGCTTCACGCTCTCCTGGGACCAGGCGCTCAGCCCGGCCCAGGGAGACGCCATGCTGTCGAACCTGGACCAGATCTTCCTGCAGAAGATCAGCCCGGACCAGTTCATCAGCACCATGAACGCCACGATAGGAAAGTAAGCGGCCATGGCGGTTCTTGGTTCTACCAACCGGGGGGTCCGTGACTCGGGCCCCTCGGGGTGGCTCGCGGTCCCGGCGCTGGTCTTCTTCCTCGCCTTTGCCGTCATCCCGCTGATCGGCGTTGTCTTCCTCAGCTTCACAAGCTGGAACGGACTGGGCGAGATCAAGCTGCAGGGCCTGGCCAGCTGGACGACGGTACTGACCGATCCGGTAACGGGCAACGCGCTGGTCGTGACTGCCAAAGTCATGTTCTTCTCGTTCATCGTCCAGGCCCCCGTCAGCCTGCTGCTGGGGGTCTTCACCGCCGGCGGCCAAAAGTACCGGGCGGCCCTTGCCGTCCTCTACTTCCTGCCATTGCTGCTGTCGTCCGCGGCCGTTGCCATCGCTTTCAAAGCCCTGCTCGATCCCAACTTCGGCCTGGGCCCCGGATTCAACCTGCCCATCCTCGCCCAAGACTGGCTGGGCAACTCGGATCTGGTCCTCTTCGTGGTCGTCTTCGTTATTGCCTGGCAGTTTGTCCCGTTCCACACACTGATCTACCAAGGCGGCGTGCGCCAGATCCCGGCCTCGCTCTATGAGGCAGCTGAAATCGACGGCGCAGGCCGGTTGCGCCAGTTCTGGAACATCACCCTGCCGCAGCTGAAGTACACCATCATCACCTCCTCCACCCTGATGGTGGTGGGCAGCCTGGCCTACTTCGACCTGATCTTCGTGCTGACCGGCGGCGGACCGGGCTACAGCACCCGGCTCCTTCCGCTGCATATGTACCTCACGGGCTTCAAGGCCAATGACATGGGCGCGGCGAGCGCCCTCGGCGTCATGCTGATCGTCATCGGCCTGGGACTGGCGCTCCTGCTCCAGCGCCTGGGCGGAAAGAACCGCAACGCGAGCCAATTGGAAGGTGCCTGATGGCGTCCACGACACAACTCCCGATTCCCCCTTCGCCGGCCACCCGAACCATCGCGGAAAAACCGGCTGTCAGGTCCAAGGGGCCAGGCCGGATGCGGCCGAACCTCCTGGGCGGCCTGGGCGGCTGGCTTTGGCTCGCCGTCATCATCGTGCCCATCTATTACGTGGTGATCACCAGCTTCAAGAACCAGGCGGGGTTCTTCACGTCCAACCCGATGCTGCCGGCAACGGAACCTACGCTGGATAACTACAAGCTGGTGCTGGACAACAACTTCGCCAGGTACTTCGCCAACAGCCTGATCGTCACGCTGGGCACGGTGCTGCCGGCGCTGCTGGTCTCCTTCATGGCCGCGTACGCCATCGTCCGCGGACGGGGAAAATTCCTGAGCCTGACGAACAACCTTTTCCTCCTGGGCCTGGCCATCCCGCTGCACGCCACGATCATCCCCATCTACTGGATGATCACCAAGGCCCACATGTACGACACGTTGCTGGCGCTGATCCTGCCGTCCGTGGCCTTTGCCATCCCGGTCAGCGTCCTCATCCTCTCCAACTTCATGCGGGACGTCCCCAATGAGCTGTTTGAGTCGATGCGTCTGGATGGTTGCTCGGACTGGGCCATGATGTGGCGGCTTGCGCTTCCCATGACCAAGCCCGCCGTCATCACCGTGGGCATCTACAACGCCCTCCACGTCTGGAATGGCTTCCTCTTCCCACTGATCCTGACGCAGAGTCCCGCCACCAGGGTGCTGCCCCTGTCGCTGTGGACCTTCCAAGGCGAGTTCAGCGTGAACATCCCCGCCATTCTTGCCTCCGTCGTGCTGGCCACCCTTCCACTCCTCGTGGTGTACGTCATCGCCCGCCGGCAGCTGCTCAGCGGCCTGACCGCCGGCTTCAGCAAGTAGAAAGGACCGATGCCATGAGCATCGCCAAACCCCTCCGGGTGGGCATGGTGGGCTACGCCTTCATGGGTGCCGCCCACTCCCACGCCTGGCGCACCGCGCCACGGTTCTTCGACCTGCCGCTGCAGCCACAGCTCACCGCAGTGGCCGGGCGGAATGCCGACGGCGTCCAGGCGGCCGCAGACAAGCTGGGCTGGGACTCGGTGGAGACAGACTGGCGGCGCCTGATCGAACGCGACGACATCGACCTCATCGACATCTGCACGCCCGGCAACACCCACGCGGAGATCGCCATCGCGGCCCTCGAAGCCGGCAAGCACGTGCTGTGCGAAAAGCCGCTGGCCAACTCCGTGGAAGAAGCCGAACGGATGACACTGGCCGCGGAGACTGCCGCGAAGCACGGCGTCCTCTCCATGTGCGGCTTCAGCTACCGACGCACCCCGGCCCTGGCACTGGCCAAGCGCTTCGTGGAGCAGGGACGGATCGGCGACCTCCGGCACGTCCGGGCCCAATACCTGCAGGACTGGCTCGCCGACGCCAACGCCCCCATGACCTGGCGGCTGGACAAGGCCAAGTCCGGATCCGGGTCCCTGGGCGACATCGGTGCGCACAGCATCGACGCCGCCCAGTGGGTCACGGGGCAAAACATCAGCGGGGTCTCGGCACTGCTGGAAACCTTCGTCCCCGAACGTCCGCTGGCAGGCGACCTGGTGGGCCTGGGCGGCCACGGCGACGTCAGCAGCGAGGCCCCGCGCGGGAGTGTCACCGTCGATGATGCGGCCATCTTCAGCGCAAGGTTCGACGGCGGCGCCTCCGCGGGCGCGATCGGCGTGTTTGAAGCTACGCGGTACGCCCTGGGCCGGAAGAACGCCATGCGGCTGGAGATCAACGGCACCAAAGGTTCCCTCGCCTTTGACTTCGAGGAGATGAACGTCCTCTCCTTCTACGACGCGGCCGAATCGCCCGACGCAGGATTCCGCCGGATCTTCGTCACCGAGCCCGAGCACCCGTACGTCGGAAACTGGTGGCCCACCGGGCACGGCCTCGGGTACGAACACGGCTTCACCCACCAGGTAGTGGACCTCGTCACCGCCATCGGCGAAGGCCGGCAGCCTGAACCGTCCTTCGCGGATGCCCTGCAGGTACAGCGGGTCCTTGCTGCCGTGGAGTCCAGCGCCGCGAATTCGAGCCAATGGCAAAAAGTCTGAGCGATCCACAGCTCCAAGAACCCAAGGAACACCCAATGACACGACCAATCACGCTGTTCACCGGCCAATGGGCCGACCTGCCCTTCGAGGAAGTGGCCCGGCTTGCCGGCGAGTGGGGTTTTGACGGGCTGGAAATCGCCTGCTGGGGCGACCACCTGGACCCCCGCCGGGCAGCGGAGGACGACAACTACCTCCAGGGCCGGCTGGACATCCTCGAGAAGAACAACCTCCAGGTGTTCGCCATCGCCAACCACCTGACCGGCCAGGCCGTCTGCGACGACCCCATTGATGAGCGTCACCAGGGCATCCTCTCGGCGGAGGTCTGGGGCAACGGGGAGCCTGAAGGGGTACGCCGCCGGGCAGCGGAAGCCATGAAGGACACCGCCCGGGCGGCCGCACGGCTTGGCGTCAAGACCGTGACGGGGTTCACCGGTTCCTCCATCTGGAAGGCCGTCGCCATGTTCCCGCCCGCCACGCAGGCAATGGTCGACGCCGGCTACCAGGACTTCGCGGACCGGTGGAACCCCATCCTGGATGTCTTCGACGACGTGGGAGTCCGGTTTGCCCTGGAGGTCCACCCGTCCGAGATCGCCTACGACTACTGGACCACGAAGCGGACCCTTGAAGCTATTGGCCACAGGGAAAATTTTGGGCTGAACTTCGATCCCTCCCACTTCATCTGGCAGGACCTGGATCCCGTGATGTTCCTCCAGGACTTCGCGGACAGGATCTTCCATGTGCATGTGAAGGAGTCCGTCCGGCAGCTGGATGGGCGCAACGGCCGGCTGGGTTCACACCTCGCCTGGGCGGACCCCCGCCGGGGCTGGGACTTCGTCACGGCAGGACACGGTGACGTGCAGTGGAACCGCATCTTCCGGACACTGAACGCCATTGGCTACGAGGGTCCCACCAGCATCGAATGGGAGGATGCTGGAATGGACCGCCTCATCGGCGCCCCGCAGGCCCTTGCCATGGTCCGGGAACTGGCACGCATCGCCCCGCCCGCAGCCGCTTTCGACGCCGCCTTCGCGAGCCGCTGATCCCTGCTCCTTCCGGCCCGCGAGGCCGGTAGCCAAACAAAGGAAATCCAATGACAGAACGCAAGCATGCACTGGTGGTCCGGGGCGGCTGGGACGGCCACCAGCCCTACGAGGCCACCGAGCTCTTCATTCCCTATCTCAAAGACAACGGCTATGACGTCCGGGTGGAGGAATCCCCCAAGGTCTACGCCGACGCCGCGTACATGGCCGGGGTGGACCTGATCATGCAGTGCATGACCATGTCCACCATCGAAAAGGACGAGTTCGCCGGACTGCGGGCCGCCGTGGAGAACGGCACCGGCCTGGCCGGCTGGCACGGTGGAATCGCCGATTCCTACCGGAACACCTCCGACTACCTGCACCTGATCGGCGGCCAGTTCGCCTGCCACCCCGGCAAACACCCGGATGAGTGCATCGGCGAGCAGTCGGACAACTATGTGCCCTATACCGTCAATATGCTGCCCGCGGCGGCCGAACACCCCATCACCCGGGGCATCCAGGACTTCGACCTGGAGACCGAGCAGTACTGGGTCCTCTCGGACGACTACATCGACGTCCTCGCCACCACCACCCAAAAAGTCCGCGAGTGGGACCCCTGGCACCGCGAAGTCACCTCCCCCGCCATCTGGACCCGCCAGTGGGGCAAGGGCCGGATCTTCGTCTGCACGCCCGGGCACCGGGTGGAAATCCTGCAGGACCGGAACATACGCACCATCATCGAAAGGGGCCTGCTGTGGGCAAGCCGTTGAACGTAGGGATCATTGGCTGCGGAGCCATCATCGCCCAGTACCTCGCCAACTTCCCGCGCCTGGACCAGATCCAGCTGGTGGCCGTCGCGGACTTGGATCCCGCGCGTGCCCAGGCCGTGGCGGATGACTACGACGGAGTCCGCGCCGTCTCCGTGGACGAACTGCTCGCCGCTGACGACATCGACCTGGTCCTGAACCTGACCATCCCCGCCGCGCATGCTGACGTTGCGCTAAAGGCGATCGCCGCCGGCAAGAGCGTCTACGGCGAAAAGCCGCTGGCAGCCACAACCGAGGAAGCACGCCAGGTGCTGGATGCGGCACGCGAGGCCGGTGTCGCCGTCGGCTGCGCCCCTGACACCGTGCTGGGCACCGGGATCCAAACCGCCCGCAAAGCGATCGACGACGGCCTGATCGGCGCACCCATCTCGGCCACCGCCACCATGGCAACTCCGGGGCACGAACGCTGGCACCCAAACCCGGACTTCTACTACCAGCCCGGCGGCGGGCCCCTCCTGGACATGGGGCCCTACTACGTCACGGCCTTGGTGACGCTGCTGGGACCGGTGGTGTCCGTGGTGGGTGCCGCCAGCCATACCCGGAACCAACGAACCATCGGGTCCGGACCGCGGCAGGGCGAGCAGGTAGCCGTTAACATCGACTCCCACGTCACGGGCGTCCTGGTCCACGCCTCGGGTGCACTTTCCACCCTGTTCATGAGCTTCGACGCCGTGAAGTCCAAGTCCCCGAACATCGAAATCCACGGCGAACGCGGATCCCTGGTGGTGCCGGACCCCAACCACTTCGACGGCGACGTCCAGCTGTTCTCCCTGGGCGCCGAGGACTGGGAAACACTTCCCGCCTCCGCAGGCTACATCGACTCCGGACGCGGGTTCGGCATCGCTGACCTGGCTTCCACCCCGCAGGGCAAGGAACCGCGCGCGGGAGGTGCCCTGGCCTACCACGTCCTGGAAGTCATGGAATCCATCCTCGATTCGGCCCGCAAGGGCACCTCCGTGGCCATCCAGAGCACCGTGGACCGGCCCGAAGCCGTGGCCCTGACGCTCCTTGCCGGCCAGGCGGACGCCCTCCAGCCGCACTGACCGGCAGTCCGGAGCCGCGCCGCCCTACAGCATCTCGTCGCTGCGGGCGGCGCGGTTCCTGCCCAGCGATTTGGCCCGGTAGAGGGCCGCATCGGCCGAAGCGATAAGGCGGTCCACGCTGGAGGTGCCGGCGTCGTAGACGGAAATCCCGTAACTGGCCGTGGGCAGCTCCAATCCGCCCGGCGCGGCAGCGTCGGCCAGCCGCCTGCTGATCTCCTCCGCGATTGCCTCCGCCCGCTCGGCGCTGGCCCCGGGAACCAGGATGACGAACTCCTCCCCGCCGTACCTCCCGGTCAAGTCCGTGGAACGCACGGTGGCTACGCAGGCGTCAGCGAAGGCCTTCAGGGCAAAGTCCCCGGCAGCGTGCCCGTAGGTGTCGTTGACCGTCTTGAAATGGTCCAGGTCGGCAAGGATCAACGCCCCGGATCCGCGGGTGATGGCGCGGTCTGCGAGCTGCTCGGCAGCAAGGTCCAGGAACGCCTTGCGGTTCAGGAGCCCGGTGAGGTCATCGCGGGTGGCCACCACGCGGAGGGCACGCGTCTGCTGTTCGCTGCTCAGTGCTGCCATGCTGAAGGAGACCACCACCAGCAGCACCATGGTCACCATGGTGGTCACGGCGGACCCGAAGACCGTGACGAACACTGGACCGTCCTGGCCGTCCAGGAGGAAGGCCACCCACCGGAACAAGTAGAAAACGGACAGCCCTCCAGCAGCCACGGCCATGGGAATGCGGACCCTCGAGTAGCCGGGTTCCAGGCGCCACAGCTCATGGGATGCCAGCCCGATGGTGGCGCTCATGGCGGCGAGGAACACGGCGCCACCGGACCATGTGTTGGTGGCCGGGTGGTCCAGCACGGAGGCAACCAGCGTGACCAGCGGGATGCCCGTGAAGGCCCACTTCGGCGGCGGCGCCGTCCGCAGGGAACGTGCCCCGGCCCAGACCGCCACCGCACCGTACACCAGCACCGCGTTACCCAGCGGATTGGCCCAAACCTGGTGGGGGGTGCCGTTCAGCAGGAAGCAGCCCGACCCCGCCAGGAAGAACACCAGGGCAACGCACCACCAGCCGCTGTACGGGGAGCGCGTCACCCGGTAAGCGGAAAAGTAGAAGAGGACCACCAGCGCCAGGGCCATCAGGCCAAACGCGATGCGCAGGGTTGCGGTGTCCAGAACCATATGCAGGAAGTCCCCCCAAAAGCCCGAATGCTGCCGCAGCAAGTATCACACCCCGCCGCGCCTGGCAGAAGAACCCCGCACCATGATTAAGCGCGGAACCCCGCACTGGACGGGATCTGGAACCCGCTGGGAACTTCGCCGGCGGGAGCGGAGTTGAACCGGTTATGGACGACCCTCCTTCACACATGCCCTGGCCCCTCTGCCGCCTGACCGGACCACCGGCCACCACAGGAGAGGGGCGCCCCAATGTATGAATGGATCATGCTGGGCATCGGCCTGGTCCTGACCGTCGGTACCGGCTTCTTCGTCGCCTCCGAGTTCGCCCTGGTGAACCTTGACCGGCATGACCTCGAGTCCCGACAGGCCCGCGGCGAGAAGCGGCTGGGCCCCACCATCAAAGCGCTGCGGATCACCTCAACCCACCTTTCCGGTGCGCAGCTGGGTATCACGCTGACCACCCTCCTCACCGGCTACACCTTTGAACCGGCCATCAGCCGGCTGCTCAGCGCGCCGCTCACCTCGCTGGGCGTTCCCGATGCGGTGGTTCCCGCCGTTGGCTCCGTTGCCGGGATCTTCCTGGCCACGGTCTTTTCGATGGTGGTGGGCGAGCTCGTCCCGAAGAACTTCGCCCTGGCACTGCCGCTGGCTACCGCCAAGGTGGTGGTCCCGTTCCAGGCCCTGTTCACGGCTGTGTTCAAGCCGGTGATCCTGCTCTTCAACAACACAGCCAACCGGATCATCCGGGGGTTCGGGATCGAACCGAAGGAGGAGCTCTCCGGTGCGCGCAGCGCCGAGGAGCTGAGCTCCCTGGTGCGCCGCTCCGCCGTCGAAGGGGTCTTGGACCTTGACCACGCCACCCTGTTGCGCCGCACCCTGCGTTTTTCGGAGTACAGCGCAGCGGACGTGATGACTCCGCGCGTGCGCATGGCGGCTGTCGCGTCCGGTGACACCGCCGAGGACATTGTGGCCCTTGCCACGGCCACCGGCTACTCCCGCTTTCCCGTGATCGGCCGCGACCGGGACGAGGTGCTGGGCCTCCTGCACGTCAAGCAGGCGTTCGCGCTGCCCCTGGACCAGCGCGCCGGGACCACCGCGGCGGGGCTGATGGTTGAACCGCTCAGGGTCCCGGAGTCGATGGGCGTGGACACCCTCCTGGGCCTCCTCCGCCGGCAGGGGCTCCAGGTGGCCATCGTCTCCGACGAGTACGGCGGTACCGCCGGAATCGTCACGCTCGAGGACCTGGTGGAAGAGATAGTGGGCGAACTCGAGGATGAACACGACCGCGCACGGGCGGGTGTGGTCCGGGTTGGCCGGTCCGTCACGTTCGACGCGGCGCTGCGCCCCGATGAACTGCTGGACCGCACCGGCATCGAGGTTCCGGACGGGGAGGAGTACGACACAGTTGGCGGGTTCGTCACGGACCAGCTGGACCGGCTGCCGGAGCTGGGCGACGAAGTGGCGGTCGACGGCGGCACCCTCCGTGTGGAGCGCGTGGCGGGGATGCACGTGGAGCGGCTCCGCTTCACTCCCGCCGGGGCCGCCGAACCGCCGCGGAGCCCGCATGACCGGATGATCGACAACCTGACCCAGGAGCTGGCCCATGAGTGACTACCTTCCCGGCATCATCTGGCTGGCCGTGCTCCTGCTGGTGAACGGCTTCTTCGTCGGTGCCGAGTTTGCCGTCATTTCCGCACGCCGGTCCCAGATTGAGCCCAAGGCGGAGGCGGGGAGCAAGGCGGCCAAAACCACCCTGTGGGCCATGGAGCATGCCACCCTCATGCTGGCCACCAGCCAGTTGGGCATCACTGTCTGCTCGCTGGTCATCCTGAACGTCTCCGAGCCCGCCATCCACCATCTCCTGGAAATCCCGCTGGGCCTGACATCCCTGTCCTATGAGGCGATCAGCATCATCGCGTTCGTTGTGGCGCTGCTGCTGGTGACGTTCCTGCATGTAGTGGTGGGGGAAATGGTGCCCAAGAACATCTCCTTCTCGGTTCCCACCCGGGCGGCCCTGTTGCTCGCTCCCCCGTTGGTCCTGGTGGCCCGGGTTTTCAAACCGGTGATCTGGTCGCTGAACGGGATTGCCAATGCCGTCCTCCGGCTCTTCCGGGTGGAACCCAAGGATGAGGCCACCAGCGCTTACACGCTGGACGAGGTCGCCACCATCGTGGAGCAGTCCACCAGGGACGGGATGCTGGCCGACACCAGCGGCACCCTGAGCAACGCGTTCGAATTCACGGCCAAGACCGTGGCAGATGTCCAGGTCCCCCTGGCGGAGATGGTGCTGCTGCCGGAGTCGGCCACGCCTGCTGATATCCAGCTGGCCGTAGCCAGGCACGGCTACTCCCGGTACATCCTGACCAACCCGGCCGGGGAACCTGGCGGCTACCTCCACCTGAAGGACGTCATGGACCTGACCACGGCCGCGAAGTTCCACCAGCCGGTGCCGGCCAAGCGGATCCGGCGTCTCGCCTCGGCCTTCGCCGGCGCCGACCTTGAGGATGCGCTGGCCGCCATGCGCCGGACGGGGGCCCACGTGGCCCGGGTGTTCGACGCCGGCGGCAGGACCACCGGGATGCTCTTCCTCGAAGACATCATCGAGGAGCTGGTGGGCGAGGTCCAGGACGCCACCAGCGCCTAGCGGCCGGAGGGGGGTGGATCCACGGGAGTCCGCACCCTTGTGGTCCAGGCTCTGGTGCCCGACGCCGGCGGCCACTAAAGTGGGACCCGGCCCCATCCTGCCGTTCCCGGCAGGATGACGGGACCCGCACGAGGGAGAGGAGGTGGCTTTGATGACTGCGACTGCCGCGCGCCGTGAGCGCCCCGCATCAACACCATCAACCATCCTTTCCCGTTGCACGCGCCGTTCCTGAGATTCCTGACCGGTACCTCGCGCCTGCTCCGGGAACCTTTCCGAGGACACCAACGTGCATATTCCTTCAGGCAACGCCCTGGACAACCCTGGCATCAACAACCCTTCAACGGCCGAGGGCCCTTTCGCCTACGGCTACACGCCCGCCGTCGCCCGCCATTTCGCCGCGCATCCCAACCCCGAGGCCACCGGCACCGGGCGGGTGGTGCGCGTGGACCGAACGCTGCTGCTGGTCGCCGTCGCCGACGGGCTGCTCCACCTGCCCTACCCGCTCACCGGCGACCAGCCCGTCACCGGTGACTGGGTCTGGATCGGCCCCAACCGCGCCGGCGGGCGCCAGATCCTGGCCATCCTGCCCCGCCGGTCCGAGCTCAGCCGCAAACGTGCCTTCGAGGACTCGTCCGCCGAGCAGGTCCTTGCCGCCAACATGGACACCGTTGGCGTGGTGGTGCCCGTGGACCGGCCGCTCACCCACAACCGGCTGGAACGGACCCTGGTGGCGGTATGGGACTCGGGCGCCACTCCCCTGGTGATCATCACCAAGGCTGACCTTGCGCAGGTGGCGGACGACGTCGTCGGGAAGGTGGTCCTTCAGGCGGCGGGCGTGGACGTGGTGACCACCTCTGCCGAGAACGGCGACGGCATCGACGAATTGATGGGCCGCATTCCGGCCGGAGGCACCATTGTGCTCCTGGGTCCGTCCGGAGCCGGCAAGTCCACCTTGATCAACGCCTTGGCGGGGCAGGAAGTCCAAGAGACCGGTGCGGTGAGGTCCGGCGATTTCAAGGGCAAGCACACCACCACCGCCCGCGAACTGGTGCCGCTGTCCAACGGCACGGTGCTGATGGACACACCCGGCGTGCGGGGTTTCGGGCTGTTCGACGCCGGCGAAGGCCTGGGCGGGATGTTCGGCGACGTGGAGGAACTGGCCGCAAGCTGCCGGTTTGCGGACTGCGCGCACGGAACTGAGCCCGGTTGCGCAGTCCGGGAAGCGATTGACGCGGGCTTCCTGGAGGAACGGCGCTGGAATTCGTACCTGAAGATGCAGCGTGAACTCGCAGCCCTGGCCCGCCGCTCCGACGTCGCCGCCCAGCGCGCTTACCACCGGGAGTGGCAGCAGAAGGTGGTCTCCGCGGGAAAGTCGCAGCGCTCCGCAGAGCGCGAGGCCTTCGAACGCGGCAGCCGGAACGCCGGGAAGGGCCGGAACCGGAAGCGGTAGCGGCCCCTTGCTCCGGCGCAGGGGGTGGGGGGTAGGGTGCGGTCATGGACATCATCCTGGTACCCGGATTCTGGTTGGACGCTTCATCCTGGGCGGAGGTGACACCTGCCCTGGAGGCAGCGGGCCACCGCCCCCACCCCCTGACCCTGCCCGGACTGGAATCGGTGGACTCCAGCCGGGCCGGAATAGGGCTGCAGGACCACATAGACGCCGTGGTCCAGGCCGTCGATGCCATCGGCGGCAAGGTGGTCCTGGTGGGGCATTCGGGAGGTGGCGCCATCATCCACGGGGCCGTTGACGCACGGCCGGACAAGGTGGAGCGCGCCATCTACGTGGACAGCGGCCCACTGGGCGAAGGGGGTGTGATCAATGACGAACTGCCCGCCGAGGGTGACGACATTCCCCTTCCGCCTTGGGAAAGCTTCGATGACGCCGACCTGGTGGACCTGGACGACGGGCTCCGCCGGGCCTTCCGCGCACACGCCATTCCCGAACCGCGGGGCGTGGCCTACGGCAGGCAGCACCTGCATGACGAGCGCCGCTACGCCGTGCCCGCCACTGTGATTGCGTGCGAGTTTCCCGCGGCCCTGCTCAGGGAGTGGATCGCGGCCGGCAGTCCGTTCGTCGCCGAGCTGGCGCGGGTCCACGACGTCGACTATGTCGACCTGCCCACCGGCCACTGGCCGCAATTCACCAAGCCGGCGGAACTGGCACGCGCCATCCTGGCGGCCGTTGACCGGTCAGGCATGGACTGAATCGGCGTAACCCTTGCGCACGACACATCCGCCTCTCCATAATAAATGAATGTCATTCATTTATTCGACCGCCGTTGGGGCCACCGCCGCCCCCAACCACGTTTCGCCCTCCGCCACCACCGGGATGCCCGCCGAGTGGGAGGCCCACCAGCGCACCTGGATGGCATTTCCGCCACCCAACGAAACCTTCGGTCCAACAGGCAGCCCGACCCTTGACCGCGCCCGCGCCGCGTGGACCAGGGTGGCACAGACCATTGCCAGGTACGAGCCGGTCACCGTGGTCGCCGATCCCCGGGACGCCACGGCCGCACGGGAATGGCTCGGCACGGGCATCGACATCGTGGAGGTCCCCCTCGATGACGCCTGGCTTCGGGACAGCGGACCCACCTTCGTACACCAACCGGACGGATCAGTGGCCGCCGTGGACTGGATCTTCAACGGTTGGGGCGCCCAGGAATGGGCAGCCTGGGGCAACGACGAAGCAGTGGCAAAGGCCGTCGCCGCCACAACCGGCGTCCCCGTCCGGACAAGTCCACTGGTGAACGAGGGCGGCGGATTCCACGTGGACGGTGAGGGGACAGTGTTGCTGACCGAGACCGTCCAGCTTGATCCCGGCCGCAACCCCGGCGCCACCAAGGACTCCGTGGAAGCGGAGGTTTCCGCGGCACTGGGGACCAGCAAGGCCATCTGGCTGCCGCGCGGACTCACGCGCGATTACGACGAATTCGGCACCCGCGGCCATGTGGACATCGTGGCAACCTTCGCTGGACCCGGCACCATCCTGCTTCACCGCCAAGACGACCCCGCACACCCGGATCACGCCGTCTATCTCCAACTGAAGGCGGTCCTGTCCGGCCAAATGGACGCCCAGGGCCGGCCGCTGCGCATTATCGACGTTCCCGCGCCCACAACCCTCAAGGACGACGAAGGTTGGGTGGACTGGTCCTACATCAACCACTACGTGGCTAACGACGTGGTGGTGCTGTGCAGCTTCGATGATCCCAACGACGCCATCGCCGCAGGCATCCTCGAGCGCGCGTACCCGGGCCGAACTGTGGAACTGGTGGACGCCCGCGACATCTTCGCCTTCGGCGGCGGCATTCACTGCATCACCCAGCAGCAGCCTGCCCCGAGGGAGGAGGCCGCGTGAAACTGGTCGAGGAGCAAAAGTCCGCGCCCGCAGCCCGCCCGTTCAACGTCGTCGAGGCCGGCATCAGCCGGCTGCGTGCGGCGCTCGAGTCCGGCGAGGTCACCAGCGAGGAGCTGGTGGAGCTGTACCTGGAGCGGATCCGAAAATATGACTCATCAGGCATATGTCTAAATGCCATGGTGGTCATGAACCCTGCGGCGGTGGCCGAGGCGCAGGCGTCCGATCGGCGCCGGGCGGCCGGCTTCACGCTGGGCCCGCTGGACGGCATCCCCTACACGGCCAAGGACAGTTACCAGGTCCGCGGCCTCACCGTGGCCGCCGGTTCCCCGGCGTTCAAGGACCTGGTGGCGCAGCGCGACGCCTTCACCATTGAACGGCTCCGGGCCGGCGGCGCAGTCCTGATCGGGCTTACCAACATGCCTCCCATGGCCAACGGCGGGATGCAGCGCGGGGTCTACGGGCGGGCAGAAAGCCCATACAACGCGGACTACCTCACGGCCGCCTTCGCGTCAGGTTCGTCCAACGGCTCCGGGACCGCCACCGCCGCCAGTTTCGCGGCGTTCGGCCTCGCGGAAGAGACCTGGTCCTCCGGTCGCGCCCCGGCGTCCAACAACGCCCTGTGTGCCTATACCCCCTCGCGCGGGGTCATTTCCGTCCGCGGAAACTGGCCCCTGGTGCCCACCATGGACGTGGTGGTTCCGCACGCCCGGACCATGGCCGACCTGCTCGAAGTCCTGGACGTCGTGGTGGCGGACGACGCCGAGGCACGCGGGGATTTCTGGCGCGTCCAGCCGTGGGTGCCGGTACCCAAAACATCAAGTGTCCGCCCGCCGTCGTACGTTGAGCTGGCCGTGCCGGACGCTTTCGCAGCAGCCGGCGTCCTCGCGGGCAAGCGGCTGGGTATCCCCCGGATGTACATCAACGCCGATCCCGACGCCGGGACGTCGGACCATCCGGGCATCGGTGGTCCCACGGGGCAGCGGATCAATACCCGGGACTCGGTGCTGGACCTCTGGAACGCAGCCCGGCAGGACCTCGAGGCCGCAGGCGCGGAGGTCATCGAGGTGGACTTCCCCGTGGTGTCCAACTACGAAGGGGACCGGCCGGGCGCGCCCACCATCGCCACGCGGGGATTCGTGTCCCCGGAGTATCTGCGGCGGGAGATCGTGGACCTGTCAGCCTGGGCGTGGAATGACTTCCTTGATGCCAACGGTGATCCGCGGCTGAACCGCCTGTCTGACGTGGACGGCTCCGCCATCTTCCCAGCCCCTGAAGGTTCGCTGCCGGACCGCTACGACGGGTTCGATGACGACATCAGCGACTATCCCGCCTGGATCCGGGAGTACGGCGTTCCAGTCCTGGCCGATATTCCGCACCTGCCCGAAGGATTGGCGGGGCTGGAGGAAACCCGGCGCGTCGACCTGGAGGAATGGATGGACCGGCTGGGACTGGATGCCGTGGTGTTCCCGGCAGCTGCCGACGTTGCACCCGCCGATGCCGACAGCAACGAGGCTTCCGCAGACATCGCGTGGCGCAACGGCGTGTGGGTGGCCAACGGAAACCTGGTCCCCCGGCACCTGGGCATCCCCACGGTCACGGTCCCCATGGGAGTCGTGGCTGACCTTGCCATGCCCGTGGGCCTGACCATCGCCGGCAAAGCGTACAGCGACACGGACCTGCTCCGGCTGGCCGCGGCCTTCGAAACCACCGGCAGCCGCCGCGTCCCGCCGCCGCGCACCACGCAGGCAGGAGATACAGGGACCTCCTGACAGAGCACGCCCGCAATGGCTATTCTGGTCGCAGTGACTTGCATGCATTCCCTGTGACCTCCCGCTGCCGGCAGTTCTTGTCCTTCAGTACAGGAACGGTGATTCCGTGCGCCCCGGAGGGGGACCCGAACCCGGGTTCCCCTCCTTTCCGCACCCTTATCGGAACCACCCCAGGGAGCCCCCATGGAACCCACCACCCCACGCCTCACACCTGACTGCACCCAGTGCTTTGCACTGTGTTGCACCGCCTTCGGATTCACCCGCTCCGCGGACTTTGCCATCGACAAGCCGCCAGCCACCCCGTGCCCCAACCTGGCAGGCGACTTCTCCTGCACCATCCACCGCAGCCTGCGCGCCCGCGGGTTCGCAGGCTGCACGGCGTTTGACTGCTTCGGCGCCGGCCAGGCCGTCAGCCAGCGGCTCTTCGGAGGGACCAGCTGGCGGGACGATCCCCGGTCGGCCAAGGACATGTTTGCCGCCTTCAAGGTCCTGCGGCAGCTCCACGAAATGCTCTGGCAACTGGACCGGGCGGAGTCGCTTGCTTACAGCCCGGAAACGGCACGGGAGGTGGGCCAGGTACACAGCCTCGTACAGGGAATCGCCGGTGGAAGCCTCGAAACGGTCCTTGCAGCCGACGTCGGGTCCCTCCATGAGAGTGTTGGCGCGGTTCTGCGGGAGGTCAGCGAGGAGGTCCGCGCAGGTTACTTCGACCCCGATCCGCGCGTTGTCCGCCTGGCTCCAAGTGCCGATCTGGCAGGCGCCGACCTCCGCGGCTGGCAGCTGTGCGGTGCGGACCTGCGCGGGGCCTGCCTGATCGCCGCCGACCTGCGCGGCACGGACCTGACGGCTGTGGACCTGCTGGGCGCCGACCTGCGGGACGCAAGGCTGGACGACGCCGACCTGGCGGGAGCGCTGTTCCTCACCCAGGCGCAGGTTGCCGCGGCGCGGGGCAGCGCGGCCACGAGCCTCCCGGCGGGTATCGGACGGCCCGGACACTGGCGGGCCGCCGCCCGCACAGCGGAAGTGCCTTGACATCCCACTTTGTTAGCGCTGACAGTGGGATGACCCCAACACCAAGCGAAAGCCACTCAATGAAGAACTGGGCAGGAAACCTCCAATACTCCTCCGCTGATGTCCGGCGGCCGGAATCGGTCAGCGAACTGGCTGCCATCGTCGCCGGATCGACGCGGGTGAAGGCCTTGGGGTCACGGCACTCATTCAACAGCGTCGGCGACACGGACGGTGTGCACGTCCTCCTCGATGCACTCCCCCAGCAGGTGGAGGTGGGTGCGGACCGTTCAACGGTCCGGGTCAGCGGCGGGGTGAGCTACGGTGCCCTGTGCCGGAAGCTGGAAGAGGCCGGCCTTGCCATCCACAACATGGCATCACTGCCGCACATCTCGGTAGCCGGCGCGGTGCAGACCGGCACCCACGGTTCCGGCGTCAACAACCCCGCACTGGCCGGCGCCGTGGAATCGATCGACATGGTTCGGGCCTCGGGCGAGCAGGTCACGCTGTCCCGGAAGGACGGGGACGATTTCCTGGCCAGCGTGGTGGGCATGGGTGCCCTCGGCATCGTCACCGGGCTGGAACTGGCGGTACGGCCAAGCTTCAGCATGCGCCAGCGCGTCCTGGAAGACCTTCCGTGGGATGCCGCGCTGGAGGACTTCACCGCCATCGTGTCCAGCGCCTACAGCGTCAGCCTCTTTACGGACTATGCCGGTGACACCGTCAACCAGGTCTGGCTCAAAGCCCTTGACGGGGAAGAGCCGCTGGCCAACCTGTACGGCGCCACATCGGCCCAGCGCCCGCGCCATCCACTGCCGGACATGTCTGCCGAGAACTGCACCCTCCAGCTGGACCAGCCCGGGCCCTGGCTGGACCGTCTGCCGCATTTCCGCCATGAATTCACGCCGAGCAACGGGGACGAGCTGCAAAGCGAGTTCATCCTGCCCATCGGGCAGGCCCCCGCGGCCCTCCAGGCGGTCCGGGCCCTCGCGGACGAGCTCGCACCCCTGCTCTTCGTCTCGGAGATCCGCACCGGCGCCGCCGATAAGTTTTGGCTCAGCCCGTTCTTCCGGCAGCCGAGCGTGGCCTTGCACTTTACCTGGAAGCCGATGCAACCCGAGGTGGAGGCTTTCCTTCCGGTCCTTGAAGAAGCCCTGCGGCCCTTCGGGGCGAGGCCGCACTGGGGGAAGCTGTTTACCGCGGACGCTTACGACTGGGAGAAGCTCTATCCGCGCTTCGCAGACTTCCGGGCCTTCGCCGCCGGGCACGATCCGGAGGGCAAGTTCCGGAATGGGCTCCTGGACAGCATCCTGGGGGTTCCCGCGCGCCGGTAGGCTGGAAGCATGATCCGCCGCCACGCAGCCCTCACCGCCGTCCTGTCCGCAGGTTTGTTGTTGACCGGATGCGGAGCGGCAGGGGACGCGGCCGGCAACGCGGCCAGCGCCGCCGCTTCCCAGGCCGCCTCCGCCGTTGCCCAGGAGGTCACCAAGCAGATCTGCGCCAGGGTCCAGGACGGACTTGTCAGCGTGGACGATAAGAAGGCGCTGGCAGGGTTGGTGTCCGCGGCCCGGGAGGCCGGGGTCCCGGCGGAAATCACGACGCCGCTCGGCGACGTGGCTGCATCCGGGGACCAGGTGCCGGCGGACTCGGTCAAAGCCCTCAAGGACGCCTGCCCGGCCTGACCAGCACGAGGGTTCCGCGGACGTTCGGCACGCTCCCCGCGTGTGATCAGTTCTGCCGGGGCTGGTCCCAGCCGCGCATGCCGCCGGCACGGCTGGCCTGGCCGCGGTGCCCCGTACGGTGTTCGGGCGGCGCGAAGGGGACCACTCCGGAGTCATGGCCCGGCGGGACCGCGTGGACGAACTTCGTCAGCTCCTCGCGGAGGGCTTTCCACGAAATATCGGAGTCGCGCGGGTAGGCGTTGACCTCCGCTTCCCGTGCGGCTTCGACCGCGGCACTGCCCGCATCCGTCAGTTCCACCTTTAGTTGCCGGCGGTCCGTGACCTGGCGGGTCCGGGTAATCAGGCCGGCGGCTTCGAGCCGCAGGAGGACCCGGCCCAGCGTCTGGCTCTGGACCCGGATTTCCTCGGCAAGTTGTTCCTGGTTCAGCGGACCCTCCGTCAACCCTTCCAGGGCAATGACGGCGGCACGGGTGAGGCCAAGGTGGGCCAGGGCATCGTCCTGGCGCCGCTGGATCAGGCGCGCCGCCAACGCGATCAGGCGGTAACTGCTCCGGGCATCAGGATCGAGGTTGCTGGTCATCGGGCCGCGGCCTTCCTGCAGGTGGCAAGGTGCTGGTCACCCCGCGTCGCTACCCTCCTACAATAAGCATGCTTAGCAACATATTCGCAAGTAGACTTATTATTTGGCCGCGACGGACCCGTGAATGATTATCTTTTGCCCTTTTTCCGCGATCCCCTGCCACGGCCCTTGTCCGGGTTGGGAGCATAGCGCTGGGCCACTTTCGGGGCTTTTTTGGTGCCGGTTCCCCGCCGGTCCGGTTTGGGATCCTTCTTTTCCTTGACCGGCTGGGCAGAGGGCTGCCGCGAACTGTGGGCAGTGCGCCCGCGGACGATGCCGATGAACTCTTCAAGGACCTCGTCCGTGGCGTCAACAGGCCAGGCCAGCCCGATTTCCGTCCCGTCCAACCCGGTCAGCCGCCGCGCCACCGTGTCTTTGACGTTGAGGTGGCGCGCCACCGGCATGGGGAGGATCACCAGCCCGGCGCCGGTGGCAACCACCTGGAGCGCCGCCTCCGGTCCACCCAATGAGGCCACATCCAGGATCGATTCCTCTTCCAGGTCGGCGAGCGCCACTTCCTCGAACACGGAGATCTCGTGGCCTTTGGGGGCCACCACCACGGGCTGCTCCTCATACAGCGGGATGACATTGAGGCCGGTCCGGTCCACCGGAAGCCGGACAAAGGCCATGTCCGCCCTGCCGTCGCGAAGCACCTCCAGCTGGTCGCCGTCGTCAACCATGGATGCGCGCAGCGGAATATCCTGCATCCGCTCCTCCCACCGGCGGATCCACTTACCGGGCGTCACTCCTGCCACGTAGGAGATGCGAAGCATCCGCGGCTCTGCGCCGGCAACGGCGTCCGGGGCGTCAGGGGCAGGGGTATTGTCGGCGGGCACGTCTTCACAGTACCCGCCGCCCGGATACCCTTGAAGCATGACCTCTGCAAACTCCCAGTCCATGAAGCCGGCCACCGTTGCCAAGAAACTTGGCATCTACCTGCCTGCTGCGCCGCAGGAGTTCCAGGATTCAACCATCACCCGCGAGGAATTCGCCGAGCTCCAGGCCAACCCGCCGGAGTGGCTCGCCGAGCTCCGCCGCAACGGCCCGCACCCCCGCCCGGTGGTGGCACAGAAGCTGAACGTGTCCATCAGCGGCCTTGCCCGCGGCGGCGTGGAGGAAGCGCTTACGACGGCGGAAATCACCGCCCTGCTGCAGGCACCGCCACAATGGCTGGTCACCGAGCGTTCCACGCACGCTGCCGTCCGCGCCGAGGCCCAGCGGGTCAAGGAAGAGGCGGCGAAAAAGCAGGCCAAGAAGGACCGCGCGAAGGCGGAGTAGCCCTCAGTCCTGGTGGATCTGGATGTAGTTGCCGCAGCCGTCGTCGAACACGGCACTGGTGCCGAAGGGATCCGTGGTGGGCGGCGTCTTGAAGCTGACGCCGGCCGCCGTCAGCCGTTCGAATTCGGCCTGGACGTCCGGGACGCCGAAGACGATGGCGGGCAGGCCCGCTTCGCGCACGGAGTTCATGTAGTCCGCGCCGATCGGGTTGTCGCTGGGCTCCAGGAGCAACCCCGTGGAACTGTCGTCCGCGCCGGGGTCCTTGATGATGTAGAGGTTGTACTCAGGCATGGCCATGAGCGTGTCAAAGCCCAGGGTCCCCGTGTAGAAGGCATGGGCCGCTGCGGGATCCTGGACATGAATGCTGCACATTTTGATACGCATGGGTCCACGCTACCCACCTCCCGATGCTTTGCAGTACCCCCTGTGGCCATTCCCTGACGCCATTGACGCGGTGCCCGGAAGACGATGCAATGGAATGACCAGCCCGGGCGTTCCGGCCGGGGCCTGCGGGCGCTGGAGGTGCACAATGTCAGCCATGGCCGAATTCCTGTTCCAGGGACTGCATCAAGGTGCGTGGGCGGTCCTGTTGTGTGGTCCGGTCCTGGTTGCCAGCGTGGCCGCCACAGTTTTTGCCGTAAGACGCCGGGCACTGGGACCCAAGGGCCGCGCCGCCGAGGTGCCGGACCAGCTGTTCTGGGACCTTTTCCTGGGCTCGTGCGTTGCACTTCCGGCGTTGATCATCCCTGCGATGGTGTCCCCCTGGTCCGGGCTTGTCATGGCGGGCGCGGCGGTGGCCGCGGGAATTGCCGCCCACCACGCCACCCCCCGGTACCTGGCCTGGCATGCGGGCCGCCGTGAGCACCGCCGGCAGCTCTCTGCCCATCAGGCGGCGACGGCTCGGCATGACGAGCTTTTGCTCCGCTGGCGCCGCTATGAGCTCGATCCGGCCAGCATGATCGACTACCCCGCCCTGACGGACGTGCGCCTGCCGGAGACCTCCGCCCTGATCAAGGCGATGCGCACGGCGGACCAGCTGCGCACTGCCGCGCACGCGACGTACCCGGACGCCGTCGGGAGCCTGGCGGCGACCCTGGCGGCGGCCGAACGGGCGGCCGAACGGGCGGCCGGAATTCCATCCCGCCAGCCGGCCGACCAGGCCGGCTGAGGTTAACTGCTGTGTCGGGGGCGGTGGATCGGGCCGCCGCCCCGGCGATAGCATCCGAAGATGAAGCCTGAGGAAGTGCCCGTCCGTGACAAGTTCGGCCGGCTGTTGGAGGACCGTGGAGTCTGGCGCCAAGCCACTACCCTTGAGGCCGCCGGGGAACTGACGGCCCGGTGGCTGGAGGGCGGTAGTTCCTACCAGCCCGGACACTTTGCCCCGGGCTCCGACGACGAGACCAGGCCCATCGCCGGGGCCTTGGCAGAGCTGAACCGGCACGGCCTCTTCACCAAGGAATCCCAACCGGGCATCCGGGACGGTGCGGCGGCGCAACGCGAATACGTCACGGGCTTCTGCAGTGCGGCCACCGCTGGTGAACTGCTGGCGCTGTCCACCCGCACCGAACTGGTGACGGTGGCGCACGCGCCTGGCGAGGCCAGCAGCGCAGCCATCCCCGTGACCATCGCCGGATCGGAAGTGACCACGGTCCTCGGCTCCAGCGAAAACCCGGTGGAAGAGGAACAGATCCGGGACTGGGCCGTGGAAACCAACGATGCCCTGGCCCTGCTCCTCGCGGACTCCTGGTACGTGGAGATCCTGGATCCGCTGTGGGGCCGCAATGACGTGCTGCTGCCGGCAGTCCTGCAGGCGTTGAAAAGGGCGGAGCAGCCGTAGCCGCTCCGCCCCCTGGTTCTGCTAAAGCTCCACGGTTCCGCTCTCGCCAACACTCATCCGACTGTTGGTGACCTTAGACTTCACCCACTGCAGCACGGTGGCCGCAGTGCCACCCGGGCTGGTCCAGTACTCCGCGGAGTCCGATTCGACCCGGAGCAGGCACACTTCGGGGGTGTCCGGACCGTCGGGGAACCACGCCTCGACCACCTGGTTCCACATTTCGTGGATCTTGGCCCGGTCCGTGACCACCTCGGCGGTTCCGGCAACGGAAACCCATTCGGTGTTCTTGCCAAAGGCGACGTTGACGCGCGGATCTGCCCGGACGTGCGCCACCTGCGAGGTGCCCAGGCCGGTGAAGAACCACATATCGCCGTCGTCCATGACCTCCTGGACTGCCAGCGGCCGGCTGACGAGGGCGCCTTCTTCGTTGATGGTGGTGACCATCCCGATCTTGGCATCGTTGATGATCTCAGTAACCTTGCTGATGCTCTGCGCGTCAGTCATGCCTCACCTCGTTCGTCTGAAGTCGGGGACGCTCCCCGCCGCCAGCCTATTAGTAAGCATGCTTATTTACCAGCCGGCGGCAACCGGAACCTTCGCCACCTCGGCGATGCGCGCGGCGGTCAGGCGCCCCATGCGGACGGCACCGTCGACGTGCTGGTAGCCTTCCGCGGCCAGGTCGGACGAGGACCAGTAGATAGGACCCACGGGTGCCAGCTGGTCCTTGCCGTAACGATGCAGGCCGCCCAGGTCGTAGCTGGAAGCGTAGGCGCCCCGGGTCCACTCCTCCGAGCCCCAGTCGGACTCGTAGTAAACCTCCGGAGCCAGGGCTTCGTCGCCAAGGAAGCCGGCAATGGATTCCAGGATGGCCTTCTTCCGGGCGTCGGCGCTGAGCTCAAAGACGGCGTCCGCCTTCTCATCCGAGACGAAGCCCACCAGCGTGCCGCGGGAATCTCCGTAGTTGGTGTTGTCGTAGACCTCCTGCACCAAAGCATCCGCGCCAAAGCCGGTACCCGAAAGTCCCTTGTCCCGCCAGAAAGGAGTGGCGTAGACGGCGTGGACCTTGATGACCAGGCCCAGGGACTGGTGCTGGTGCATCTGGTGCTGGCGGCGCGGCAACGGCGGGTTGAACGAGACTCGGGAATAGAGGTTGGGCGGCACGGCCATGACCACAAACCGGGCGTTGACGGTAGCGCGGTCAGACTCGACGGCGGCCCGGTAGCCGCCGTCGGCATCCTGCTCCCAGTTGATGGTGCGCACCGGGGAGTCCAGGACGACGTCGTCGCCCAGTTCCTGCGCCTGAAGCAGCGAAACCTGTTGCATCCCGCCCACCACGCGCCGGTCGAGGATGAAGTCCTCGTCCGTCAGGTGGGTGAACGAGCCGGCGGAGGCGGCCATCAGGACCGCCTGCAGGGCGGAGAAGGCGTGGGCCGGCTTGGTGAGCATGCCGCCCGCGATGAAGAGGCCAATGTTCTTGCAGGCTTCCTCGTTGGCCGAGTGTTGCCGCAGCCAGTGATGGAAGGAAATGGTGTCCAGTTCGCGGGCCTTCGGGTGGGCCCACGGTTCCGTGGCGCCAATCTCGGCGGCCAGGCCGTCCAGGAGGGCCACCAGGCGGTCCATTTCGACGGCGGTGTCCGCGTCCACGGGGAAGGAGTCGCCGGTGTAGCGCACGGGGGTGCCGTCCGCGCCGATGTAGATGGACTCGCCGTCGCGGTAGCGCGGGTAGGTCTCCAGGTTCAGTTCCCGGAGGAGTTCCAGGAGGGCGGTCTGGTCCGGGGAAACCCACTGGCCGCCAATCTCGAGCATGGCGCCGTCCACGGTGTCCGTCCAGGTGCGGCCGCCCACGCGGTCGCGGGCCTCAAGTACGGCGACGGTGAGGCCGGCCTTCTTCAGTTCACGGGCGGCGGTGAGTCCGGACGGCCCGGCTCCAACGACCACGACGTCGCGGTTCAGGTTCAGCATGATGTCCTCTCTTCGGCTTCCCTAGTGATGGAAACCACTAAATGAATGGCATTCATTTAGTAGAACTATAACCGGTGGCATCCGGGAGCGGAAGTCCCGGATGGAATAATGCTGGAGACTACCGACGAAAGGGCAGGAATGCCGGCACTATCAGCCGCACAGGGACGCGCCGCCACCAGCGGGGGCGCGCAGAAGAGGCGGGCGGGCAGGCCGTCGGCGGCGGTCTTGGACAAAGCGGGGATTACCTCGGCCGCGCTGAAGCTGGTCAGCCGCAAAGGCTATGACGGGCTGACCATGGCCGCCCTCGCCAAGGTGTTGGACGTTGCGCCGTCCGCCCTCTACAACCACGTGGCGTCCAAGCACGACGTGCTGCTCCTGGTGGAGGACCATCTAATGTCCTTGGTGGATGTCTCCGGATTCGGCGGCAGCAGCTGGGAAGACGCCGTGCGCACCTGGGCCTGGAGCTACCGGGATGTCTTTGCAGAACACACCCCGCTGATTCCCGTCATCGCCGTCCTGCCTGTGACGGATGCCCCGCAGACCCTCGCCATGTACGAGACCGTCAGCAAGGGATTTTCGGACGCCGGCTTTCCCCAGGACCGGATCGTACCCTCCATCGTGGCACTGGAGTCCTTTATCTTCGGCTCCGCCTACGACGTCACGGCGCCCGAGGACATTTTCGACGCCGGTTCAATGGCGGAATCCACGCCCTATTTCACGGCGGCCGTGAGACATTCGGCATCAGGGCAGGAGGCCTCGGCCGGGCAGGAACGCGGCCGCCCGGCCGACACCGCCTTCCGCCTCGGACTCGAGGCGCTGATTGCAGGATTCGGCGCAATCAGGAAATAACGGGCAGTTGCGGACTCAGACTGTGTGATCCACCGTCACCACGATCTTGCCCCGGGTATGCCCCTCCATGTTGAGCCGGAATGCGTCCGCGGCCCGGGCCAGGGGAAACACCTCGGCAACCTCCACCCGCATCTTCCTTTCATCCACCAGGTCCGCCAGTTCCTGAAGCTGGGCGCCGACAGGGCTGACCCACATCCAGGTGCCGCCATGCTCTTCAACGTCACTGTCGGCGATCGAAGCATGCCGTCCGCCTTCTGCAAGCACGTCGAGGGTGGCCGCCAGGTTGCCGCCGACAAAATCGGCAACCACGTCCACCCCGCCGGGCCGCAGGGACCGGACCCGGTCGGCAAGACCGTCACCATACGTGACGGGGTGCGCGCCCAGGGAGCGGAGGAAATCGTGGTTCTTTTCCGACGCCGTCGCAATGACTTCGGCGCCCAGCGCCACGGCAATCTGGATGCCCAGGGATCCCACGCCGCCGGCGCCGCCATGGATCAGTACGGTCTCGCCTGCGCTGAGGCCAAGGCGGTTCAGCACCTGGTAGGCAGTCAAGCCCGCCAGCGGAAGGCCTGCGGACCCGCTCCAGTCAAGGGCGGCGGGTTTCCGCGCCAAGAGCCTTTCGGGCAAGGCAATGTATTCGGCGAAGCTGCCGCCGTGGACGTAGTCCTTGCGCCCGTAGGCGATCACTTCGTCGCCGGGTTTGAACTGCCGGGAATCGATTCCCACCGACTCCACCACGCCTGCCACATCCCATCCCGGGATCGCCGGGAACTGCAGGTCCATGGCCGCATCCAGGTAACCCGCCATGATCTTCCAGTCCACCGGATTGACTGCAGCCGCCTTCACCTTGACCAGGACCATTCCCGGACCCACCTTCGGCATGGGCTGCTCGGTGAGCTCAAGGACATCGGGGCTGCCGTATTCGCTGTAGGTAATTGCTTTCATGCCTGGGTCAACAGCACCGCAGCCCGGCGCTATTCCTGCCGCGATCCCGGAGTGGTGAGTACAACAAAAGCCCAAACTTGTAATACAAGTTATCAACTTATATCCTAAAGAGGTGGGCGATGGAGCCCAGTCACGCCCCTAGGAGTATCAATGAGTACTGTCGATCTGATCCGGCACGTCAAGCTGTCCACCGCGCGCCTGCCGCTCACTGTTCCCATCAGCGACGCCAAAGTCTTCACCGGCCGGCAGAAGCCCATGACCGAGGTGGTCTTCCTGTTCGCCGAGATCACCACCGAACTCGGGCATTCGGGCATCGGCTTCAGCTACTCCAAACGGGCCGGCGGACCGGCACAGTACGCCCACGCCAAAGAGGTCGCCGAGGGCCTGATCGGCGAGGACCCCAACGACATCGCCAGGATCTACACCAAACTCCTGTGGGCCGGGGCCTCCGTGGGCCGCTCCGGCGTCGCCACCCAGGCCCTGGCCGCCGTCGACATCGCCCTGTACGACCTGAAGGCAAAACGCGCGGGCCTGCCCCTGGCCAAGCTCCTGGGCTCGTACCGCGACTCGGTACGGACCTACAACACCTCCGGCGGCTTCCTTAACGCCACCCTCGAAGAAGTCAAGGACCGGGCCAGCCGGTCCATCGAGGAAGGCATCGGCGGCATCAAAATCAAAGTAGGCCTGCCGGACAGCACGGAAGACCTCCGCCGGGTCGCCGGCATCCGGGACCACATCGGCCCCGACGTCCCACTGATGGTCGACGCCAACCAACAGTGGGACCGCGCCACAGCCCTGCGCATGGGCCGCCGCCTCGAAGACTTCAACCTGGCCTGGATCGAAGAACCGCTGGACGCCTACGACTTCGAAGGCCACGCCCACCTCGCCCACGTCCTGGACACCCCCATCGCCACCGGCGAAATGCTCGCCTCCGTCGCCGAACACAAAGCCCTGATCAACGCCAACGGCTGCGACATCATCCAACCCGATGCCCCACGCGTCGGCGGCATCACCCAATTCCTCCGACTCGCCGCCCTCGCCGACGAACGCGGCCTGGGCCTAGCCCCGCACTTCGCCATGGAAATCCACCTCCACCTCGCCGCCACCTACCCCCGCGAACCCTGGGTAGAGCACTTCGACTGGCTCGACCCGCTGTTCAACGAACGCCTCGAAACCAAAGACGGCCGGATGATCGTCCCGGACCGCCCCGGCCTCGGCATCACCCTCAGCGACCAAGCCCGCGCCTGGACAACCGAAAGCGTGACCTTCGGCGCGTAACCTTGACCCATGAGCCGGAACCTCACCGCGGATCTCGCCGCTGACCTTCGCAACCGCATCGTCGACGGTGTCATCCAGCCGGGCGAGAAGCTGCCCAGCGAAAACACGCTCATCAATGATTTCGGCGTCAGCCGCACGGTGGTGCGTGCAGCCCTGACAAGGCTGCAGGCCGAGGGACTCGTTGAAACCGAACGCGGACGCGGCAGTTTCGCCCTCACGCCGCCCTCGGACGCACCGCCGGCCATGCCGGGTGGACGTCCAGTGGCCAGCACAGAGGACAGGCTCCACCTGCTGGAATTCCGCATGGGCGTGGAGACGGAGGCCGCGGCATTGGCGGCCCGCAACCGCACGGACAGGCAGTTGCGGGCCGTCGGCACCGCATTGGAGGCCTTTACCGAAAGCTCGGGCCACCCCGCCCACGCCATGAAGTCGGACTTCGAATTCCACCGGGCCGTGGCTGCGGCCTCCGGCAACCCCTATTACTCCGACTGCCTGGCAGCCCTGGGGCAGACCATGATCGCGATGCCGCGCACCCGCCTGATGACCGGCGTCGAGCATTATGCCCGGGACCATTTCGACCAGGTGGTGCTGGAGCACCGCTCCATCCTGGAGGCCATCGCCGATGGTGACGAGGCGGCCGCGGCAGCTGCCATGCGAAGCCACCTGGCCAATTCACGACGCCGGTTCAAGGCGTCCGCGCGCCCGGCCGCGCCGCAGGACGCTTCGCCGCCGCATTCCTAAGCGTGTTCGCACACCCGTTCTTTATAGGGACGGATCCGCGAACCAGCCCATGAGCGGCCGGGAACGCAAAAAAGCCCCGGTCCAAGACCGGGGCTTTTCCATATGCGTGCGCGAGGGGGGATTTGAACCCCCACGCCCTTTCGGACACTGGCACCTGAAGCCAGCGCGTCTGCCGTTCCGCCACTCGCGCGCAACTTCTTCCACTCAGCCGGCCCGGATTTCCGTACCTGCACCTCGTAAAAGCAGCGAGATCAAGCATAACGGACACATGCGGCAAATTACCAATTGGCCGCCAGGCCGCCGCCTTCGGCACCCCCGGACCCGGCTGTCGGCAGGGAAAAAACTGCACCGGAACGGGCCTTCGACGCCGCCGAACGCCGGGCCGGCGCGAGGGACGCCCGGATGTGAAGACGAACTTTTGCCGCCGCCCGGCCGTTGTGGATTAAGGTCATTCACGGGGCTGGACAGTAGTATCGGATACAGGAGCGGCTGCCGTCGGCAGCCACCCCACAATGCGGCGCACTGCACTGCAGGTGCTGGTCAGGAACAACGGCTTCCCTGGAACCGGGGGGAAAGGAGAAGAACCATGGGTCTGCTGGACAGGGTCGAACGCGGCATTGAAAAGGCCGTCCGCGGTGTCTTCTCCACCGGTTCCAAGGCCCAGGTCGAGCCCGTGGAGATTGCCAGCAGGCTCCGCCGCGAAGTGGACCACAAGGCCCTTACCGTGGCCGCAGGCCGCACATTGGTGCCCAACGTTTTCGATGTCCAGCTCAGCGATGAGGACTTCCGGCGGGCACAGGAGTGGGGCACTCCCCTCGCCGAAGAACTCTGCGACGTCGTCATCAACCATGTCCGCGGCCAGGGCTACATCCTCCAGGGGCCGGTCAGGATATCCTTTCGCCGGGAGTCCGGGCTTCGGGCCGGTGACTTCGAGATCGCTTCCTCGACCGAGAAATCCCAAGGTGCCCCGGCTCCGGCACCCGCCCAGGCGCGGCCCAATGTTCCCGCGGCACCGAGCCGGCAGCCGGCGAGGCTCCAGCCTGTGCTCGATATTGACGGCCAGCGTTATTCGCTGAACGCCCAGTCCATCATCCTGGGCCGGTCCTCCGAGGCAGACATCCACATCGAGGACACCGGTGTCTCGCGCCGCCACCTCGAAATCCGCACGGCCGACGGCGTAACGAATGCGGTGGACCTTGGTTCCACCAACGGCAGCTACGTCAACGGGCAGAGGGTCTCCGGAAGCACCGAACTCACGGACGGCTCCACCATCACGATGGGACGGACAAAGATTATCTTCCGCCTGCTTCCTGCCAGCCCGGGTGGCCGCGCATGAGCGACCTCACCATCACCGCGCTGCGGTTCGGCTTCCTGCTGCTCCTCTGGGTGCTCATCTTCAGCATCGTCTCGGCCATGCGCCGCGACCTCATGGTGGGCCGCAAGGCAGCTGCCGGCGCACCCACGGCACGCCAGGTCCGCCGTAACCCGGAACTGGCCGAACCGCTGCAACAGCCTGTGAAGCAGCAGGCCCGGCAGCTGGTCGTGGTGGAAGGCCCACTCAAGGGCAAAACCCTTCCCCTGGCCGCCAGCCCCATCCTCCTGGGACGCGCCCAGGAAGCCACCCTGGTCCTGGAGGACGATTACGCCTCCGGCCGCCACGCCAGGCTGTTCCCGCAGGGAAGCCGGTGGTTCATCGAAGATCTCGGCTCCACCAATGGAACATACCTGGGAGACCAGCAACTGACCCGCGCCTTGCCGGTTGAGCCAGGGGTACCCGTGAGAATCGGCAAGACGGTCATCGAATTGAGGCCGTAGCCGTGGCCGTCACTGAAAAAACCGCACCCGGACCCGATCCGGCGGAGCGGCCCCTCATCATGCGTTACGCAGCGCGTTCGGACGTGGGCCGGATCCGCTCCAAGAATGACGACTCCGCCTACGTGGGCCGGCACCTCGCGGTGGTGGCCGATGGCATGGGCGGGCACGCAGGTGGTGACGTCGCTTCCGCCGCCACCGTCCTGGACATGATCCACCTGGACCGGCCCGACTACGGCGACGATGCCGGCACCATCCTGGCCGACGAAATACAGACCGCCAACTCCCTGCTCTCCGAACTCGTGCACATCAACCCCAAGCTCGCGGGGATGGGCACCACCGTGACCGCCCTGCTGCTGGCCGGGGGGAAGCTGCACTTCGCCCACATCGGCGATTCCCGCGCCTACCGGCTCCGCGACGGAGAATTCAAGCAAGTCAGCGTTGACCACACCTTTGTCCAGCGGCTGATCGATGAGGGCCGCCTCCGGCCCGAGGAAGCCGAAACGCACCCGCACAAGAACGTCCTGATGCGCGTCCTGGGTGATGTCGACGCCAGCCCCGAGCTGGACCTGGACACACTGGAAGCGCGGCAGGGCGACCGCTGGCTGCTCTGCTCGGACGGACTGAACTACGTTGCAGGGCATGCCGTGGAACGGACAATCCGGGAAACCAAGGACCTGCGCGAGTGCGCGGAAACCCTGGTTGACCTGACCCTTGAGGCCGGATCCCCGGACAACGTCACCGTGGTGGTGCTGGACATCGTCCCGGAAACGGCCGACGACGTCAGCACGGCCGCCGTCGAGATCATCATGCCGCCGCCTGGCAGCATGCCCGCTGCCGCGGCAGCTGCCGGAGGGGCCGCCAAGCCTGCAGCCCCCGCTTCGGATCAAGCCAGGCAGGCTCCCGCGCCGCCGGACACCGGCACCGGCGACGATGCAAAGGAACCTACATCCACCGCAGCCGCCGACGGCGACGCCACTGACCCGGACTCACGTTCCGCCGAGCCCGGCAGCACGGACCCGCACTTGGGCGAACACCTGTCCGCCGAGGTCCTCCGCGAGGAGCTTGCCTCCCGCCCGCATGAACTGGTGGGTGCGGCTGCTTCCGCCGCGGAATCCGGGTCCATCCCCACGGTTGCCGGGCGCACCGTGGCCAGGCGCGCAGCAACATTGCTCACCCACAAAGCGGAACCGGCCGGCGACACCGCGGACACCCTTGTTCCGCTTCGTCCCCGCCGCTGGATCGCGTGGTCCGTTGCAGCCGCCGTGGTGGTCGTGGTGGCCATTGGCCTCTGGCTGGGCTATGCCTGGACTCAAACCCGCTATTACGTGGGCGAGTTTGATTCCCGGGTGGCCATCTACAACGGGGTTTCCCAGCGGCTTGGCCCCATCCAGCTCTCATCCCTCGAAGCCGTGACTGATATCCGGATGGATTCCCTGCCGCCCTTCTCGCAGCAGCGCGTCCGCCAAACCGTGCCGGCGAACGACCTCTACGACGCCCAGCGGATCGTCAAGAACCTCGAGCTGACGGGCAGCACGTCACCGGAAGAGGAATGCCCCAAGCCGTCCGCGTCCGCGTCGCCACCCGCACCAACCGACAGTGCGGCTCCTCCGCCGGCATCAGGCGCCCCCGTACCGGCGCCCACCCCGACGGCACCGTCACCATCTCCCACACCCACCATCACCTGCCAGGGGGCCAAATGAGCCAGGTCAACACCGCCCCCAAGCCCCGCCGCAACGTTGAGCTCCTCCTGCTGCTGCTTGCCCTGACGGTGGGCATCGGCGCGAACATGCTGGTGGGTGTGGACCAGCAGAAGGCCTTTGACTCCGATTTCTGGTTCCAGTCAAGCCTGTTGGCCGCAGCATCCCTGGCGTTCCACGGCGTCCTGCGCTTCCGCGCGAAATATGCTGATCCGGTAATACTTCCACTGGTAGTTGCCCTGAACGGCCTGGGCCTGGCGATGATCCACCGGCTGGACCCTCCCGGCGGTGATACCGGGAACAACCAGCTCCGCTGGACCCTGATCGCCATGGCCGTGGCCATTGCAGTCATCTGGTTCCTCAAAGACCACAGGGTGCTGCGCCGGTTCACGTTTATTTCACTGGCGGCCAGTGCAGTCCTGCTGGTGCTCCCCCTGATTCCAGGCATCAGCGCCGGTGAAATCCTCGGTGCCCGCGTGTGGATCCGGATAGGTCCCATGACCTTCCAGCCCGGTGAAATCGCAAAGATCACCCTGGCGATCTTCTTTGCCGGCTATCTCTCCTCCAACCGGGACCTCATCCTGCTCGCAGGCCGCAAGGTGGGGCCGCTGCAGTTCCCGCGTTTCAAGGACCTCGGCCCCATGATCGCCGCCTGGCTGGTGAGCATTGGCGTCCTGGTCTTCCAGAGCGACCTTGGCTCCTCCGTCCTGTTCTTCGGCCTGTTCATCGTCATGATCTATGTGGCCACCAGCCGCATCAGCTGGGTCGTCATTGGCATGGCGCTGTTCCTGGGTGGCGGCCTCATCGCCTCGCAGGTTTTCTCCCATGTGGGCCTGCGGATCGACGGCTGGCTGAACGCCTTCACCGATGAGGTCTACGGGCGGCAATACGGCGGCAGCTTCCAGATCGTCGAGGGCCTCTTCGGCATGGCCAACGGCGGCCTGGTGGGTACCGGCCTGGGGCAGGGGCGCCCCGACCTGGTTCCGTTCGCCAACAGCGACATGATCATTGCCTCCCTGGGCGAGGAGCTGGGCCTGATCGGACTTTTCGCGGTGGTCCTGATGTACCTGCTGCTGTTCACCCGCGGGTTCCGGGCCGCCCTGGGTACCCGGGACGCCTTTGGAAAGTTGCTGGCCTGCGGACTGTCCTTCGCAGTGGCGCTTCAGTGCTTTGTGGTGATCGGCGGCGTCACGCGGCTGATTCCGCTGACCGGCCTCACCACGCCCTTCCTGGCTGCGGGAGGCTCGTCCCTGCTGGCCAACTGGATCATCGTGGGGCTGCTGCTGATGATCTCGCACACGGCCCGTGGACCGGTGGACACCACTCCGCTGCCGCCGTCGGCCGGGTCCGAATCAACAGGTATTGATACTCCAACCGAGGCGGTGAAGCACGCATGAACCAGGCAATACGGCACTCATGGGTCGCGGCCATCGCAATGTTCGCCCTGATCTTCGGGGCCATCAGCTACGTGCAGGTGGTGGGCGCCGATGAGCTCAAGGACAACCCGTGGAACAAGCGCGCCATCCTCCAGACCTACTGCAATGACCGGGGTTCGATCATTGTGGGCGGAACTCCGGTGGCGGAGTCGGTGGAGAGCAACTCGGAAACCTGCAAATTCCAGCGCACGTACACCCAGCCCGAGCTGTACGCGGGACTGACCGGGTATTTCTCCCAGAACTACGGCGCCACGGGGCTGGAGCAGTCCATGGGGGCCGAACTGGCAGGCAACTCGGACCAGCTCTTCCTGGACCGCGTAGGCCAGCTCTTCCTGGGCAACCAGCCCAAGGGCGCGTCGGTGGAACTGACCATCGATCCACAGATCCAGCAGTTGGCCTACAGCCTCATCCCGGATGGCCAGCGCGGCTCGATCGTCGTCACCAATCCCAAGACGGGCGCCATCCTTGCGATGGTGTCCAAGCCGTCCTACAACCCGAACCTGGTGGCCACGCAGGATCCCACTGCGGAGAGCACCAACATCAACGAACTGGTCAAGGTGCCCGGCATTAACCTGAACCAGAACGTTAGCGGCCCCACCGGCGCGCTGCTCGCCCCGGGATCCGTTTTCAAGCTCGTGGACACGGCGGCCGCGCTTGCCTCGGGGAAATACAATAAGGACAGCGTGCTGCCCAATCCCGCTGAGATGCCATTTGACGGCATCCAGTACAAGCTGCCCAACTACGCCGGCGGCAACTGCTACACCAGGGACACCGCCACGTTCGCGTTCGCACTCCAGCAGTCCTGCAACACACCGTTCGCGAGCATCGCATTGGACCTTGGCCGCAACGCCATCGCCGACCAGGCTAAGAAGTTTGGGATTGGCGAGGATGTCGGGGACCAGCTCAAGCTCGGCCATGCCCAAGGCAACGTGTTCCCCGACAACCTGGACAAGCCCGGACTGGCCCAGTCCGCCATCGGCCAAAAGGACGTCCGGGTCACGCCGCTGCAGGTCAACATGATGACGAACGCCATCGCTAACGGCGGCGTCCAGATGGCGCCAAGCCTCGTCAAGACCCTGCGGTCCCCGGATCTGCGCGTCATTGACGAGCCCCAGCCGGCACAGCTCAGGACGTCCACTACCCCGGAAATCGCCAAGCAAATCACCGACTGGATGACCAGCGTGGTGACCGACGGCATCGCCAAGGGCGCGGCCGTCCCCGGGGTACAGGTCGCTGGCAAGACCGGCACCGCTGAACTCGGAAACGGAACCAACAACTCGTGGTTCACCGGGTTCGCCCCCGCTGATAACCCGAAGGTCAGCGTCACGATTGTCATGGAAGGCGTAGACATCTACGCGGGAGCAAAGCTGACCAGTCCCAACGCGAAGAAGATTTTTGAGGCGGTGTTGAATAAGTGAGGCCTACAACGGGAATCACCCTCGGCGGCAGATTCCAGCTGACCACGCGGATCGCGATCGGCGGTATGGGCGAAGTCTGGAAAGCCAAAGACCTCGTCCTGGGCCGCATCGTCGCGATCAAGGTGCTGAAGGAGGAGTACACCGGCGACCCCGGCTTCCTGCAGCGTTTCCGCGCCGAGGCCCGCCACACGGCCCTGCTGAACCACGTGGGCATCGCCAACGTCTTCGACTACGGCGAAGAGGAGGGCTCCGCCTACCTGGTCATGGAACTGGTTCCGGGGCAGCCGCTGAGCAGCATCATCGAGCACGAGCAGGTGCTTTCACCGGACCGTACGCTCTCGATGATCGCCCAGACTGCCCGGGCCTTGGCCGTCGCGCACGCGCAGGGCCTGGTCCACCGCGACGTCAAGCCGGGAAACCTGCTGATCACCCCCGACGGCCGGGTCAAGGTGACCGATTTCGGCATCGCCCGCCTCGCCGACCAGGTCCCCCTGACCCAGACGGGCCAGGTCATGGGAACAGCGCAGTACCTGGCGCCGGAACAGGCCACCGGGCAGACCGCCACCGGTTCATCGGACATCTATTCCTTGGGCGTCATCGGCTACGAGTGCCTCACCGGCCACCGGCCTTTCTCCGGTGAATCGCAGATCGCCATTGCCTTGGCCCAGGTGAACGATGCACCGCCACCGCTCCCGGAGTCTCTCCCCACCCCGGTCCGTGCGCTCCTGATGTCCATGCTGGCCAAGGATCCGAAGAACCGCCCGGCCAACGCCATCAAACTGGCCGAGGCCGCGGAGGCCATCCGGAACGGCGACATCAACGCAGCTCGCGCCGCCGTGCCGGGCATGCTGCTGTTCGATGCCGAGACCGGACCCATCACCGCCCCGGTGGACACAGCCACTGCTCCCACCGGCGTGATCGGCGCGCAGCGTGATTCCGCTCCCACCGCAACGTCGGCATTGCCGGTCCTGGGCGCCGGTGCCGCCGGTGCCGCGGCCGGGGTTGCTGCAGGCGCAGCGGCCGCCGGCGCGGACGGCCCGCAGGGGCATCTTGCGCGCGCCAACGCCCTGGCGGCGGAACGGAACTGGGACCAGGAGGAGGAGAGGTACGACGACGGCCCCGCCGACGAGCCGCGGCGCAAGGGCCGCAGTCCCTGGACCTGGCCTTTGGTCGCCCTAATCCTGCTGCTCCTGTTTGCCCTGGTGGGTTTCCTGTTGAACCAGGTGGGCCTCTTCTCGCCGGCCGGCAACCCGACGTCCGGCACCAGCACCAGCACCAGCAGCACCCCTTCCCCGTCGGCCACCCCAACCCGCACCACAGCGTCGGCCACGCCCACGCAGACCCGCAGCACACCAACGCCCACGCCCACGCCCACCCAGGACACGGTCAACGTGATTCCGGCGGCCTACCTGGGCAAGGATTACCGGCAGGTCCAGGCTTCGCTGGCCGGCCTGGGGCTCCAGGTGACGGTCCTGCCGCAGGAGAGCACCGCGACCCCGGGAACTGTCCTGGAGCTGAACCCCACCGGAACAGTGCCCAAGGGTTCGCTGATTACGGTCATCTACGCGACGGCTCCGAAACCCGCCCCCACCACGGCGGCCCCGACGCCGGCGCCCACCACCTCACCCGTGGCGGGGCCGACGCCCATCTCACCGCTGCCAACCTGTGCGGCCGGCCAAACGCCCGGAACGCCCCCGACCTGCACTCCCTGACCGCCGGGACCACCAGTGAATGAGTCATCACGCACACCGCTGCACCGGGAGGACAACGTCCCGGTGGATAACCGGCGTGTCCTGAGCGACCGGTACGAGCTCGGCAGCCTCATTGGCCGCGGTGGCATGGCTGATGTCTACCGGGGAACAGATACCCGCCTCGGCAGGACCGTGGCCATCAAACTGCTGCGCCCGGACATGGCCAGGGACCCCCAGTTCCAGGCACGGTTCAAGCGCGAGGCCCAGGCGGTGGCTGCCTTGAACCATCCCTCCATCGTGGCCATCTTCGATACCGGCGAGCACCTGGTCCACGATGGCTCCGCCGAGGATGTGCGGGTGCCCTACATCGTGATGGAATTCGTTGAGGGCAAGACGCTGCGCGACATGATCCGCGCCAAGGAAGTGACCATAGATCACGCCATCGATTACTGCCTTGGCGTGCTGGCGGCCCTGGAATACAGCCACAAGGCCGGGATCGTTCACCGGGACATCAAACCGGCCAACGTGATGTACTGCCCCGGAACCAATTCGGTGAAAGTGATGGACTTCGGCATCGCACGGGCCATCGCTGATTCCTCCGCCACCATGACCCAGACCCAGGCGGTGGTGGGCACGGCGCAGTACCTGTCTCCGGAGCAGGCCAGGGGCGAAACTGTCGACGCCCGCAGCGACCTCTACTCCGCAGCGTGCCTGCTCTACGAAATGCTGACTTCCCGGCCGCCGTTCGTTGGGGACAGTCCGGTATCCGTGGCGTACCAGCACGTTCGGGAAATCGCCGATCCACCCAGCAGCCTGAACCCCGACGTTTCTCCCGCCTTGGATACGGTCATCGCCAAGGCTCTGCAGAAGAACCGCGACGACAGGTTCCAGGATGCCGCAGCTTTCCGGCGTGCCCTGCGGGCTGCGAAGGCCGGCGTGGCCGTTCCGGCCGTGGCGGCGTCGGAGGCGCCCACGGATCCCAACGACCATGTACCGGATGCCCAGCCGCGCACTGAGGCTTTCGCGGCAACGGGCGCAAGCTTCCTTGATGATGCTCCCACCGGGCGGCTGGCTGCCGCCGGCCTGTACCACGACGACGACCCGGCCGGTCCGCTGGAAGTGGCGGACGCGCACACAACGGCTGAGCCGCTCCCGCTCGGCCTCCCTCCGGAACGCGAGCCCAGCAGGCCGCAGAAATCCCGTCGTCGTGCGTGGATTGCCACCCTGGTGATCTTCACCCTGCTGGTCCTGGCAGGGGCCGGCCTCTGGCTTTACGAAACAGTCAACCGGCCGGCGCCCGTGGCCAAGGTTCAGATACCTTCGGTGGCGGCCATGACGGAGAGCGCCGCGCTGCAGACGCTCTACAATGCGAACCTGCGTCCCAAGATCACCAGGCTTCAGAACGACACCGTTGCCAAGGGAACGGCCATCGGTACCGACCCTTCGGCCGGGGCGTCGATGGATCCAGGTGCCGAAGTGGTCCTGAACGTCTCGGATGGGCCCAGCGCGGTGAAGATTCCTGACAGCCTTCCGGGCAAGACCGAGGCTGCCGCACGCGACATCCTTCGCCAGGTGGGCCTGGTGGGCGCTCCATCGACCACCACGGCTAACAGCGCCACAGTGCCGGCGGGAATCGTCATTACGTCGAACCCGGCTCCCGGGCAGAGCGTCGGCGTGGGCACCAGCGTCGAGCTGGTGGTGTCCACGGGCAAGGTGGTGGTTCCAGAACTGCGGGGACTCTCACGCGAGGAAGCCGAGGCCGCGCTGAAGGGGATCGGTTTGGTCCCCCTGGTGGTGGAGGTGGAGAACTCCCAGGTGGAACCGGGCAAGGTGACGGATCAAAGCGACCCCGTCAACGCCGCCGTCGAACAAGGAAAGACCATCACGGTGGTGGTTGCCAAGGCCCCCGCCCCGGCGCCGTCCCCGACGCCGACCCCCACCGACACGCCCACGCCCACGCCGAAGCCCACCAAGAAGGGCTGAAGCGCCGTCCGGCGGTCCGGTTAGTGCTGGATAAGTGGGCTTAGCTTGGCCGCACGCGCCGCGGCGCCCTTCATGCCCAGGGACTCAAGCCAGTTGCCAAGCATCTGGTATCCGCCCTCGGTGAGGACCGATTCCGGATGGAACTGGACGCCGCAAAGCGGTGCGGTCTTGTGCTGCAGTCCCATCACCACCCCGGACGCGGTTTGTGCCGTGACCTCCAGGACGTCGGGAATGGATTCCCGGACCGCCGCCAGCGAGTGATAGCGGGTGGCCGTGATGGGGGAGGGGAGGCCGGCGAACACGCTGGTGCCGCTGTGCTCCACCTGCGAGGTCTTGCCATGCATCAACTCCGGGGCATGGGTGACCGTGCCGCCGAACGCCTCCGCCAGTGCCTGGTGGCCCAGGCACACACCGAACATCGGCACGCCGTGTTCGCCGCACCACTTGATCAGCTCGATGCAGACGCCTGCCTCGGCGGGGTTGCCGGGGCCGGGTGAAATCAAAACGCCGTCCCGGGCGCCGGCGAGTTCGATCGCCTCGGCCAGGGTGACGTCGTCGTTGCGGACCACCGTGGTTTCGGCGCCGAGCTCCTGGAGGTAACCCACCAGGGTGTAGACAAAGCTGTCGTAGTTATCCACTACGAGGATCTTGGTTGTGGTCATGGCTGGTCTGCTGAACCAATCGTCGAGTCGGTGAATTGGGTGAAGTGGGACATCCAGGGGAACAGGAACTGGACCATCAATACCAGGGCAAGGGCGACCAGTACCAATGAGAAGACAATCCTCAGCCAGAGCGGACCAGGGAGGTGGCGGAATATCCAGGCGTACATGCTCAGCCTTTCCCTGTGGCGGCTGCAACCTGTGCCGCGATCTCGGCCGGCGGGCCGGCGGACGCCGGACGCCAGCTGTCCAGCAGGGCATAGGCAATGATGCGTTCTTCGGCGCCGAAGCGGGGGTTGCAGCTGGTCATGGTGAGGTAACTTTCCGTGGGTGCCACACCGGGTTGGGTGGGTACCGGTTCCAGGACGTCAGTGCGCGACGGCAGCACGATCTGGTTGTTGCGAAAAACGTAGACATAGAAGCCGTCCCTGGTCTGGACGTAGATCTTGTCCCCCGGCACCAGGGTATGGATGTTGTCCAGCACCGCGCCGTGCGTCTGGCGGTGGCCGGCCACCGCGAAGTTGCCCACCGCACCGGGCATGGCCGTGTTGCTGTAGTGTCCCAGCCCCAAGGTGTCCAGCACATCCTGGCTGGTCCCCTGGACAATCGGACGGGTGTAGGTGGCTCCGAACCGGGGGATGTACATGATGCCGATCGTGCCGGCGTGGCCCGGGGCGGTACCCACCACTGGCGTGCCGAAATCCTGCCCGCCTGCCGGTGGCGCGGCGGGTGCCGTTGCTGCCGGGGACGGCGCAGCGGTGCTGAGGTCCTGGGCAAATTCCTTGATGACCTGGCTTTGCTTGGCGTCTGATTCAACGTTGGTCCACCACAGCTGCCACGCCACGAAGAGCAGGAGGATGATGCCGGCGGTGATCAACAGTTCCCCGATGACCTGGATGGTTCCACGTAGCAGGGAGCCACGGCGGGCGGGCGGGGCCACGGGCCCGGCCTTCTCCTGCAATACCACGCGTTCTCCTCCGGGCGTCCACCCAGGGCACCGGGTGCCCATCAACTGCGGCTAGAATTGGCTGCTAGTAAGAATCCAGATTTGACCAAGATCGCGCAGACCGCTGGCAATTTCCTTCTTGCAGGATATCAAGCCCGGGCCGCCGAGCTTGCCCAGCCTGCCAAGGAGAGCCAGTGCCCGAGTCGAAACCTCGCAAGAAGACTGCCAGCACCGCCCAGCCGGCTTCCACCGATTCATACAAGCCCAACCCCGTCTGGTTCAAGCCGGTGATGTTCGGCCTGATGATCATCGGACTCTTCTGGATCATCACGTTCTACATCAGTGAGGGACGTTTTCCGGTCCAGGCGTGGCAGTCGTGGAACATCGTGGCAGGCTTCGGCATTGCCATCGTGGGGTTCCTGATGACCACCCGCTGGCGTTCCTGACGCGTTCGCAACGCTACTTTCGAGGAGGATCCCCCTGTCTCCCGATTCCGCCGGCGTGATTATTGGCGACGACGGCCTGGCCCGGCCCGCGTGGGCATCCACGGATCCGTTGATGCGCGCGTACTACGACCAGGAGTGGGGGCTGCCCGTCACTGACGAGCAGGGCCTCTACGAACGTATTTGCCTGGAGGGATTCCAGGCCGGGCTCTCGTGGGCCACCATCCTGCGCAAGCGTCCCGGCTTCCGTGCCGCCTTTGCCGGTTTCGATCCCGACGCCGTGGCCTTGTTCGGCGATGCGGACGTGGAACGGCTGATGCGGGACCCGGGCATCGTCAGGAACCGCCTGAAGATCCACGCCGCGGTCAAGAACGCCCGGGCCACCGTGGAGCTTCGAAACGACGGCGGGCTGGTGGACTTTGTCTGGAGTTTCCGCCCGGCGAGCACCCCGCGTCCCCGAGTAGCGTCGGACATTCCCACCCAATCGGCGGAGTCGGTCGCATTGTCCAAGGCGTTACGGAAACGGGGCTTCTCGTTCGTTGGCCCCACCACCATGTTCGCCCTGATGGAAGCCGTGGGAATAGTGGACACGCACCTCCTGGCGAGCCACCGTCGCGGTTCCTCCGGGATCTGGGCCGAGTAGCGCCGCGCCGCGTCGGCTGTCCGCAGCTGTTGGCAAGGTTATCCACAGTGTGGATAACCTTTGTGGCATCGTGCCTCCGAGGTCTCCTGTGGCGCGTTGCTGCCCGACCGGCCGAAATTTGCCCGCAAGATGTGGTTATTAACAGTGTGGAATACCTGTGGATAACCAGCGTTGCGGCCGGACCCGTCATTACGGACGGCTGCGCCTGACGGGGTGGTGGCTGGTGATGGAAACCCGATTGAAGGCATTCATGGTGACAGCCACCCAGCTCACCGCGGAGAATTCCTCCGCCGTGAGGCACTGCCTTGCATAGGCTTCTTCACTCTCGCGCGATTCCTGGTCGGGGAGTTCCGTAATGCTTTCCACCAACGCCAGCGCAGCCCTTTCCTTGTCCGTGAACAGGGCCGTTTCCCGCCATGCCGGCAGCACCGCGAGCCGCTGTGGACTTTCACCTGCCTCAGCGGCCTTCCGCACGTGCAGGTCCAGGCAGTAGGCGCAGCCGTTGATCTGCGAGATCCGTACATTGAGGAGCTCCAGCAGGCCAGCGCCCAAGCCGGCGGCTTCCGCTGCTTCCTGCACCTTCAGTCCGAGGCCGCTGATCGCCCTCCACAGAGCCGGGTGCTGCTTGTCGAGGTACAGGTGCTCGGTGGCGCTCACGGGAGTCCTTCAAGGTAGTACGGCTGGGCAAGGCACCATCATAGGCAGAGGCGCCTGAGGGGCCGACGACGCGGTTATGCACTTAACAACATCCCGATACCCACAAGTTATCCACAACTGTGGGTAACCCCGTGGAAATCACAGGCGGTTGGGCGGTCTGGCCTACTCGCACCACGGATCCAGCGCGGGAAACTACAGGGTTGTTACTTATTAACAGTGTGCATAACGCTGTCGATAAATCCGGGTATTGCCTTCTATTGGCGCGCTCAGGGGGTGCTTTGCGGGCAGTTGTCCACATGTTGGTCCTGGATCGTCCGCTTATCCACTTACGCACACCCCTGTCCCCACAGGTTATCCACAGGTGTGGAGAAATCGAGGATATCCGGGGCCGAGAAGTAAATCGCTAGCCACTGTCCGGGAAACGGCGCCTGAACTACACCCCTGTAAGTTACCAACACTGTGGATAAGGCCTGTGGAAAAGACGAATGCCCGGCACCTGTGGTGCCGGGCATTCAGGGGTGCTTCTGGACCGCGGGGAGTTACAGGGAGACCCGCAACCATGTCAGGGCAACAAGCAGGGCCACCACCGCGGCGAGCCCTGCGGCCTGGATGAGGCCCTGCCGGCGTCCCCGCGGGGTATAGGCGAGGACGGCTGCACAAAGCCCGCCGGTGACCAGTCCGCCCAAGTGGGCCTGCCAGGCGATTTGGGGGACCAGGAAGCCGATGACACCGTTGATGGCAATCAAGACCCACAGCTGGCGGGTATCGCCTCCGCGCTGGCGCTGGACCAGCAGCATGGCGCCGAAGAGGCCGAAGATCGCTCCGGACGCCCCAACCACCCCGAAGAGTTGCTGGCCGGGAACATAAAGCGGTGTCAGCAGCAGGTACCCCACGGAACCGCCCAAGGCCGAAATAACGAACAGCGCAAGGAACCGCAGGCGGCCCAGGATTGGTTCCAGGGCCTGGCCGAAGATCCACAGCGTGTACATGTTAAGCAGAATGTGGAGGAGGTTGTCCGGCGAGTGCAGGAATGCCGAAGTGAGCATCCGCCATGGTTCGAACTCGTTGTACTTCGGTTCTGCGTAGATGTTGGCAAAGGCCAAGGCCCGGTAGACGCCTTCATTGGAAATGACGAACTGCAGGACCTGGAGAAGCGCGCAGACCGCAATGATGGCAAACGTCACCATCGGCCTGCCGGTGGCCACGGCCCCGCCGTAGACCGTCCGGACTTCGGGCGTCGTCCGCCGGGTTTCGTTGACGCAGTCAACGCACTGGAATCCGACGGCGGCCGCCCGCTGGCAGTCCGGGCACGCCGGGCGTCCGCAACGCTGGCAGCGCACATAGGAGGGCCGGTCCGGATGCCGGGGGCACACCGGAACCTGCGCGGACGGCTCAGCCGACGGAATTCCGTAACTCATGCTGTGGTGTTAAAGCTGTTCGATGTCGATGCTGTTGATGGTGACATCCTCCACGGGGCGGTCACCCATGCCGGTGCGGACACCCTCTATAGCGTCGACGACCTTCTTGGACTCCTCGTCCGCCACCTCACCGAAGATGGTGTGCTTGCCCTGCAGCCAGTCCGTGGGAATGGTGGTGATGAAGAACTGTGAACCGTTGGTGCCTTTGCCCATCTGGATGCCGGCGTTGGCCATGGCGAGCTTGTAGGGCTGGTTGAAGCTCAGTTCCGGGTGGATTTCGTCATCGAAGCGGTAGCCGGGGCCACCGGTTCCGCGGCCCAGGGGATCGCCGGCCTGAACCATGAAGTCCTTGATGATGCGGTGGAAGATGGTTCCGTTGTACAGCGGAGTGCCGGTCTTGTCCTCACCGGTTTCCGGGTGGGTCCAGGCCTGCTCGCCGGTGGCAAGGCCAACGAAGTTCTTGACCGTCTTGGGCGCGTGGTTCCCGAAGAGGTTAACCACGATGTCGCCGAGGCTGGTGTGGATGGTTGCTTTTGCAGTTGCGATGGCAGTCATAAGCCTCATTCTTCCATGTCCCCTATGGGCGGCAACGGCTGCGGCAGCAGTTCCGCGCTGGGTGAAATCGGCCTAAAATCCGCAGAGTGAATAGCCCGGGGTGGTCCGGGCACGTAGGCTAGCGACAGAACCGTCACATTAATCGGGAGGTAGTTGTGAAGAAATCGGATCGTATTGCCCGTGACCTTGAGCAGTCGGTCACCAGTGCGGTGGAAAATGCCAAGGACTGGGCGGCCCCCCGGGTGGAAGCAGCGGTGGATTGGGCTGTCCCGCGGCTCCAGCACAGCCTGGATACCGCATCTCCCAAAATCCAGGAAGGCCTGAAGACCGCAGCTCACAACCTGGCTGACGGTGTTGCCACCGTGACTCCCAGGATCCAGGACGGACTGGCCCAGTTGGCGCCGAAGATCAACGACGTCGTGGAAAACGCATCACCCAAGCTTCACGACGCCCTGGACAAGGCAACTCCGGTGGTCCTGAACGCCCGTGACCGCGTGGTGGTGGACTACCTGCCCAAGCTCTCCGACCAGATCGGCGTGGCTTCGGAGGCCGTTCACCGCACCCTTGAAGGCGCACCTGCCCGCGTCGACGCCGTCGCCCAGAAGCTTGGCGACGCGGGAATTGTGCACGCCATCCAGGAACAGGCACAGGCCACCGGTACGCAGCTCAAGGCCGCCGCAACCGAGGCTGGACGCACCGTCGGTATCCAGCTGTCCCAGCCCGAGCCCAAGAAGAAGCGCGGCTGGTTGGTCTTTGGCGTGATTGCCGCCGCAGTGGCCGCGGGCGTTGCCGCGTGGAAGGCTTCCAAGCCCGTGGAGGACCCCTGGAAGACTCCGTCGCCGGTTACCCCCACGCCTGCCCCGGTGCCGGCCACCACCGTCAGCGAGGTCAAGGAACACGTGGCTGACGCCGCTGGTAAGGCTGCAGACGCCGCAGGTTCCGCAGCCTCCGCCGTCGCGGACAAGGCAGCGGACGCCGCCGAAGCGGTCAAGGACAAGGCTGCAGACGCCGCTGACAAGGCCAAGCACGTGGCCGACGACGCGGCCGACGAAGCACCCACCGCCGCAACTGACGCCAAGACGGCTACCAAGAACATCGCGTCGAACATCGGCAACGACGTCAAGGGCACCACCGAGGCCTAGTCCTTCGCCGCGCACAAGGGGCTCCGTTTTGAACGGGGCCCCTTTTGTGTGTCCGCGGAAGCTCATGGGCCACGCCGCGGCAGGACACGGCCCGGATGCTAGATTTGATCTGATGTCAGCCGATCGATCCTCTGGGGATGCCTTGAACGACGCAGCCGAACAGCTCCGCGTGTCCATCGTTATCCCGGCGTACAACGAGGAAAGCGTTATCAGGCAGTGCCTCATCGCTGCCATCTACCAGTCGGTTCCCGCCCACGAAATCATCGTGGTGGACAACCTCTCGAGCGACCGCACTGCCGCGATCGTCAGCCAGATGCAGCTCGAATACCCGGAAAGCCCCATTATCCTGCTCAGCCAGGACCGGGAGCAGGGCCTGATCCCCACCAGGAACTTCGGGCTCGACCACGCCACGGGGGATGTCCTCGGGCGGATCGACGCGGATTCCATCGTCGAACCCGACTGGGTGGAGCAGGTCCAGAAGGCCTTTGCAGATCCCGTCGTCCAGGCCGCAACGGGGCCGGTGGTGTATTACGACATGCCCATGCGCCGTTTTGGGCTCAAAGCGGACGACAAAATGCGCCAGCTCATGCTGAAGCTGGCCAAGCACCAGTACCACTTCCTGTTCGGCTCCAACATGGCCCTGCGTGCCAGTGCCTGGGAAACCATCCGGGCCGAGACCTGCCGGGACGAGAAAGACGAGATGCACGAGGACATCGATTTGTCCCTGCACCTTGCCGACCATGAACTGCCGGTCCGCTACTGGCCGCAGATGGTGTCCGGCATGTCCGCACGCCGGCTTGAGGACTCTCCGCGGGACTACCGCTACTACGTCACCCGCTTCGACCGGACCTACAAAGCCCACAACGTGCGCAAAATGGCATTAAAGGCCCCCATGGTGGTCTTCTTTTCGGTGTATTTCCCGGCAAAGCTCCTGCGGGCCATCCACACCGTCAACACCGCCCAACCCGTCCGCCGCGGCGGACAGTAAGGCCCGGCGGCGGCAGGCTTCCTGTCAGTCCGTTCCCAGTTCCGCCAACGGACGGCCCGACGGCGGTTCCTCCCCGGGCGGCAGTGGCCGCTTCCCTGCCCTTCCGGACCGTTGCCCCAGGACAACGACGGCGAGTCCCGCCAGGATGAGGCCCAGCCCGGCGTACGTGCCAGCCGGAAGGGTCTCGTGCAGGAAGACGGCTGCCAGAAGTGCGGCCCCGGGAATTTCCAGCAGGATGATCATGGAGACGATGAGGGGACTCATGGTGGCCAGCAGGTGGTTGAAGGCCGTATGGCCCACCAACTGCGCGCAGACGGTGATGGCCGCGATACCCAGCCACCCTGCCGGCTCGAACCCTGCCAGGGGCTGGCTGGCCGCCAGGGCCAGCACCGCCACGAGGACCGCGCACATCCCGTAGCAGAGCGTGGTGTATGTCCCCGTGGTCATGCTCTGCCGGGCCTTGCCGCCTGCCAGCGTGTAGAGCCCCGCCAGCGCGCCGCCGGCCATCGCCAGCAGGTCTCCGGTGAGTGCCTGCGAAGAGGTTCCCAGGTCGAAGCCGGTAATGGCGACAACACCGCCGAAGGCAATCCCCAGTCCAGCGAGGACCTGCCAGCGGTGTCGGGTTCCGCGGACGAGCTGGAAGACGGCAATCCAGCCGGACTGCAGGCACACCAGGGCTGTGGCGGCCGCAACGGAGGTCAGTTGCAGCGAAGTGATGAAGCAGGCGAAGTGCAGGGCGAGGGCGACGGCGGCCAGCAGGGACCAGCGGAACTCGCGGGCCGTGATGCGGCCGAACTTGCGGGGCTCCCGGATGAGCGTGGGGGCAGCCATGACCACGGAACCGATGGCGTTGCGCCAAAAGGCAATGGCGAGGGCGCTGACGCTCGTGGCGCCCAGGGTTGCGGCGATCAAGGGGCCTGACGAGGCGACGCCGAGGACACCCAGGGCCGCGAAGAAGAAGTTCAATGGATACCCCCTGGAGCCGTCCCCGGAGGGAAAGGAGAACAAAAAGTCCCGGCCGGCGTTTCCGCCGACCGGGACTTTCCTATGGTGGAGGCACGGGGACTCGAACCCCGAACCCCCTGCTTGCAAAGCAGGTGCGCTACCAATTGCGCCATGCCCCCATAAGAAGCAACCCGTCCATCATACCCCAGGAACCGCGAGGCCTTGACGGCTTCCTTACCTGGCGCCCAAGCTAGTCAACCGTATCGGTTGACTTGCTCCAGACTGTTTTCCGGGCTTCGGATTCCTGTGCTTTACGGAAGACCAGGAAGCCTGCGATTGCCGCTGCGAGTACCAGCAACTTCTTCACATGCTCCCCGTTCCGGCCGGGTACCGGATGTATCCGGACCAAACCTCCGTTTGAAACCTGCACAGGTTCCGTGGGCGTACCAGGACTTGAACCTGGGACCTCTTCGTTATCAGCGAAGCGCTCTAACCGCCTGAGCTATACGCCCCGATGCCTCATCGGGCCGAGATATGACTTTACAGCACATCCCGGCCCGATCTCAAATCGGGCATTTCCACCGGATTACCCCCGGTGAAACCGGGTTCTTAATCGTCCGTCAAGGTGACGCCGATTCCACCCACCAGCGTGGCGGAAATGTTGTAGAGGACGGCGGAGAGCATGGACAGCGCCGTCAGCAGGACAACGTTGACCACAGCGATGATGGTGGCGAATGAGGCCACCTGCCCCAGCGATGCCACCTTCTTCAGTTCGAAGCCGCCGCTTTCGGAGCCGGCGAGCGTTCCCAGCAGGCTGTCCACCTGGTCGAAGATTCCGGTCAGGTCCAGCACCGTCCACAAGACGATTGCTGCCACCACGGTGACGATGCCAAGTGCCACCGAGAGCAGGAATGCCATCTTCAGTACGGACCAGGGGTCCACCTTGCTGATCAGCAGCCGGGCCCGCCGTACCTTTGCTTTCGGCGCGGGCTTCACCAGGCCGGGATTACCCTGTCCCTGGGCCGGCCGCTGGCCGGAGGCTGCAGGGCGCTGGCCCGGCTGACCCTGGAAGGGCCGCTGGCCGGGCTGCGCGGGGCGGTCGCCCTGCTGCGGGCGCTGGCCCGGAACCGCGGGACGCTGGCCCGGGGCACCTGCGGCCGCTGCCGGTCGCTGCTGCGGACGGACGGGGGCGTTCACGCGGGGCGCCGCTGAAGGCCGGTTCCCGTCAGGAACAGTGCTGTTCGGCTTGGGAAATGAGTCGGAATTACTCACTCGTTACCTCCGTGTTGTCTTCGTTCGGCTCAGCGTCGCCCGAGGCGTCCTCTGACTCAACGGCCGGTGATTCTTCTGCCATTGCTGGCTCGGCGGAATCCCCAGCGGGACCGCCATCTTCAGCCAACGTTACGTCATCCTCAGCGGATTCATCGTCCTCGAGGCCCCGTTCGCTGTTACGCGCCACCTCGATAATCCGGTCATTCTTGTCCGGCTTGGCGAAGATGACGCCCATCGTGTCACGACCCTTGGCCGGAACACCGGCCACGGAGGACCGGACCACCTTGCCGCCCTCCATGACCACCAGGACTTCATCCTCTTCCTGGACGATGAGGGCTCCCACGAGGTGGCCGCGTTCTTCCTGGTATTTGCCTACCTTGATGCCGAGACCGCCACGGCCCTGGAGGCGGTATTCCTCCACCGCCGTGCGCTTGGCGTACCCGCCTTCCGTCACGATGAAGACGAACGAGCCGTCAGTCACCACGTCGGCGGCCAGCAGTTCGTCGTCCTCGCGGAACTTCATCCCGGTAACGCCGGAGGTTGCCCGGCCCATGGGTCGCAGGGCGTCGTCCGTAGCGGTGAAGCGGATGGACTGGCCCATGCGGGAGACCAGGAAGAGGTCGTCTGTTTCCGAGACGAGCTGCGCCGACACCAGTTCGTCGCCGTCGCGCAGGTTGATGGCAATGACGCCGGCGGAACGGTTGGTGTCGTAGTCCTCGAGCCTGGTCTTCTTCACCAGGCCCCGCTTGGTGGCGAGCACCAGGTACGGCGCCTGCTGGTAGTCCTTCAGGTCCAGCACCTGGGCAATGTGTTCGTCAGGCTGGAATGCGAGCAGGTTGGCAACGTGCTGGCCCTTGGCGTCCCGGCCCGCTTCCATGAGCTCGTACGCCTTGGCACGGTATACACGGCCGAGGTTGGTGAAGAAGAGCAGCCAGTGGTGCGTTGTGGTGACGAAGAAGTGTTCCACGACGTCGTCGCCGCGAAGCTGGGCACCCTTGATGCCTTTGCCGCCGCGCTGTTGTGAGCGGTAGTTGTCACTGCGCGTGCGCTTGACGTAGCCGCCGCGGGTGATGGTGACCACCATTTCCTCTTCGGGGATCAGGTCTTCCATGGACATATCGCCATCGAAGCCCATGAGGATCTTGGTGCGGCGGTCGTCGCCGTGCTTGTCCACGATTTCGGCCAGCTCGACGCTGATGATCTCGCGCTGGCGCTGTTCGGAGGCCAGGATCGCGTTGTATTCGGCGATCAGGGCCTCGAGCTCGGTGTGCCGGTCCTGGATCTTCTGGCGTTCCAGGGCGGCGAGGCGGCGCAGCTGCATGTCCAGGATGGCGCGGGCCTGCAGCTCGTCGATATCAAGAAGTTCCATCAACCCGTCGCGTGCGGCTTCGGTGGTGTTCGAGGCGCGAATCAGGGCGATGACTTCGTCGAGCATATCCAGTGCCTTCAGCAGGGCACGGAGGATATGGGCTTCCTCCTCGGCCTTGCGCAGGCGGTACCGGGTTCGGCGTGCAATGACGTCCATTTGGTGCGTCACCCAGTGCCGGATGAAGGCGTCCAGGCTGAGTGTCCGGGGCACGCCGTCAACGATGGCCAGCATGTTGGCGGAGAAGTTGCTCTGCAGCTCGGTGTGCTTGTAGAGGTTGTTCAGCACCACCTTGGGTACGGCGTCGCGCTTCAACACGATCACCAGGCGCTGGCCGGTGCGGCCGGAGGTTTCATCGCGGAGGTCCGCGATGCCGGAGATTTTGCCGTCCTTGACCAATTCGGCGATCTTGATGGCCAGGTTGTCAGGGTTGGCCTGGTACGGCAGTTCCGTGACCACCAGGCAGGTGCGTCCCTGGAGTTCCTCCACCGCGACCACTGCACGCATGGTGACGGAACCGCGGCCGGTCCGGTAGGCGTCTTCGATGCCCTTGTGTCCCAGGATGGTGGCACCCGTGGGGAAATCCGGGCCCTTGACCCGCAGCAGCAGTTCTTCGAGGAGTTCCTCGCGGGTGGCGCCGGGGTTGGCCAGGTACCACTGGACCCCGTCCGCCACTTCCCGCAGGTTGTGCGGCGGGATGTTGGTGGCCATGCCGACCGCAATGCCGGAGGATCCGTTCACCAGCAGGTTGGGGAACCTGGCGGGCAGGATGGTGGGTTCCTGGTTCTTGCCGTCGTAGTTGTCCTGGAAATCGACGGTTTCCTCGTCGATGTCGCGGACCATTTCCATGGCCAGGGGCGCCATTTTGGTCTCGGTGTACCGGGGTGCGGCGGCACCGTCGTTGCCTGGTGAACCGAAGTTCCCCTGCCCGAGCGCCAGCGGATAGCGCATGGTCCAGTCCTGGATCAACCGGACCAGGGCATCGTAGATGGCAGTGTCGCCATGCGGGTGGTACTGGCCCATGACTTCGCCCACCACGCGGGCGCACTTGTTGAAGGAACGGTCGGGGCGGTATCCGCCGTCGAACATCGCGTAGAGCACGCGGCGGTGGACGGGCTTGAGGCCGTCGCGGACGTCCGGGAGGGCGCGCCCTACGATGACGGCCATGGCGTAGTCCAGGTAGGAACGCTGCATTTCCGTCTGCAGGTCCACCTGTTCAACGCGGTCGATCAGCACGTCGCCTTCAAGAACGGTGTCCGGTTCTCCGGCCTCGGGGGCGGGAATCTCGGGGGTTTCGTCGCTCATTCTTTATTTTCCGTTTCAGGTATATGTCTGGTTCCGAATACTTTGGAGCGGGTCCTTAGATGTCCAGGAACCTGACGTCCTTGGCGTTCTGCTGAATGAAGTTGCGCCGTGACTCCACGTCTTCGCCCATGAGGACGGAGAAGATCTGGTCGGCGGCGAGGGCGTCATCCATGGTCACCTGCAGCAGGGTGCGGTGGTCAGGGTCCATGGTGGTATCCCAGAGTTCGGTGTAGTCCATCTCGCCCAGGCCCTTGTAGCGCTGGATGCCGTTGTCCTTCGGGATGCGGCGTCCAGCCGCTTGGCCAGCCACCAGTTTGGCGTCGCGTTCGCGGTCGCTGTACACGTAGTCGTGCGGCGCGTTGGACCATTTGATCCGGTACAGCGGCGGTTGCGCCAGGTAGACGTAGCCGTTCTCGATCAGGGGACGCATGTAGCGGAACAGCAAGGTCATCAGCAAGGTGGTGATGTGCTGGCCGTCCACGTCGGCATCGGCCATGAGGACGATTTTGTGGTACCGAAGTTTGGCGAGGTCGAAGTCCTCGCCAATCCCGGTGCCGAACGCGGTGATCATGGACTGGACCTCCGCGTTGCCCAGGGCCTTGTCCAGGCGGGCACGTTCCACGTTCAGGATCTTGCCGCGCAGGGGCAGGATGGCCTGTGTTTCGGGGTTGCGGCCGCGCTTGGCGGAACCGCCGGCGGAGTCGCCCTCCACGATGTAGACCTCGCACTTTTCCGGGTCCTTGGAGGAGCAGTCGGAAAGCTTGCCCGGCATGCCGAACGATTCCAGCGGGCTCTTGCGCCGGGCGTTGTCGCGGGCCTTCCGCGCGGCCATGCGCGCCTGGGCCGCCGAAATGGCCTTGCGGATGACGTCACGGGCGGGGCCGGGGTTGCGCTCCAGCCAGTCACCCAGGCCGTCGGTGACCACGCGCTGGACGAATCCCTTGACCTCGGAGTTGCCCAGCTTCGTCTTGGTCTGGCCTTCGAACTGGGGCTCCGCCAGCTTGACGGAAATGACGGCGGTGAGGCCCTCGCGGATGTCGTCGCCCGTGAGGTTGTCGTCCTTTTCCTTGATGATGCCCTTTTCCCGGGCGTACCGGTTTATCAGGGACGTCAGTGCGGCACGGAAGCCTTCTTCGTGGGTGCCGCCCTCGTGGGTGTTGATGGTGTTGGCGTAGGTGTGCACGCTCTCGGAGTAGGCACTGGTCCACTGCATCGCCATTTCCAGGGCAATCCGGCGTTCGGTGTCCTCGGTTTCGAAGGCGATGACGTCCTCGTGGACCACCTCCACCTTCTTGCCCGAGTTCAGGTGCTTGACGTAGTCCAGCAGGCCTTCGTCGTACTGGTACACCACGGTTCGGTGTTCGGCGCTGATCTCACCGTCGGTGCTGAGGTCGTCAAGGTCGAGGTCGCCGTCGGCTTCATCACCTTCGGCGGCACGCTCATCCGTCAACGTTATGCGCAGGCCCTTGTTGAGGAAGGCCATCTGCTGGAAACGGGCGCGGAGGGTCTCGAAGTCAAACTCGGTGGTTTCAAAGATCGCCGGGTCCGGATAGAAGGTCTGGGTGGTGCCGGTGGCATCGGTCTCTTCACCCTGGACCAGGCTGCCCTGCGGCTTGCCTCCGTCGGCGAAGGACATCCGCCAGACGTGGCCCTGGCGCCGTACCTCGGTGTCCACCCTGCTGGAGAGGGCGTTGACCACGGAAATGCCCACACCGTGCAGGCCGCCGGAGACCGCGTAGCCGCCGCCACCGAACTTGCCGCCGGCGTGCAGGATGGTCATTACCACCTCGACGGTGGGCTTGTGCTCGGTGGGGTGCATGTCCACCGGGATTCCGCGGCCGTCGTCGACAACTTTGACGCCGCCGTCGGCCTGCAGGACCACTTCGATATGGCTGCAGTAACCGGCGAGTGCCTCATCCACGGAGTTGTCCACCACCTCATAGACCAGGTGGTGGAGTCCTCGGGGACCCGTGGAACCGATATACATGCCCGGGCGCTTGCGGACAGCTTCGAGGCCTTCAAGGACAGTGATGTCGCTGGCACCGTACTCCCTTGGGCTGGCAGACGCAGCCGGGGTGTCAGGGGTACGGCCATCCTCGACCGCTGTATCTGCTGCCAGAATATCTGTATTGTCGTTAGCCACAGGCGCTGCGACTCCTCTGTTCTCGATGATGGCCGGCTGATTTCTTTTCGCAGGGAAAAGTGACCCGCCAACAGGCACAAACTTATGGCGCCGGTGACTCGATGACGGTCGGTGATCCGCGCTCTGCGTGCGGGACGCGCGCGGAGAACGGACTGAAGTCAACGTTTCATCCGCGCCCAGTTATCTCGGTCAATTCTACCGCGAACACGCCCAGATCCTCGCATTCCAAGGCCGTGGGCGGACGGTGAATGTGCCTGTGCGAGGCTCTTGGCCCCGCCTAGGACGGCCCGGTGGTACGCCCTCCGGGTGCCCATACACGCCGCGGCCCTTACCGGCCTCTATACGCCTTTGGGCGAAGTTTCAAGACCTGCGGCCCGGCTATCCGTAGGTGTCCCGCGGACCACGCCCGTTGACACTGCGTCCACCCTTGCGCCAGCTGGGCGCTGTGGGGCCGAGGACCTGGATCCTGGTGACCACGCCGTCGCCCAGTTCCCGGCGGAATTTCTCCAGCAAGCTGGTGCTCAGCAGCCTGAGCTGGGTGGCCCAGGCCGTGGAGTCACACCGAACGTGCAGGGTGGTGTCGGTGAAGCTTTCGGGTGTGCAGTGGGCTGAAATCTCCGGGCCCACCAAGGTGGCCCACTCCGCCATGACGGAACCCACCGCTACCGGGGAGGTCCAGCCGCGTTCTGCAACCAGCCGCCCAACCACTTTGCCCAGGCCGAGCGGGTCCCGGCCGGTGGCATGAAACTGGCTGAAGCCCCGGGTGTCACGGATACTGCCCTTGGCTTTTTGCGAACCGGGCCGGGGCGCCTTCCTGCGGACTTCGCCGCGGGCGGCAGCCGCCTCCCGCATCCGGTTCAGTGCTGCTTGCGGGGCATCGATGTGGTCAGGTTCGCGGCCGGGCTGCAGCCCGGCATCCTCGTCACTGCTCATCGATTCCTCCCGGGATGACCTTCACCCGCCGTCCGGACAGCTCTTCCGGAATATCGGCGTCGACGGCGGCGGTCACCAGGACCTGTTCCGCGCCGGAGACTATAGCCGCCAGTTTACGCCGCCGCTGGACATCGAGTTCGGCAAAGACGTCGTCCAGGATGAGGATGGGGGCGGACCCGCCGGTGCGGGCGTCATCGAGCATGACGTAGTACGACGCCAACCGCAGGGAGAGGCACATGGACCAGGTCTCCCCGTGCGAGGCATATCCCTTCGCGGGTGCCTGTCCGAGGATGAGCTCCAGCTCGTCGCGGTGCGGGCCGACGAGCGAGATGCCACGTTCAAGTTCTTTCTTCCGTGATTCCGCGAAAGCCTGGATGTAGCGCTCCGTCAGCTGTTCGACACTGAGCAAGCGCAGGTCCTCCTGCGCGGCGGACGAAGCCCCGGCCGTGGTGCGCTGGGCGTATGCGGCCGGGACGCCGTCGTCGTCCATCTGGTTCTGGAGGGTCGAACGGTACAGGGCATCGGCGGGCTTGGAAGCATCCGTCAGCTCGGCGTAAGCGCGGGCGAGGTGCGGGCGGAGCCGTTCCACCAGTTCCAGCCGTGCGTGCAGCAGCTGTGCCCCGGCACGGGCCATGTGCTGGTCCCAAACATCCAGGGTGGCTTCATGGGCAGTCGTGAACCGTCCGGCCCGCGCTGATTTCAGCAGGGCGTTGCGTTGCTTCAGGACGCGGTCGTAATCGCTGCGGGTGGCTGCATGATGCGGAATGAGGCTGGCGAGCAGTTCGTCCAGGAAGCGCCGGCGGTTGGCGGGATCCCCCTTGACCAATGCCAGGTCCTCGGGAGCGAACAGGACGGTCTGGCAGATGCCCAGCAGGTCGCGGGCGCGGACCGGGTTGCTGCGATTGATCCGGCCGCGGTTGGCCCGGCCGGCATTGATTTCCAGCTCCAGCACCGTGGTCTGCTCTCCGCGGACCAAACGGGCCCGGACCAAGGCGCGCTCTGTGCCGAACCGGAGCAAGGGGCCATCGGAACTGACCCGGTGGGAGCTGAGCGTTGCCAGGTAGCCGATGGCCTCCATCAGATTGGTTTTGCCGATGCCGTTGTATCCCACCAGGACGGTAACGCCCGGGCCGAGGCTGAGGTCAACCTGGGCGTAGCTGCGGAAGTCCGTCAGGGAAAGATGTTCAAGATACACGCGGTGGTCGGCAATTCTGGAACCGGTGGCGGCTCCTGCTGGATGCTACTTGGCGGGACGGGTTGCATGGCCACCGAACTGGTGGCGCAGCGCAGAAACCATCTTCATCGCGGGGGACGTGTCCTCCCGGGAAGCAAAACGGGCAAACAGGGCGGCCGTGATGGCCGGGGCCGGAACCGCATTGGCGATGGCCTCTTCAACTGTCCAGCGGCCCTCACCCGAATCCTCCACGTAGTCGTCGATGGACTCCAGGCCTGGATCTTCATCCAAGGCTTTGACCATGAGGTCCAGCAGCCAGGAACGGACCACGGTTCCCTTTTGCCAAGCGCGGAACGTGCCCGGCAGGTCCGTGACGATGTCCTTGGCGGCAAGCAGTTCGTACCCTTCGGCGTACGCCTGCATCAGGCCGTATTCGATCCCGTTGTGGACCATCTTGGCGTAGTGGCCGGCGCCGATTCCGCCAACGTGGACAAAGCTGTCAGCCCTGTCGCCCTCAGGCCGCAAGGCATCAAAAACCGGCATGGCGCGTTCAATGTCGCCGGCGTCACCGCCTGCCATCAGGCCGTAGCCGTTCTGTAGGCCCCAAACCCCGCCGGACACCCCGCAGTCGGCGAACCGGATGCCCTTGGCGGCAAGCACCTCACCATGTTTCTGGTCTTCCGTGAACCGCGAGTTTCCACCGTCGATCACAAGGTCGCCGGGCTCGAGTTTGCCGGCCAATTCGGTGATGACGGAGTCTGTCACGGGGCCGGCCGGGACCATGACCCAGATGACCCTCGGCGCCGGGACGGCGGCGATCAGGTCTTCGACGCTTGCGGCATCCGTGACATCGGGATTCCGGTCGTAGCCGGTGACCTCCACGCCGCCCTTGCGCAGGCGTTCACGCATGTTGAAACCCATTTTGCCGAGGCCAATCAGTCCAATGTGCACGGTGAGACTCTTTTCTGCGCTGGTGTGTGAAGGCTGGGAGCCGATGGGTGGACCCACGCCGCCCGGGTTCCCTGGCCGAGCTTGCGAGGCAAGGCGGCGGTGGGGACTAGTTGGGCAGGCGGACAGGCATCACCAGGTAGCGGTAATCATCCTGGTCTTCGCCGTCGGCATCTGCCTGCGCCGTGATCATGGCGGGCTTGGGTGCCGTGGTGAACGAGAACCGGACGAATTTCGTCTCGATGACACTGAGGCCCTCAATCAGGTAGTGCGGGTTGAAGGCCACGGTGATGTCCTCGCCGGACAGCTGCGCTTCAAGCTCCTCCGACGCCTGGGCGTCCTCGCCGGTTCCGGCATCAAGGTTGAGCAGTCCGCTGCTGAAGGCCAGGCGGACCGGAGTGTTGCGTTCGGCGACAAGTGAGACGCGGCGGACGGCTTCCACCAGCTCTTGGGTTTGCACCGTGGCATGGATGGGTGTGGATTCCGGGAACAGGGACCGGATCTTCGGGTAATCGCCATCCACAAGCAGGGACGTGGTGGTGCGGCCGCCGCTTTCGAATCCGATCAGCCGGCTGTCATCGTCGGAGAGGGCAAGGTTGATGTCGCCGCTGTTGCCGAGGGTTTTGGCCACTTCGTTGAGGGTTTTGGCCTTCACCAGCGCGCTCGTGGAGATTCCTGGAGTCACAGGCTTCCACGGCACTTCGCGCATGGCCAGCCTGTACCGGTCGGTGGCAAGGAGGGTGATCAGGTCATCCTCGATTTCCATCCGCACGCCCGTGAGGATGGGCAAGGTGTCGTCCTTGCTGGCGGCGATGATCACCTGGGAAACAGCTTGCGCAAAAGCGTCCCCGGGAACGGTGCCGCTGATGGCAGGAAGGGCAGGCAGCGGCGGGTACTCGGCTTCCGGCATGGTGGCCAGGTGGAAGCTGCTTCGACGGCAGGTGAGTGTGACCTTGTTGCCGTCGGTTTCAACGTCCACCGGGGCCGAGGGGAGGCTGCGGCAGATGTCCGCAAGCAGCCGGCCGGAAACCAGGATGGTTCCTTCGTCCCTGATATCGGCGGCGATTTCCAGCCGTGCGGATGTTTCGTAGTCAAAGCTCGAGAGGCTGACTGTTCCCGCTTCGGCCTTCAGGAGCAGGCCGGAAAGGACGGGGACCGGCGGCCGCGGAGACAACGAGCGGGCTGTCCAGGTGACGGCTTCGGCCAGGACGTCCCGATCGACTCTGAACTTCACGGAAGGGTGCCGCCTTTCATTGCTGCTGCCATGTAAACCCGGGAACTTCGCAGTGAAACTCCGGAAGATGTTGTGCGCGCCGCGGCCGGTGCATGGTCCGTGCAGACGGAAACCACACAAAACCCAGGGATGGGAGCGCTGCTGACAGCTTAGCCGGAAGATCCGCGATTAACCCATCCCCAAGCACCCGGCCCGGCCCTTCAAGGGGCCGGAGGGCCCCCCCGGTTGAGGTGCCGATGGATCTTGTTGTTTGAGGGAATTCAATTTTTTGGGATTCGTAGTGTTAATAACTGCTGTGGAAACTGTGGATAACCCGATCCTGGCCCACGTTTCCGGGGTTAAGCCCTGTTCACGGACTGTGCGTTACCTGGGTTTTAAACAGGGTGTGGATGGGGACAACCCAAAGAGTCATTTTTGATGATCCACAGACGGCTTAAGGGTTTTAAGCCCATTAAGCGCGCTTGTCCCCTTAAGTATCCACAGGCTTATCCACATGCCCCTGTTAATAAGGTATAGAGTGCGTGGCCCGGTGTGGATTCAGGAGTCGCGCTGCTGCTGCTTGATCCGGTTGGTCAGTTCCGTCACCTGGTTGTAAATCACACGGCGTTCGGCCATCAGCTCACGGATCTTTCGGTCGGCATGGATCACTGTGGTGTGGTCGCGGCCGCCGAGTTCCTGGCCGATCTTGGGGAGCGACATGTCCGTCAGTTCCCGGCAGAGGTACATGGCGATCTGGCGGGCCGTGACAAGGGTCCGGGTGCGGGACTTGCTGCAGAGCTCTTCCATGCTGAGCTTGAAGTAGTCAGCGGTCTGCTGGAGGATCTGCGCTGACGTGATTTCCTGTGCACCGTCGTCAGTGATCAGGTCCTTGAGGACCATTTCCGCAAGCGCAACATCCACCGGCTGCCGGTTGAGGCTGGCGAAGGCGGTGACGCGGATCAGGGCGCCCTCAAGTTCGCGGATGTTGCTGGAAATCTTCGACGCGATGTACTCCAGGGCGTCATCAGGTGCCGACAGTCCCTCGCTGAGCGCCTTTTTCCGCAAAATTGCGATGCGCGTTTCGAGTTCCGGCGGCTGGATGTCTGTCAGCAGTCCCCATTCGAACCGCGACTTCATCCGGTCTTCGAACCCGGCGAGCAGCTTGGGCGGCTGGTCCGAGGTGATGACCACCTGTTTGTTGTTGTTGTGCAGCGAATTGAACGTGTGGAAGAACTCCTCCAGCGTGCGGTCCTTGCCGGCCAGGAACTGGATGTCATCGATCAGCAGGACGTCCACGTTGCGGTACGTGGTTTTGAAGCTGGCGCCTTCGTCGTCCCGGATGGAGTTGATGAAGTCGTTGGTGAATTCTTCGGAGTTGACGTACCGGACCCGGATCCCGCTGTAGAGCCGGCGGGCGTAGTGCCCGATGGCGTGCAGGAGGTGCGTTTTGCCGAGGCCGGAGTCGCCGTAGATGAACAGCGGGTTGTAGGCCTTGGCGGGTGCCTCGGCAACGGCGACGGCGGCTGCGTGGGCAAATCGGTTGGAGGAACCAATGACGAACGTGTCGAAGACGTACTTGGGGTTCAGCCGGCCGAATTCATGCGACGTGCTGGGCAGCATGGGCTGCGGCTTTTGTTCGATCAGCTGGTCCGGCGCGAACGCAGGCTCGACGACGGGTTCGGGCTCTTCGTGGATGGGCACCAGATCGGTGTCGACGTCGATGGCGCAGCGGATGTCCTCGGAGAAGACATTGTGCAGAGCATCGTCCAGGGCGTCCTTGACCTGGGTCTGGAGCACTTCGCGGGTGAGCTCGTTGGGGACGGCCACCAGGAGGGTGGAGCCGATCAGGCCTTGGGCCTGGGCGAGGATGACGAAACCCCGCTGGCGCGGTGAAACACGGTGGTCCTGTTCCAGCAGGCTGACAACCCGGCGCCAGGAACTTCCGACAGTATTGGCGTGGTTGGCTTCGTCTACTGTCATCAATCGGTTCCCTCAAAACTTGCTATGCCTGCATTGCCTGCAGCCCAAGTCCGGAACCAGGCTGCTGGCCCAACTTAATCCACAGGGTTATGCACAGTCCGTGGATAATCGGCTACTGGGACACTCTAGGGGATCAAAAGCCTAGAAGATAGCTGGCTATCCGGCTGTGGATAATTACACGGTTGTGGTTCCTTGGAGGCCCCTGTGAGCCACTTCATCCACAGCCTGTTGGGATACTTAGACACAGCTGGGGATAGCACCGCAGGGCCCTCCCGGTTTGACTCGGGGCCTCGAATTGCCCTAACGTTGTGAAGTCCTTTGTGTCCGCTTTTTGGCCCCATCTGAACTTCCAGGCGCAGTGCGCTTGGACAGCCGGGGGAAGCGTGCATATACAAAACTTAGCGTCGGCCAGTTCTTCCCCATATTGATCGGGTGGGCGCACCTTTGATCCACTGGAGTAACTAACGTGAGCAAGCGGACTTTTCAGCCGAATAACCGCCGTCGAGCCAAGAAGCACGGCTTCCGCCTTCGTATGCGTACCCGTGCCGGCCGCGCCATCCTGGCAGCCCGTCGTGGCAAGGGCCGCACCGAGCTTTCGGCCTAAATAACTGACTTGTCGGTAGACATCCCTTTGCGAGTTTAAGGTGCTGGCCGCCCGCAACCGCCTGAGGACTGCAACCGATTTTTCAATAACCGTACGTTCCGGTGTCCGCAATGGACGCCGGAACGTAGTGTTATATGCGGCAGCCATCGCTGCCGACGAACCCAGCCGGATCGGGTTCATTGTTTCCAAGAGTGTAGGGAACGCCGTGGTCAGGAACCTCGTTAAGAGGAGACTGAGGGAAGCGGCTGCCGCCTCACTGAGTGAACACGCAACTGGACTCGCCATCGTGGTGCGGGCACTGCCCGCCTCCGCGTCTGCCAGTTGGGATCAACTGCTGGCGGATTACAACGCAGCACTGGAAACAACGCAGAACCGGCTGGCCGGACGGCCACCACGGCCTGCCGCCAAAGGTTCGGCCGGTACAACACGGGAGGGGACAACGCGTGCCTAGCACCACTGCCGCCGTCGCCCGCATCCGGAACGTGACCGCCGCCGTCGCAAAGTTCCTCTGGAACCTGCCCCGGAACATCCTCATTCTCTTGCTGATGGCCTACCGCAAGGTGGTTTCTCCCTTGTACGGCCCCGTCTGCCGATTCTTCCCTTCATGCTCGGCCTATGCCCTTGAAGCGGTCACCGTACACGGCGCTGTGAAGGGAAGCTGGCTCGCAGTCAGGCGCCTTGGCCACTGCCACCCATGGAATGCCGGCGGAGTGGACCACGTCCCCGCCGGCGGCCGGGAATGGCCTGCGGGCCGAACCCCCACAATTGTTGTGCTGAACAATCCGGACCGGTACCTGGTTGCTCGGACTGATGAAGAAGGCCGCAGTGCGGCCTGACGAATAGGGATAAGTATGGACTTCTTTGGAACAATCATGGCCCCGTTCAAGTGGCTGGTTTCCATCATCATGATTGGATTCCACGATGGCTTGAGCGCCATCGGCATGCCCGCCGCAAACGGCTGGACCTGGACTCTGTCCATCATCGGACTGGTGCTGGTGATCCGTGCCGCCCTGATCCCCGTATTCGTCAAGCAGATCAAGGCGCAGCGCGGCATGCAGCTGCTGCAGCCCGACCTGAAGAAGCTGCAAGACAAGTACAAGGGCAAGACGGACCAGCTGTCCCGCCAGGCCATGGCCCAGGAACAGATGGCCATGTACAAGAAGCACGGCACCAACCCGTTCTCCGCCTGCCTTCCCATGCTGATCCAGATGCCCTTCTTCTTCGCACTGTTCCAGGTGCTTTCGGGCATTTCCCAGGCGAAAGACCAGGGAGCCGGCATTGGTGCGATGAGCCACGAACAGGTAGTGGAGTTCGATGCCTCCAGCATCTTCGGTGCGCCGCTGTCCGCCGCCCTGCTGCACGGCGGTGCCGGGAACACAGCCGTGGTGGTGCTCTCGATCGTGATGATCCTGGCCATGACGGCGTCCCAGTTCATCACCCAGAAGCAGATCATGGCCAAGAACATGTCTGAAGAAGCCATGGCCAGCCCATTCATGCGGCAGCAGAAGATGATGCTTTACATCCTGCCGGTAGTCTTCGGCGTGGGTGGCATCAACTTCCCCATCGGCGTTCTGATCTACTGGACCACCACCAACCTCTGGACCATGGGACAGCAGTTCTTCGTGATCCGCCGCATGCCGACGCCGGGATCCCCCGCTGCCAAGGCCCTCGCCGAACGCCGCGCAGCCAAGGGCCTGCCGGCCCTTTCCGTCCTCACCGGCAAGCGGGATGAAGCAGCCGACGCCGCCGCGGCTGCCGCCGTGGAAGCCAAGGGACAGCGCGTCCAGCCCCAGCGTAAGAACAGGAAGAAGAAGTAATGTCAGCCGAGAGCACCGAGCACGTCCTTTCCGAAGAGATTGCAGACCAGGACGAGTCCCCCGCTAAGGCCTCTGCGGCCAGCCGCCTCGAGGAAGAGGGCGACGTCGCCGCAGACTACCTGGAGGAACTGCTGGACATCGCCGACATCGACGGCGATATCGACATCGAGGTCCGCAACGGCCGCACCTACATCTCCATCGTCGCGGAGGAAGAAACCGAGGGCCTCGAAGGCCTGGTAGGAGAAGACGGCGAGGTGCTTGAGGCTCTCCAGGAGCTCACCCGGCTGGCCGTACTCTCCGCTACGGAGAACCGTTCACGGCTTGTGCTGGACATCAATGGCTACCGCCAGGAACGTACCGGCCACCTGCAGAAGATCGCCGAAGATGCCGCAGCATCCGTCAAGGAGACCGGTAAGCCGGTTGCCCTTGAGCCGATGAGTGCCTACGAGCGCAAGATCGTGCACGACGCCGTGGCTGACCTCGGATTGGTCAGTGAGTCCGAGGGTGAAGGCTCCGGACGCCACATTGTTGTTTCCGCAGACTAGAGAGTGCCAGCACGATAACCATGGTTGATATCACGGCAGCAGAGCTTCGGGCTGCTGAGAAGATTTTCGGCGACCGCCTCGACCTGGCCAAACGCTATGTTGAGCACCTGGCCACCTCCGGGACCGAACGCGGGCTGATTGGGCCCCGCGAGGTTCCCCGGTTGTGGAGCCGCCACGTGCTCAATTGCGCGGTCATCGAAAGTGAGATCCCCCAGGGAAGCCACGTTGCCGACGTCGGAAGCGGCGCAGGCCTGCCTGGCCTTTGCCTCGCCATTGCCCGCCCAGACCTCGAATTGACGCTCATCGAACCCCTCGAACGAAGGGTTATTTGGCTCCAAGAAGTGGTGGACGACCTCGGCCTGGACAACGTCACCGTCATGCGTACCAGGGCCGAACTGGCCGTGGGGCAGGTGGACGCCGACGTGGTCACGGCCCGTGCCGTGTCAGCCCTGACGAACCTCGCAGGCCTGACCATCCCGCTCCTCGCCGGACACGGTGAGGTGGTGGCCATCAAGGGCCGCAGTGCCGGGGAAGAGATCGAAAAGGCCGCGAAGGTCATCCGCAAGCTTGGCGGTGTGCAGACATCGGTGGTCACCGTCGGTGACAACATCCTTGAAGAGCCCACCACCGTGGTGCGCATCGTAGTGAACAAGTCCCAAAAGAAGTCCTAAAGTGGGCCCACTGACGGTGGTCAGACGGGTGGAGCAGTTAGGCTAGACAACGGCAGCAAAATTGGCTGAACGAGAGTGAGTGTGCCCCAGTGACGAGTAGTGAAGCCTCCGCACAACGGATCCCGCCGTTTGTGTCTCTGGGGTCGGCACGTTCCGTCGCTGGGTCCGGGTTGGCCGGTTTGGGAATGGCCCCGGCCCGGGGCGGGAACCATCCACGGCCGGCCACCGGTGCCGTTGGAAGCGGAGTTTCACGTGAAACAACCTCTTCCGGTAGGTCGAACGTCATCGATGCCATTGACGATTCGAGTCCTATCGCCCGTGAGCTCGCACACGAGACCAAACGCCGGGAACGCCTGATGGGTCGCCAGCTCCCGCGTCCGGAGCAGACCCGGATCTTCACCGTCTCCAACCAGAAGGGCGGCGTGGGCAAGACCACGACGACCGTAAACATTGCCGCAGCCCTTGCGGCCGCCGGACTCAACGTCCTGGTCATCGATATCGACCCCCAGGGAAACGCCTCCACCGCCCTCGGCATTGAACACCACGCCGATGTGGACAGCATCTACGACGTCCTGATCAACGACATCCCGCTGGCGGATGTTGTGGCTCCGTGCCCGGACATCGGGAAGCTGATCTGCGCCCCGGCCACCATCCATCTGGCCGGTGCCGAGATCGAGCTCGTCTCCCTGGTCGCCCGGGAACAACGGCTGCGGCGCGCTATCGACGTGTACGCCAAAACCCGCGAAAAGAACGGCGAAGAGCGCCTCGACTACGTCTTTATCGATTGCCCGCCCAGCCTCGGCCTCCTGACAGTCAACGCCTTCTGCGCCGCCAGTGAAGTGCTGATTCCTATCCAATGCGAGTACTACGCCCTGGAAGGCCTCAGCCAGCTCCTCAAGAACATCGAGATGATCCAGAAGCATCTCAACGCGGACCTCGTTGTTTCAACGATCCTGCTCACCATGTACGACGGCCGGACCAACCTCGCTGCCCAGGTTGCTGCTGAAGTGCGCCAGCACTTCCCTGAACAGGTGCTTTCCGCCGTCGTTCCCCGCTCGGTGCGGATCTCTGAAGCGCCCAGCTACCAGCAGACGGTCATGACCTACGACCCGTCCTCGAGTGGTGCCCTGTCCTATCTGGAAGCCGCCGCTGAAATAGCGGAACGCTAGAATCTTCAATACCGCAACGCATGGAGGCCCGGGTCATCCTGGCTTCACCACTGGAGGGATTTACCCATGAGCGAGAAGCGACGGGGCTTAGGCCGCGGTCTTGGCGCGCTGATTCCAAGTTCCGCCGCAGCCAATGGTTCTGCCAACGGTGCAGCGCAATCGCGGCCAGTGGACTTGTTTTTTCCGGAAGGCCGGAAGAAGACCGAACCCGTAGAGCAGCCTGCACCGCCGGCTGCAGCCAGGGCACAGGAAAAAGAAGGCCAAGCTCCTGCGGCCCGGATTTCTGCAGCGAAGACTACCCCCGCAAAATCGACGGCCACCGACAAGCCCTCCAAAACGGCCGCGGCCGCCAACGGGGCAGCCGACACGAAGGCCCCTGCCAAGAAGGCGCCGGGCCTGCGCTCCAAGGCTGCGGATGGGCCCGCCCCCTCAACGCCACCGGCGAAGGCACCCCAACCGGCTGAAGCCGGCGCAGCGGACAAGGTGGAAGCATCAGCGGCCCCGGAATCCGGCGTTGAGTTGGTTGAGGTACCAGGGGCACGGTTCGCGGAATTGCCGGTAGGCGACATCCACCCCAACCGTAAGCAGCCCCGAAATGTCTTTGATGAAGACGACATGGCCGAGCTGGTGCACTCCGTTCGTGAAATCGGAGTCCTGCAGCCAATTGTCGTTCGTACATCAACTGAATCTGGTAGTGAACCCTATGAACTGGTCATGGGTGAGCGCCGTTGGCGGGCGGTCCAGGCGGCAGGGCTGGAGACCATTCCTGCCATCATCCGTGACACCACCGATGACGACCTGCTGCGCGATGCCCTCTTGGAGAACCTGCACCGCAGCCAGCTGAATCCCCTGGAAGAGGCGGCGGCGTACCAGCAGCTTCTCGAGGACTTCGGTACCACCCACGAGCAGCTCGCTGACCGGATCGGCCGCTCGCGTCCCCAGGTGTCGAACACGCTTCGCCTGCTGAAGTTGCCGCCGCTCGTGCAGCGCCGCGTAGCCGCGGGCGTCCTGTCGGCCGGCCACGCCCGTGCTCTTCTCTCGCTGCCGGATGCAGCGGCCATGGAACGGCTCGCCCAGAAGATCGTGGCCGAGGGCATGTCCGTGCGCGCCACTGAAGAAGCAGTCACGCTCTACCAGGACCCGGCTAAACCGGCCAAAAACAACATTCCCCGCCCCGGGGCGCGGCATGAACGGCTCGACTACTTGGCGTCATCGCTTTCGGACCGGCTGGACACCAATGTGAAGATTTCCCTTGGCGTCCGAAAAGGTAAAGTCAGCATCGAGTTCGCCAGCGTAGAGGACCTCAACCGAATCATGGATGTGCTGGCGCCGGGAGCGACCAACTAGCGCTCACCGTTACTGGAGCCTAGGGAGGCCCGATTCACTGCGAATCGGGCCTCTTTGCGTTCCTGGGACGGTCGGCAAGACGGCCCCCGGATGCGAGGTCTCCGGGGCTGGCGAGAACTGACTCGGTTTAGGACCCGTCATGGCCCGAATTCGTCTGCCTGCTTACTGGGTCCCCGCTATGGAGCATTGCCGCATCCGACCGTCGGATGTGGCGGCAAGGATGTACTTTGCCTGCTTCGCGGGCATATTAGTCTGGGTTTGCCCACGTTCCGCTGGGCGTAGGACGTACAACCGGCGTTCTCTGGGCTGGTCGGGGGTGGTGCGGGTAGTTTGTGGCAAACCGTCGGATCGGGGCTTTGCGGTGCCCGTGAGGGCCCATAGGGCGAATACCAGGCCCAGGATCACGGTCGAGACCCTACTGACGTCGGCGCACAGAGATGTGTGGATGGAAGACGATTTTTAGAGGTGTCGGAGCCACACTGGCAGTGCACTTCCGTCCGTTGTTTCACGTGAAACGCGAGCAATGTGCTGCGCTCCTTGATGTGCCGGCCAATTGCATCTCCCCTGTGGGTACATCCGCGGCCGGTTCACTTTTCTCAAGGGTGTGCGGACAAGGTCTTGGGTGCCATAGTTCGCGGGCGAATGTGCTTCTGTCATCGGCAGGCCCAAATGCCATGGTCCTGCCGCAGAAAGTCATCAAGTTATACTGTGACTATTTGATTGGGCTACCTGGTGACGGATTTCCGTCAATATCGAAAGACGGTTGTGTCCTCAAAGACGGTTGTGTCCTTAGGTTGGTGATATGCCACGTCTGCGGTTCTTGCGCGCGTTGTAGGGCCACCGACTTCGCCGAAGCCGCACCGTGCTACTAACGGACTGCTGTGAACCGGGCATCACTAACACTGATCATTCGCGGGTCCTTGTGGCACGAAGCCAAGGACCCACCTGAAAAGAAATCACCAGGCTGGTGTCGCCGATCATCTCGTGACACAGGTGTCGTGTCCTACCAGGCAAGTGGTGCATAATCAAAATGCGGCTGTGCGATTTGGTCGAGTGCCCCGATACGGGAGAGTTCGGCTGATGTATGCAGTAGTACTGCTCTCCTCCTTAGTATCCATACTTGGCGATAGATTATTGGGACGTACTTTGTCGAAAGTAGCCATCCGTGTGGTTCCGTGTGTGCGGAGACCGTAGCTGTCCGCCTTGCACCGCCCGTCAATGTTTCACGTGAAACGGCGCAACTCCGGGTGGTGGCCGGCGCAGTCTAGATATGTTTCACGTGAAACACAATTGGTCGCTACTCATTCTCTCTCGCATAGGGAGTCGGAACTCCCGTGAGAGAGCCGGCGGAGCACGCGCATCCAGCTTCACGCGCTGCACTGCGGATGGACCCGAGAGCGGGGCGGACCTCGTGGCCGGCAAGGAAGGATGTTTCCGATCCACCACCCCTGAAATCACTGTGTGGCGTGGATGTCCCACAGCGTCCCGTGCTTCTTAGCGGGGCACATGGGAAGTGCATCGAGTGCAGTGTTGGACTATGGGTTCCACGGTCTTCGTTGGTGATCAGTAGTTCCTGAGGAGAGCTGCATTGGGCACTCGCTCAGTGAGTTGGAGTGCAGAAGCAGAGCTGCGAGGGCGCGTTGGGCCCCGCAATGATCAGGAGCATGACTTAAGCCGTCTTGCTGTTGTTGAGTGCGCTCAATACGCAATATGGGAACAGACATACGGTGTTTGCTTAGGTCGTGGAAGAGTCTCGTGGAAGGCGGATCAATATCGCCACGACGCTGCCCTGGGGCGTGTGCCACCACGGAACGAGTTGGCGCGGTTACTTGCACGGAATCCTTGCGATGAGCATGGGCACCGTGAGTCCCTAGCCTTCGATACCTGCTCCCCGATGACCCTGTCCCCCGGCCTTCGGCGTCGTCCTGGATAACCAATTCTGGATTTGGCACAGAGGCAAGGCGTGTGGCAATGCACTACCTCCTAGCGGCGCTGCAGAATACAGAGCTGCCGATGGCTATTGTTCGGCGGTGTTGGAATTACGCTCCGGGACGGGGGTTGGAGGGTTCACGGAGGTGTAGTTGCTTCGTTTCGGCGCCCAACCGACACTTTGCCGGGCGGAGCTCTTCCACGTCGGGTTGGCGCCGCGGGAGGCTGCTGTCCTTAAGAATCTCAACAACCGCCTGGACGCCGTGCGTCGACGTTAGGCAGCGTTGTTTGGAGCAGTCGCGATGCACCGGGAAGGCGGCCTAGCTCGGCGCGAATGTATCGGCACCGGGGAACCCTGGAAGTACCCGGAGCGCAACGGGCGATCCCCCGGAGCGTTTCATCTGCTTCGCTCGGCGGCAGATCATAGGTGGATATTCCTGTGGATAACTTTGTGAATAAGTTCTGTCCCTGATCCAAAGTTTCGCAGCACCTTGTGCTCCGCGACTGGCTGCGGGAAGGCTACAAACGTTGCGGCAACGTAACCCCTAGGCGTGACCGCAACGCTGGCGTTTCACGTGAGACATCGTGTGGCATTGCAGGGCAGCGATAAGCGCACATTTTAAGTGGAAAATGACAGCATTTCCGGCGTGTATGAGCTAGATCAGCTAGTATCGTTTCGCGGTCGTTCCCGGGAATAGGCGGACATGGTGTCTACACGAACACCTTGGGATTCGAATAGGCCGTTGAGGATCTGAGAATCCCTGGAATCGATGATCAGGCCGCCTGTGGATATCGCTGTGAATAACTCGACAGAGGTCCTGTGGATAACGCGTGCATAACTCAAGGCGGGATTGCCAAAGAGCGGATCGGTTGCCAGCTCAAGGCCCTCGGTGATGTCGCTGCAAATTGACCAAGAGGGGAACTTGGATCCGGGGTGGATTCGAGCTCCAAGGTATCTTCGAAGTTGAACTGCCCCAGCCGGAGCCCATGGGGGCGAACACTGTTCCGCGTGAGGAGCCTCAGGAATGCCGCCCGTGTAAGAGGCGGAGTCTTCATGTCGCACCGCTCACGGCCAATCCAGCGGTGCCCCGCAAATAGATCTTGGACGTGCCAACTCCCAATACCAGACGGATGCAGACAGCGGCATGCCCCCACCCCACCCATAAGATCAAAAGAGATATCGGAGCGCGCCTTCGTTTCACGTGAAACATCGACCCTCTCCCAGACCAAGTCGACCTCAGCGGCCGTACGCGAGCAATGTGAAGTCACCAATGAATAGCCGCGTTGGGATGAATTGCCGTCTAAGGGCGTGTGCGCTGAACTGAGCGCCAACGACGACGAACCATAGAGCTCTTAGGCTGGGCATCGATCCGATGCGTTGGAGGGCCGTTCGATCATCGACGCGGTGTACCGGTGACATCGCTGCACGCCCCCTGGGCGAGCTCACGACCCGACGAGGATCTGGCTCATGCGTCCGTGTCACCGGGTGGGGACCGCTGGTCCGGGTCAGGAAAGCGTAAAGAGGGGGCGCGGCTCCGCCTGGTCTCCCCCCAAGCGCTAGGCAAGCGACCATGAAGGTCCGGGGGCGGTCTGCCTGAGAACCCGTCCCCGCATGGACCGCATTCTTGCCGGCTGAATCGTGTATTCCCGGGTCCGGAGCAGGATTTGGAGCGTCAAGCTGTGAAGGAGCTAGGCAGGACAGCACTCTCCCCGGGCCATGGATGGAGGCGCTGTCCATTTGTGCTTTTCGTCTGGCCCCCTGAGGAATTGTCAGCTCACCGGTTCGCGCGGTCGCTGATGCCAGCTGCGATTTAGATTGATCTTGGACTTCGTAGGAACGATGGGAATGAGACCAGAAGTAGCAATCGTCCGTTCTCGATGTGTGCACTTGATGATTGGCTTCTCACAGGAAGCACGAGCAATCTCCAGCTTTGCGCACAAATATATGCCAAAGGACTCGATTCGTACTCTCCAAGACGAGACTCCCCTCCGCTTTGTCCCGTAGACGGCACGCGATCCTTGACCGCATCGGCGCTTGCCATTGGGGTGACAGCGTCTACGACGTTTCACGTGAAACCGGGGGAACTCACACACACACGGCTCACATCTTGGGCACCCTCGTACGCTACCGTGCCAGTGTCCCGAGATGTAGAGATGGCGGCCTTGGACAGCTTGAGGTGAGACGCGATGCCTATTCGGCACCGCACCGGCGTGGCGTAGCAGGTGGCCATAGATGCCCCTTGGGAGTCAGAGTCCCCCGCATCTATGGCGCACGTCTTGCAGGTCGGAACCATCGACAAGGGACCACGTGCAATCGGGTCAGGGAGACGGGACCGGGCGCGGAGGTGTTTCACGTGAAACGTACCTGTCAAGAACGATCTACGGTCACCCAAGCAGTGCCGAATTCAGGGTTGGATAGAAGTAGGCGCTCAAGCACGGCAGGCACTGGACAAAAAAGTGGCCCCCGCCAGGCGACGGGAGCCACTCTTTGACCTACTTCAGGTCAAGCCATATAGGCTGCAGTTCAGGAGAGGACGTCAGAGAATTCCTTCTCAAAGAACTGCTTCGGCTTTGCGCCGATAACAGTGCTCTTTACTTCGCCGCCCTGGAACAGGTAGACGGCCGGGATCGAGGTGATGCCGTATTCGGCAGCGATTGCCGGGTTGTCATCCACGTTGACTTTGACGACGTCGACTTTCTCGCTGTACTCGACCGAAATCTCGTCAAGGATCGGGCCAAGCTTACGGCAGGGGCCGCACCACTCAGCCCAGAAGTCGACGATGACAGGCTTTTCGGAGGACAGGACGTCAGTGCCGAAACTTGCGTCAGTTACATCTTTTGCGTTGCTCATAACCTTGTCTTTCTCTTCGGATAACAGTGTCGCGGATTATGCGGGCAGATCGGCCAGGTAGTGTTCGACGTCAATAGCCGCAACACATCCTGAACCGGAAGCGGTGATTGCCTGGCGGTACGTCGGGTCAACAACGTCGCCGGCAGCGAACACACCCGGGAGGCTTGTCCGGGAACTCCGGCCCTCCACGGCGATGGTGCCCTCGGGTGTCAATTCCAGGACGTCCTTGACCAAATCGGTCCGGGGATCGTTGCCGATGGCGACAAAGACACCCGTAACGGCAAGCTCAGACACTGACCCGTCCACCAGGTTCTTCAACCGCAGTCCGGTGACTTTGTCCTCGCCGAGAACGTCCTCTACCGTGCTGTTCCACGCAAAAGTGATCTTCTCGTGTGCGAGTGCACGGTCCGCCATGATTTTGGAAGCCTTGAGCGAATCACGGCGGTGTACAACCGTTACGGATTTCGCAAACTTTGTGAGGAAGAGGGCCTCCTCCATTGCTGAGTCGCCGCCGCCAATGACGGCAATGTCCTGGTCCTTGAAAAAGAAACCATCGCAGGTTGCGCACCAGCTGACACCATGTCCGGACAGGCGCTTTTCGTTGGGAAGCCCCAGTTCCCTGTAGGCCGACCCGGTGGAAAGGATGACGGCCTTTGCGCTGAAGGTCTCCCCCGTGCCGATGGTGACTTTCTTCACCGGTCCTTGGAGGTCGAGCCCGGTGACATCCTCAAACTGGATTTCAGTTCCAAACCTGGCGGCCTGCTTCTCAAAGTTCTCCATCAGGTCCGGCCCCATGATTCCTTCAGGGAAACCGGGGTAGTTTTCCACGTCCGTGGTGTTCATCAGCTCGCCGCCTGCAGTCACTGAACCTGCGAGCAACAGAGGCTTGAGGTTTGCCCGTGCGGTGTACACGGCCGCCGTGTACCCTGCCGGTCCCGAGCCTACGATGATGACATCACGTACGTCGGACGCCGTGTTTTCTGCGATGGTCACTGTAACGTGAACCTCTTCCTTGTTCGACTCGCCTCCCTTTGGAGGCCGGCCACATGGCACAACCGTGCCCGCGTGCTGAATATTCCAGCGCCCGGACAAGGTGAACCACCGCAAAAGGTACAGGACTATCCTTCGCAGGGCGCTCTTTCCAGATTACATTCCCCGCGCGCGGCGCCTGTCGCGGCTGTAACAACCGCGGCGTCGGGGCTTACTGGACCTTGATTTCTGCCAGGCGGAGACCGTAACCGTAACGGGTCTTTGGAGCCGCCAGCTTGGGAAGCGAATTGATGGAAACAAGCACGTACTGCGCCTGGACCGGCTCGGGAAGGGGCATGTTCAGGTCCGTGGAGGTGAAACTGCTGGTGCCAATGGACTTGGCTCCATCCAGGGATGGCTGGTCGTTGGTGTACACGGTGATGTTGCCGCCGGATCCCCCGAGCTGGGAGAGCGTAATGGAAGAAACCGTTGCCTTGCTCTTCAGCTTTACCACCAGCGGAACTCCCTGCGGGGCCAGGCCACCCCAGTTCTCCGTGGCGAACTCCATGTCGGACCAGTAGCTGGCGTTGTTGCCGTCGTAAGCCTTGACCAGGTCGCCATCGAATGTGGCAGCAAAGTCGAAGTTCCCCTGCCGGGTCACACTTTCAATAGCGGGCGGTACCGCGGGCGGAGCTGACGGGGCCGCCTGGGTGGCCGATGCAGACGCCTGCGGTGCGCTGGTGCTGGCGGGCGGAGTGGACTTGGCCTGGGGCTGCCCTGGGGTGAAGAGGCTGCCAAGGTTGGTGACGGCGAAGATCAGGCCTGCAATCAGCACAACGGCAAGGAGGCCGCCAACCAGCCAGCGCATGGAACGGGGCTGGTCGTCGGACTCATCATGGTCGTTGTCGTCGTCGCGATCGGCAAATGCGGTGCCTGCAGCGGCCGGGGCCGCCGCACGGGCAAACAGGGCTGACCTGCCGTTGCCGCTGCGGGGCTCTTGCGGGGCGTCGCCGTCCTGGTGATCGTCGTCGTCGCCCGATTGGGCGTAGTCGTCGTCAGACCACAAGGAAACCTTCGGCTTGCCGTCCGAAACGGACTGCTGTGGATGTGCCTGGGTGGTGTCGGTTGGACCGGTGTCCGTATCCGCAGTGTTTGCCGGCTCGAAGCCGGCGTGCTCGGCTGCAGGCTGTACGGGCTGGGCGGCAGTGGCATCGGGATCCACGTCGGCCGGTCGTCGTCCCGCCGAGGCTGCTGCTGCACCTGCACCTGCACCTGCACCTGCGGCGCCAGCGGCACCGGTGCGGCCTGAACCCGGGGGTACAGCGGGAGCCTGGCTTGCGGGCCGGACCGTGGGCCTTGGCGGCGCGGCCGGCGCCGAAGGATAAGGATCAACCTGGCTCGGGTGCGAGTCGGCGTAGTTGATGTACCCGGCGTCGACGTTGTCTTCCTCGTCGTAGGGCTCGGGTTCGTGGGAGCGGGCCTGGCCGAAGATCTCACTGCCCAGCGTGTCCGTGAAGAACGGTTCGACGTAGGGCGGGTTGGATGCCACCACAAGATCCAGTAGGTCTGCGGCGGAGGTGTGGTTGGTGATGAGGTAGGTGGTGTCTTCGGTGACGCCGAGGTCCAATACCTGTACCGTGCCGGGGCGTTCGCCGGTGGCCACTTCGCGGGCGCTCTGGGCAACCTGCTCGGTGTTTTCCGGGCCCGCCACCAGGATGCTGACCGGCCGGTTAAGGACCTGGTCCACGCCGTCCAGCACCAGATCGTGGTCGTGGGAGGCCAATACCGTGGCTGTGACCTTGTAACGGCCACCCAGTACTGATCCGACATCGATCGGGTTGGACACGTGTTCCTCCTAGACTGTCCGGGATTGCCGGCCTCAATGACGCAACCGCCAATCAGGCGCCGCGCACGGCCGAACCCTGACTGCAACTACCCCTGTACCTGTTCGATCCTAGCCGATCAGCCCCGGACGGCCGTGGAGAAGACCGGCGCCAGAGCGCAACGGCATCACTTTTTCCGTGGGCGGCGTTTCTTGAAGTACGGGTTCTCGCCGGCCTTGCCCTGGTACGTCCGGCGGCCCGGAAGGGGAATCTGTTCGCTGAGCAGGCCCCCACGCGCCGTGGCGGGCTGCTCCTCACCAGGCAGGTACTCGGCCACCGGCACCTGCTGGCGGCCGTCGTCGTGCAGGTCCTGGCGGCGCACGCCGCGCTCCGGATCCGGGCCCGCACGGAACGAGACGGCATCGAACTCGCCGGAAATCCGTGGAATGAGGCCGGTGTCCACGGAGGTGGTGGCCCGTTCAGGACGGTGCCCGGAGGAACCTGGGGCAGGAGCGGACGACGGCGCGTCCCCGGCTTCAGCAGCGGGGGCTTGGCCCCCGCGGCCCAGCCGGCCCAGCAGCGGCCGGAGCATGTCGCCCAGTTCGGTGACCCGGAACAGCCGAAGGAGGACGAAGTAGACGCCGAGCATGACAGGCCCTGCCACCGCGACCGTAAGCAGGGCCTGGAGGCGGCCGCTCCAAGCGAAACCATCAGGGTTGTAGCTGCCCAGCAGCCAGAGGGCGGCCGAACCTGCGACGGCGGAGCCAAGGGCCGCATAGCCCATGCGGATGTACGAATTGGCGATCCGCGGACCGTCCAGGCTGCCCAGCATGCGCCGCAGGAAGACCGCGCTGATGACCACCGAGAGGATGTTGCCCACCATATACAAAACGGCGATGGCGTAGATGATCTGGCCCACCGGCAGGAATTGGATGGCGAACGCACCGGCTACATAGACCACAGCCAGCAGCAGCTGCACGTAGAACGGCGTGCGGGCGTCCTCGTTGGCATAGAACACCCGGGACATCATGAAGTTGGCACTCATGAAGGGGGTGCTGAGGGCAAGGATGGTGAGCGTCTGGGCCAGCATGACGCCGTCCTGGCGCGAGCCGCCGGAGAAGAACATGCCCAGTGGACCCGCCAGGGCAAACAGCGCCAAGGCGCCGAACACCGTGGCGACGGCCATGGTGCGCAGCCCGTGCGAGAGTGCGTCACGAAGCTCCGCCCGGTTGCCGTCCTGCGAAGCCCGGGTCATCCGGTTGAACAGGACGGTGGCCAGGGACAGGGCAATAATCGAGTGCGGCAGCAGGTACAGCTGGCTGGCCACCTCCAGGACCGCGTTGCCGGGGAGGGTGGAGGCGGACGGGTCCCCCGCCTCCTGCAAGCGGATGCGTTCAGCGCCGGGAATGGTGGCGATGCGCATGACATAAAGGAAGGCCAGCTGCCCGACGGCGGCCGTCAGGAGGGTCCATACGCTCAGCCGCGCAGCGTGCCCCAGCCCCACGCCCCGCCAGCCGAACCGGGGCCGAAGCCCGAGCTTCAGACGGAAGACCGGCACCAGCAGGATGGCGGTTTGGGACAGTACGCCGATGGTGGAGAACCCGGCCACCAGGAGAGTCTGCGCGGAGCCCCAGTTGTCGATGGTGTGGGCGCTGAACTCGTTGGTCCCGAAGATCCAGATGAACATGCCCAGGCCGGCGATGGCCACCAGGTTGTTCAGGATGGGTGCCCACATAGCCGGACCAAACGCGCCGTTGGCGTTCAGGACCTGGGTAAGCAGGGCGTAAAGGCCGTAGAAGAAGATCTGCGGCAGGCACCAGAACGCGAACGTTACCGCGAGGGCCTTCTGCTGCGGCGAATATCCCTGGGTGGTCAGCTCGATGACCCCCGGCGCGGCCAGCGTCACCAGCGCCGTCAGTCCGAACAGGAGCAGGACAGCGAGCGTCAGCAGCCGGCTGATGTAGTCCGCTCCCCTGTCCGGGGCCTTGCTTGCCTTGATGATCTGCGGGACCAGCACGGCATTGAAGACACCGCCGGCCACCAAAAGGAAGATCAGGTTGGGCAGGTTGTTGGCGTTGATGAACGTGTCGTTGACCGTCGAGCCCAGGCCCAGCGCGGTGCCCAGCATCCAGGTCTTACCGAAGCCCAGGAAACGCGAAACGAGCGTCCCTGCGGCCATGATGGCGCTGGAACGGGACTCGCTGGGACCCGCGGCCGCGGGCTGCGCGGTCTCCGGTGCGGCCGCCCCGGCGGTGGCGTCGCCGGGTGCGGCATCATCGGGCCGGCCGGACCGGTCGGAAGGAAAGTTGGTAGCTGACATCGAGTTCATCGTCTCACCCACCGGCCCGTAACACCGCAATGACGACGGCGGCGTCCGGGCTTAGAGGTGTCCGGGCAGGACCTCGCGGGCAAGGTCCGCGATGCGGCGTTCGTTGGGGAAGGACAGCTTCCGGGCCAGTTCCTGGATGGGCACCCAGGCCACATCCACGGCTTCCTGGTCGGGATCGTTCTCGATGGTGAGCTCGCCTCCCGTGGCGCGCAGGAGGTAGTGGTGCACGGTTTTGTGGACCCGGTGCCCGCTGACCGTGAACCAGTAGTCGATGCTGCCCAAGGGCGCCAGGATGTCTCCCTCGATGCCGGTTTCTTCGGCAATTTCGCGGACGGCAGCCTGCTCGTTGTTCTCCTTGCCCTCCGGATGCCCCTTGGGGAGGCACCATTCCAACCGTCCGCCGCGATTAAGGCGGGCGATGATCGCAACCCTCAATTCGGCGTCGGACGTGTCCACCACAACGCCGCCGGCCGAGACTTCCTCAACCGTTGGCAGCGAGGCCGGTGCCGATTGCTGGGCAGGGGCAACGTGCGCCCCGATTGCCGATGGCAATGGTGCGTTCGTCCTCCTGCCGGGAGCGCTCGGTACTGGATGGGCCATGGAGTCCACTCTAACGACTGTTGCCCGTTCGTGATGACCGGAACATGACACCAACATGGACGGGATGTGACGCATTTTGGGGCCGGGAACGTCAATCAGCGCTGATCTTGACGCTTTTTTGGACTGCCGCGCCGCTGGTTTCTGCCAAGCTTAAGGAACTATGTCGCACGCACATCACAAGATTGATTCCCACACCGTTGACTTCAAGGTGGACCCGGTGGTCCTGGAGCTCGGTCAGCGGTTCGTGGATGCCGGCCACGAGCTGTCCCTCGTGGGCGGGCCGGTGCGCGACCTTTTCCTTGGCCGGGTTTCCCCCGACCTCGACTTCACCACGGATGCCACGCCGGACCAGACGGTGGCACTGATCAAGAAGTGGGCGGATAACTTCTGGGAGATCGGGCGCGCGTTTGGCACGATCGGCATGCGCAAGGGCGGCTTCCAGATCGAGATCACCACCTACCGGGCGGAGGCCTACGATCCCGACTCCCGCAAGCCCGTGGTGGCGTTCGGTTCCTCCCTCACCGACGATCTGCTGCGGCGCGACTTCACGATCAACGCCATGGCACTGAAACTGCCTTCCCTGGAACTGGTGGATCCGTTCGGCGGGGTGCGGGACCTGCATGCTTCCCTGCTGGCCACTCCCGGGGCGCCGGAGGCCTCCTTCTCAGATGACCCCTTGCGGATGATGCGGGCGGCCCGCTTCGCCGCGCAATTGGGCGTCTCGGTCCGCGACGACGTCCGCGAAGCCATGACCCACATGGCTGACCGGATCAAGATCATTTCCGCGGAGCGGGTGCGGGATGAACTGGTCAAACTGATCTGCGGTGCCCGGCCTCGCGTGGGCGTGGACCTCCTGGTGGACACGGGGCTGGCCGAGTATGTGCTGCCCGAGGTCTCCGCCCTCCGGCTCGAAGCCGATGAGCACCACCGGCACAAGGATGTCTACCAGCACTCCCTCCAGGTGTTGGAGCAGGCAGCGGAGCTTGAAACGGACGCCGAAGGCCCTGTGCCGGGCCCGGACTTCGTGCTGCGCTTCGCGGCGTTGATGCACGACGTCGGCAAGCCGGCGACGCGCCGGTTCGAACCGGGCGGGGCGGTGAGCTTCCGCCACCACGACATGGTGGGTGCCAAGCTCACCTCCAAACGGATGAAGGCGCTGCGCTTCGACAATGACACCACCAAGGCCGTTGCACGGCTGGTGGAACTCCACATGCGCTTCTATGGCTACGGCGATGCCGGCTGGAGCGACTCGGCTGTCCGGCGGTACGTCACCGACGCAGGCCCGCTGCTGGAACGGCTGCACCGGCTTACCCGGTCCGACGTCACCACCAGAAACCAGCGCAAGGCCGACCGGCTGTCCTTCGCTTACGACGACCTTGAGTCCCGCATTGCGGCGCTCCGGGAACAGGAATCCCTGGACGCAGTACGCCCGGACCTGGACGGAGCCCGGATCATGGAGCTGCTGGGCCTCAAACCGGGCCCCGTGGTGGGCCGCGCCTACAAGTTCCTCCTTAATGAGCGGATGGAACACGGACCGTTGCCCGCGGACGAGGCCGAGGCGCGCCTGCTCCGCTGGTGGGCCGAACAGCCTGAATCAGCACCTGCCGGGACCGAGCCCGGAACCCCTCCCGCCGACGTCGAACCTTCACCCGCTGAGGAGTCCAAATGACCAATCCCGCCTTCGCTCCGCGCCCCCAGCTGTGGATCCTCCGCCATGGTGAAACCGAATGGTCCAAGAGCGGGCAGTACACGGGCCTCACAGACCTCCCCCTGACAGTGGAAGGCGAACAGCAGGCCGTGGAGGCACGCAAGGTCCTGGACGGCGTCGACTTCGACCTGGTGCTCTCCTCGCCGCTGCGGCGTGCACGGCGCACTGCCGAGCTCGCCGGTTTCCCGGATGCCCGGCACGAACCGCTTGCCGTGGAGTGGAACTACGGGGACTACGAAGGCATCAGCTCGGACCTGATCCGCAAGGACAATCCCGACTACCTGATCTGGACCCACGGCGTTCCCAACGGTGAAAGCCTTGATGAGGTGGCCGCGAGGGCGGACAAGATCATCGGCCGGATCCTGGAATCCGGGATGGACAATGTGCTGATCGTGGCGCACGGTCATTTCTCCCGGATCCTTACCGCGCGCTGGCTGGAATTGCCGCCCACGGAAGGCCGCCACTTTATCCTCGGTACCGCCAAAGTATGCACCCTGGGCTGGGATAAGAAGACGCCCGCTATTGTGCGCTGGGGTCTCTGAATCGCCTTTAGTAAAAAACTTTTCCGCATTTCCCGGGAATTGCTGGCCTTTCGCGGATTCCTGGGGTACCTTTATTCCTGACCCCGCGGCAATCTGCCCGGGTCCAAGACCGCATTGCACACCACGCAGCGGACAGCAGAAAAGGAGGTTGGGAAAATGATGACTTTGACTGGCGAATGGAACACCCCCATCAATGCATTCCCGGCCTTTGCTGGTGCTGCGCGCGTTGCTCCGGTCGGCACCGGGTGGCGGTCCGCCGCCTTCCCCGGTTCTCCACGGCGCCGCTAACCGGAACCACGTTCCCCGGGACTTCGCCCTGCCTGGACCAGTCCCCGGGATAACGGCCGGTACGCCGCCGCACCTCCTGCGCTGTCTCCCCGGAACAGCACCTGCCTGAGCCCACGCTTCGCTGACGCCTGAAACCGCGTCCGCGCACTTGAGCGTTCCTGCTCTGCGCCAGGTGCTTGCTTTCCGGCATTGCCGGCGTCCCCCGGAATTTGTGTTCTTTCCTGCAATTTCCGCCTATTCCCGCCATGGAATTTACGCGCCTTCTTCTCGGGCTTTTTCGCGCCAAAAAGTAGCGCTAATTCGTCATGCACTTTTGTGCCCCATTAAAACGAAAGGAGGTGCCTTCCTTGATGCGAAAGATCCTGGGATTCCTGTCCCGCCCCCTGCAGCGACGCAGTTCGTTCAACAGTGACCTGTTGGAGCAGCATCGAAACGAAGTCTTCGTGCTCATGCACCAGCAGCTCGGCGGCTTGCGCTGACTGCCGGCCCCCGCGCTTTGCGCAGGGGCCGGCTGTAAGCTCGACTCCATGCACGAGACCCAGCCGCCGGAGGGTGGACGACGGCCCCGTATCGTGGTGCCGAGCCGCAGCGATGCGCTGCTCCGTAATTTCACGGAGGTGATCGGCGGGCCACTCGGGGCCAAGGCGGATCCCGGCGTTGCCTCCCCCGGGATCTTCACCGTGGAACGTGTGCTGGTGGTCCTGGCAGCACTGGCCGCCTTGGTGGGCATCCTGCTTAAGGGCTACTGCCGGGTCAACGGCTGGGAGACCCCAACCCAGTTCTACGCCACGTGCTACTCGGACTTCCCGGAGCTGTTCCGGAACCGCGGCCTGGCACAAGGGGTCTTCCCCATCCTCGGCAGCGGCAGCCAGTTTGAATACCCGGTGCTCATCGGGTTGATTGCGGGGCTGACGGCATGGCTGGTTCCCGGAGGAGACGCCAACGCCAGGGCTGTGGCCTACTTCGACATCAATGCCGTGCTGCTGGCGGCCGTGGCCATGGTCACTGTCCTGGCAGTTGCCCGCATGCCCGGCCGCCGTCCCTGGGATGCCGCCATGGTGGCGGTCGCCCCGGGGATTATCCTCGCCGGAACCATCAACTGGGATCTCTGGGCAGCCTGCCTGCTGGCTGTGGGCATGTACTTTTTCGCCAAGAACCGCCCGGTGCCGGCCGGCATCCTGATCGGGCTGGCCACGGCAACCAAGCTCTACCCGCTGCTGGTCCTCGGGGCCATCCTGCTGCTTGCCGCGCGGACCGGCCGGTGGCGGCCGCTGCTGGTGACCGCCGGCAGCGCCGCCGCCACCTGGCTGGTGGTCAACCTGCCGTTCGCGGCGGCCAACCCGTCCGGCTGGGCCTATTTTTTCCAGTACAGCGCGGAGCGGGGCGCCGGGTACAGTTCCCCGTGGTTCGCCTACAACCTGGTGGCCGGCAGGCTGGGCTGGTCCGGGCTGGCACCGGACGGAGTCAGCGCACTGTCAGCCGGACTGTTCGTCCTGTTGTGCGCCGCCATAGCAGCCGTTGCACTGACCGCTCCCCGCCGCCCCCGCCTGGCGCAGCTTGCTTTCCTGATCGTCGCGGCCTTCATCCTCACCAGCAAGGTCTACTCGCCCCAGTACGTCGTGTGGCTGATCCCGCTGCTAGCCCTCGCCAGGCCACGGTGGCGCGACTTCCTGGTCTGGCAGGGGATCGAAGCCCTGCACTGGGCCGCAATCTGGATGTACCTTGGACAGGTGACCAGCGCCGGTTCGTCCCAACACAACCTGGACATGCCGTACTACGTCCTCGCCGTCGCCGCTCACATGGCCGCCGTGGCGTACCTCATGGCGCGCATCGTGTGGGACATCTACGACCCCGCCTTTGACCCCATCCGCCGCCACCATGTTGATGATCCGCACGGCGGGCCGTTCGCGAACGCGCCCGACTGGTTCCGGCTGGATCCCGCCCGGCCCTCGGAATCGGTTACCCCCTGGAAAGCAGGGTTCCGTGCCTGATGTCGCGGTAGTAGGCTCCGGTCCCAACGGACTCTCTGCAGCGGCCGTCATGGCAAGGGCAGGGCTGTCGGTGGAAGTCTTCGAGGCAGCCCAGACCATCGGCGGTGGCACGCGCACCACCGAACTCATGCAGCCCGGACACTTCCACGACGTCTGCTCCGCGGTGCATCCCATGGCGCTGGCCTCCCCGTTTTTCCGTGCCTTCGAACTGCCCCGGAGGGTGGACCTGATCACCCCTGAAGTGTCATTCGGGTCCCCGCTGGATGGCGGCCGGGCGGCTTTGGCGTATACCTCGCTGGACCGGACTGCGACGGAGCTGGGCCGGGACGGCGCTGCCTACCGCAGGCTCATGGAACCGCTGGTCCGGCATATTGGCGACATCATGGATTTCACCCAAAACCAGCTGCTGCGGATCCCCCGCAACCCGGTGATGGCGGGCGTTTACGGATTGCGGACGCTGGAGCAGGGAACCGGATTATGGAACGCACGGTTCCGGGAGGATCTTGCACCCGCCCTCCTGAGCGGGGTTGCCGCCCACGCCATCTCGCATTTACCGTCCCTGGCGGCGTCCGGGGCCGGCCTCATGCTCGGTGCCCTGGGACATGCGGACGGATGGCCCATCCCCCGCGGCGGTTCCGCCTCCATCGCGGCAGCCCTCGCTGAAGACATCCGCGCCCACGGCGGCGTCATCCACACCGGCACCCCCATCGACCGGCTGGAACAACTGCCGGCCACCCGGGCCACCCTGCTGGATGTGGCGCCCCGCGGCCTGCTGGACATGGCAGGCGATGCGCTGCCTGGCCGCTATCGAAAAGTCCTCGAGGCGTTCCGGTACGGAAACGGCTCCTGCAAGGTGGACTTCATCCTGTCCGGTCCGGTGCCGTGGCAAGCCAGCGGGCTTGCCGACGCCGGCACGGTCCACGTGGGCGGGACCCGGACCGAACTGGCGGCTTCGGAGAACGAGGTCAGCGCCGGCCGGCATCCCGAGCGGCCGTATGTCCTGGTGGCCCAGCCCTCCCGGTTTGATCCGGGACGGGCCCCGGACGGGCGGCACACACTGTGGACGTATTGCCACGTCCCCGCAGGCTCCACGCGGGACATGACCGGCGAGGTGATGGCGCAGCTGGAACGGTTTGCCCCGGGATTCCGGGACCTCGTGGTGGAATCGCACGCCATTACGGCGGCGCAGCTGGCGCAGTACAACCGCAACTACGTTGGCGGCGACTTCAGCGCCGGAGTCATGGACGTGCGCGGCCTGGTCCAAAGGCCCGTGGCGTCCCCCGTCCCGTGGCGGACACCTCTGCTGGGCGTCTACCTCTGCTCATCCTCAACGCCACCGGGCCCGGGTGTCACGGGGATGCCCGGGATGCACGCGGCTACGTACGCCCTGAAGGACATTTTCCGGCTGCCTGTTCCGGACCTTTCCCTCGGCTAGGTCCTGCCGGCCGGCAGGACCCGCCACAACCTCCTGGCCCGCGACGGCACGGCACAGCACGGTGCCGGGGCGGGGGATAATGGCCGCATGGGGAAATCAACAAAACTTTCGCTTGCCGTAGCTGCGCTCGTCCTGGGTACCTCCCTGGTGGCCTGCGACGACGGTAAGAGCGGGGCCGAAGCCGCGGCCCAGCAGTTGGCCGGCGCGGTCTCATCGCTTGACGTTGGCTCGGTGGCCTTTGACGGCAAGGACGCCGCCGCGGCCAACGACCAGCTGCACCAGGTCTTCGCTGCCCTGGATCCGCAGAAGCCCGAGGTCCAGGCAGGCGGACTCACCCTCGACGGCGATAAAGCGTCCGCGCCGCTGAGCTATACCTGGAAGTTCGGCGACGCCGAATGGAAGTACACCAGCTCGGCGAACTTCAAGAAGTCAGGGGACAAGTGGCTGACGGTGTGGGACCCGGCCCTCCTGGCACCCGGCCTGACGGACAGTGAAATTGTCACCAAGGGCTCCCAGTCCCCCCAGCGTGCCGACATCCTTGGTGCCGGCGACGTACCCTTGGTCACCTACCGTCCCGTGGTGAATGTCGGTATCGACAAGCCGCAACTGGGCGCCGCAGACCCCTCCGATTCCGCCGGCAAGCTGGCCGCGCTGGTGGGAGTGGACCCGGCGGCGTATGCGCAACAGGTCAAGGCTGCCGGTGCACAGGCTTTTGTCCCTGCCATCACGCTGCGTGAAGAAGGCAGGACCATCTCGGATCAACAGATCCAGGCGATCCCCGGAGCGCGCGGCATCCCCGCGTCCATGCCGCTGGCTCCCAGCAGGACGTTTGCCCGCGCCGTGCTCGGTTCGGTCGGCGAAGCCACCGCGGAACAGATCGATGCATCCGAAGGCGCCCTGGACGCAGGGGATGTCACGGGCATCGGCGGGCTCCAGCAGCAGTACGACGCACAGCTCCGAGGATCAGATGCCGTGGTCATCCGGGCGCAGCGGGCCGACCTGACGCGCGAACAGATCCAGTCCGCCGGCACCGACCCCAGGCGCGTCCTTTTCGAGGTGGCACCCAAGCCCGGTACGCCGTTGAAGACCACCCTCGATCCGCGCCTCCAGACCCTGGCTGAGTCCACCCTGGAGGGTGTGGGCCCGGCGTCGGCCATCGTGGCGCTTCGGCCCTCCACCGGCGCCGTACTCGCCGCGGCCTCCGGCCCGGGCAGCAACGGCTACAACACGGCCATGCTGGGCCAGTACGCCCCGGGCTCGATCTTCAAGATGGTGGATTCCCTGGCCATGTTCCGCAACGGCATGAATCCCGATTCCACCGTCCAGTGCACCCCCACCCTCACAGTAGACGGGCGCACCTTCAAGAACTCCGAGGGCTACCCCGCGACCTCCCTTGGCGCGGTGACCCTCCGGGACGCCTTTGCGCACTCCTGCAATACCGCCTTCATTTCCCAGCGCGACTCGGTATCGCAGAGTCAGCTCGAAGCCGCGGCCACCTCCATGGGCGTCGCGGTGGAAGCGCCGAAACTCGGGGCGGAAGCGTTCTTGGGTTCCGTGCCGGGGCAGGCCCAGGGCACCGAACACGCGGCCTCCATGATTGGCCAGGGCAAGGTTTTGCTCTCCCCCCTGGCTGCTGCGATCATGGCCGGCTCTGTTGCCAAGGGCGCCCCCGTTTCGGCGCAGCTGGTCCTCAACCCCGATGCCGCTGCCCCCGCTGCGGGAACCACCGCCGGGTCCACTGCCCCGGCCGCCGCACCGACTGCCACGGCGACGGCCGAGGCGCCGTCCACGGCATCGGACAAACCGATCACGGCAGCGGAGGCGGCATCGCTGGCTGACATGATGCGCGCCGTGGTTACTTCCGGGCATGCAGGCTTCCTGTCCAGCGTCCCCGGGGCACCGGTAGGGGCGAAGACCGGAACCGCCGAATTCGGCACCGAGAACCCGCCCAAGACGCACGCGTGGATCGTGGCCGTCCACGGGGACCTGGCGGTGGCCGTCTTCGTGGAAGACGGCGGCCTGGGCGCCACCACCTCGGGTCCGCTGCTGAAGCAGTTCCTCACCGCCGCCGGCTAGGCTCCGCCGTGGGAGGATTGACGGCGTGGCCCATATTGACGTTTCCGGCATCGACTACTTCCTCTCCGACGGCACCCAGCTCCTGAACGGAGTCACCTTCAAGGTCCCGGACGGTACCAAGACCGCCTTGATCGGGCCCAACGGCACAGGAAAGACCACGCTTTTCCGGATCATCGCCGGAGACCTGGTCCCGGATGAGGGCGTCATCGGGCGGTCCGGGAACATGGGCATCATGCGCCAGTTCGTGGGGCAGGTCCGTGACGGTTCAACAGTCCGGGACCTCCTGGTGTCCGCTGCTCCCCCGGCTTTGGCGGCCGCTGCGCGCGAGGTGGATGATGCCGAGCTGGCCATGATGGAGCACGACGACGAGCCCACCCAGATGCGGTACGCCCAGGCCATCGTGGACTGGGGGGACGCCGGAGGCTACGACGTCGAGACCGTCTGGGACGAGGTCTGCATGGCCGCGCTGGGACTGCCGTTTGACCGCGCACAGCACCGCCCGGCGTCGACCCTTTCCGGCGGCGAGCAGAAACGCCTGGTGCTGGAAGCACTGTTCGCAGGCCCGGACGACCTCCTCCTCCTGGACGAGCCGGACAACTACCTTGACGTGCCGGGCAAACGCTGGCTCGAGGAGAAGCTGAACGAGTCAAGGAAGACCGTCTTCTTCATCAGCCACGACCGCGAGCTGCTGAACAACGCCGCCGGGCGCATTGTCACCCTGGAGCCGGGGATCAACGGAGCCGCAGCATGGATCCACGGCGGTGGATTCGAATCGTACGTGGAGGCCCGCGCGGACCGGAACGCCCGGTTCGAGGAATTGCGGAAGCGCTGGGACGAGGAGCACATCAAGCTCAAGGAACTCGTCAACATGTACAAGAACAAGGCCGCGTTCCGCTCTGACATGGCCAACCGCTACCACGCCGCCCAGACCCGGCTGGCAAAGTTCCTCGAAGTGGGTCCGCCGGAGGCACTGCCGATCGAACAGAACGTCCAGATGCGGCTCAAAGGCGGACGAACCGCCAAGCGCGCCATCGTTGCCGAACGGCTGGAACTGACCGGCCTGATGAAGCCCTTCTCCACCGAGGTCTGGTTCGGCGACCGGGTCGGCGTGCTCGGCTCCAACGGCTCCGGCAAGAGCCACTTCCTGCGGCTGCTCGCCACCGGCGGCACCGATCCCGAGCGGGAACACCTGCCGGTCTCCGATGTGGAAATCGCCGAGGTCCCGCACGAAGGGACCGTCAAGCTCGGTGCGCGGATCCGGCCCGGGTTCTTTGCCCAAACCCATGTCCGGCCGGATCTCCTGGGCAAGACGCTCCTGGAAATCCTGCACCGCGGTGACGAACACCGTTCGGGGCTGGGGCGGGAGGCGGCCGCCGGCGCCCTGGACGGCTATGGCCTGGCGGGACAGTCCGAGCAAAAGTACGAGTCGCTGTCCGGCGGCCAGCAGGCGCGTTTCCAGATCCTGCTCCTGCAGCTCAGCGGAGCCACCCTGCTGCTGTTGGACGAGCCAACGGACAACCTGGACCTGCACTCCGCCGAGGCGCTGGAGCGCGCCATTGACCACTTTGAGGGCACGGTCCTTGCCGTCACCCATGACCGCTGGTTCGCTCGGACGTTCGACCGGTTCCTGGTGTTCGGATCGGACGGGAAGGTGTACGAATCAGCGGAACCGGTCTGGGACGAACAGCGGGTGGAACGCGCCCGCTGAGAATTCGGTGAGCAGTCTGATGAGCAAATGATCATCAATTGATAGCATTTGATCATGAAGACGGATGAGCGGCACAGGACTATTGCCGAAATCCTCCGGCGGCAGGCCGAGGTGAGCGTCGAAGAACTGATGCTGGCCTGCGATGCTTCCGGGGCCACGATCCGTCGCGACCTTGAAGCACTGGCAGGCAACGGCGTCCTCCGTCGGATCCACGGCGGAGCCAGGAGCCTGATCGGGCAAGGGCAGCACCCCGGCTACGGGCTCCGGGAGCTGGAGGACCGGGACGCCAAGAGGCGCATCGCCGCCGCCGTCGCCGGGCTGCTGCTGGAACGCGAACACGTGTGGCTGGACAGCGGGAGCACGGCAACCGAGGTGGCCCGTGCCGTGACCGGCCGGGAACTGACCTTGATGCCGATGTCCCTGCCCGGACTCAATGCGGCCGCCGGCGGGGACACTGCCGCAGGCTCCAGGCCTGCACTGTTGCTGCCAGGAGGGAGCCTGGTGCCCGGTGAGCTCTGTTTCCGCGGACCCCTGGCGGAGTCCAACATCAGGTCGTTGCGTTTTGATACCGCCGTGCTCACCCCCTGTGCCGTTGACTTTACTGACGGCCTCCTGGCCCACGACCTGGACGATGCCGCGGTCAAGAGGGCCGGCCTGGACGCGTCGGCGCGGGTGGTGGTTGCCGCATCGGCGGCTAAATGGCAGGCGCACGCGAGGGTCCTTATCGGCGGCCTGGACCGGGTTGACGTGATTGTCACCGACCGGAAATTCAGTGGCCGGGAACAAGCCCAACTCGACCAATACTCTGTGGAAGTAGTGAACGTATGAGCACCAACGCCGGCACCGAACAGCACGTTGGACTGAAAGCGGCGGCCGCGGCCACGTTCGTGGTCTTTGGCATTAATGGACTGGTGTTCGCCAGCTGGGCTGCACGGATCCCGGCCGTCACGCAGACGCTGCACATCACCTCCGGCCAGATGGGCACGCTGCTGCTCTGCACGGCCGTCGGGTCGCTTTTGGCGCTCCCCACAGCGGGCATGGTGGTAGGCCGGATCGGAACGGCGAACACGGTCCGCTTCGCCGGCCTGCTGGCGGCCGCCGCGGGCATCGGCATCGCCCTGGCGCTCTCGGCCACCTCCATACCCGGAACCGCGGTCTCGCTGTTCTTCTTCGGAATCGGCATCGGCCTGTGGGATGTTGCGCAAAACATCGAAGGCGCGGACGTAGAACACAAACTCCGCCGGACTGTCATGCCGCAATTCCACGCTGCCTTCAGCGGTGGTGCGTTCGTAGGCGCACTGGTTGGCGCCGGCCTGTCCAGCCTGGGCGTGGACCTTCCCCTGCACCTGATGGTCATTGCCGGTGTGGTGGTGCTGGTGGCCCTGACCGCGCCGCGCTTCTTCCTCCCCCACATTTCCACGGCAGCCACGCCCGGGGAACCCGAACCTGCCAAGGGCCCCTCGGCATGGCGGGACAGCAGGACGTTGCTGATCGGCGTCGTGGTCCTGGGAGCCACCCTCACCGAGGGGGCCGGCAACGATTGGATCGCCAAAGCCTCCGTGGACGGCCTGGCCACCTCGGAGTCCACGGGCGCACTCATGTTTGCCCTCTTTGTCCTTGCCATGACAGCAATGCGCTTCCTCGGCGGCCGGGTGATCGACAAGTACGGCCGGGTGGCCGTGCTGCGGGCCAGCATGGCGGCCGCAGCAGCCGGGCTGGGCCTTTTCGTCCTGGCGCCGAACATCTGGCTGGCCGGTATCGGTGCGGCACTGTGGGGCGTCGGCGCAGCGCTGGCTTTCCCGATGGGGATGTCAGCAGCCTCCGACGACCCCAGGCATTCGGCAGCACGCGTATCCGTTGTATCCACTTTGGGTTATATATCGTTCCTGGCCGGCCCGCCGCTGCTCGGGTACCTCGGCGACCTCACCGGCATCCACACCGCGCTGCTGGCGATCATGGCACCGATCCTCGTGGCACTGCTGCTGGCCGGTGCCGCCAGGCCCCTGCGGCTGGAGGACACCAAGGAGCCCTGACAGGATCCGGGGCCGCCGCGCAGGCAAGGGCGTGGAACCGAATGCTAAAGCGGCAGGGGTTTAGGGTGATCACATGCAAAGCACCAGGCACCGCCGGCGGAGTTGGCCCAGCCGCGTCGACAGATTCCTTCTCCAGCATGTTTCTAACCTTCCCGGCGGCAGCCACGACGTGTTCTTCCGACGGCTCTCGGCCTCAGCGAACCAGGGAAAGCTCTGGATCGGTATCGCAGCCGTCCTGGCGCTGTTCCCCGGCAAATCCCGGCGCGCTGCCGTCCACGGGCTGATCGCCCAGGGCGTCGCCTCGGCCGTTACGAACATGGTGTTCAAGACCCTGCTCCCCCGGACCCGGCCGAAGCCGGAAAATCTCCCGGTGTTCCGCTTCGTCCACCCCCAGCCCCAGAGTTCCTCCATGCCTTCGGGGCATTCAGCGTCCGCCGTCGCCTTCGCGGTGGGCGCCGGCCTGGTCCAGCCCGCCCTTGGCGCTGCCTTGGCGCCCGCGGCCCTTGGTGTGGCCTACTCGAGGGTCCACACCGGTGCGCACTGGCCTTCGGACGTCATCTTCGGTTCGGCCCTCGGTGCGGGCGCCGCCCTGGTGACCCGGCACTGGTGGCCGGTCCGGCCGCCCATTCCGCAGACGGCCCGGACGTGGACCGATGCTCCTGGGCTGCCCGGTGGGGAAGGCCTCAGCATCGTGGTCAACACCCTGGGTGGATCCTTCAAGGTGGAAACGGCCGCCGCCCTCAAAGATGTATTCCCTAAGGCACATATAAACGTTGTGCAGCCGGACGATGACCTCGTGCAGCAGATCAACGCGACCGCGGACGTCCCCGGGACCCTTGCCCTGGGTGTGTGGGGCGGCGACGGAACCGTCGGCGCCGCGGCTGCTGCCGCCGTCGACCGTTCCCTGCCCCTGCTGGTTCTGCCCGGGGGAACCCTCAACCACTTTGCGCGGGACGCGGGGATCGGAAACCTCAAGGACGCCGTGAAAGCGGCGACCAAGGGTGAGGCCGCACTGGCGGACATCGGCCTGGTGACCGCGGAGCGTGGCCTCGCGGGCCATCCCGAAGTGTCCGAGCTGGTCATGCTCAACACGTCCAGTGTGGGCCTCTATCCCAATCTCGTACGTCGCCGGGAGCACCTGCAACCCGCGCTTGGAAAGCCGCTGGCCGGCGTCGTTGCCATGTTCCGCACGTTCGCCGCGGGAACCCCCATCACTCTTTCCGTCGACGGTGTCCGGCACAAGGTGTGGATCGCCTACCTTGGACGGGGCCGCTACTACCCCCGGGACCACGCGCCGCTCATCCGGCCCGTCATGGACGACGGCGTACTGGACGTCAGGCTGATCACCGCCGACGAGTCGTTCGCCCGCGTGCGGCTGCTCTGGGCCGTCCTGACCGGAACGGTGGCAAGTTCCAGGATCACGCACCTGCGCGAGGCCTCCACGGTCACCATTGATGCCGACGGCGCACCCATGGCCCTTGCCGTGGACGGTGAGGCACTGGCCGGAGTGCGCCGGGTCGCTTATTCAGTGCGGCGCAACGCGCTGACGTACTACTCCCCACGCCCCTGAACAGGGAAGGCTTTGGTCCGGAGCAACCCTGATTCTCCCCTGAATCATCCCTGAGTAGGGCGAAATGCGGCGGTGGCCCCGTTAGCGTAGGGAGTGAACTCCCACAGAACGCCATCTGCAGCCACGCGCTGCCGTCAAAAGGAAATTTCATGATCGAGGCAAACGGGCTGACAAAGGTGTACGGGGCGAAGACCGCCGTGGCCGGTGTCAGCTTCACCGTCAGGGCAGGGCAAGTCACAGGATTCCTGGGCCCGAACGGGGCAGGAAAGTCCACCACGATGCGCATGATCATGGGACTGGACCGGCCGACATCGGGATCGGTCACAGTGAACGGCCTCCCCTACGTCAAGCACACGGCTCCGCTGCGGCAGGTGGGCGCCCTACTGGATGCGAAAGCGGTCCATACCAGCCGCAGCGCGTACAACCACCTGCTGGCCATGGCCGCCACACACGGTATTCCCAAATCCCGGGTGCACGAAGTGATCGAGATGACCGGCCTCGACGCGGTGGCGCGAAAGAAAGCCGGCGGCTTCTCACTGGGCATGGGCCAGCGGCTGGGCATCGCTGCGGCGTTGCTCGGCGACCCGCAGACCTTGATCCTGGACGAACCCGTCAACGGGCTGGACCCGGAAGGCGTGGTCTGGGTGCGGAACCTGGTCCGTTACCTCGCCGGGCAGGGACGTACCGTGTTCCTCTCCAGCCACCTCATGAGCGAGATGGCCCAGACCGCCGACCACCTCATCGTCATCGGCCGCGGCCGGGTGATCGCCGATGCGCCCATCCGCGACATCATTACCGGCAAGGGCCAGGCCCGCGTCCGCGTCCGCACGGACCAGCCGGACCGGCTGCGGCAGCTGCTGGCCGGCCGCGGCGCCTCGATCGAGGTCCCGGAACGGGAAATGCTGGAAGTGACCGGCCTCGAACCGAAGGCAATCGCCGCGGCAGCCCTGGAAAACCAGGTCATGGTCTATGAACTCACCCCCCTGACGGCCAGCCTCGAGGAAGCGTACATGGAACTGACCAAAGACGACGTCGAATACCACTCCCTGCCCGCCGCGGAGGTAAGCAAATAATGAGCGCCATGACCACAGAATCCACGGCTTCGCCCGAACCGGCATCATCGTCCGCAGGCCACAGCCACGGCCACGGAGGGTCCCTGCCGGGCCCCACGTTCTTTCGGGTGCTCAACTCGGAACTCATCAAGTTCCGGAGCCTGCTCTCAACGCTGATCCTGCTCGCCGCCACGGCGGTTGTGATGGTGGGCTTTGGTGCGCTGTCCGCATGGGGCACCGGCCAGTTCGCCAACGCGGCATCGCGGGATCCGCAGGCGGCCGTGCGGGCGGCCTCCCAAGGCGGGGACCTCGCGATCAGCGTGCCCACCTCGGGGATCGCCTTCGCCCAGCTGATCCTTGGGTCCCTGGGCGTGCTCTTGATGAGCTCGGAATTCACCACCGGCATGGCGCGGTCCACGTTCGCGGCAGTGCCCAAGAGGCTGCCTGCGTTCACTGCCAAACTGGTGGTGGTCATGGTGGTCTCCTTCGCGGTCACGGCCCTCTCCACCTGGGTGGCCGGACTGGTGGCGGTTCCCATCCTGGACAACTACGGACTGAAGCTGGACCTGGCAAGTTCCGAATCCGTGAAACTGCTCCTGGTCAACAGCATCTACGTTGCAGCCGTGGCCGCGATCGGCATGGCCCTGGGCACGCTGCTTCGGAACTCGGCCGGCGGCATCATGAGCCTGGTGGGCATCTTCTTCGTGGCACCCATCGCTTTCCAGCTCATTCCCGGCGACTTCTTCAAGGAGGCCCGGAAATACCTGCCCGGCAACACGGTTGAGCCGCTGACCGCCGCCCAGCACGTGCCGGACACCCTCGAAACGTGGCAGGCGGCCTTGGTCCTGGGCGCCTGGGTGGTGATCCCCGTGCTGATCGCCGCCGTCCTGCTGAAGCGCCGGGACGTGTAGGAGGGATATCCTGCGCCGGTGGCCGGCGCGTGGTTTCCGGCACATTACAAAAGTGCCTGGTGGGAAACATTATTTGCCCATCATGGTTCCTGCTTGGAGTGCCGTCCTGTTAGGCGCAACCAGATCTGTTGGAGTGCACAAAGCAAGGCGCATAATGGCGGACCTAGGGTGAAACGACGATGTGGTGCACCACACGGTCCGCCGCGGTGCACCAATGAACGTCGCACAACCTCTGCAATTTCCCAACAGGACGGCACTTCCATGCATGCTGACCAGCAACTCTCAAAGTCCCTGAAACCCAGGCACCTGTCCATGATCGCCATAGCCGGCGTGATCGGTGCAGGGCTCTTCGTCGGCTCGGGGGCCGCGATCCAGCAGGCCGGCCCGGGCATCCTTGTCGCGTACGCAGCCGCCGGCCTCGTGGTCATCCTGGTGATGCGCATGCTGGGTGAAATGGCCGCAGCCAACAAGGAAACGGGCTCTTTCTCGACCTATGCGGACAAGGCCCTGGGCCGCTGGGCAGGGTTCAGCATCGGCTGGCTCTATGCCTGGTTCTGGATTATCGTCCTGGGCATCGAGGCCACCGCCGGTGCGGCCATCATGCACCGGTGGGTGCCGGGCATCGACCAGTGGGTCTGGGCCCTGGTCCTCATGGTGCTGCTGACCTTGACCAACCTCGGCTCGGTGAAGTCCTACGGCGAGTTCGAGTTCTGGTTCGCCTCCATCAAGGTGGCCGCGATCGTCCTCTTCCTGGTCTTCGGCGCCGCCGCCATCCTGGGCCTGGTCCCCGGCGTCCCGGCCCCCGGCCTGAGCAACCTGCTCAACAACGGCGGATTCATGCCCAACGGTCCGGGCGCCGTCCTGGCCGGCATCCTGGTGGTCGTCTTCTCCTTCTTCGGCGCCGAGATCGCCACGATCGCCGCCGGCGAATCCGAAAACCCCGTGGACGCCGTCAAGAAGGCCGTGAAGTCAACCGTCTGGCGCATCCTGGTGTTCTACATCGGTTCCATCGCCGTGGTGGTCACCCTGCTCCCCTGGAACTCTGCGTCCGTCGCCAAGAGCCCGTACGTTGCGGTCATCGAACTGTTCGGCATCCCCGGTGCCGGCACCATCATGGACGTCGTGGTCCTGACCTCCGTCCTGTCCTGCCTCAACTCCGGGCTGTACACCGCAAGCCGCATGCTGTTCTCGCTCTCCACCCGCGGTGACGCCCCGCGCTCCTGGACGAGGATCTCCCGGCGCGGAGTTCCCGCCGCCGCCGTGCTCGCTTCCACGGTGGTCGGCTTCATCACGGTGGGCCTGAACTACATCGCACCGGACACGGTGTTCCTGTTCCTGGTCAACACTTCCGGTGCCATCGCCCTCTTCGTCTGGCTGGTCATCTCCGTGTCGCAGCTGATCCTCCGCCGCCGGATGGGTGCCGCCGCACAGGACCTCCAGCTGAAGATGTGGCTGTTCCCCTACCTCACCTGGGCAGCAATCATCAGCATCGTGGCCCTGCTTATCGGCATGGTGATCGTGGAATCGACCCGCGAATCACTGTTGCTCTCCATCGCGTTGGCGGTGGTGGTGGTTGCTGTGGGCGTGCTGCGCTACCGGCGCAAGGACGCGGCCATGGCAGCGGAACCGGCAAGGGCATCCGAGGCCGCAGCGCCGGTGGAGTAGGCCGCATTAGACTCGGGACCATGCCTTTGACTTCCTCTGCCGCAGACCACATCCAGGACCTTGGCGCCTTTGTCAGCGCATCGCCGTCGAGCTTCCATGCTGCCCACGAGGGCGGCCGGAGGCTGGAGGAAGCCGGCTTCCTCCGCCTGGACGAGCTGCAGCCGTGGGAGGGCGGGCCCGGCTCCTTCTTCATGATCCGCGACGGCGCCCTGATCGCCTGGGTGGTTCCCGAAGGAGCCGGACCCGCCACCGGCTTCAATATCCTTGGCGCCCACACCGACTCGCCGTCCTTCAAGCTCAAGCCGAAGCCCACCACCGGCGCCCACGGCTGGCTCCAGGCCGGGGTGGAAATCTACGGCGGGCCCCTGCTCAACTCCTGGCTGGACCGGGAGCTCCGGCTCGCCGGCCGGCTGGTGATGCTCGATGGCACGCAACACCTGGCCGCCACCGGGCCGCTGCTCCGCTTCCCGCAGCTGGCTATCCACCTGGACCGGGCAGTGAATGACGGGCTTACCCTGGACAAGCAGCGCCATATGAACCCGGTGTGGGGGCTGGGAAACCCCACCGATGCGGACCTGTTGAGCGTCCTGGCCGCGTCCGTTGACGGCGCCTCCGTTGATCCTGCCGGCATTGGCGGGTACGACGTCGTCATTGCGGACACGCAGGCGCCTGCGGTTTTTGGGGGCAAGGGGGAGTTCTTCGCATCCGGGCGGCTGGACAACCTGTCGGCCACGCACGCCGGGCTTGCGGCCCTGGCCGCGCATGCTGCGTCCGGCACGGCCGGGGGACCCATTGCCGTGCTCGCAGCGTTCGACCACGAGGAAATCGGCTCCAACTCCCGCTCCGGTGCCTGCGGACCCATCCTTGAAGACGTGCTGGTGCGCATCTCCGACGGCCTGGGTGCGACGGTGAGCCAACGGCGGCAGGCCCTCGCGGCGTCGTTCTGCCTGTCAGCCGACGCCGGGCACGCGGTCCACCCCAACTACGCCGAGCGGCACGACCCCGCCAACCACCCCGTGCTCAACGGGGGACCGCTCCTGAAGATCAACGCCAACCAGCGCTACGCCACTGATGCGTTTGGCGCGGCCTTCTGGGCCAGGCTTTGCGGCGAAGCGGGCGTGCCGTACCAGGAATTCGTCTCCAACAACGTGGTGCCCTGCGGTTCCACCATCGGACCCCTCACCGCCACAAGGCTGGGCATCCGGACCGTGGACGTGGGCGTGCCGTTGCTGTCCATGCATTCCGCACGGGAGCTGTGCGGAGTGGAGGATCCCCTCCGCCTCGCCGCCGTCTCGGAGCTGTTCTTCCGCACCCCGGCCTAGCCAGGCAGTTTGTGGCACCACAAAGGTTCGTGCGGGTACCCACATAGGTAGCCTGCCGGACTCCGGCTAGGGGGTTTCCCCGGCCTACGGTGGGGACACACGGATGCCGTTGGGTGTCCGGCCCACGGTTCCGGGCCGGACACCAGGTCCTCGCAGTCCTGCCAACGATGGCATCCGTCGACCACTGACAGATGCGACAGGTGCCGTGCCGGGTGACCGGCGCGAGGCTGAAACGGGGAGTGCAGACCCCTTTTCCAGCCGACGTGCTCCTGCGCTGTGACCATGGAGCCGGAATGACATCTGCACTTGGGCGCCTGCCCCGCCGCATCCACAAACTGGGGATGGCCGGGTTGGTGACACCGCGGGGAACAACGGCCCTCGAGGGCCCGCTGCAGCGGGCTGTCACGCTGGGTGGCGTCAGGGTCGACCTGATGAGCCGTGAGGACGCCCTGGCAGCCATCATGGAACGAGCCGCGGGTGCCCCCGAGACCCCCCTGGGTGTGCTCTCCGCGAACCTGGACCACGTCAACCACTTCGGGACCGGCGGCCGCTGGGAAGGAACGCTGGAGATCCCGCAGTTGGAGTGGCTGACGTTGCTGGACGGCGCCCCCTTGGTGGCCAAGGCGGCGGAACTCACCGGCCAACGGTGGCCCCGCCTCGCAGGAAGTGACCTGATCGGCCACATCCTCGATGACGCCGCTGCACAAGGACGGACCGTCGGTTTCCTGGGTGGGAGCCCGGAAGCCCAGGAATTGGTTGCCACGCGGATCGAAGCGGAGCGCCCCACCCTGCGCGTGGCCGGCTGGTGGGCGCCGTCCCGCCAAATGCTGGGTGATGCCACCGCCGTCACGGAACTGTGTGCAGACATCCGGGCCGCCGGAGTGGACATCCTGGTGGTCTGTTTGGGCAAACCACGGCAGGAACTCTGGATCGGGGAGTACGGGCCGCAGACCGGGGCGAAGGTCCTGCTGGCGTTCGGGGCGGTCATCGATTTCCTCGCCGGCCACATACGCCGTGCGCCCCGGCAGGTGAGCGCTATGGGCCTTGAATGGGCGTGGCGGCTGGCCATGGAGCCACGACGGCTCGCCAAACGGTACGTCGTGGAGGGGCCCGAAGCCTACCTGAAGCTCCGCCGGCACAGTGCCAACGTCGCGCCCGGGCAAAGCACAGGCCCTGCCCCTCGACCCGCTTCCGGTCCCACCCGGCGGGCCGGCACCACGGCAGGGGACTTCACCCCGACCGACCAGCACGCCGATGTTGCCGCGCTGGTGGTGACCTACAACAATGGCGCGGACGTCTGCGGGCTGCTGGAGAGCCTCCGGCTCCAGACCCGGGAACAGTCCATCAAGGTGGTGGTTGCGGACAACTCGCCGAGCCCGGAGACCCTTTCCTGCCTGCAGGAGTTTCCTGTCGTGGCCGCCTTCCCCACCGGCGGGAACCTCGGGTACGCGGGCGGCATCAATGCGGCCTACGCGAAGGCGGGAAGTGCGGATTCGTACCTGGTCCTCAACCCGGACCTTAGGCTCTGCCCCGGCGCGGTGATGGCCCTGCGGAAATCCATGGCGGGCACCGGCGCGGGAGTGGTGGTCCCCTTGTTGCGAGACGACGACGGAAGCGTCTACCCCTCGCTGCGCAGGGAACCGAGCATCTCGCGCGCGCTGGGCGACGCCCTCCTCGGAAGCAGGTTCCAAGGACGCCCCGGATGGCTGACCGAAATGGACTTCGACGCCGAAAGCTACGCCCACCCGCACAAGGTGGATTGGGCCACCGGCGCCGCGCTGCTGATCCGCTCCGACATCGCGAAACAGGTCGGCGGCTGGGACGAGTCCTACTTCCTGTACTCGGAGGAGACGGACTACCTGCACCGTGTCCGCGAGCTCAAGGCCGACGTCTGGTTCGAGCCCCTTGCAGCCATGGTCCATTCCCGCGGCGGGTCCGGGAGCTCACCGTCCCTGGATGCCCTCATGGGGGCGAACAGGATCCGCTATGTCCGAAAATTCCATCACGGAAGCTACGCACGAATTTTCCGTGCCGCCGTCGTACTTTCTGCCCTGCTGCGGGCACCGCTGCCCGCCCACCGGGGAATCCTGGGACTGATCGCCAGGGAGTCACGATGGGCCGACCTGCCGCACGCCGTCGCCTACCCGGGTGGCCCCGGCCAGGAAAGGGATTTCCCCTCCGGGACGGTCATCATTCCAGCACACAACGAGGCCCCGGTCCTCGGGCGGACGCTGGCAGCACTCACCGCACCCATCGCGAGCGGGAAGGTGGACGTGGTGGTTGCCTGCAACGGTTGCACCGACGGAACTGAAGCCGTGGCCGGTTCCGTGCCGGGCGTCCGGGTTGTCTCCGTGGAGGCCGCGTCCAAGACCGCTGCCCTCAACGCCGGCGACCAAGCCGCCTGCGGGTGGCCGCGGCTGTACGTTGACGCCGATATCGAGGTGCCGCCGGCCGCCCTGCGTGCCACCTTGGAGGCATTGTCCGACGACGGCGGGCCCCTTTGCGCCCGCCCCGCCTTCACGTATGACACAGCGGGCGCCTCCTGGCCGGTCCGCGCCTACTACCGGGCACGCAACCGGCTGCCCCAGGCATCGGCATCGATGTGGGGTGCCGGCGTTTACGGCCTGAGCCGCAAGGGGCATGAACGGTTTGGTGAATTTCCGCCCATCACGGCCGACGACTGTTACATCGACCGATTGTTCGACGCCTCCGAAAAAGAAGTCATCGCCTGCCCGCCGGTGACAGTCCGCACGCCACGGACCGGAAAGGCCCTGCTCTCCACCCTGAGGCGCGTATATCGCGGGAACAACGAACTCCGCGATGTTCCGGGCACGCAGTCGGGACGCACGGCCAGTCAACTGGCGCATTCAATCAAGGGTCCCGGCTCCGCGGTGGATGCCGCCGTCTATGCCGCCTTCGCGCTTGCGGGCCGTGCGGCCCGGCGCCGAAAAAACACCGCGTGGGAGCGGGATGACAGCAGCCGCAATTATGAATTGCATTCCTGGGGAGTGGGTTGGGGATAAATTCCCTGAATTAAGGACCGAATTTAATCCCCGCATTCCTCAACAGCCGCCTATTCCTTGATCCGGGTAGTGCAGGCACCTGGCGCTATTCACGTCTCGAAATGGAGTTAAAGTGTTTGCAAAATCAAAGCCCGTCGAAAGCAGGCTGCGTGCGGCAGCAAGTTTTTCCGTATTGTTCCTTATCGCCGCGATGCTGTCTTTCAGTTCCACTCTTTACCAGGCTCCGGCGGCCCACGCCGATGCCTGCACGCCCCCCGTTGCCAGCGCCGTCGCGTGTGAAAACTCACTGCCAGGCACCCCGTCCTCGGACTGGGAGGTTTCCGGATCCGGCGACTCGTCCATCCAGGGCTTCGGAACGGCGATGAGCGTCAACCAGAGTGAATCCATCAGCTTCAAGATCAAGACCACCGCCAGCGCCTACCACATCGACATTCTTCGATTCGGCTACTACCAGGGGAACGGGGCCCGCAAGATCGCCGCCAGCATCCCACTAACGGCCAAACTGCCGCAATCCCAGCCCGCCTGCCTGACCCAGTCCGGGACGGGCCTCGTCGACTGTGGAAACTGGGGGGTTTCCGCGTCGTGGACAGTCCCGGCATCCGCAGTCTCGGGCGTGTACTTCGCCCACCTGGTCCGCAACGATACCGGCGGGGACAGCATGATTCCGTTCGTAGTCCGCAACGATGCGGGAAAGAGCGGCATCGTGGTGCAGACGTCCGACACAACGTGGCAGGCCTACAACACTTACGGCGGCAACAGCCTCTACCAATGCACGGTGGCATGCCCCACCGGCAATCCACAGGCCTACAAGTCAGCGTTCAAGGTGTCCTACAACAGGCCGTTCCTTTCCACGGGCGACCAAGGCCACAGCTGGCTCATGGACACCGAATACCCGATGATCCGCTTCCTGGAGGCGAACGGCTACGACGTCAGCTACATCAGCGGCCTGGACACGGCGACGCGAGGCCCGCTGCTGCTCAACCACAAAATGTTCATGTCCTCCGGACACGATGAGTACTGGAGCGGAACACAGCGCAGCAACGTGGAAGCCGCCCGGAACGCAGGCGTCAACCTGGCCTTCTTCAGCGGCAACGAGGCGTTCTGGCGCACCCGCTGGGAGGCCTCGATCGATGGCAGCCAGACCTCCGGGCGCACACTGGTCTCATACAAGGACACCCACTACAACACGCCCGTAGACCCGGTGGAATGGACCGGGACCTGGCGCGACCCGCGCTTCGGCACGTCCACCGGTGGCGGAAACCCGGAGAACTCGCTGACCGGACAGTTCTTCCTGGTCAATTCCGGCTCCGCGGACATCAAGGTCCCCGCCCAATACGCGGGCATGCGGCTGTGGCGCAACACTGCGGCCGCCAAACTGACGGGAACCCAATCACTCACGCTCGGAAGTGGCCTGGACACGCTCGGTTACGAGTGGGACATCGACGCCGACAACGGATTCCGTCCTGCCGGCGCATTCAAATTGTCCTCAACCACTGTTTCGGTGCCTGAGGCATTCACTGACTACGGCAGCACCACTGCTGCTTCCAGCCAAACACACAACCTGATCATGTACCGCGCCCCCAGCGGCGCACTTGTCTTCGGTGCCGGCACGGTCCAATGGGCCTACGGCCTGGACAACTTCACCATTCCCACAAGTACCCCCGACAAAAACATGCAGCAGGCCACCGTCAACCTGTTCGCCGACATGGGTGTCCAGCCGGTTACCCTGATGACGGGGCTGGTAGCGGCGGCAAAGTCCACCGACACCAGCGCCCCTGTTTCGACCATCACATCGGGGCTAAACGGCCAGACCCTTGCCGACGGCTCCAGCGTCACCATCTCGGGAACGGCCTCCGACGCCGGCGGGGTAGTGGCCGGCATCGAAGTATCCACCGACGGTGGAACCACGTGGCGCCCGGCCACCGGGACCACCAGCTGGTCCTACACCTGGACGGTGCACGGCAGCCCGGCAGTGACCGTGAAGACCCGAGCCACTGACGACTCGGGGAACACCGAGGTGCCAGGATCCGGGGCTGCGGTCAACGTTTCCTGCCCGTGTTCCATCTTCGGGTCCAGCATGATCCCCGACACGCCCGATTCCGGCGACGGCGGAAGCGTGGAAGTCGGGATGAAGTTCACCGCCCAGGCGGCAGGAACCGTCACCGGCGTCTCCTTCTACAAGTCAAGCCTGAACAAGGGAACGCACGTCGGCAGCTTGTGGACATCGGGCGGAGCCCGGCTGGCCACGGCAACCTTCACCAACGAGACGGCAACCGGCTGGCAAACGGTCAACTTCGCCACACCTGTGGCCATCACCGCAAACACCACCTATGTGGTCTCCTACTTCGCTCCCCAAGGGCATTATGCGCAGGCCGCGGGCTTCATGTATCCCAACCCGTCGCCCATGCCGGCCGGACACTCGTCCCTTGACAGCGGCGTGCTGCATGGCCTGAGGAACACCCCCAGCTCCGGCAACGGCGTCTACACCTACGGGGCCAGCAGCGTCTTTCCCCAGTCCTCCTACAACGCCGAGAACTATTGGGTGGACGTCAAGTTCGTTCCGTCGGCATCAGTGCCGCCGGCAGTCTCTTCGACCGACCCGGCCAATGCAGCCACCAACGTCGCAATCACCAAGGCGCCGTCGGCTACCTTCAACCAGGCCGTAACAGCGGGCAGCATCACCTTCACGCTGAAGAAGCCTGACAACACGGCAGTGGCAGGCAACGCCGCCTACAGCTCGGGCACAGTCACCTTCACCCCTTCCGCCGCGCTGGCGTACAACACCACGTACACGGCGACCGTCAGCGGCGCCACCAATGCGGCCGGCCAAGCAATGGCGGGCCCCTACACCTGGACGTTCACAACCGGGGCACCACCTCCCGCTCCGGCGGTCAGCAGCACATCGCCGGCAAACCAGGCCACGGGCGTGCCCATCTCCGTGACCCCGTCAGCGACGTTCAACCAGGCGGTGGTGCCCACCTCGGTGGTCTTCAGCGTGCTGGATCCGTCCCTGAACTCAGTGCCCGGGACAACCAGCTACAGCTCCGCGACCAACACCTCCACCTTTGCGCCCGGCAGCCCGCTCGCGTACAACACCACCTACACGGCTACGGTCAGTGGTGCCACGAACAGTTCCGGCCAGGCGATGGCAAGCCCTTACTCGTGGACCTTTACCACCGCCACAGCACCTGTCCCGCCCGCAGTGACGTCAACGCTGCCGGCAGACAAGGCGACGGCGATTGGCGTCAATACGGCACCAAGCGCGACGTTCAACCAGGTGGTTACCGCCAACAGCATTACCTTCACCCTCCAGGCCGGAACCACCAGCGTGACGGGTACCAGCAGCTACTCGGGGACCACCGTGACGTTCACGCCGGGCTCAGCACTGGCCTACAACACCACCTACACGGCGACCGTCAGCGGGGCGACGAATGCGGCGGGACAGGTAATGACCGCGCCCTACAGTTGGACCTTCACTACGGTGGCCCAACCCACGGCCAATTGCCCCTGCAGCGTGTTTGCCGCGAACGCCCTGCCCGGGACCATTGACCAGCCGGACGGATCGTCGGTGGAACTTGGGATGAAATTCCGTTCGGATATTGCCGGGAACGTCACCGGCGTCCGCTTCTACAAGAGTTCCGCAAACACCGGCACGCACACCGGAAAGCTCTGGACCAGCGGAGGGCAGTTGCTGGCCAGCGTGACCTTTACCGGAGAGTCGGGGTCCGGTTGGCAGCAGGCAAACTTCTCCACACCCGTGGCCATCCAGGCGAACACGACGTACATCGTTTCGTACTACGCACCCAACGGGCACTATTCGGCGGACGGAGCTTTCTTCACCAAAGGCGTGGACAACTATCCGCTTCACGGCCTGGCCAGCGGGGTGGACGGACTCAACGGCGTGTACCGTTACGGCACCTCCGCGTTCCCCTCCAGCAGCTACAACAACGCCAACTACTGGGTGGATGTGGTGCTGAACGGGTCGGCGTCGGTCAGCGTGCCCACGGTGTCATCCACCTCACCGGCTGCCGGTGCCACCAACGTGGCCACCACCAGCACGGTGAAGGCGACCTACGACAGGGCCGTTGACCCCAGCACCGTGGTCTTCAACGTCAAGGATGCTGCAAACGCCAACGTACCCGGGACCCTCAGCTATGACACGCTGACCAACACCTCGGTGTTCACCCCCGCCACTGCGCTGGCCTACAGCACAACCTTCACGGCTACGGTTTCGGGTGCCAAGGGAAGCAACGGACAGGCCATGGCAGCGCCCTACACCTGGTCGTTCACCACGGCTCCGCAGCCAACGGCCGGCTGCCCGTGCAGCGTCTTCGGTCCCACCGCGGTTCCATCCACGGTCACCGCCCAGGACAACTCATCGGTGGAACTGGGCATGAAGTTCACCTCGGACACCAACGCCACCGTCACGGCGGTCCGTTTCTATAAGGGACCGCAGAACACGGGTACGCACGTTGGCAAGCTCTGGACCTCAGGAGGCCAGCTGCTGGGCTCGGTCACGTTCACCAATGAGGGCGCGTCCGGATGGCAGCGGGCAACGTTCGCGACGCCGATTCCGATCAGCGCCAACACGGTCTACGTGGTCTCGTACCTGGCGCCCAATGGGTATTACTCGGCAGACGGCGCCTTCTTTGCCGGCAAGTCGGCGGACAGCGGCATCCTCCACGGTTTGGCTGACGGCACCAGCGGTCCCAACGGCGTCTATGCCTACGGCGCCGGAGGGTTCCCGAGCAACACCTGGAACGCCACCAACTACTGGGTGGATGTGGAAGTCACCACCCCCTAGCAGCCGGGGACAACCGGCGGGGCAGCCGCAGGGGCCCGCGACGCAATCCAGCGTCGCGGGCCCCACCCGTGCCAGGAGCGGGATGGGCGGGACATGATGCTTGGCCTGCGCAGTCGTCTTCCACGAGGTCGACCTTCACAAGGGCCGGGGGGAGGGGACCTCAGCCAAGGCCGCAGGTGTTGCCTCCGTTGAGGCGGTAGATGTGTACCGCATTGGCGTCGCTGAAGGAGTCCGTAAAGGCGTGGTTCGACACGGGCACCGAACGGTTTTCATCCAGCACTTCTGCCTGGTCCGGGCCGCCGCACCGAACAGAGAAGGTCACGGACTGGGGTCCGGGACGCGTGGCTGCCGCCAAAACATAGAAGTGGCCCGCATTGGCTTTCACGGCGAAATCAACGTCCTTGCTGTTTGCGGTCACGAGCCCCGTTACCGAACCCGTGTTCAGCGCCGGAGCGAGGGTGGTGATGAGCTTGTTCACGGCGGCTACCGTTGGACGGATCGCGGTGCCGCATTCATCCCGGAGCACATGCTGGGACTGGCACTGGCCGCCAAAATTGTGGTTGAAATAGACGATTCCCCGGGCGCCGTGGATGATGCTGCTCCATACGGCGGACCGAAGCTGGGCGGGACTGATGGTGAGTGAATCACTTTCGGAAAATGGGTGGCCCACCTCGACAAACGCCCAGACCGGTTTGGAGCCGGCGGGCTGGACCAGGGACCGTACCCGGTCAACCGTCCAGCCGTAGTGGGCCCCGGTGCGGCATTCCGCGTCAGTGAGATCCCGCCCATCCGCGAAAACTGCCCCGCCTTCGACATGGCTGCAGATATAGGGATCCGTAAACCAGTAGTTGTCCGCGGAGACGACGTCCTGGTAGCTGTTGACGAATTGCGCGGCCTGCGGATTCTTGAGTTGGAACGTTACGCCCTTGCCGTAATTGGAATAGAGCAACGCCCGCGGCGGGAAGAGTTTCACCAGCGCTTCCTGGACGGTGAAACCGCATTCGGAGGCCACGGGCTCGCAGATCACACCTTCACCTTGGGACTTGCCGGTCCACGAGGAGTTTCCCCCGCCCGCCCACATGTCCACTTCATCGGAGACGACGAACCCGGAAGCGCCGGGGACCACTGTGGAGGGGAGCGCATGAAGGCCGCTGCCCCGCACCAGCTCCACATTCGAGTCATCAGTGAGCTGCACGTAGGTGTTCAGGCCGGCACCGCGGTCCGCGGCGATATCCGCTTCCTGCAGGACGCTTTCAAACCACACGCCCAGGGGAAAGAAGCTCGGCTCGGCCGGCAGGGTCGGCGAGAACTTCCCGTAGAAGCCCGGGCCGCCGTCAATCCCCTGGACGCTGACCCCTTCAGGAAGCGGATCTTGAGCCGATCCTGAGGACGCGGAGAAGGCGCTTGACGACATGCATGACGTTCCTAAAAGGCAAGTCAATAGAATTGCGGTTTTCTTGATGAGTTTTGTGGAATTGCGCATGTCCCGGGCGGTTTTTCCAGGTGCTTCGAACAGGTTTTTCATGGCAATTCCTGTCGTAAAATCATGGGTCAAATGTCATACTGGATAAAAGGGAAATAAGCGGCGACAAGCAATGATTTTGGAGCTACGCTATCACCCTGAACATTGCGTGTATAAGGGTATTTCAACCCCGGCAGGAAGATTGGGGGGATGTGGGAAAGCATCTGCCAGCTCCATCCGCGCTGGGTCCGGAAGTCCGACTGGACACACCCCTGCGCGTTGACGGCGACGAGCAAAAGCCACCGCTGCTCCTGCGGGTGACGGCGGTAGCCTGTTTCGTTTTCCCCTCCAACCTCGTTCTGGAACCGCTGGGTGCCGCCGGCTATGTGGCCCACATTCTTGCGTTGCTGGTTTTCGCGCTGTGGGTGACGTCAGTCATGCTCGGCCTGCACAGGACCATCGACCGCGAGCACCCCGGACGCTTCGCGCTGGCAGCCCTTTTCGCGGTGTCGTGTGCCTCCTACGCCGCGATGTACGTGGGTATCAGCGGGAGCACGACGGATGCGACACGCGCGAGTGCTGACCGCTGGATGTTGTTGATGGTCGCCTCGTCCGGCCTGGTGCTCGTAACCACTGAGACAACGCGGACCGTGGACGCGGCGATGATGCTGGTGCGTGCGCTCCTGCGCGGTGCCGTGTTCTGCAGCATGGTGGCGGCAATCCAGTTCACCACCCATGTGGACCCCATGGCCTGGTTCCAAGGGGTCTTGCCCGGGTTCAAGGACAACGGCGGGAACCAGCCGTTCCAGGAACGCGGAAGCTTCCTCCGGGTGGCCGGCAGCACCTTCCATCCCATCGAGCTGGGGGTCATCGCCTCGATGCTCCTTCCGCTCTCGCTGTGGCGCGCACTGTACGACAAGTCGGGCCGCGCCTGGATGCACTGGACGGGGACGGGCTTCATTGTGTTCGCGATCGCCGCCACGATTTCCCGCTCGGCGGTCCTGGGTGTCCTGACCGTGGCACTGGTCTTCCTTCCGTTCCTTCCTTCCAGGTCCAGGCAGTGGACGGTCCTGGGGTTCGCCGGCGCTGCCACAGTGCTCTTCCTGGCGGTTCCCGGATTTGTCGCAACGCTGTTTGGTTCCGTCACCGCGGGGACGGCCGATCCTTCCATCACCGCACGGCTTGAGGACTACCCCAGGGTGGAAGCCATGGTCTCGGCCCGGCCATGGCTTGGAATAGGTCCCGGGGCGTACCTGACAAGGAACGCCATTGAGGTCCTGGATAACCAGTACCTGAAAACCATCGTCGAACTGGGAGTGCCGGGGTTCCTTGCACTCCTGCTGTACATGGTGGTACCCGGGATAGCGGCCTGGCTGGCGGCCTTCAACGCCAAAGAGGAACGCTTGAAGACACTTGCGGCCGCAGTCGCCGCCGCCTGCCTGGTGGCCGCCCCGGCGTCAGCCGCCTTTGACTCGCTGGGCTTCCCCGTCCTGGCACTCGTGTACCCGATATGCGTCGGGCTCTCCGGGACGGTCTGGTTGCTCGTCGCCGGCGAACGGCGGGCACTTGGCCCAACTACCAAGGAACAAGGCGCCAGCCTTGCAGAATCTGAAAGGCTCCCATGACTCCCGTCTCGGTTCTTAAAATCCTGTGGCGCCACAAGGTTTCGATGATTACCGTCCTGGTGCTCACCCTTGCTGCGGCAGCCTACGTCTTCTTCTTCGCGCCCCGGAGCTACATGGCGTCGACGGTGTACGTCCTGGTGACGCCCCGCGTGCCCAGCGTGGAAGAAATGCGCACCGATCCCGCCGTCGCCGCCGCAAACTCGGACAACCCCTACCTGCGCTCGGCGGACAGCTCCCTGATCACCCAGGTGATGGCGACAAAGTTGAGCTCAACCGACGTCGTTGACTCGCTTAAGGCCGCCGGCTTGTCACCCGACTACACGGTGACCCTGCCGGCCACCACGGGGGCGGGCCAGCTCATCAGGATGGAGGCCACGGGCCCCAGCCCGCAGCTGGCCATCACGACGGCAGAAGCCTTGGGCCAGCATCTCACCGCCAAACTGCGGGATGCGCAGAAAGTCAACGGGGCCGATGACCGCTACCTCTTCACGGCCCTCCAGATTGATCCCCCGAGCAAAGCGACAGAGCAATTCTCCAGCCGGCTCCGGTCGATGATCGTGGTGCTGATTGGCGGCGTCATCCTCCTGTTCGGCGCTGTTTCGATCGCCAGGATGCTGGAGAATTCGCGGGCTGCCCGGAAGGACGCCGTGGACAGGGGCAAGCCTGTGTCCCGGCGCAGGCGCTCCGCCGACCGCCACGCCGAACCGGCCGCAGTTGCGAACGAGCAACAGGACGGCGAACCTGGTGGCGGCAGTGTCGTGGCGGCGCGGGCGGTGAAGGACCGGAAGCCCGCAAGGTATGCGGTTGATGAGCCGCCGCTCCTGTTGCCACAGCCTGGGCTGGAGGACCTTTCCTTCGAGGAGCGACGCTCTGATGTCCCCGTCAAACGCTGACCGGGAGGGGCGAGTCCCGGTCTCTGTCGTCTGCGTCTTCAACAACCCGGCAGTGCTCCAGGAGTGCCTCACGGCTTCCGTCGAGGCCGGCCTCCCATGCGCCGTGGACCTCGAGTACCTGCCCATCGACAATACGGCACGGCAATTTTCCTCCGCCGGAGCGGCATTGAACCATGGTGCTGCCTCGGCGCGGAACGATGTGGTGGTCTTTGTCCACCAGGACGTTTTCCTGCACTCCATCCCGGCTTTGGAGAAGATCGCCGCCGCATTGATGGCAGATCTTTCCCTGGGAATGGTGGGCGCAACCGGGATGACCGGGGAGGGCCGCCTCGTGGGGCGGATCCGCGACCGCATCGTGTTATCCGGCCATCAGGAATCCGGGCTGGCGGACGTGGACAGCCTGGATGAAGTCTTGTTCATGGTGCGGCGGGACCACATCCTCCGGCAGCCGCTCAGCGAGGAGCCGGACCTGTCCTGGCACGCCTATGCCGTGGAATACGGAGCCCGGCTCCGGTCTACCGGCCACCGCGTGGCGGTAGCCAACATCCCCCTGACCCACAACAGCCTCACCATCAATCTTGACCGGCTGGCCGAGGCGCACCAGTGGATCGCCGGGGCGTATCCCAACCAGTTGCCGATCGTGACGACGTGCGGGACAGTGCAGCAACGGCGCCACGTACCCTCCCTCCTCTCCGGCCTGGTGGACTCGCAGAAGTGGCGGTACCGGTGGCTCCGGGAATCGGTATCGGCGCACAAGCTCCGGAATAAAGCCCCGCTGCGCCCCGTCACGGTCCTGGGTGACCTGCGCCGCGACATTGACGACATCTGTGCCGCAGCGGGCGCAGGCGCTGCCACCGTGATCAATGTGCTCCCCGGCGGACCCGGAGGGCATGAACTGGGCGAGCCCCTGGAGCTGGGGCGGCGAGGCGTCCGGTTCCGTTTCCTTGCAGCGGACGAGCGGGCCGTCGCTGCCCTGGTGCGCGCCCAAGGTCCGGACGTCACCGTCGCCGTGACCAACATCAGCTTTGACACTGCCGGCGAAGTGGTCGGCGCCCTGTCGGGCCGGAAGGTCATCCTGGGATTCCACGAAAATACAGGGCCATGGCTGCTCACCGGCCCGGCGGTTGATGCGGCCGGCGAACACTACCGCACCCCCCGCTCGACGCCCCTCGCTATGAAGGTTGGCTAAGGCGCCTGCGTGAGTCCGAAACCCACGCGCGGCTGTGGTCCGGTACCAACTGTGCCAGGCCCACATGGGGTGACTTCCGCCAGGCCGTCCACTGCCTGATGCGCTGGGCCGTTCCGAGGAAGGGCAGTATGTCAGCCCAGGCCGCATCCAGGCCGGCGAAGCCGGTCTCATGCTGCACCAGCCCCACCAGCTGGTCCAGGGGTCCGTCCGCCCAAGGAGTGGGTCCCGGTGCGATCGGTCCGCTTCGCGCCAGGGCGGCCTCGGTATAGACGCGCTCCGCTGTCTCCCGCCAGGCTGAGGGGCTGTGACCTTCAACGATTGCCCTGCGGGTGGCCGAGCCCCGAGCCGTCCTGGTGGACACCGAATCTGCCAGGTCCGCCAGGGTTGAGACGAAACCCGCCGGAGTCGAGGGCGTGAGGAGGAGGTCATCGAGGCCTGGTGAATCCGAGCCAAGGACCGCACATTCGGCCGGATGGCCCCTGTATGTCACCAGCGGCAGCCCGTGGGCACCGGCCTCCAACATTGAGGTCAACGAAGCGAAGGGAAACGAGTCAACGTAGGCATCGGCGATGGACAGAAGCGACGAGATGTTGGCAAGCCGCCCGACGGCCCGGATCCTTCCATTGGTGGCAGCCGCCGCGGCAGCCCAGGCTCCGGTGGGGGACGGGCCGGCCACGAGGAAGTGTGCATCCGGGCGCCGGAGCAGGAAGGACCGGAAGAGGCCTATCAGCGAGTCCGGGCCAACGGGATCGTATTTGCTGCCTGCCGCGGCGGACACCACGACGAAATCCGTCGCCGGGATGCCCCATCCAGTCCGCGCGGCCAGTTCATTCGATTCCTCCGCAGGCCCGGCAGGCGCAAGTTCGAGGGGCCGGTTGGCCACCATACAGCGGCCGGCATCAACCCCGCGGCGGCGGACGGTCAGCTCCCGGCCGCTTGCCCGCAGGCAGAGGACGACGGCGGCCGCCGAGGTCCCCTGCCAAAAGACGTGGTCAGCGTGGTTGACGTAGACAGCCGGAGGCGCTCCGGGGACACCCAACGCAAGGGAGGGGACGACGTCGTGTGGATGCGCATGCACAACGACGACGTCGGCCGGAGCGATGACCCGGCGCAATGCTCCCGCCCTTCTCATGAGCCCCCCGGGCCGGCGGTCCAGGAGGACCAGGTCACGGGGATCCGGCAGGCACGCGGCAATCTTGGCTGGACATTCGGTGCTGCCTTGGCGGGTGAGGACAACGTGGTGCCGCGAGCCAGGATCCTGGCGGATCCAGTGCGCAATGCTCTGGGTATGGCCGCCGGTCCCGTACAGCTGGGTGGCCACGTGGACCACAAGGCGCCCGGCCGGCTTTCCCGGCGCCGGGGGCGGAGGCTGTGGGATGGAGGACCGGAGCATCCCCAGGACTTCTTCGAGTCCCTGGTGGCCGAAATACCCGGTGTGGTCGGTCCAGGCGAAACGGGCGGCAAGCTGTGCCTGCACCGCCGCCTGCTCCCACCGTCCGGCTGCTGCCAGGCGGCCGGCGACCGCCACCAGGCGTTCAAAGGTGTCCCTGTTACCGCTGATGCCCTGCAAGGCCCCCGCTCCTTCCCAATTTCTTCAACGTGGCAACGTCGGCCCGCTTGAACCAGAGCAGGCCAGCGGTGACGGAGCCGGCTGCTGCCCCGGAGAGCAGGAGTGCCCAGGGGACACCGAAGTCCATCCGGCCGAGGAGGGCAGAGGCGGCCAGCAACGCTGCCGAAGCGGCCGAGGGCAGCAGCAGTTGCCGGATCACCCCGAGAGGCGGGACACCCACTGCCCGCAACCGCCAAAGATACAAGGGCAGGACCAGGGCGGCGACGACGAAGAATTGGGCCATGGCCACCCCGGCGATGCCGGCGCCGGTGCCAAGGAACAGGGCCGGTACCAGGGCCACCAGCCAGCACACCTGGATGGACATGATGGACCCTGTCATTCCCGCAACCACCAGGTAGTCGTAGATCAACTCGAAGAGGATCCGGAACCCGGCCACCATGGCAAGCCAAAACAGGGCGGCGCTTGCCCCCGCCCAGACGTCGCCGTACACAATCCGGACGACGGTTTCGGACTCTGCCGCCAGGAACGTGACAGCAGGGAAGACAACGCAGGACATCACCCCGATCAGGGCGGTGACTGTGGAGCGCATCCTTTCGGGGTCATGCTGCAGCCGGGCCAGCACGACCGGAGCCACGCTTCGCAGCGGCTGGGAGAACATGGTCACCGGCCAGCTCGACAGGTTAAAGGCCAAGACGTACATCCCCAGCATGACCGGACCGAGCGTACTGCCCGTCACCAGTTGGTCCAGGTAGCCGACGCAGAAGACGATGATGCTGGTCCCTGCCAGGGGCAGCCCGAACCGCAGCAACGGCATCAGGACGGTGCGGTCGAGGCCCAGCCGCAGGGGAAGCGGCGACCTGAGGACGAAGAGCAGGCCCCCGGCCGCCGTCCCCGCGAGCCGGCCCACCGCCAGGCTCATTGCGCCCATGCCGGCCAACACCAGGCAGATTGAAACGATGGCACCCACCCAGACATTCACCTGGTCGATCAGCATCTTCGTCTTTTGGTCAAAGGCCCGCTGCATCAGCGCTGCCGGTGTGGCGACCACCCCGCTGACCAGGACGCAGCACACCATGACCCGGACCACGTCGGTGGCACCGGGGTCGCCCATGCGGTCCGCGAACCAGGGGGCTGCGGCAAGGCCGGCCCCGCAAAGCACCGCACTGGAGAGGATCGAGATGGTGGTCACGGTGGGTGCGATCCGTGCGGGATCCTCCGGCCACCTCACGATCGCGAGGCTGACCCCCAGTTCGTTGATGGTCAGGACCGCCAGCAGCGCCACCATGGCCACCGCGAAGCTGCCGTATGAGTCGGGCCCCAGCAGGCGGGCCAGGACGATTCCGATTCCCAGCGTGCCGAACCTGGCCACCGCAGTATTCAGCAGGCTCCAGCCCAGTGCGGAGGTGGCGCCGGACGCATTCTGCGAGCCGGTGGGTTGGTGCCCGGCCTCCTGTACGGATGCCAGGCCGGGGCGCTTCATCGCCTTCCCCGCACGGACGGCCTCAACGGACTACTGCTTCGTCACTGCGCATGACAACGCCCCAGCAACCCGTTCCTGCTGTTCGGCAGTGATATGCGGGAACAGCGGGAGGGACAGGATGCGCCCGGCAGCATCCTCGGCCACGGGGAATGAACCGGATGTCCGGCCCGCGTACGCCCCGCTGCGGTGCACCGGAACCGGGTAGTGGATTCCCGCCTGGATCCCCGCCGCGTGCAACGACTCAAGGACAGCGTCCCGGTGCCGGACACGCACCACGTACAGGTGCCACACATCCGCGTTCCCCGGTGCCTCCTGCGGCAGCTCGACACCCGGCACATCCGCCAGCAACGCCGCATAGCGTTCCGCCGCAGCCCTGCGCCGCAGGTTCCAGCCCTGCAACCTCGCCAGCTTCGCTTTCAGGACGACCGCCTGGACGGTGTCCAGGCGCGAGTTGAAGCCGATGGCGTCGTGCCGGTACTTCACCGAACTCCCGTGCGCCCCCAACAACCTGACCTGGGCATCCACGCCGGGGTCGGATGTCAGCACGGCTCCCGCGTCCCCGGCGGCGCCAAGGTTCTTGCCGGGGTAGAAGCTGGTCCCGGCGGCAAGGCCCCAAGTGCCCGCGTGCCGGCCGAACCGTGTTGCGCCCTGGGACTGCGCGGCATCCTCGATGATCACCGCGCCGCAGGAGTCTGCAACGGGGATCAGTTTTTCCACGAAGGCGGTTTGCCCGAACAGGTGCACCGGCACGATCGCCTGCGTGCGGGAGGTTACGGCGGCCGCGGCGGCGTCGGGATCGATCAGGAGGAAGGAAGGGTCGACGTCGACAGGCACCGGGACTGCCCCGATCCGGCTGACCGCCTCGGCCGTGGCGATGAAGGTATTGGCCGGCAGGATGACTTCCCCGCCCGGCCGCACGCCCCCGGCACGCAGGGCAAGTTCCAGCGCATCCGTTCCGTTGGCAACGCCGGCGCAGTGCCGTGCGCCCAGGAAAGCGGCGTACGCCGCCTCGAACGACGCAACGGCCGGGCCGCCAATGAAGGACGCCGAACTCATGACTGTGTCCAGTTCGGCCATCACCTCGTCATGGATCTCAGCCTGCTGTGCTGCCAGGTCCACCAGCGGGACTGCCTGCACATCCACGTCGGAATTCATGAAATACCCCCAACACTGAATCTTTCGCCGTCAATTTCGTGGGCCGGCACCCCAACCCACGTCTGTCCGTCAGGCACGTTGCTCAGCACCGCCGCTCCCATCCCCACGGTGGCGTAGGCGCCCACTGAAGTGCGTTCGCGCACGCTGGCGTTCATTCCCAGGTAGGCTGCCCGGCCAATCCGGACTCCGCCGCCCAGTGACACACCCGCGGCAAACGTGGCGAAGTCGGCCACGTCGTCGTCGTGCGTGAAGGTCACCGAAGGCATGGCCACCACGTGCGCTCCCAGGGTGACGGATGCGGTGAGCGTGACGTTGCGGAGCAGGATGCTTCCCCTGCCCACCCGGCATCCTTCCGGGTACTGGACCGAGGGGTCGATCGCCGTCGCGTAGCGTGCCTCCGTGAGGCCCATGGCCGTCAGCCGCTCCACGACGGATTCCCGGATCCTGCCGGATCCAATGCATACCAGGACGAACGCGTGCGTGTACTTCGCGGCGTCATCGATGGTCCCAAGGACGGGTGCCCCGTCCACGGTGACGCCCGCCATCTCTTTGTCGTCGTCCAGCAGGCCGACGACGTCATATTGGCCGCTGCTGCGCACCATCGCCAGGACTTCGCGGGCCAGGCCACTGGCAGCTATCAGGATCAGCTCACTCACGCGCGTATCCTGCAGCCGCGCCCCGGATGGTGCCGATGATCCGGTCCAGCCCTTCGTCGTCCAGTTCGTGGTAGACGGGAAGGATCAGGGTCCTGTCGTTGAGCCGCTCGGTTTGTTGCAACAGGGAGCCGCCCGCGTTCCGCCACCGGTAGGCCGGCTGGCGGTGCGCGGCCATGATGCCCCGCCGTGCAGAGATCCCGGCGTCCGCCAGCAGTTCCATCAGCCCGTCCCGCGTGGTCCCAAAGCTGGGCAGCACCTCCACCCAGAACGACTGGAAGTTGGTGGTGCCGTAGGGCGGGTCCGATACCAGCCGGAGGCCCGGCACCCGGGAAAGGCCGGCCACGTAGCGCGCCGCGATGCTCCGCCGCCGTTCCAGCACCTCCGGCAGCCGGCCCAGCTGGACGATTCCGACGGCGGCCTGCAGGTCCGTCATCCGGTAGTTGAACCCGACTTCCAGGTACACCTCCGGCGGGGCCAGGAGCGATCCGTGCCGGTCGGCGGCGGACACGCTCATCGAGTGCTCCCGCAGGGTCCTGGCCCTGGCCGCCCAATCTGCCCGGTTGGTGGTGAGCATGCCGCCCTCACCGGTGGTGAGGATCTTGCGCGGATGGAAGGACCACACGGCCACATCCGCGCCCGCACCCACCGGCCTGCCCTTATACATCGACCCCACTGCGCAGGCGGCGTCCTCGATCACCATGATCTCGTGCCGGTCGCAGAGTTCGCGGATGGGGTCCAGGTCCAGCGGCACGCCGCCCTGGTCCACCACAATCACGGCCCTGGTGTCCAGGGTGAGGGCCGCGTGGAGGGTTTCCGCCGTCACGTTGCCGGTGGCCGGATCCACGTCGCAGAACACCGGCCTGGCACCGACGTAGGTCACCGCGTTGGCCGTGGCAATGAAGGACAGGGAGGGCACCACAACGTCATCCCCGGGTCCGATTCCGGCCACCACCAGGGCGAGGTGCAGGGCGGTGGTGCAACTGGACGTGGCCACCGCATGGCGGACACCCTGGTACTCCGCGAACCGGGACTCGAACTCCTTGACCTTGGGCCCCTGCGCCACCCAGCCGGAGGCCACCACCTCGGCCAGGGCCCGTGCCTCCTCGTCGCCGAGCCAAGGCTTCATGACATTGATCCGGGCGAGGACTGGTTCGGCAGTCATCAGGCACCAACTTTCCGTGTGGCGGCGATTTCGTTGCGCAGCGGCATCCACCAGCTGACGAGTTGGCGCAGTCCTTCGTCGAGTTCCACTTCCGCTTTGAAGCCAAGGTCGCGGGCGGCCGCGGACGTGTCGGCCAGCCGGCGCACCACGCTGTTCACCTGCCGTGCGGGGCCGTGCTCGACGCTGAGGTCCGAGCCCATGACCCGCAGCAGGGTGCGGGCCATGTCCAGCAGGCTGGTTTCCGTCCCGCTGGCCACGTTGTAGGTGCCTTCGGCAATGCTGCTGCCCGCGGCCAGCACGTTGGCTCGGGCCACGTCCGCCGTGTGGATGAAGTCCATGGTCTGGAGTCCGTCGCCGAAGATCAGCGGCGGCTGCCCGTCCATGATCCGTTCCATCCACCGCACCAGGACCTCGGTGTACAGGCCGTGGACGTCCATTCGCGGCCCGTAGACGTTGAAGTAGCGCAGCATCACGTAGTCCAGGCCCGTCATGGCACGGAAGCTCCGGGCCATCCCTTCGTTGAAGGACTTGGCAGCGCCGTAGAACGTGTCGTTGTTGGCGTGGTGGTGCCGTTCCGTGGTCGGGAACTCCTCGGCCATCCCGTAGACCGACGCACTGGAGGCGGCCACGAGCTTGGCCACCTTGTGTTCCGCGGCGGCCTCCAGGACATTGAAAGTGCCGTCCACCAGCACTTCCAAAGCCAGCCGGGGTTCCTCGGCGCATTGGGTGATCCGGATGGCCGCCTGGTGGAATACCAGGTCCTTGCCTCGGGTGACGTCATGGACCAGGTCACGGTCCTGGATGCTGCCCCGCACCAGTCCGACCTGCCCGGTGGCCAGGGCGCCGGAGAGGTTGTCCAGCCTGCCGCGGACCAGGTTGTCCAGGACGTCGATGCGGCGCACTCCCGCGGCCAGCAGGGCGTCCACCAGGGTGGAGCCGATGGTGCCGGCTCCGCCGGTGACCAGGACGTTGGCGCCCTCCAGGGTGCTCACCGGGCCCCCTCCAGTTCCGCGCCGGTGCCGGCCATCGCGGCACCCGCCACGGGGGTGGACCGGCCGTCCAGGGTCAGGCTGCGGGTGACCGCTTCGAGGACGGACAACACCCGGAGCCCGGAGGCGCCGCCTGTCCGTGCCTGCCGTCCGGTGCGGATGCAGGAGGCGAGTTCCTGCACCACCTGGCCGAGGGCCTCACGTTCGGGCAGCGCCGGGGACCACGTGTCCCCCAAACGGTAGGAGACGGCGGTGGACGCCTTCTCGCCGGCCGTTCTCGGCTGCCGGTCCAAGCTCACCCCGCGGTCGTAGACGCTGAGCCGTTGCTGGGGGTTCAGGTCGTCCCACACCAGCGTCCGCAAGGATCCGCCGATCACCATCTGGCGGATTTTGGTGGGGCTGAGCCAGTTCACGTGCACGTGGGCGGTGGCATCGTTGGGGAGCCGGAAGTTCAGGTGGCCCACGCAGTCGCGGCCGGTCCCCAGCGGGTCCGCCCCGAACGCCGAGACTTCGGCGGGGTTGAGGCCGCCCGGGAGGACGAAGTCCAGGATGGACAAGTCGTGCGGGGCGAGGTCCCAGAAAACGTCGACGTCGGGCTGCACCAGGCCCAGGTTGATCCGGGTCGAGTCCACGAACAGGATCTCGCCCAGGGATCCGGACTGCACCAGCTCCTGCATCTTCAGCACCGCCGGGGTGTAGCAGTAGGTGTGGTCGGCCATCAGGACCAGGCCGTTCGCCCGCGCTTCGGCCACCATCTCCAGCCCGTGTTCCCTGCTGTCCGCCAACGGCTTTTCCACCAGGACGTGCTTTCCGGCGCGCAACGCCGTCATGACCGCGCCATGGTGCGTTCGCGCCGGCGTCGCGATTGCCACGGCATCGACGTCGAAGCTGTCCAGGAGCTCGTCCATGGACTCGACGCAGGGTATCTGCCCCAGCGTGTCCGCCAGCTTGCGGGCCCGGTCGATGTCCAGGTCGCAGATGGCCACCAGGTCCCAGTCCGGGCTTGCCTGGAGGTTGCGCGCCAGGTTGGGACCCCAGTAGCCGGCTCCGACGACGGCGATGCGGAGTTTCGGTGCAGGTTGCGGGTGGTTGGCGGAGTGGAAGGGACTGCCGAATTTTCTCATGTCATTGTCTTCCCATTTGTGAGTGTGTCAGTAAGCGCCGGACGGCCGGACGACAGCCCGGAACGTCCGCCAAAGAATCAGGAGGTCACCGGCAAGGGACCAGTTTTCGACGTAGTAGAGGTCCAGCCGGACCGCTTCCTCCCACGGAAGGTCCGAGCGGCCGTTGATCTGCCAAAGGCCGGTGATACCCGGCTTGATCAGCAGCCGGCGGTGGGTGTGGCGCTCGTAGCCGCTGACCTCCCGGTCCAGCGGCGGCCGGGGACCCACCATGCTCATGTCGCCCAGCACCACGTTCCAAAGCTGGGGGAGCTCGTCGAGCGAGTATTTGCGCATCCAGCGGCCGCAGCGGGTCACTCTGGGATCGTCTTTCATCTTGAAGAGCACCCCGGCACCCTGGTTTTGCTGGTTCAACCCCGCCAGCCGCGCCTCGGCGTCGACCACCATGGACCGGAACTTGTACATCCCGAAGACGTGGCCGTCCTTGCCTATCCGGGCCTGCCGGAAAAGGACCGGCCCCGGACTGTCCCGTTTCACGATCAGCGCGAGCACCGCGAGGACCGGTGAGAGCACCAGGAGGGCCGCCAGCGCCGCGGCTACGTCCATGATCCGCTTCATGGCGTGTTTGGCCCCGCCGTACTGCGGGATGTCCACGTGCATGAGGGGCAGGCCGTCCACCGGCCGCCAGTGGATGCGGGGACCGGCAACATTGGTCAGCGTCGCTGCGAGGATCAGCTCCGCGGAGGACTCCTCGAGTTTCCAGCCAAGCTCGCGGATGAACCGGTTGCCGCCCGGCAGGGGGCCGGCGATGATCACGGAGTCAGCGTCCACCAAGCGGACTGTTCGGGCGATGTCGTCCGTGGAGGACAGGACCGGCACCGTGCAGCCGTCCACCCGCAGTCCTGCGCCGCGGCGTGCCCCCGGAAGGCAGGCGCCGAGAATCTCGTAGACAGCCCCGGACTTGCGGACCTGCTGGACCACGTACCGGACGTCCTCCGGCTCGCCTACCACCACGGCGCGGGAGAGGTGGCGCCCCTTGGCCTTTTCGGCGGTCAGGCGGCGGCGGAATGCCCGCCGGTTGAGCGTCAGGGCCGCCAGGCCCAGCGGAAGGGAAACGGTCACGAACGCGCTGGCACCATGGATGGAAAAGATCACGGCAGCGAGGGCCAGGAGGCCAAAGATGCGGAGCGTGGCAGCGGCCACCCGCTTGTACTCGTCAGCGCCGATTCCAAGCACCCTCGGATCCCTGGTGTGGTAGAGCTCCAGCGCCGCCAGCCAGGTTGCCGTCAGCGCGGCGGCCGCGGCAGCGGCGCCGCCGTCCCTTGGGCCCTCGGGTGAGAAGCCCGCTTCGGAAAGCAGGAATCCGGCATAGGCGGAGAGCATGACCACCACCGCGTCAGCGGACCGGAGGAGGTTGGTGTGCCGGTTGATCCAGGCTGCCGTTGCCTTGCGGGGCCGGGCGTGTGCCGCGGGAAGAAAGGGGGCTGCCGGTGGCAGGGGGAACCGGGTTCCTGCGGCTTCCCCTGCCACCGGCTGCTGTGTTGCCGCCCGCTGTGCAGCAGCGGGCGGAACAAGCCAGTCGAAGGCTGAACGTCGGGTCCTGACAACTGGTATCTCTGCCATGATCACCCTCTCGGTCGTAGCGCCTGTCCCCTGGCTGTGAAGCAAAACTAGCCGCGGAAAGTCGGCTTTGAAGGAGGCCGGCGCGGCCTTTGTGGGTCTTGCGAGGGAAGGCTGTGGAAACTGCGGGTACCGCAACTGAAGAAATTTCGCCTACAAAACGGGCAACACGTAGGGTTCCCTGGCGGCCGGTCCCTTGTCCGCCGCGAGGGCGGTGAGCTGGGCCCGGGACTCGACACCAAGCTTTCGGTAGATGGCAGTCAGGCGCACTTCCACAGTGCGCACAGAGACATACAGCGTGGCCGCAATTTCCTTGTTCCGCATGCCGCGGGCCACCATTTTGGCCAATGAGCGCTCATGGTCTGCGAGCATCAGCAAGGCCGGGTTGCCCTGCTGCCGGACCGGTTCCACGCGTTCGTCCAGGAGCAGGGCATCCACGTGCTGGGTCCAGGCGTCCGCTCCTGCCTCGTCGAACATCACCTTTGCCCGGAGCAGGGCGTCCCGTGCGTCGCGCAGCTTGCCAAAGGCGTGGAGCCGCTCCGCGTAGCACATCAGTGTCCTGGCGTGCTCCAGCATGTGCCCGTTCCGGCCCTGGAGGGCCTGGGAGAAGAGCTGCAGCGATTGTTCGCCGTCGGCCAGCATGGCGCGGCTCCGGGTTACGACCATCATCAGCCAGGGGGAACGCAACCCTGCGGAACGGCCCTCGAGGCGCATTAGCGCCTGGGTGGCCTCATGGTGCCGGCCAAGGCGGATGAGCACCTCCACCAGATCGGCTTCGCACCGCAGGAGGGTGGGGTTGCCGAACCCCATGCCGATCTCGACGGCCCGCGACAACTGGGCAACGGACTCCGCCAGGTCACCGCGCAGCAAGGCAAAATGCCCTTGGCATGCGGCGAGCTGGGCAGTAAGGGCCGGGTGGCTGTCCGTGCCCGCATAACGGTGGGCCTCGACGGCGTGCGCCTGGGCACGTGCGGCATCACCCGTGGCGTAGGCGCGCCAGACCCGGAAGTAGTGCCGTACCCCTCGGTGGTATTTGATCTCCGGTTCGGTGCGGTCCAGGTCGTCGATCAGCGTGACTGCGGCGCGGACGTTCCCCGCCCTGATTTCGTTGTCGACTGCCATCAGGGCTGCGGTTTCGCGCCAGTTGACGTGGCCGGGTTCCGCCGAGCCCCGGAGCATGGCAAAAGCTTCCTGGGCGCTTTCATAGTGCTCGGCGTAGGTCAGTGCCCGGCCTTGGACCAGGAGCCCGGCAACCCGCGCGGTGCCGGATTGCTCGTACTTGGAGGCAAGGTTCGCGGTATTGCCGCTGATGGATTCCACGAGGGTTGCGGCCCGGCCGGCAATAGCCAGGCACTGTGCGGAAGCGGAGCCCTTGAAGCCGCTGCCGCACCGGAGGAGCTCGGCCGCGTCCTTCAACTCCCACCGCTCGGCGTAGTAGAGGGCTCCGATGGCCAGCAGGCTCGCCGCGTAGGCGGGATCGTGCTGGCCGAACTCTTTCACGAGGCGCAGCACCATGCTGGAGCGCACGGCGGCGCCCTGGGCGAACTGGATCTCGAAGGACAGGCCGGTAAGCCGCAGGATCAGCGCCGGGTTCCGGGTCACCCGCTGCGCCCATTCCAGGTAGCGCCGGGCATAGACAAATTCACCCCGGTTGAACAGGAGTTCCGCCAGCGTGGTGAGCCGTGCCGCCGTTTCGGCCTCCCAGGGATTGATGGTCAGTGCCCGTTCGATGTACTCCACTGCGAAAACCACCTCGCCGCCGCGGATCAGGTCGACGGCGTGCCGGAGCAGCTGGAATGGGGTTTTGCGTTCCAGTGCGGTGAAACTCAGGTGCCACCTGCGGGCGTAGGGGTCGGTGTTGTTGGCTGCTTCCGCCAGGGCGCGGTGGTTGGCGGTGCGCACCGCAGGGGTCATGGCGTTGAAGACGGCTCCCCTGAGCAATTGGTCGCTAATCCCGAGGTGCGGCCCGGTGCGCTTGACCAGGCCGGCGCTGAGGAGCTCGTCCACGCTGGTCCACACGTCGTGGTCGATCTTTTCGATCGTGGAAATATCGCTGCGGTAGGACAGCGCCAGCAGGTCCAGGACGCCGCGGGCGCCGGGGGTCAGCGCACCCACCGCTGACGCGTACTCGGCGTCAAAGCTTCCCACCGATGCGAGCGGGACGGGCAGGGCGTACTTTCCTTCAGCGTGCCTGTCCATGAGCTGCTTGTAGAGTTCGACGGCGGCAAGGGGGTTGCCGCGGGTGGCTGCGGCCACCGCATGGGCGGCCGCCGTCGTGGTCCGCTTGGTGGGGATGCTTTCGAGCACCCGCACGGTGTCGCTGTACGTGAGCGGGCCAAGCTGCAGCACGGGCAAGCCGCTGAAAGGGCCTTCGGGCAGGTCCGCCCGCAGTCCGAAGACCAGGACGACGTCGGTGCCGGCGAGCCGGCGGGCCAGGAACCCGAGGACTTCCTGGCTGCTGTGGTCCAGCTGGTCGGCGTTGTCGATCACGATCACGGTCCGGGACGACGAACGCTGGTGCAGGCCGTTCAGGAGCATGCCGGACACGGCGGGAACGTTCAGGTCTCCGGCGGTGTCGCGGAGAAGATCGTCGGCGATCCGGTTGAGGACCGGATCGTCCATATTGTTCAGGAGCGCCGTCAGTCCGGACAGCGGCCAGTCCGATTCGGCGGCGCTGGCAGCCATGAAGACGGTCCGGTAGTCGGACAAGGTGGGGATTTCTGCAAGCAGGGCTGATTTTCCCGTGCCCCTGTTGCCGGCTATCGCCAAGGCAGCTTCCTTGGGTCCGCGGACGACGGACAGGATTCGGTCCAGTTCTTTGTTCCGGCCCACTAGCGGCATGGCGTTCCCCATTCGTCGAAGAAGGAGACCGCATTCTTGCACTGCCAATTTAAGGTTGATTCACGCGCCCCAGCGCGGGTTCATCCGGTATGAGTGAATATAGCCCCGGAATGAACCATTCCACCACACCGTTACCGCTGGATTTCATCAAGATTTGGCACGGAAATTACTCAAGAATGCGTCAGTATGCATTTGGTGCGAAATTTACTTCGCCATTTTTTGTATTTCGCCAAACGGCAAGGAGCGGCCCCGGGGCCGGTATGGATCCCCGGAACCGCTTCCCTTATCGCTCGTCGGGTATGCCTAGGCGGCCGGCTTAAGCGCCGTTCGCCAGGCAACGATCGCGCGGGCGGCACTCAACGTCCAGGTGGCTGTTCCGCTGGCCCCCGCCGTCGCCTGCGGTTTGTCCGCCTGCTCGGCAACCTGGCCGGCCGCGGCCTCCCAGCGTTCGGTCCAGCCCGATGGCGCGGTGACCACCGGGGCGCTGCAGTCGCAACCCACTCCGCCGATCAGCATGGCGCCGTTGGTGGCCGTGGTGATGCTGCCCACCGTGATGCTGGTGGCGGAGTAGCTGGTGTCAGCCGCCGTCACCACCGGGCTGTCCAGCGGCGCGGTGTTGTTGACTCCACGGTATGCCGTGATGCCGCCACCCCATTTTGCCGCTGAACTGAGGGTCCAGTTATAGGTGGCCGGGTCGGCGGCGCCCACCACTTTGTAGAAGGCGTAAGCCCGTGCTCCGGAGGTGGAGGAACTGTTGATGGACTGCCCGTTGACGATCGCGGTCCAGCCGGCAGGCGCCGTCAGGCCGGGATTGAGGTCCACGGTGATGGCGGCAACCAGGACGTCACCGGCGGAAGTGCCGGCGGGAACTGCCAGCGAAGCCGTGGTCACGGCGGTGCCCGAGTTCGCTGTGTTGGCGTTCACCACCGTGATCCCGCCGGATGTCGGCGGTGGTGGTGTGCTGGTGACGCTGATAGTGGCCGTCGCGGAGGACGAACCCGTGCTGTTGGTGGCCGTGAGCTTGGCGGTGTAGGTGCCAGCCGCCGCGTAGGAATGGGCGGGATTCTGGATTGTTGCCGTGCCGCCGTCGCCAAAGTCCCACGCCCAGGACGTGGGCGTATTCGTGGACGTGTCCGTGAAGGTGACGTTCAGCGGCGCCGTGCCCGTGGTGGGGTTGGCGGTGAACGATGCCACCGGCGCCTGCCCTGCCGGCGGCGGAGTGCCGCCCAAGGGCCGGTCGGAGAACCAGTAGCGCTTGGCCACGTTGTCGCTGGCCATGACCACCAGCCCGGTGGTGTTGTTCACGCTCTGCTTGCTGGTGGTGACGTCATTGATGTTCGACGACGACGCAGCCTGCATGATCGGTGTGCCGCGCCCCGATCCAAAGACAGGATTGTCCATGGAGGCGGTCTTCTCGTAGATGCTGCCGGCGACGCCGGAGAACGCGCAGCCGGACACCGACGTGGGCGGTGCCGTGTGGAATGCCCGCACCAGGTTGTTCTGGGTGTCCAGCACGATCTGTGGGCGGGAGACGCAGTCGCCGGTGGTGGCAATGGTGGACTGGGTGAAGGCGCCGGTGCCCGGCTTGAAGACCAACAGGACCAGCTGCGGAAGTGTCTTGTTGGAGGACGTGTCATTGAGGCTCGTCTTCACTGCGGCGAACACCCGGCCCGAGGTGTCTGCCTGCAGGGTCTTGAGGTTCAGGTGGTCATCGGCCTGACCGTTGCCCCTGATTGCCGGCTGGAGTTTCCAGTTGGAGTTGGCGGGCTTTCCGTCGGCGTGCGTGGCCCACCACATCGTGTCGGTCCGCTGGTCGCTCCACATGACGCCGATCTGGCCGCCGCCGAATGCCACCACGGCCGAAATGTCATCTGGCGCCGGGTTGGGGCTGGCCACCGGGAGGACGAACGGGGTACCCCACGTTGCGCCGTTGTTGCTGGAGTAGTTCACGTAGACAGTGTTGGTGAAGCCGGACGTCGAGTTCCCGCCCACCTGCGTCCACGTCGCCCAGATTCCGCCGATGGAGTCCGCATCGATCGTCATGGATTCACTTGAATTGTTGGTGATCGTGGTGGGGAAGCCGCTGTCCAGCGTGTACTTGCCGCCTGAATAGCTGTACCGGTAAAGCTTTGCCGGCTGGCCGGAAAGTGATGGCTTGGGAGTGCCGTCGGTGCTGACGGTCACCACATGCGAGGCGATGAACAGATGGGTGCCGTCCCAGAACGTATCCGCGAGGGTGCTGCCCCGGGTGTCGTTCACGACTCCGGTATCCACCCAGCTGTTGGAGGTCCGGTCCAGCCGGTAGATACTCCATCCGGTGCCGGTCTTCCACATGTCCGCCCACCAGGATCCGTCGTTCCACCACAACTTGCTCTGTGGTTTGTCCGATGTGGGCGGGTTCGCCACCCCGGAGTAGGCCATGCCTTGGGTGCCGTAAACGGTGTCGGCCACAGCGGCACCGGGTACGCCGAGGATGGAAGCTGCGAGAACGAGTGCGACGACGAGGGCCTGGCCCATCCGATGGGGGAAGTGTCTGAGCTTCATAAGGGAACTCCTGGGGCATGAGGAAAAGTTCAGGGGACGTATGCCCGTTGGCCCAGAAACAAAGAGCTCAAGCCCCCAAGTACCGAGAAGCGTAAGCCTGAACGCCGCCGTGGGCAATGTAGGTGGCTTACCTAAATGGGGGTTTTTGCACTCCCCCTACCTAATGGTTTCGGGCGCGCAGTAATCCCCTATACCTAATCGGAACGGCAAACACCGAGCCCTCTACTTGCCTAACAGGGGGTAAACCCCGGGTAAAAAGTGAGTACCTACTACTCGTGATACCCGGATTAGGTAGGGGGTAGTCTGCCGGGAACGGCCAGAGGATTGGCGATGGGTTGCTGGGGGATCAGCGACCAGACCATGACCGGATCAAGCGTATGTGCCGCGGCGAAACCGCCGGCGGCATTGTCCAGAATCCGAACTGTCATGAAGTGGTGAGGCAATTGTCGATTTCGCCCCAACTGCCGGCTTTGTTTTCCCAGCCGGGACTCTTATTTCCACAAGCTTCAATCAGCGTTGTTATTCCCACGTTGAACGAGGAAAAGAACCTTCCCTGGGTTCTGCGCCGGATGCCCTCTTACGTCGATGAAGTGGTGATCGTGGACGGGCGTTCGCAGGACAACACCGTCGAAGTGGCCAAGGCGCTTCGCTCGGACGTCGTGGTGGTCAACGAACCCCGGAAAGGCAAGGGCGTGGCCCTTCGTTCCGGCTTCGCGGCCGCCAGCGGGGACATCATCGTGATGCTGGATGCCGATGGCAGCATGGATCCGCAGGAGATCGGGTGGTTCGTGGCGCCCCTTCAGCATGACTTCGATTTCGTCAAGGGATCCCGGCACGTCACCGGCGGCGGGTCCGAAGACCTGACCCGGCTGCGGAAGGCCGGGAACCGGGCACTGACGGGACTTGCGAACGCTGTCCTGCACAGCAATTATTCGGACCTCTGCTACGGCTACATCGCTTTCCGGCGCGAATGCCTGGAGGTGCTGGAGCTTGAGTCCGACGGTTTCGAAATCGAAACCGAACTCATCGTCCGGGCCGCCAAGGCGGGACTGCGGATCGCCGAGGTCCCCAGCTTGGAGCTGGACAGGATCTCCGGCGCCTCCAACCTCCAGACGTTCCGCGACGGGTGGCGCGTGCTGCACACCCTGGCCCGGGAATGCGCCGTGTGGGAGGCCCCCACAGCCGGAGCACGCCCCGAGGCCCTCCGCCGCGTGAAGTACACCTACTCCAACGTCCGCTTCCCGCGCCTGCCCGTGGACCCGCACAGCGTCCTTACTCCGGCGGTGAGCCACCATGCTTGATCGCATGAAACCCCTTTCCGTGACGGTGGTGATCTGCGCGTACACGTCGGCGCGGTGGGGGATGTTGCTCGATGTCATCGAGTCGGTGCGCCAGCAAACCCTGGCCCCGGACCAGGTGCTGGTGGTGGTTGACCATAACGAGGACCTGTACGAGAGGCTCGTCGAGATCGTCGACGACGTCACCGTGGTGGAGAGCACCGGGCAGGCCGGTCTGTCCGGGGCACGCAATACCGGCGTTGGGCTCGCTGAGTCGGACATTGTCGCCTTCCTTGACGACGATGCCGAGGCAGCGCCGGACTGGCTCGAGCGCCTGGTGGCGCTGTACGACGATCCGGACGTTTTGGCCGTGGGCGGCAAGGTGGTCCCGCTGTGGGAGGCCGGCCGGCCGGGCTATTTCGCGGAGGAACTTGACTGGATCGTGGGCTGCAGTCACCGGGGCATGCCGCGGGTGGCCTCCGAAGTCCGCAACGTCATCGGCGCCAACATGTCCTTCCGGCTCGAGGTCCTGCGCCAAGTAGGCGGATTCAACCTCTCGCTGGGACGCAAGGGCACCTTGCCGCTGGGCTGTGAGGAGACCGAAATCTGCATCCGCTCCCAGATGGGGTCGCCCGGTTCGCGCATCGTGTACGAACCGGCGGCGCTGGTCCACCACCACGTCCCCGCCTCCCGCGGAACGTTGAGGTACATGATGTCCCGCTCCTGGTCCGAAGGGCTCTCCAAAGCCCAGGTCAGCCAGTTGGTGGGCCACAAACGGGCCCTCGGGCCCGAGCGCCGGTACGTGCGCAGCGTCCTTCCGCGGGCGGTGTTCACCGGGCTGCGTTCCTGGGGCCGCGACGGCAGCGCCGACGGGCTGGGCCGTGCGGGGGCCGTGATTGCGGTGCTTGCCTGCACTGCGGCCGGGTACTTCCAAGGGCGCCGCCTCCAACACTGGACCGGCCCCGATGAGGCGGACGACGCCCTGGTTCCGGCCGGCGGTCAGTGGAGGGAAGTGCAATGAGCGAGGGCGCCAGCCGTGTGCTTGAGGGTCTTCAGGGCGAAGCACTGATCCTGGTGCCCGCCATGGAGTCCGCGTTGCCTCCGGTCTGGCCGGGGGCCCGGTGGATCGGGTCAGTGGACCTGGAGGATCTTGCGGATTGCTCGCACTTTGAACTGGAGAACCATGCCGGATACGAACGGGCACGGCTGTTGGTGCGCGCGTCGGGGGTCGTGCGGGGATTTGTCGACGTGCCGTCGCCGTCGGGAATCGTGGATCGGGTTGTATTCGAGGACGCCTTGGCGGCCTTGCCACGTGTCACTTCATTCCCGCCGGCAGTGACGGCCCCGCACATCACAGTAGTGGTGTGCACCAGGGACCGCACGCCGCAGCTGCGGGGGGCGCTGATGACCATCCTTGCGCTCGACTATCCCCGCTTCGACGTGGTGGTGGTTGACAACGCACCGGCGACGCACGACACGGAGGAACTGGTGCGCCGGGACTTCAGGGACAAGCGCGTGCGCCTGGTCACCGAACCCGCTCCCGGCCTGTCCAACGCCAGGAACACCGGCCTGGAACACGCCAGGGGAAGCCTGGTGGCGTTCACGGACGACGACGTGGTTGTCGACAGGTCCTGGTTGTGGGAGATTGCCGCTGCGTTCGAAGCCGCTCCCGAGGCGGCCTGTGTCACCGGCCTGGTCCCGGCAGGGGAGCTCAGGACCCCCACCCAGGGCTACTTCGATGCGAAGGTGAGCTGGTCGCGGAGCCTGGTGCCGCGGGTCTATTCCCTGGCAGACCCGCCCGAGGGGCTGCCGAAGTTCCCGTTCAGCCCGGGGGCTTTCGGGACCGGAGCGAACTTCGCCCTGAAGCGCCACGCCGCCCTCACCCTCGGCGGATTCGACCCGGCCTTGGGTGTGGGTACCCCCACGGGCGGCGGCGAGGATATCGACATGTTCACCCGGGTCATCCTGGCCGGATATGCCCTGGTGGTCCAGCCGGCAGCGATCGTGTGGCACCGCCACCGGGACGGACTCGAAGACCTCCGGGTGCAGGCCCGCGGGTACGGCACCGGGCTGGGCGCATGGATGACGAAAGTGATGATGGACCCGCACACCGCCAGGCTGGCGCTGGCCAGGAGCTGGGGCGTGGGGATGGAATACCTGGCCCACCAGCACCCTGCCCGGCCGGCTCTCCAAGGTCCACCGGCCCACGGTTCCCTCGAAGCCCAGGTGGCCAGGCTCGCCTGGCTGCAGATGTTGGCCGTGGCCGTGGGCCCCTACAAGTACCTGCAGTCCCGCCGGACAGCCGGCAGTTAGCAAACACAGTCCACCCAGTGCTGGTGCGGAGTAACCCTCCGCCAGTGGCAAGCCAAACCCAGGAGTTGAAACAGTATGGCGCTTCTTATCAGGGGTGACGTCTCCGGTCCCATGAACTCCCGCACGTCGCGCCGGCGCAGGCCCGGATACGCCGATTACGCCCTGGCCTTGTTGAGCACCGTGACGGCGGCCCTGATCCTGTTCGACATCGGGGGTGAGACCTTCGCCGGCGCCAAACTCCTGGCTTGCCTGGTCCTGCCCGGCTGGGCGCTGGTGCGGTGGCTCCCCAGTGTGGACCCGGCAGCCCGCCTGGTATTCACGCTCGTTGCCGGCGCTACGGCCTTCGCCCTGACCGCCGCGGCCATGGGTTGGCTGCAACTCTGGAATCCCCGGCCCGCCGCCGTCGGGATCATGCTGGCAGCCGCCGTCGCCCTCCTGGTTCCCGGCCCGGAACGGATCCGGGCTGCCTCCTCCCCGCTGCCCCGCCCGCAACCCGGCACCTATGCGCCGTGGCTGGTCCTGGTGGCCGCCATGGGCATGTGGGTGGCCTCCCTTGCCGCGACTAACCCGCGCCTGGGTGACTTAGGGCTCCTGACTGCCTTCCCGGTGACCTGGTACGCCGCGCTGGCGCTGGTCGTGGCCCTGTGCATCTGGAGCATCTCGCGGCAGCGGCTGCATTCAGGCTGGCTCGCGGGAGCCTCCCTGACCGGGCTGGTGGTGATGTTGTACTCCTCTGCCGGGCTGCTGACCGCCGTCCCGCGGCTGCCGTGGACGTACAAACACATTGCCGTCACGGACCTGATCCAGACCACCGGGCATTTCGATCCCAGCATCGATATCTACAACCGCTGGCCCGGGTTTTTCCTCTTCAGCGCCTTCCTCGGCGAATCCAGCGGATACCAGGACCCCATGGCGTACGCAGGCTGGGCTGAACCGGTGTTCGCGCTCATGAGTGTTGCGCTGGTGCTCGCAATCGCCCGGGCCCTGACCCGGAACCCGCGGATCTACTGGACCGCCGCCCTGGTGTTCACCCTCACCAACTGGCTCAACCAGAACTACTACTCACCGCAGGCCTTTGCCTACACCCTGCACCTGACGATGTGCCTGGTGATCCTGACGTTCCTGCGCGGCACACCAGCCGGCTGGGTACTCAAGCTGGAGCGCCGGGTGGCGGCCCGGCTCGCCAAGTCCGAGGCCCAGGTGGATGAACCCCCAACGTACAGCGGCCGGCAGCAGGCGCTGGCTATCGTTGCGGTCCTTGTCCTGCAGGCAATGATCGTGATGAGCCACCAGTTGACTCCCTATCTGGCCATCCTGGGCCTCTTCCCCCTGTTCCTGACCCGCTACTTCAAGCCCGCCTGGGTTGCACCGGCACTTCTGCTGATGGCTTTGCTCTACCTCCTGCCCAACGTCGATTTCGTGGCGGGCAAGTACGGCCTTCTGAGCGGTTTCGATTTCTTCGCCAACGCCGGGTACAAGGCGTCCAACGGAAGTCCCGGCCCATCCCTCCTCTCCGGTCGGTGGCTGGCCCGCGAGGCGCTCGCCCTGTCCTTGTTCACCGCACTGCTGGCCGGTCTTGGATTCATCCGCAACATCCGCCTGGGCAACATCCGCACCACCCTGATCGTGGGGACGCTGGCTGCAACGCCGATCCTTGGGCTTTTCGGCACCTCCTATGGCGGCGAAGGCAGGCTCCGCGTGTTCATGTTTGCCCTTCCGTGGCTGGCCATCGGCGCGGCGTGGTTCCTCTGGGCCGGCAGGGTGCCCACCAGGAGGACCGTGGTAGGGGCAGCGTCGGCGGTCACAGTCCTGGCGGTCATGTTCACCGCGGTGTATTTCCAGAACGAGGCCAACGTCCGGGTGCCCGCGGCGGATGTTTCGGCCAGCCGCTGGCTCGATTCGAACGTCCGGAAGGGCGATGCGGTGGTGGAAACCAACTACCACCTGCCGCTCCTGATTGGCCCGCACTATTCCTTCTACCTCCGCACCGGCCAGTTGGTTTCGGTTGCCTCCAAGCTCCACAGTTCCACCCAGCCCTTCACCGGGGACGACATGGTGGCCTATGTGGACAAGACCCGGGCCGGAGCGAACCTGCGGGCCTCGGACCGGCTGTTCGTTGTGGTCTCCGACCTCCAGCAGCGGACCTCGACCGGTGTCCTGCGGCAGTTCTCCAAGGATGCCATGGTCCCGTTGGAGCACGACCTGGACGTATCCAAGGCCGCACAGGTTGTCTTTGAGAACAAGTCGGTGCGTATCTATGAGGTTTCCCGTGCTGACTGGGGCAACTAGCGGCCGGGTGTACCAACTGTCGCTGGTCACGGTGACGTCCCTTTCCCTGGTGGGGGCGGCCCTGCTGGCCCTGCATGCCGATTCATCGCAGGTCAACGGGGCGCCCCGCGGGGACCTGCCCTCCTGGCGCCAGACCATGGTCCAGGACTTCAACGTCGCTGCGGCACCAGGGGCCGTAGGCGGCGTCTACGGCCAGGACATGCGCGGCTACGACGGACTGTCCGATTCCTCAGGGTTCGGAACGTACACCCCTGACCAGGTCTTGTCGGTCCACGACGGCTACCTCGATTTCCACCTCCACTATTCGAACAACCGGCCGCGGGTGGCCAGCGTCATCCCCTTTGGGTACTCGGGCCAGACTTACGGAAGGTATTCCGTCCGGTTCAGGTACGACTCCATTCCGGGCTACAAGGTGGCATTCCTCCTCTGGCCGGCCAGCGACGACTGGAACGAGGGAGAGATCGACTGGCCGGAGGGCGCCCTGGACGGGTCCCTCTACGGAAACTCCGCGATCAAGGGAACCCGGACGCCGACCGGCATGCAGTTCGACCCCGGTGACAGGCGCTATTCGGCGGCCCGGCCGGGGCAGTGGCACGTTGCCACCATCGAATGGCGTCCCGGCCTGGTCCAGTGGTTCCTTGACGGGAAGCTCGTGGACCAGACCACCAAGCCGGCGGGAGTGCCGGACACCCCCATGCGCTGGACGCTCCAGGTGGAAACGGCCGACGACGCCTCCAGTACCTTCCCCGCCCCCGGCACTGCCGGACACCTCCAGGTCGATTGGGTGGTGCAGTATGCCTACACACCCTAGGCCCCCCGAACACCTTTGCCCCGTACCCCCGGAGTTGGCTCCGGCAACCGATTGGAGGGTGGCGCCGTGGACGTCCTGAACAACCTGCCGGCCGGTGGTGCCGCGACGGAAATCCTGCGCGTCCATCCCCGGCTGGCCGCGGTCTTCGATGCCCTCGATGCGTCCAGCTGGCCGTGGCTGCTGCTCCGCGGCGGGGATGACCTCGCCCTGCCGGCCGGCGACGTGGACATCCTTGTGGACAAAGGCGTCCTGCCCGTGCTGGATGGACTGCTGGCTGCCGCGGGGTTCTGCCGGGTCCGGGCGCCGGGCCACGGCAGCCACAGGTTCTACTTCCACTATGCGGTGGATGACGGGGCCTGGATCAAGCTCGATGTCGTCTCCGACCTCGCGTTCGGGCCCTACCAGCAGTGGCGCACCCCGTGGGCGGCCCGCTGCCTGCGCCGAAGGGTGCGCCGCGGAACGCACTGGATGCCGGACCCTGCCGACCAGGCATGGCTGCTCCTGCTCCACCTGTTCATGGACAAGGGCAGCATTTCCCCGGAGCGGCACCCGTTGGCGCGTGCCGCAGCAAGGACAGCGGCCGACGGCGGGCGCATCGCGGAGTCGGTCAGGCGCCGGGTGGGTGCCGGGCTGGTGGCCGAGATGGTGGAATCGGTCCTGGACGGACGGTTCGACGACGTTCCCGGGACGGCGGCCCGCATGCGTGCCGCTTGGCGCGGCGGCTTGAGCCCGCGCCTGATTGCGGGAGCCAACAGGGTGCTGAGGCATGCCGGGGCCCAAGTCCGCGGGCACACTCCGCTGCTGGGCGTCATGGCACCGGACGGAGCCGGGAAGACCACGTTGCTCAACGGCCTGCACGCCGACGTTCCGCTGCCTACCAAGTACGTTTACATGGGCCTGTGGGGAGCCGGCCCCTGGGACAAGGTCCTAGGCCGGATCCCCGGCGGACGGACCGGGAAGAAGATCTACCGGCTGGTGCGCGGCGGAGTACTGGCCAGGTTCTACCGCCGCATGGGCAAGGTAGTGCTGATGGACCGCGTAGCGTACGACGCGCTGCTGGGCGGCTCCGGCGGCGGACCCCTGGCCGGGATGAGCAACGCACTCGCGCTGGCGGTAATCCCGGCCCCGGACGTCCTCCTCGTGCTGGATGTACCCGGCCCCGTGATGTTTGAGCGGAAAGGCGAACACAGCCCGGAGCTGCTGGAATCCTGGCGGCAGGACTACCTGAAGCTGGCCGGGCGCCTCCCGGGCGGCCGGGTGGTCGATGCGGCGCAGCCGGCGGCGGCCGTCCAGCGGGTGGCCACCGGCATTGTCTGGGAGACGTTGTCGCGCCCTGCCGGCACCCGACCGGCCACCCGACGTCGCAATGCCGGTAACGGCAGGAGTCCTGCTGCGCAGGAAAGTGTGGCCCCGGCGGCTCCTGGCGCCGGCGCGGCGGAGGCCCTGGCCCTGCACCTCTGGCGCCTCCTGGACTGGCGATTCCTGATTCCGGTCCTGCAGCCCCGCAACCTTGGTTTCGCCGGACAGGTGAGCCAGGAAACGGAGGCGGCGCTGCGGCTCCTGGACCCGGAGGCCGTCCGCCTGGCCGGCCCGGCCGGCGCGTCATGCGACGTGGTGCTGCTGGCATCTCCGGGCCGCGGACACGTGGAAGCCGCCGGCCTGGCGCTGGAACCCGGGGGATGGATTTGCGTGGAAGCCAGCCGTTCGTTGCTCCAGCGCTCCGGCCCCCGGACACTCCGGGGATGGAAGCGGACACTGGAGCGCCGCGGATACCAGGACGTCACCCTCTACTGGAATGCCCCCAACCGTGACCGCACCGCCAGGCTGGTTCCGGTCCGGTCGGGCGTGGCCATCCGTGACACCCTGGCGCTGCGGAAGGATGTGCGGTTTGGACCGCTCAAAGCTGCCGCGGCCCACCTGGCCCTGGCACTTCACGTCTTCGACCTCATGGTTCCGGAGGGCACCGTCACGGGCAGGCGTCCGGAAGGGGGCCGGCCATGAGCTTCGTCGACCAGTTCCTCCGGGAGCACTTCGAGGAATTCGCCCTTGACCGCTACGGCCTTGGCAGCGGGTGGGAAACGCTGCTGCTGACTCCGCGCTTCACCACCTCCCGGCACGTGGTGGCCCTGGTTTTTCCGGCCCGCGGAACCGAACCCGCCCTGGTGGTGAAGATCCCGCGCCAGCCCGGAGACAGCAGCGGAGTCAGGCGTGAGGCCGCCATGCTGGACCAGCTCTCGGCCGCCGTCGACAGCCCGGGTGTTCCACGCCTGGTGGGAATCCGCGACGAGGGACCGTACACGGTCCTGGTCGAGACGGCATTGACGGGTATTCCCCTGGATCCGCGGAAAGTGGCCGCGGACCTCCCGGCTGCCGTCGCGGCCGGGACGGGCTTTGTGGGGTCCCTGCCCTGCACCCATGCTGCAACGGACAACCCTGACTGGTACCAGCGCGCCGTCACCGCCCCGCTGGCGGCCCTGGAGCGGCTGGCCGGACCGGACGCCCAAACCGGCCAGCTGGTTGAGCGTACCCACGAACTCCTCGAACCCCTGCGTGCCGCCCGGCTCCCGGCCGTCATTGAGCACGGCGACCTGAGCCACCCCAACCTGCTGGTCAAGCCCGGCAGTGGCCTGCAGGTCATGGACTGGGAACGCTCCCTGACCGACGGCGTCCCCGGCCACGACCTGGTGTTCTACCTCCAGTACCTCAGTGAGTCCAGCGAGCAGGCGTTCGCCCGGGACGCCCAGGTCGCAGCCTTCGACAAGGCATTTGGCCCCGGGGGTTGGGCGCTGGACCCGCTTTCGCGCCACCTTGGCACGCGGGGAGTGGAGGCCTCGCTGCTGCCGCTGCTGGTGATCACCACCTGGGCGCGGTCCACGGCAACGCTCGCCGACCGCCTGGCACAGGAAGCGGAAGCCGATCCGTCGCAGGGCAGGGACAAGGTTCGTGCCGCACTCCAGGCGGACCGGGACTACTGGCTGTGGCGCCACGCCGTCACAGCCGCCTAGGAAACGGCGCCGCCCGGGACACGCCGGCCCTTCGACGGCGCCCGGGAAACGACAGCGGCCCTTGGGAAACCGCCGGGCTCAGGACGCGTGGTCGCGTGCCGGACCTGAGGGTTCGTGGCGGCGCTTGAAGAGCCCCAGGATCTCGTCGTGCAGGTCCCGGTAGCCGAACCGCAGGACCGCGTAGACCAGGCCCACGCCGGCAACAACCATGACGGCGAGCGTCAGCACCGGTCCCAGCTCATGCCGTGCCAGGTTGAACAGGCCCACCAGGGCCACGGCCGCCCCGCACGCCAGGCCGGGTGCCGCGGCGCGGAGCATGCGGCGCATCCTTGTCCCCATGACCCTGGCGGCTACGGCCTGCATACCAAAAGCGAAGACCACCGCCACCACCATCTGGGCACACGCGACACCAACGATGCCCCAGCGCGTGGCGAAGACCAGCGCAGGGAGCAGGACCACCAGGCGGACCACGGAGATCCAGATGGAAAGCCCCGGCCTGCCCAGGGCTTTATAGACGTCATTCGCTCCGGCGCCCAGCGATCGAGCCGCCGCGTACAGGGCAAGGAACACCAGCGGCGTCACTGATTCCTCCCACTGCTGCCCGAACAGGACCGGCACCAGGACCGGAGCCACCACGGCAAGTCCCACCCCTGCCGTGATGCCGTACAGGGCCTGCACCGTGACGCTTTTCAGGTACCCGTCACGCAGTCGCTGCCGGTCACCGCGGACTTGCGTATAGAGCGGAAACAGGACGGTGGACAGCACGAAGAACACGTTGAGGATCAGGGCCTCCGGGAGCCGGAAGGCGAGCGTGTACAGGCCCAGCGCATGGGCCCCCAGGACGATCCCGATCACCAGGTAGTCGACGTCGAAGATTGCCCTGGCCAGCATGGTGCTCCCAGCAACGGGAGCACCAAAGCGGATGTTCTCGCCCAGGGCACTCCTGCTGACGCGCCAGAGTTGCCACGGCGCCTCGTGGCGGACCAGGAACCAGCAGGTGGCAGCGTAGGCCACCGAGCCTGCGGCCGTTCCGACGGCGAGCGACCACGCGCCGTGGCCGGTGAAGGCCAGGTACAGGGTCACCGTCCCCATGGTCGCGGCACGCAGCACCGGAGCGGCGGTGAGTTGCCGGAACTTCAGGTCCCGGCGCATGATCGCTTCCGGAACGGCGCCGCAGGCCGTGGCCAGGACGGAGACGCCGAGAACCTGCACCAGGGGAGCCACGCCGTCGAGCCCGATGAGGTCTTCCACAGCATCGGCCGCGAGCACGGCGGCCAGGGCCAGTACGGTTCCCAGCGCCACCGAGAGCAGGAGCGCTGAACGGGCAATCACCTTCGTTTTGGGCAGATACACCAGTGCCTGGCCCACCCCGGCATCGGCGATGGTCTCGGCGTATGCCATGAGGACCAGCGCCAGGGCTACGAGGCCATACTCTTCAGGAGAGAGGAGCCGGGCCAGCACCACGGTGGTGACCAGCACAATGATCCGCCCGGAGGCAAAGGCCAGCCCCTGCCACAAGGCTCCCCGGACTCCCCTGCGTTCCAGCTCGCCGGGCGCGTAGGTCACAGTTGCCTTGACGTGCCGGATAAGTCCCCGGCAGGGGATGACGCGGCCACGGCCGCCCGCACTTCGGCCAAGTACTCCGCGGCCACCGTGTCCCAGGACCGGACGGCGCGGGCGGCCTGGTCCAGTAGGCCGCCGGGGGTTACGTGCGGCGGCCGGGGTGCCCTGAGATGTTCTACGACCTTGTGGACCATCGCGTCCTGGCCGGCCTCGACGGTGAGCAGCGGGTGCGGCGGAAGTTCACGTGCCGCCACCGGGGAGGCCACTACAGGCAGCCCGGCGGCAAGGGCCTCAAGCACGGAGTTTCGGATGCCTACGCCGTGTTCGTCGGGGAAGACGGCGACGTCGGCCCCGTTGAAGACATCCGGGAGTGAGGGCACGTTGGCCAGGATTTCGATGTGTGGACCGGCCAGCGCCTGGACTGCCGCTGTGGGTTGCCGCCCGGCGATGACGAACCGTGCCTCCGGGACCTCCCGCCACACGAGGGGAGCGATACGGGTGGCCAGGACCGTGGCGCTGTCCACGTTGGGGGCGTAGTTGAGGCTGCCCGCGAAGCAAACCACCGGCGCCTTCCGGTCCGGACGCGGCCCCGCGGCCACGCTGGTTCCGTTGGGGATGCTTTTCACGGACCGGCCGAGCTTCGCGGACCAGGCTTCAGCGTCCTGTGCCCCGACGGTCAGCAGCCGCGCCCTGGCGGGCAGCGACCGTTCCGCCCGTTCGGCGAGGTGCTCGCGCAGCCGGTAGGCCGGCCGGAGGGAGCGGGCAATATCCGTGTCCATGGCGGCCCGGATGGACCAAGGGTCCACCGTTTGCAGCACCACGGGACCGGCCACATGATGCGAAAGGAAGAGGGCGTGCGGGCCATGGATGAGGGTGGCCTCACTGCTGCCGGACAGGGTGGCTGCCGCTGCCCGCGCTGACGGGGTGGAGCGCCGGTGCTTTCCCAGGCCGGCGAGGCCGCCGAAGGAGCGGACAAATGCGGCGGGGTCGTCCCGCGGGGCTAGTTCGTGGACGGTTTCGCAGCGGGCCCGGAGCTCCGCCGGAACCGGGACAGGGCCGGAAAACGTCAGCAGCGTGACGGCAACATCCGCGGGAAGGTGAAGGATCACTTCGTACGGGATCATGGAGCTTCCATCACCGAGTTGCGGGTCCCGGTTTGGCACGCTTTCCGTCACGTACAGGAGCTTCATTGCAAGAGTGTACTGGATCACACTCGGGTGGCAGGGTTGCTCTGGGCAACTTTGTGGGGAACCGCAGGAAGCCAAAAAGGGCGACGGCGGGAAGTCCCGCCGTCGCCCTTTCCAAGGGGGCGCGTGGCCGGCTACTGCCAGGCGCGGACGTAGTCCACCAGGAGTTGGGACTGCGGGCCGTACACCGGGTTCGTCGATGAAGCGCCGACGTTCAGCACGATGTACTGCGGGGCGTTTCCGTCGTCCGTGGGGTAGGACTTGACCTTCACGCCGTCGAAGTAGACGTCCGACGAGTTGGCCATCCGGTGCAAGCCGAAGGTGTGGTATTCGTTGGCCCAGTTGCCGCCGACGCCACCCTGGTTGTGTGACCCGGAGCCGGAGTGGTAATTCACGGTCATCTTGCCCTGGAGGACCTCCGCGATGTCGTTCTCGCCGGTGGCCGGCCAGGACTGCCCGGTGGTCCAGAACGCGGGCCAGTTATAGAGACCGTTGGCGTTGCCGGGGAACTTGATGCGGGCCTCGACATACCCGGTGGTGAACTGGTACCCGGTGCCCGCTCCACCCTTCGGGTTCGTGGAGACCAAGGACCCGGAAGACGAGGAGGCAAGGCTGAGGGCCAGGTTGCCGTTGGCCACGGAGACGTTGGCTGGGCTGGTGGCCACCTTGTTCATGGTTCCGCAGTTGGGGGAGAACCAGCAGTTGGACCATTTACCGCTGTCCAGGCCTGAACCGTTGAAATCGTCAGCGAAGGTCATGGTCCAGTTTCCGGGGACCCCTGCGGGCATGGGCGTCCCGCTGTTTGCCAGCGGTGCCGAGGCTGGTGCCACGGCGATGGGGGACTGCGGTGCAGGAGCCGCAACGGCCGGTGCCGGGGCGGGTGCCGCGGGAGCCGGCGCCTGGGACGGAGCCTGCTCTGGTGCGGGCGCGGGTGCGGCTGCCGGTGCCGGGGCGGGCGCCGGAGCGGACTGGACTGCGGCCGACGGGGTGGGCTGGACCTGTACCTCGCTGCCGGCCCCGGCGGCGCTGGCCACCCGGGATACGTCGGCAGCTTCATTGCCGTTGGCGACGCCGAGGCCAAGGGAGGCTGCGCCGAGGACGGCTGCTGCCAGGCCGGCGGCCAAGGGCAGGCGGCGGGAATCTCTGGATGTCAAGAACTGACGGAGCCCGGCCGATGGGGTCTCATTCTGATGACGGCGGGCGCGTTTGGCGCTCAATTTGCGGGATGCGGGCATGGGGAATTTACCTCTCAACGCCGGCGGGGTTAGCTGTCGGGTTCGAATGCTGCCATTCGGCCGCGGATCGCGGCTTCACCCCGAGGGCAGGCGGGAGCCATGCCCGTGACACTTGGGTCCCCCGCCTCTGCCTTGGAACCTGAGGGATCGCGGAAGCGGCAGAGTTGGGCGTCTTCCGGGATTGGGGCCGGCTGGGGCGGCCCACCCGAAGACCGTACACGAAAATCCCCGTGGAATCACAATTGGGTAACGGAAGCGGCGCGGTGGGCGTGGCGTCCCGCGGTGCACCCGCATAGACGTCTAACGGCGACCGGCATACTCCTGCGTTTTCCACATACGTGTCCGGTCGGGCTGCTCCTGCCACATCACGCGGCTAGCCTTGAGTCAAGCGCGAATCGCCTATCAGGTCCAGATGCACTAGGATATTGAAGTCTGTGCTGCGTCCTGCCTCCGTACTGGTGGCAAGGCACTCTGCAGAATCGCAAATGAACCTCCTGTTACGGAAATGCCGTAACCGCTTAGCCCAAAGGAGGTGGGTTCACATATGCGTCCTTACGAATTGATGGTAATCATCGACCCCGAGGTCGAAGAGCGTACCGTTGAGCCGTCGCTTCAGAAGTTCCTGAACGTCATCACCAACGATGGTGGAACCATCGAAAAGGTTGACATCTGGGGCCGTCGCCGTCTGGCTTACGAGATCAAGAAGAAGTCCGAAGGTATCTACGCCGTGGTGAATTTCACCGCCAAGCCGGAAACCGCCAAGGAACTTGACCGCCAGCTGTCTCTTAACGAGACCATCATGCGCACCAAGATCACCCGCCCCGAAGAGCAGAAGGTTGTTGCTGAGTAATCAGCACCAAAATTCATTCTTTACCCCGCAGGAACGCACTCTTCACCCAGGATCGAACAAGGAGGCAGTAGATGGCAGGCGAGACCACCATTACGGTCATCGGTAATCTCACCAATGACCCGGAATTGCGGTTCACACCGTCCGGTTCCGCAGTAGCGAACTTCACCATCGCTTCCACCCCCCGCACCTTTGATCGCCAGTCCAACGAGTGGAAGGACGGGGAGACCCTGTTCCTCCGCGCCGCGGTCTGGCGTGAAGCTGCCGAGAACGTCGCCGAATCCCTGACCAAGGGCATGCGCGTGATCGTCACCGGCCGCTTGAAGAGCCGTTCCTACGAAACAAAAGAAGGCGAAAAGCGCACCGTCATCGAGCTTGAGGTCGACGAAATCGGCCCCAGCCTGCGCTACGCCAACGCCAAGGTCAACCGCACCCAGCGCTCCGGCGGACAGGGTGGGGGCGGCTTCGGCGGCGGCAACGGCGGCGGTGGCTTCGGAGGCGGCAACCCTGGTGGAAACCAGGGCGGCAACTCCGGTGGAGGCTGGGGCGGCGGCAACCAGCAGGCTGCACAGGACGATCCCTGGGCCACGCCCGGCGTGTCCAATGCAGGCGGCTGGGGCAACGGCCCCGATTCCGAACCTCCCTTCTAAAACCCAAACAACGGCCCGATGCCGGGACTGCCCGGGAGCCGCAAGGCACCCAAGGTTTTGCCGCCGTCGGACCACCACCATCCCGTGGATCAATATCCACGGGCTCCCTAGAATAGGAGCTCCACGATGGCTAAGGCTGAACTCCGTAAGCCCAAACCAAAGTCCAACCCCTTGAAGGCCGCTGACATCACTGTCATCGACTACAAGGACGTAGCATTGCTGCGCAAGTTCATCTCCGACCGCGGAAAGATCCGCGCCCGTCGCGTCACTGGCGTCACGGTGCAGGAACAGCGCAAGATCGCCCAGGCAATCAAGAACGCCCGCGAAGTTGCTCTGCTGCCTTACTCCGGCGCTGGCCGCGGCTAAGGAAGGGATTAACTAACATGGCAAAGCTCATTCTGACCCACGAAGTAACCGGTCTCGGTGCTGCTGGCGATGTTGTCGAGGTCAAGGACGGTTACGCACGTAACTTCCTGCTGCCCCGCGGCTTCGCCCTGACCTGGACCAAGGGTGGCGAGAAGCAGGTTGAGTCCATCAAGGCTGCCCGCGCCGCCCGTGCGCACGCTTCTGTTGAAGCTGCACAGGCGCAGGCCCAGGCTCTGTCCTCCAAGAAGGTCAAGCTCGAGGTGAAGGCCGGCGAGTCCGGTCGTCTCTTCGGCACCGTCAAGCCTGCTGATGTCGCTGCCGCAGTCGAGGCCGCCGGCCTCGGTGCCATCGACAAGCGCAACGTTGAACTGCCGAACCACATCAAGTCTGTCGGTTCGTACACGGCCAACGTCCGCCTGCACGAGGATGTTTCCGCTGTCATCGACCTTGAGGTCGTTGCCGGAAAGTAGTTTCCGCACCGCAGTTCAGTGGCCCCCGCCCGGGATTCCGGTGCGGGGGCCATTTGCGTGCAAGGTCACTGCCGGGGTTTCCAGCGGCCGGCCGCGTGCGCCATAGGCTTGGGTGCGGGCCGCTGTTCCTGGCCTGCACCACTCCACCGTTTCCACGGAAGGTCACCCAGCATTGCCGTTCCTCTTCGTCAGCTGCATCCTCCTGCTGGCCGCAGCCGTCAGCTTTGCGACCGACCGGAGGCGCCTGCGGAACGGAGTCTTCCTCGTCTCAGGGGCGGTCATCGGCTGGCTTGGGCTCCTCCTGGTCTCCGGCAACAACTCCAACAACTCGGTCCCTGTCCTCATTACCGTGGCCTTGGGCCTCCTGCTCATCCTCTCAGTGCCCATCCTGGCCGTGTTCCTTGTCCTCAATGGCCTCATCATGCTGCGCCGCGAAGGCCGCAGACTGGCAAACCTGCTGTCCCTGCTGGCAGGGCTGGCCGTGGTGGCCGTTCCCCTTGTCCTGGCCGCCCTGCAGACGGCCGTACCCGCGCTAAGGGCGCTCACGTCGGCGGCTGCCCTGCTGACCGGCTACGTGGGCTTCGTGTTCGTCAGCTATCTGGTCTATTCGCTGATTTACTCGCACCTGCCGCCGCGCCGCCATCCCGAATACGTGGTGGTGTTGGGTTCCGGCCTGGCCGGCAGCTCGGTTCCGCCCCTGCTGGCCGCCCGGCTTGACGCGGCGGCGCGCATGTACCGGGGCAAGCATGGCGGGTCCATCAGGGCTCTGATTCCCAGTGGCGGGCAGGGAGCCGATGAACTCCTCGCCGAAGGGACAGCGATGGCCCGCTACCTGCAGGAGCAGGGTGTTCCTGCCAACAGGATCATCGTGGAGGACCGGGCAGCAACCACCATGGAGAACCTGCACTTTTCGCGCGCGCTGATGGAGCGGCCGGACGCGCCCGTCACGGTGGTCACCAGCAGCTACCACGTGTTTCGCGCGGCCATGTTCACCCGGCGTGCGGGCCTGCGCGCCCACGTCACCGGGGCCAGGACGGCGGGCTACTTTATCCCCAGCGCGTTCCTTCGGGAATTTGTCGCCATCCTCGCAACCTACCGGTGGATCAACCTTGGCTTTTGTGCTGTGCTCACCGCCATTCCGTTGGCCGCCATGGCCCTGCCGCTGCTCCCTTCCTAGGACCGGCAGTCCGCCCGGGGGGCCGGTGGTAACCTGCTCCGGTGAACCCGACACCCAGCAGCCGTCCTTTCCACCAGGTGGATGTTTTCGCCGGCAACGCCTACCGCGGCAACCCGCTCGCCGTCGTCCTCGATGCCCACGGTCTTGACGCGGCGACAATGCAGCACTTCGCGAACTGGACCAACCTCTCCGAAACCACCTTCCTCTTGCCCGCGGAGGATCCCCGCGCCGACTACAAGGTCCGGATCTTCACCGGGAGCGAGGAGTTCCCGTTCGCGGGGCACCCCACGCTGGGATCCGCACATACCTGGCTGCAGGCCGGCGGAGTTCCGAAGTCCAGCGGCTTCGTGGTCCAGGAGTGCGGTGCCGGTCTGGTCAGGATCAAGCGCGACGCCGGCCGATTGGCTTTCGCCGCACCGCCCTTGACCCGCTTTGAGGCCGTGGACGAGCCCCTTCGGCGCCAGTTGGCTGTCGCCCTGGGAATCCCGGCCGGTGACATCGTGGACGCATCCTGGCTGGTGAATGGGCCGGAGTGGATCGGTGTCCTGCTGGGGTCTGCGGACCAGGTGAAGGCGCTCGTGCCGGATCCGGTGGCCATGGGCAGCCTGAAGGTCGGAGTCATCGGGCCGCATCTGTCCGGCGGGGACGCCGACTTTGAGGTGCGGACGTTTATCCCGGGTGATGCGATGGTGGAGGATCCGGTGACGGGCAGCTTCAACGCTGGGGCCGCCCAGTGGCTTATTGGTAGCGGCAGGGCACCTCGGCGCTATGTCGCCGCGCAGGGTACCGTCCTGGGCCGGGCAGGGCGTGTCCATGTCACCGCCGAGGACGACGATGTGTGGGTGGGCGGAGAGTCCACTACCTGCATCCAGGGCACCGTCCTGATTTGATGCGGGTCACGGGAATACATGAGGAGGTACCGCCGTTCAGGGATATAGATGCAAATGCATGTATGATCGAATGAACGAGCACCAGGAGAATGCCATGGAAACCCGCCGTATCACAGTCCTCTCCGCCGGACTTGGCGTCCCGTCGTCCAGCCGGCTGCTGGCCGACCAGCTGGCGGCCGCTGCCGAGCGGCGGCTCACCGCCGGCGGCCACGAGGTGCTGGTCGACGTCGTCGAACTCCGGGACCTCGCCGTGGACATCGCCAACAACTTCGTCACGGGATACGCCGCACCGCGCTTGGCGGAAGTCATCGCCGGGGTGGAGGCGTCGGATGGGATCATCGCCGTGACGCCGGTCTTCAGCGCCTCCTACAGCGGCCTCTTCAAATCGTTCTTCGACGTCCTGGACCCCAAGTCCCTGGACGGCAAGGCTGTCCTGCTGGGCGCCACCGGAGGTACCGACCGGCACCAGATGGTGCTGGATTACGCCTTGCGCCCGTTGTTCAGCTACCTGCGCACCCGCACGGCCGCCACGGGAGTCTTTGCCGGGCCCCAGGATTGGGGAACCGCGGAAGAGGGTGGCTCGTCGCTGGCCGACCGCATTGAGCGCGCTGCCGCCGAATTTACCCTGCTGTTGGAGGGTCCCCAGCCGGGCCGGAAGCCCGCACCCCTGGAGTCCCTGCCTTTCGAGCAACTCCTGGCCGGAATCGCCGGACCGCGCTAGTCGTCCAGCAGCGCGATGAATTCCCGGGCCTGGACCCGGGAGATGTCCGAGTGGCGCGTCAAGGCGGTAACGGCAGCCTCGGTGTCCCCGCTGCGGGCCAAGGAGCGGATCCGGCCGTAGATTTCGTCGTTGAGCATATTGCTGCTCACTTCACGGGTCACGTCGCCCTTGCTGGCGATGGCGCGGTAGCGGTAGGGGAAGCGTTGTGGCTCGTCATCCTCCCGCACGGCCTCTACCGGCTCCTGCTGGCGGTAGGGCTGGGGGTGTGCCGCCAGGGCGCCGACGGCGTCGCGCGAGGCCCGGAGTCCCTCGCCCGTGACCTCCCGGTACAGCCTGATGGCGGCCAACGGCTGCCCCTGCGCGATCATGGCGTACAAGCGGCGGTGTTCGCTTTCTGACAACTTGCCGGCAGCGGCGCGGGCCAGTTCCGTCGCCTGGTCCTGTGCCGGGCCGGCCGGCCGGGACGGGGCTCCTCCACCTGACGCCCTGCGCCCGCGGACTGCGCGGTAGGCCACGATGACCCCCGCAACGACGGCGAGCAGGATAAGGACCGGGACCACTAGGGATTCCATTTTTTACGAGCCGTTCTGTGTACTTCCTGGCGGTCGCCAAGGCGGTTGCGTTGCCGGCTGTCCGTCCAGCCAAAGCCATACCTAGAGCTTAATCCAGAACCCGGTTATCCACAGCAATATTCACCGTGCTGCATACTGCAGCGTTCCCCTGCCGGTCAAGCTCCGCCAAGGGAATATGAGCAGCGCCACGCAGGCGGATGCCGGCATGCCGCGACCGGCCCCAGGCTGGTTCCGGCCTGCGGGTGCGGGCGCGGACCTGTGGATGAAATTCCTGGAAAGAAATATTTACTCCACATGCTGGTGAAGATGTTTCCGCAGGTCAGTGGGCTTTTAGGAGGTAAAAAAATTCTGTATCCACAGACTTCCCCACAGGCTGTGCACAAGCTATGCCCCGTAGTGCACAGGTTATCCACAGCAGTTCCGGCGTACTGGCTTTGCCGCTGGACCGGGGGCGGCTACCGTAGCGGGGTACCTGTTTTTCACGGCCAGGCCACGGCCTGTACGCCGCGATCCAGAGCCTCTCCCAGGGCCCTTTCCGGGCGCTCTGTGGAAAAGCTGTGGACAGTGGGGATAACTTCCGGCCGGAGGCGGCATCCGGCCCGCGGGAGCCTCATTGTCAGAGCTTCCGGGTAGTACTGGACGCGTGGCGGTTCTGTTTCGGATCCGCAAACAGGATGGATCACCGGGCGCCTGGCCCGGCACAAATGGAGGACGGCAGCTTTGACAATCGCGCATCTGGACCCGGTGGAAGCGACCCGCGGATCGGACGCGAGCCGGAAACCTCCCCAGGACATCCCCGCGGAACAGTCGGTCCTGGGCGGCATGATGTTGTCCAAGGACGCCATTGCTGATGTCGTGGAGATCCTCCGGGGCCAGGATTTCTACCGCCCGGCCCACGAGACCATTTATGAGGCCATCATCGACCTCTACGGACGCGGGGAACCGGCGGACGCCGTCACGGTGTCGGACGAACTGACCAAACGCGCCGAAATCAACAGGATTGGCGGCCCTGCCTATCTGCACGAGCTCATCCAGACCGTACCCACGGCGGCCAACGCCGGGTACTACGCCGAGATCGTCGCCGAACGGGCCGTACTGCGCCGGCTGGTCAACGCCGGCACCAAGATCGTCCAGTTGGGCTACGGCTCGGACGGCGAAGTGGAAGACCTGGTCAACCAGGCGCAGGCCGAAGTCTACGCCGTGGCGGAACGCCGCACCGCGGAAGACTACGTGGTCCTCAAGGACGTCATGGAATCCACGGTGGATGAAATCGAGGCGTCCGGACACCGCGGCGAGGGCATGACCGGTGTGCCCACCGGCTTCTACGAACTCGATGAGCTGACCCACGGCCTCCACCCGGGGCAGATGATCGTCATCGCGGCCCGCCCCGCCGTGGGTAAATCAACCTTCGCCCTGGACTTCGCACGGTCCGCGGCCATCAAGAACAACCTGTCCACCGTCATGTTCTCCCTGGAAATGGGCCGGAACGAGATCGCCATGCGCCTGCTGTCCGCCGAGGCCACCATTGGCCTGCAGGACCTCCGCAAGGGAACCATCAAGGACGAGCAGTGGTCCAAGATCGCCACCACCATGGGCAGGATGAATGATGCCCCGCTGTTCATCGACGACAGCCCCAACATGTCCCTGATGGAAATCAGGGCCAAGTGCCGGCGCCTGAAGCAGCAGCACGACCTCAAGCTGGTCATCCTCGACTACCTGCAGCTGATGAGCTCAGGCAAGAAGGTGGAATCGCGCCAGCAGGAAGTGTCCGAGTTTTCCCGTGCGCTCAAACTCCTCGCCAAGGAACTCCAGGTGCCCGTGATCGCACTGTCCCAGCTGAACCGTGGCTCGGAACAGCGCCAGGACAAGCGGCCCATGGTCTCTGACCTCCGCGAGTCAGGCTCCATCGAGCAGGACGCCGACATGGTGATCCTGCTGCACCGCGAGGATGTCTACGACAAGGAATCACCCCGTGCGGGCGAGGCGGACATCCTGGTGGCCAAGCACCGTAACGGCCCCACCAAGGACATCGTGGTGGCGTTCCAGGGCCATTACTCCCGCTTCGCCAACATGGCGGGCGACTCCGGGGGCGGCGGCTTCTAGGCTCCGTTCGCGGCGGTGGCTGCGGGAGCCGTGCCGGCCAGCAGGTGGTTGGGCAGCCGGTTTCCGGGCGCCGTTCCCCGGATCTCCAGGAGTTCGCGGGCGTGGGCGTGCAGCCGCTTGTCTTCGTCGCTGACCGGCACCCAGGGTGGTACGGGGACGGAGTTGCCGTCATCGTCGCGCGCCACCATCACGGTGAGGCAGTAGGTGGTGAGGCTAAGTTCGCGTCCCTTCGGGTCGCCGGAACGGACGTGGACGGCAATGTGCATGCCTTTGTTGCCGGTGTACACCAGCCGGGCCTCCACCTCCACCACGTGGCCGATCAGCAAAGGCCGGTAGAAGCGCACGCCGCCGGAGAAGACGGCCACGGTGTCCCGGCCGCAGTAGCGTGAGGCACACAGGTAGGCGGCCTCGTCGATCCACTTCATCACGATGCCGCCGTGGACCTTGCCGCCCCAGTTCACGTCGGTGGGGGCGGCCATGAACCGAAGCGTGACGCGTTCGGCGGTGCCGGCGTCCGTATATTCCTGGCGGTTCATGGCTTCCACGATCTGTTCGCGGACCTTGATCCTTGCCAGCGCATGGTCGCGCTGCTCAACCTCGGCGGGGGTGGCGGGCTCAAACTGGGGCACCGGGATGGGTTTGCCGTCCGCCCCTACGGCTACGAAGATCACCATGCACTGGCTGCGCATGGTGGCCGGGCCGCCTTTCGGATCCCCGGATGAGACCACGGTGCGGATATGCATCGAGGAGCGGCCGGTGTAGACGATGGTGGCTTCAACCTCCACCATGTCGCCGCTGTTGACCGGGTCGGCAAAGTGGATGTTTCCCACGTATGCGGTCACGCAGTAGGACTTGGCCCAGCCCACGGCCGCCGCGTACGCGGCCTTGTCCACCCATTCGAGCACCGTGCCGGCGTCCACGGAGCCGCTGTGCCCCACATCGGTGGGGGCGGCGAGGAAGCGGAGGGTCACGGAGTTGGGGTGGCCGGTCTCAGTCATGCTGCGATCATACTGAGGGCCCAGGTTACCGGCCGGTTCACGCCGCAGCGGCCTGGGCCGGCGTGCAGCCGCCCGGCGGAGCGCCGCTTAACGTCCGACGGCGGCCGGTCACCATGGCGTGGCCGGCCGCCGTGAGGCGTTTCGGGACGGAAGCGGACTAGGCCAGGACGGCCAGCCGTGAGGTGCGCCGGCCGAACAGCGCCCGGTCAATGGAGAGCCGGCCGGGGCCGGCCAGTGCCAGCGCGAAGGCTGCCGCGGCCAGGAGCAGTACCAGTTCGTAGCCTCCGTTCGCCGCGAAGACACCTGCGGGAGCGTGGACCAGGAAGAGTGCACCGAGCATATCGAGGACCAGGAGGGCGGCCACCACGCGGGTGAGGACACCGAGGATCAGGGCTGCGCCGCCTGCCAGTTCAAGGACGGCGACGGCCGGGGCCATGACGTCCGCAGCGGGGACGCCCATCTTGGCGAAGGAGGCCTGGGTGCCGGCGATGGTCCATTCATTGAACTTCTGCCAGCCGTGGGCCGCGAAGAGGAAACCCAGGATGACACGCAGGACGGCAAGGGCAACTGTGGTCAGTCGTGACTGGTTCATGGATTCCACCCTTCCCCACATATGCTTGAAGAGTCAACAAAATCCGGACGATTGTGGTCTTTGTCATGCTCTCTTCCGGGGTCATTGCGCCCGGTTAAGCTGGCACGGTGCCAATAGATCCCTCATCCGCCGCCACGGCCCCTCCCCGGAGCCATTCCCGGGAGATACTCCGCCTCGCCGTGCCAGCCTTTGGAGCGCTGGTTGCCGAGCCGCTCTTCCTGCTGGCGGATTCGGCCATCGTAGGGCACCTCGGCGTTCCCCAGCTCGCAGGCGTGGGCCTGGCCTCGGCGGTGCTGCAGACCGTCGTCGGTCTTATGGTGTTCCTTGCCTACTCAACCACCCCCGCCGTGGCCCGCGCCGTTGGCCAGGGCCAGGTGGGGAAGGCCTTGGCGGCCGGGCGCGACGGCGCCTGGCTGGCGCTGCTGCTGGGCCTGCTGCTGGCCGTGGCTGGATTCATCGCCGCGGAACCGCTCATCGGCCTGCTCGGCGCCGACGGCAGCGTGCGCAGCTTCGCCATCGACTACTTCCGCTGGTCCATGCCCGGACTCGTGGCCATGCTGCTGGTCTTCGCCGGGACCGGTGTGCTGCGCGGGTTGCAGGACACCAGGACGCCGCTGGTGGTGGCCACCGCCTGGTTCGGCGTGAATATCGTCCTGAATGTGTGGCTGGTGTACGGGCTGGGGTTGTCCGTGGTGGGTTCGGCGATGGGCACCAGCCTGGCGCAATGGGCCATGGCCGCCGTCTACCTGGTGATGGTGCGCAGGTACGCGGTCCGCCAGGGCGTCCCCCTGGTGCCCAGCTGGCGGGGCATCCGGAGCATGGCGCGCGTCGGGTCCTGGCTGATGCTGCGCACCCTCAGCCTGCGTGCGGCGATCCTGGCCACCGTGGTGGTGGTGACGGCGCAGGGTGAGGTCAACCTTGCCGCGCACCAGCTGGCCATGACCATCTTTTCCTTCCTGGCGTTCGCGCTGGATGCCTTGGCCATTGCCGCCCAAGCGCTGATCGGCAAGGAACTGGGCGCCTCCAATGCGGCCAAGGCCCGGGAGTTGACCAGGACCATGGTCCGTTGGGGAGCGGGGTTCGGGGTGGTGACGGGCGTGCTGCTCGCGGCGGTGGCCCCCTGGGTGGGGATCTTGTTCACCCCCGATGCCCGCGTGCAGTCGGTGCTCGCCGTTGCCCTGTGGGTGCTGGCCGCGGGCCAGCCCATCGCCGGATATGTCTTCGTCCTGGACGGGGTGCTGATCGGCGCCGGCGACGCCCGCTACCTGGCGCTGGCCGGCGTGGTGAACCTTGCTGCCTACCTGCCGCTGCTGGCGGCGGTGGCGCTCTCCGGTGGCCCGGGCGCTGCCGGGCTGGGGTGGCTGTGGGCTGCTTTCGCCCTGGGTTATATGGCGGCGCGGGCCGTCACCCTCGGACTGCGCTCCCGTTCAGACCGCTGGATGGTGCTTGGTCCAGCCTGAACACCGGCTGCGGGGCCCGGTTCTACCTTCCAGCTGCCCCCACTAAACTGGACCGGTGACGCAACCATCGACTCCCGCGGGCGAAGTTCCCGGAACCTCACCCCGCCCTGAACTCTGGAAGCCAATCCTGCTCCGTTCCGTGGTGGCGCTGGTGTTCGGCGCCGTAACGGTCTTCTGGACCTCCCCCTCCGTTGAGGTCATGGGCTGGGCGGGAGGACTCTACCTGCTGGCCGCCGGCGTCGTGTCCCAGCAAGCCATCCCGGCCGCCGGGTTTGCCCGGAACTCGGCTCCCGGCAAGCTGCTGTCCGCAGCGGGGTCGGCGCTTGCCGGCGCCGGTGTGGCGGTGATCCTGCTGCACAGCGACCTGCTGTTTGGTGTCATTGCCGCCTTGGGTCTCGGCGTGGCCGGGGTTCTTGAGCTGGCGTGCGGCCTGCGGCATCGGGGGCGGCACGTCCTGGCACGGGACTGGATCGCATCCGGGGCGATCGGGATTGGCACGGCAGTGCTGCTGCCCTTCTTCATCAACCTTGGTGCCCATGCGCTGCTGGGCGTGGCCGGCGGTGGCGCGATTATTTCGGGTGTGCTGTGGGTGCTTTCCGGCCTGACGCTGCGCCACGATGCCCGCGCCGGTGCCGTCAAGCCGTAAACTAGGAAGAGCGCCCTTCTACTAGTTGTAGAAATTTTGGTGCTACACCGCAATTCGTGAAACCAGGCCGGCCGTGTGCCGCCTGCAGGGAGGAACCACAGTGGCTGACCAGCATCCAGGAAAACCGCGCAAGCTGCGGACCTCGGTGAAGGGGCCGCTGATGTTCTCGGCGTTCTGGGCCGTCGTCGCTTTCGTTGCCGTACTGATCTTCGCTTCCGGCGGCAGTGCGCGCGCGCCCCGCTTCGATCTCGCCTTCACCGCAGCCGGCATCGCCTTCATCGTCACCCTGGTGGTGGCCGCCATGTTGTCCATGAGCTACAAGGAAAACGCCGAACACCTCGGCAAGGGATCCGGCGTGAACCTCAGTTCCGCGCCCAAGCCCGGCCATGGTTTCGGTACGCCCACCAGCCAGGACCCCGAGGACGACACGGGCGGCACCCGGCACCAGGGATAGGCACGCTGCGGCGGAACGCCTAACCCGCCGCTGCCTGCCTGGCACGGTAGGCGGCAACGTGTGCACGGTTGGCGCAGTTGCCGGTATCGCAGTACCGCTTGGAGCGGTTCCGGCTCAGGTCCAGGACGGCAGCATCGCAGTCCTCCGATTCGCATGTCCGCAGGCGGTCCATTTCCTTGCTGCGGATCACATCCGCCAGGGCCATGGCCGCCTCGGTGCTCATCCTGTCCGCCAGCGGGGCCTCGGGAGCCGTGGCATGCAGGTGCCAGTCCCAACCGTCGTGCTTCATCAGCTGCGGGAGGGCGTTGGCGTCCCGCAACAGCCGGTTGACGGTGTCCACGGCGGCGTCCTCGCCCGCTGTCCACACCCCTGCCAGTAAGCCCCGCAACTGCCGGACGCTCTGCAATTCCGCGGCGTCCCGTGTCCTCGCCCCGGAAAAGCCCTCGGCCGCCAGGAAGCTGTCCAGGTCCCTGACCGAGGCCAACCCTTCCCTGCCATTCGCGGCCGTATTGATGAGGTTCACCACCGTGCGGAGGGCCACCTCCGTGTCAGGGGCGAAAACCATGTTGACTCCTTACAGTGCGGAAGCGTACTGTCATGACCATTACCCCACTTTACTCCTGACAGGAGGCGACGGTGCCTGCCGCCACGAACCACACTCACCCCCAAGCGCCCTTCAGGCGGCCCGGCTTCCTCGCCTCCGGGCTTGGCATTGCGCTTTTTTCCTCCGCTGTCTTCGGCCTGTCCGGGTCCTTTGCCAAAGCGCTCCTCGAAACCGGCTGGTCCCCCGGGGCGGCCGTCACCGCCCGGCTGACGGGCGCCGCGCTGATCCTCGCCCTGCCGGCAGTCTCCGCGCTGAAGGGCCGCTGGCACCAGTTGCGGGACAACTGGCTCACCATTGGGCTGTTCGGGCTGATCGGGGTTGCGGCCTGCCAGCTGTTCTACTTCAACGCCGTGGCCCGGCTGTCCGTCGGGGTTGCGCTGCTGCTCGAATACCTTGCCCCGGTGATCATCGTCCTATGGCTCTGGGCCGCAAGCCGGCGGCGCCCCCGGGTGCTGACCTCCGTCGGGACGCTGCTCTCCCTGGCCGGGCTGATACTGGTCCTTGACCTCACCGGCGCCGTCAAGGTTGATCTGGCAGGCGTCCTGTGGGGCATGGCGGCCGCCGTCTGCCTGGCCATCTACTTCTTCATCACCGCAAAGGAAAACGACACCCTGCCGCCCATCGTCCTGGCCTCGGGCGGACTCCTGGTGGGTGCAGCCGTCATGTGGCTGGCGGGTGCCACGGGCGTGCTCCCCATGGCATTCAGCACGGCGGACACCCGCCTGGGCCCCTGGACCATGCCATGGTGGGGGCCGCTGGCGGGTTTGGTGGTGCTGGCCACTGTCCTGGCCTACACCTCAGGCATCATGGCGGCCCGGGCCCTGGGCTCCAAGGTGGCATCTTTCGTGTCGCTGACCGAGGTGCTGTTCGCCGTCGTCTGGGCGTGGCTGCTGCTGGGCGAGCTCCCGGGCGCCATCCAGCTGCTGGGCGGCGTGCTGATCGTCGGCGGCGTCATCCTGGTGCGGCTCGACGAGCTCCGCGCCGCGGCCGCGGCCGGGGAAGCGCCCGGAGCTCCCATGCCGGCGTCGGCCCTGGAGCACGCGAACGACGTCGAACCCGTGCCGTAGCCGCTGCCGCCCAGGGGAACCCATGCCTTAAAGGACAACGGCCCGGGCACCTTGCGGTACCCGGGCCGTCCGGGCGGCACATCGTGCCGCCCAAGGCATTAGCCGTTCGAGGCCTGGCTCTGCTGCTCAGCATTGCGCTTGGCCTTGCTGCCGGCCTCTTTCAAGGCCTCGGCAACCTTGGTCAGCAGCGTGGAGTGCTGGCCATCCCATTCGCTCTTGAACTTGTCCGCGTCCGGGCCCTTCCAGTCGGTCCCGTGCAGAAGTTTGGTAAGTGTGGATTTCTGCGTCTCGATCTCGGACGCCCCTGCCTGAAGCTTGCTGCCGAGCTGGCGAAGCTGCTCAACGTCTGCACCCCAAATAGCCATCAGTTTCTCCTTGTTAGAACGTGGATCCGAACCTGGTCGGCATCCCCAGCGGCCCCCCGGCTCATCCGGAAGATCCATTGCCTAAAACCTACCCCGGTCCGCAAAACGGTGTCGATGGGCAGCCCTGCCCATGCAGGCCTCCCCATGGCGCCGTGGCTGGATCCGGTAAAAAAGGGGTCGATCCCAGGCGTTCGAAGAGCCTAGCATGGCGGTATGTGCCGGAATATCCGAACCCTTCACAACTTTGAACCGCACGCCACGTCGGAGGAAGTCCATGCTGCCGCATTGCAGTATGTCCGCAAGATCAGCGGCAGCACCAAACCGTCCAAGGTCAACCAGGAAGCCTTTGACGATGCGGTGCACGAGATTGCGCACATCACGCAGCACCTGCTCGACGCCCTGGTGACGCAGGCGCCGCCGAAGGACCGTGAGGCCGAAGCGGCCAAGGCCAGGGCGCGCGCGTCCGTGCGGTACGGTACCGCCTGAGGTTCACTGCCCCGGTTTTCCGAAGCTGCGCAACCGCAGCGAGTTGGCAACCACCAGGACGGAGCTGGCGGCCATCGCGGCTCCGGCAACCATAGGGTTGAGCAGGCCGAAGGCCGCCACCGGGATGCCCACCGCGTTGTAGAAGAATGCCCAGAACAGGTTGGCCTTGATGGTGGCCAGGGTCTTCCGGGACAGCTCGATGGCCTGCGCCACTTGGGCCAGGTCGCTGCCCATGACGGTCAGGTCGGCGGCCTCGATGGCAACGTCGGTTCCGGACCCCATGGCAATCCCCAGATCCGCCTGCGCCAGGGCGGCGGCGTCATTTACGCCGTCGCCGGCCATGGCCACCGTGGCACCGCCGGCCTGGAGTTTGCGCACCGCTTCGACCTTTCCTTCGGGCAGGACGCCGGCGTGGACATCGTCCGCGGCGATGCCGACGGCGGCGGCCACCCGGGCGGCGACCGCGGCATTGTCCCCGGTCAGCAGGATGGGCCGCAGGCCCAGCGCCTTCAACCGGGCGACGGCGGCCGCGGAACCTTCCTTGACGGTGTCCCGGAGGCTGATGATTCCGGCCGGCATGCCGTCCACCGCGACGCAAACAGCCGTGGCACCGCTTTCCTCGGCGGCCATCAGGTTTACCTGCTGGGCGGGGTCCAGGATGATGCCGTTCTGCTCCAGCCAGCCGCTGCGCCCCGCCAACACAAACCTGCCCTGCACGGTTCCGGATACCCCGCCGCCCGGGGCGGAACTGAACCCTTGCACCGGCGGCAGGCCGTCGTCGTCCGTTGTGCCTGCAGGATCCAGGGCGGAAGCCGCGGCCGCAACGGCCCGGCCCACCGGGTGCTCGGAGGCGGCCTCGACGGCGCCGGCGAGCCGGAGGATTCCACCCCGGGTGAACCCGGGGAATGCCAGCACGGCGTCTACGGCCAAGGCGCCGGTGGTGACCGTGCCGGTCTTGTCCAGCAGGATGGTGTCCACGGTGCGGGTATCCTCCAGGACCTGCGGGCCCTTGATCAACAGGCCCAGCTGCGCTCCGCGGCCGCTGCCCGCCAGCAGGCCGACCGGGGTGGCCAGGCCCAGGGCGCACGGGCAGGCAATCACCAGCACGGCGACGGCCGCCGTGAAGGCCTGTCGAAGGTGGCCGCCGTCCGCGTCCGGGCCGGCGAGCAGGAGCCACAACACGAACGTGAGGGCGGCAATGGCCAGGACCGCCGGAACGAAGACGGCGCTGATGCGGTCCGCGAGGCGGGCAATAGGTGCCTTGCCGGTCTGGGCCTGGGATACCAGGCGGGCCATCTGGGCCAGGGTGGTCTGAGACCCCACCCGGGTTGCCCGGACCAGCAGACGCCCGGAAGTGTTGATGGTGGCGCCGGTTACGCGGCTGTCCGGGGCCACCTCCACGGGAACGGACTCGCCCGTGACCAGCGACGTGTCCACGGCGGAATCGCCCTCGATGACCACACCGTCGGTGGCGATCTTCTCGCCCGGGCGGACCACCAGGACGTCGCCCACCTGCAGGTGGTCCGCGGGGATCTGCTGTTCGCGTCCGCCGCGCAGGACCGTGGCGTCCTTGGCGCCCAGGTTCAGCAGGGCCTGGAGCGCGTCGCCGGCCTTGTGCTTGGCGTTGGCCTCCAAGTAGCGGCCGAGGAGCAGGAAGGTGGTGACCACGGACGCCACCTCGAAGTACAGGCCGCCGGACATGGCCTCCATGCCCGGGTGCTCCGTCATGCCGGGGTCGGCCACCAGCTGCCAGGCCGAGAAAAGGTAGGCGGCGGCGACGCCGAGCGACACCAGGGTGTCCATGGTGGATGCCAGATGCCTGGCGTTGACTGCGGCCGCGCGGTGGAAGGGCCACGCCGCCCAGGTAACCACGGGAAGCGACAGCAGGGCCGCCGCCCAGCCCCAGTTGGGGAACTGGAACGCCGGGACCATGCTCACCAGGAAGACCGGAACGGTCAGGACGGCGGCGAGGATGAGGCGGGGGCGAAGCTGTGCGGCGGCGTGTTCGACGCTGGGTTCCGCCGTGCGCGGCACGCGGACGCTCGCTGTGTACCCTGCGGCGTTGACCGTGTCCACCAGCTGCTCGTCGGTGATGCCGTCCGGGGCCGTCACGTAGGCCTGCTCCAGCGGGAGGTTGACCGTGGCTGCGACGCCGTCGAGCTTGCCGAGTTTCTTTTCCACCCGGTTGACGCAGGAGGCGCACGTCATCCCCTGGATGTCCAGTTCCACCACGCGGGTGCCCGGCGGGTGCAGCAGTTCTTGGTGGCTCATGTCCGCTTTCCGGTATGGGAGGGGTTTTTCAGGCCTCGTTGGCGACCATCAGGTAGCCGGCCTCAGCCACGGCCTCCCCGAGGTCCTGGGGCGAGAGGCCGCCGCTGGACGTGATGGTCACGGTGGAGATGCCGCCGGCGTTGAGGTCCACCTTCACGGCTTGGACCCCGTCCAGGGCTTCGATTTCTTCGCTGACCGCGGATACGCAGTGGCCGCAGGTCATGCCCGAGACACTGATGGTGGTGATGGCGGGGGAGGTGGTGCTCATGGCGTGCTCCTTCTTTCTGGCCGGCGGTAGCCGGGGTGGGGTTCTGTGGTCAGCGAAGCAGGCGGCCGATGGCGTCGGCGGCTTCCTTCACCTTGGCGTCGATCGCCTCGGCGCGCGCGGCGGGGTCCGGTTCCGAGGCAGCGCCCACCACGCAATGGCCGATGTGTTCCTCGACCAGGCCCAGGCTGACGGCATGCAGGGCCTTGGTGACGGCGGAAACCTGGGTCAGGATGTCGATGCAGTACTTGTCTTCATCCACCATGCGGGCGATGCCCCGGACCTGGCCTTCGATGCGCTTCAGGCGCCGAAGGTAGGCCTCCTTGTTCCCCGTGTACCCGTGCTGGGGCGTTTCATCGCCTGCCGGGCGGGCAGTATCCACCGCCGCGGCAGCTTCTTCGGTAGGGTTCACGTACCCAAAACTATACCCCGTGGGGGTATCTGGCAAGTACCCCGTGGGGGTATTACTCCCCGAAGGGATTCCTGCGTGGCCGGCTGCTGAAAGGGCACAAAAAAGCTCCGGAGTGCGTTATTGGGGGATACGCACTCCGGAGCAGCATTTGGGCAGTTTCCCGCTTTCCACTTCCGCGGAACCGGCCTGCTTGAATCAGCTTACTGGCTGGTAGGGCACCGCGCCAGCTACGCGAATAACTACTTTCGCTTTACTTTAGGCGGTCACCCGGCGGGCTGTTTGCCTTTGGAATCCGCGGGTCACGGTACGTCCTCATGGGCTGGCATCCGATAGGGGACCACCAGGACGGGGCGGCTCTGGTGATGGCTGAGCCACGTGCCCGCCGAGCCGCTGAGGGCCTCCGAAAGGCGGTGCGAAAAGCCGCGCTCGGAGGTTCCCACGATGATCATCGGGGCGTCCAGTTCGGCGGCGAGCTGCCCCAGGGCGCGGGCCGGATCCCCGGCAAGCGTGCGGAGCGACCACTCCGGCGCGCCGCCGCCGGACGCCGCTTTGTCCACGGCAGCACGGATCAGGGCCTTCAGTTCGGTTGCAACGCCGCGGATGTCGCTGTCGTCGTCCGGGTGCAGGGAGAGGCGGTGGGCGGATCGGGCAGGGTCCCACTCGACCAGGTAGCTGGCCTCATCCACGTAAGCGCATACCAGGGGCGCGGCCAGTCGGGCTGAAAGGTTGGCGGCGGTCTGGAGGACCTCGGGGTGCTGTCCGGGCGTAACGCCCACCAGCAGCGGTGCACCGTCAGCGTATTCCCACGTCATGCTGCCCATTGTCCGCCCGCGGGGTCCGGCGTCAACAGGTACCTTCGGCCTGTCGCATGGAGCCGTTCGCCCTGCGCTGTTGCCGGTTTCGGCGCTAGGCCGCTGCCGGGTAGGCAGTGACCACAATATTCTTGCCCCACGGATCTTCCGTGTAGCAACTGATCAGGACCAGCCGGTTGGGCACCATGTCCCAGACCGGGCTGTCCTTCAGGGTGGACTTCACGTAGGTGGTGACACTGTCCACCTTGTAGGTGATGGTGCCGGCAGCGGTTTCCACCTCAAAGCGGTCGCCCACGGCCGCCGTTGAACTGAGGTGGTTGAAGGGGGCGTCCGCGCCCTCCCAGCTGTGGCCGATCACGTAGGTGGTGTTGCCGGAGCCTTTGCCCGGGACTCCGAACGGTGTCAGCCAGTAGCCGTCCTTGGTGGCAGGCGGCTCGATGGTCCGGCTGGACTGGGCGGCGCCATCGAGGTCCAGGGGATGGATGGCCACATCGAAGTCAGCGGAGGGGTAGCGGATGTGGACGGGTTGCGCCGCAGCCGGAAGCTGGGGTCCTGCCGGGGCCGCCGAGCCCGGGATTGCGGCCGGTGACGCCTGGACAGGGGCGGACGTGGCATCCGGCGTGCCTGTTGACGCCATCGGGGCGGCCGCACTGCCGGACGGAACGGCGCCTGGCGTCATGGGGACCGTGACCGCGGAGCCGGTGTGGGACGCCGCGTGTCCTTGGGGGAACAACGGACTGCCAAAGGTGAACGACAGGAAGGCCACCACGCCGCAGGAGAGGATGGCCAGGTCGCCCCGGTTCACGCGCCGCCACGGCCGCCTGGCCCGGGCAGCATGCCGGCTCCGTTCCTGTGGCATGGCACTCCTCCTGCGTTGTTCGGTGGTGGAAGGAAGGCGTCCTGCCGGGCACTGGCAGGACGCCTTCCTTGTCGCGGGGCCGCTGCGAGCGGCCTGTCCCGGCTAGCCGGCGCTGTTCACGGAGCGGGACCGGCGGCGTACTGCCACCGCAGCTCCTGCGGCCGCCAGTGCCCCCACGCCGGCAAGCCATGCCGGGCCGCCGTCCCGGGCGTCAACCGCCGTCTGGGCGTTGAAGCCCTGGTTGGTTCCCACGCTGACTGGGGCTGCCACCGGAGCGGCCTGGGCTGCGGCCTGCGGGGACGCGGCAACCTGCTGGGCGGCAGCGGGCTGGGCCGGCGCGGCCGCAGCGACGACCGGGGCCGGCGGGTTGACCACCGGAGCCGCGGCCGGCGGCTGCACCACGGGCTGAGCGACGACGACGGGCGGATCGACGGCCGGCGGTGTGACCACGGGGGGATCGACGACGACCGGCGGTGTCACCACCGGTGGGGTCACCGCCGGGGGATCGACGACGACCGGCGGTGTCACGACCGGCGGTGTCACGACTGGCGGGGTCACCACGGGAGGATCGACGACGACGGGAGGATCGATGACCTCGCCCGGGGGCAGCGGCGCGCAATTGGCGACGTAGAGGATCTTTCCTGCGTTGGTCCAGTTCTTTCCCTGTGGAAGTTTGGGCGTTGGCGGGATGATGTCTTGTGCATGCTGGTCGTGACCGCCAATCCCGTTGACGTTGAACGACAACGGCGTCAGGCCGCCGCTTCCCTGATGGCAGACCACCACCTGGTCGGAGGCCGCCATGGCGGGTGCTGTGACGCTGAGCAGGCCCAGCCCCATCACCCCCAGTGTGGCTAAGGTGCGTTTCATGTTTTCTCCCCATATATATGTGTGAAACGGACCATGGTGGGGAAAGGCAGCGGTGGCGCCAATGGCCCCAGCAGCACGGTCAGCTTGCGTGAGTTTTCAGGCTAGGGGCGCCCCCGAAGGCAGTCGCGAGTAGCGGCTACTCGTCTTTTCTGCGGCCGGGGCGGCCAGGTTACTTGCGGGTACCCTAAAAGCCGCACGGCCCACCTGCTTCCGCTGCAAAGCCTTGTCCGCCACCTGCGCCCCGCCTAACGTTTTAAGTGACGCAGGGAGGTGAACATGGAAATCTTCATGTGGTGGCTGGACCTGGACCTTGCAAGCAAAGAGTGGCTCCGGGAAAACCTCTATGCGGAGGAGTTGCCGCTTCCGGTACTCCAGGGCATTGCGGAGGCCGGCGGACCCCACCCCGGTAATCCGGCGGCCGTCCTTAACGCCGCCGACTGGGACTTTATCCAGACCCAATCGGAGTTCGTGGACTGAACGCCTGCGGGACCTTGGAAACCATTGCGCGCTGATCCCTCGGGTGGTTGCATGGTGCGCATGGCAACGGCGCAAACATTCCTCCTGGCGATCGGCACTAAAAAGGGACTCTGGCTGGCCACAAGCCAGGACCGGCAGGAGTGGTCTTTCACCGGGCCCCATTTCCTGATGGCAGAAATCCCCAGCATCGGGATCGACACCAGGGAGGGCCGCACCAGGATCATGGTGGGAGTCAGCAGCCCGCACTGGGGTCCCACGGTGGCGCACTCCGATGACCTCGGCGCCACCTGGACCGAGCCGGAGCACGGGGCCATCAGGTTCCCGGAGGACACGGGCGCGGCCTTGGAGCGCGTCTGGCAGATCTATCCGGACGCGGAGTCACGCCCCGGTGTGGTGTGGGCAGGAGCCGAACCCATCTCGGTGTGGAAGTCCACGGACGGCGGCGAGCACTTCGAGCTGAACCGGGGTTTGTGGGACCACCCCCACCGCAGCGAATGGGGAGCCGGCTATGGCGGGGCGGCGGCGCACTCGATCGTGGTCCACCCCGGAGGGGACACCGTCCACGTGGCCATGAGCACCGGCGGCGTTTACCGCTCGCTCGACGGTGGCACGTCGTGGGAAGCGCGCAACAAGGGAATCTCCGCGTACTTCATGCCGGATCCCAACCCCGAGTTTGGCCAGTGCGTGCACAAGATCGCGGCGGACGCGGTGGTGGACGGGCGCCTCTACGCGCAAAACCATCACGGGGTCTACCGGACGGACAACAATGCCGAGAGCTGGGACTCCATCGCCGAGGGCCTGCCGGCCGATTTCGGCTTCGTCATGCTGGCCCACCCGCGCAGGGCGGGGACGGCATGGGTGGTTCCGCTGAAGGCCGACGGCGAACGCATCCCGCCCGGGGGCCAGCTCGCCGTGCACCGGACGGACGATGCCGGGAACACCTGGACGAGGCTCGATGCCGGCCTGCCGGACAAGGAATACAACAGCGTGCTCCGGGACGCGGCGTCGGTGGACACCGCCGAGCCGGCAGGGGTGTACTTCGGCACCCGGGGAGGGACCGTTTACGCGAGTGCGGATGAGGGCGGAACGTTCACGGAAGTGGCCACCCACCTGCCGGACGTCCTGTGCGTGCGGGCGGCAGTGGTGGCCGGTGCCTGACATTTCGTTGGTGCTTCCCAGCGTCCTGCAGCCCTTGGCCGGCGGGCAGTCCGTGCTGACTGCACCCGCCGACGGGCCGGTGACGGTGGGAAAACTCCTTGACTCGGTGGCCGCCGACTACGCCATCCTGGGCCGGCGGCTCCGCGACGAAACCGGCGCGCTGCGGCGGTTCGTCAACATCTACGTGGGTGGCGACGAGGTGCGGCGGCAGCAGGGCCTGGACACTGAAGTCGCGCCGGGCCAGGAGGTCCTGGTGATCCAGTCGGTGGCGGGCGGCTGAACGGCAGTGCCCGGTCGGCCTGGCGGCGGGCAGTCCTGACTGACTGCGCCCGCCGCCAAACGTCCGGTGCCTAGGCCACGCGCCACACGCTGCATTCGTCCGTATTGATGGCTTTCCGGACCCCCGTGATCCGGTCCAGGATCCAGACCACGCCGATCCCGGGGGCGGTTTCCTGGACGCTGCCGCGGCGGATCACCACGTCGTCGTAGGAGGGCCCCACCGAGAGGCGGGCTTCGATTTCGTCACCGCGGTGGAGCTGGTCCAGTGCGCGGACTCTGGTTACATGCGTGGTCGCCTTCTTCAACATCGCGGGGCCTCCTGGCTGGAGCTGGTGCCGGCTCTTGCCTGCGTTAACCAGTGTGGGCGCGGATTGTTGCGTGCCGGTTTCCTCGCGGTTAGGGCGCGGTTAGTTCTTCGCGCCGCGGCGGTTTCATGCCGCTGTTCCGCCCCGGTAGGCGGCCAGGAAGCTGGAGATCCGGCGGACCGCTTCCTCGATGTCCAGCACCGAGGGGAGGATCACGAAGCGGAAGTGGTCCGGTGCGGGCCAGTTGAAGGCCGAGCCGTGGGAGACCAGGATCTTTTGGTCCCGGAGCAGGTCCAGGACGAACTGTTCGTCGCTCTTAATGGGGTAGAGCTCCGGATCCAGGCGGGGAAAGAGGTACATGGCGCCCGATGCCGGCACGCAGGTGACGCCGGGGATGGCCGTGAGCAGCTTGTGGGCGAGGTCGCGCTGTTCCCGCAGCCGGCCGCCCGGCTTCACCAGGGCCTCGATGCTCTGGTAGCCGCCCAGGCAGGTCTGGATGGCGTGTTGGGCGGGTACGTTGGCGCACAGGCGCAGCGACGCGAGCAGTTCCAGGGCTTCGCGGTACCCGGCGGTAGCGGCCAGCGGCCCGGTGACCGCCACCCAGCCGGCCCGGTAGCCGGGCATCCGGTAGGCCTTGGACAGCCCGCTGAACGTCAGGCAGCAGATGTCCTCGGCAACCGCCGCGGTATGGATGTGCTGGGCATCCGCGTACAGCACTTTTTCGTAGATCTCGTCAGAGAACAGGACCAGGTTGTGCTTCCGGGCCAATGCCGCGAACTGCTCCAGGATGTGGCGCGGGTAGACGGCGCCGGTGGGGTTGTTCGGGTTGATGATCACGATGCCCTTGGTGCGGGCAGTGATCTTCGCTTCCACATTGGCCATGTCCGGCCACCAGCTCTCCGCTTCGTCGCAGAGGTAGTGCACCGGCTTGCCGCCGGTCAGGGTCACGGCGGCCGTCCACAGCGGATAATCCGGTGCCGGGACCAGGATTTCGTCGCCGTTTTCCAGGAACGCCTGCAGGCACATGTTGATCAGTTCGCTGACGCCGTTGCCGATCACGATGTCCTCGACGCCGATGTTCATCAGGCCCCGGGTCTGGTAGTACTGCGAGATGGCGGTCCGCGCCGTGAAGATACCCTTGGAATCGCTGTAGCCCTGGGCGCCGCGGAGGTGGTGGATCATGTCCACCACCACGGACTCCGGCGCTTCCAGCCCGAAAGGTGCGGTGTCCCCAAGGTTCATCTTGAGGATCCGGTGGCCCTCTGCCTCCATGTTCTTGGCCGCCTGCAGGATCGGTCCCCGGAGTTCGTACCGGACGTTCTGGAGTTTGCTGGAATGTTGCATGGCGCGCATGGTTGATTTTTTCACACCCGCCGGTCCGCGGCGTGCGGCAGCCCACGTCGTGGACGCCTGCCGACCGAAGGCCACTTGTTCGATAAGTTGGATACTTGTAGTCCCACTCGTCCCAAACCGGGCAGCAGGCGCGGGACCGGAAGGAAGTACCTCCTATGGGCGGAGTGCTCATCGGCCTCGCCGTGATCGGCGTCGTCATCGCCGTGGGCTACCTTGCTGCGCGCTGCGGCCTGGGCGACGAACCCACCATCATGGCACTGACCCGGACCGCCTTCTTTATCACCAACCCGGTGCTGCTCTTCACGGTGGTGTTGAAATCGGATCTGTCAGTGGTCTTCTCCGCCTACGTACCGCTTGCCGTGATCACGGCCGCCGCCACCGCGTTGCTGTATGTGGCAGCCAGCCGGATCTGGTTTCCGCGGCCGCTTGCGGAGACGGCCGTCGGCGCGATGGCGGGGTCCTATGTCAACGCCAACAACATTGGCATCCCCATCACGCTCTACGCCTTGGGGGACGCCACACCTGTGGCCCCCGTGCTCCTGGTCCAGCTGCTCCTGTTCGCCCCGCTGGTCCTCACCCTGCTGGACCTCTCCGCCGCGGGACGGTTCTCTCCCCGGCTGATGCTCACCCAGCCCTTCCGGAACCCCATGATCATCGCCTCGCTCCTGGGCGTGGTCCTGGCCGCGTTGCACGTGGAGCTCCCGGCCCCGGTGATGGCCCCGCTGACGCTCCTGGGCGGGGCGGCCGTCCCGGTGGTGCTGCTGGCATTCGGGATGTCCCTGCGCGGAACCACCATGCTTCGGAGTGCCGGCCACACCCCCGAAATCCTTACTGCCACGGCACTGAAGTCCGCGGTGATGCCCGTGGTGGCCTTCGTCGTCGGACGCCTTCTGTTCAACCTTGACCATCACATGCTCCTGGGCGTGGTGCTCATGGCGGCGCTTCCTTCGGCGCAGAACGTGTTCCTGTTTGCCAGCAAGTACGGCCGGGGCGTGGCCGTGGCACGGGAAACCATCCTGCTGTCCACTGCCGCCGCGGCGCCGGTGCTGGTGCTGATCGTCTGGCTTTTGGCCGCCTGAAACCGTGCCGCCCTACCGTCGAGGGGTGCGGCCGGGCAAGAATGGGCGCTATGGAACTTCCCGTGATGCCGCCCGTCCCGCCCATGCTCGCCAAGGCCGTCAGCGGCATCGATGGCATTCCAGGCGGCGGGGACCTCAGCTACGAGCCCAAATGGGACGGCTTCCGGTCCATCATCTTCAGGGATGGGGACGACCTCGAGATCGGCAGCCGCAATGAGAAACCCATGACCCGGTACTTCCCGGAACTGGTGGCCGCCCTGAAGGAGAACCTGCCGCCCCGCTGCGTGGTGGACGGCGAGATCATCCTGGTGGGCGCCTCCGGAGACCGGCTCGATTTCGATACCCTGCAGCAGCGCATCCACCCCGCCGCCAGCCGGGTGAAGCTGCTGGCCCAGCAGACACCTGCCTCCTTCGTGGCCTTCGACCTCCTGGCCCTGGGCGATGACGACTACACCGGCCGGCCGTTCTCGGAGCGGCGGGCAGCCCTCGAGAAGGCGCTCGCGGGCAGCAGCGCGCCCGTCCACCTGACGGCAGCCACTACGGACAAGGACACCGCCGCGCAGTGGTTTGAGCAGTTCGAGGGGGCGGGCCTGGACGGTATCGTGGCCAAGCGGCTGGAGGGCCGCTACGAACCTGACAAGCGCGTGATGTTCAAGGTCAAGCACGAACGGACCGCTGACTGCGTGGTGGCCGGCTACCGGCTCCACAAGAGCGGGCCCGACGCCATCGGTTCCCTGCTGCTGGGCTTGTACAAGGACGACGGCGGCCTGGCCAGCGTGGGCGTGATCGGCGCCTTCCCGATGAAGCGGCGCAAGGAATTGTTCGACGAGCTCCAGCCGCTGGTGACGGACTTCGACCACCACCCATGGGCCTGGGCCAAGCAGGAGGAGGGTGAGCGGACGCCGCGGAACGCCGAGGGCAGCCGCTGGAGCGCCGGCAAGGACCTGTCCTTCATCCCCCTGCGGCCCGAGTTCGTGGTGGAAGTCCGCTACGACCACATGGAGGGCGAGAGGTTCCGGCACACCGCGCAGTTCAATCGCTGGCGCCCGGACCGGGACCCGGAATCCTGTACCTACGCCCAGCTCGAGGAGCCGGTGAACTTCGACCTCGCTTCGGTGCTGGAGACCGGCCGGCCGTAGCAGACTGCTGCGGAAGCAGCCCACCTTTATCAAAGGAAAGCCCGCCATTTGGGGGAATGGCGGGCTTTCCGGCTCTAAAACCGGGCTGGTGTGACGCTTTCGGCGCCTATTTCACGCCCAGCAGCCTGGTGGGGGTGCGGAAGGACTCCCTGGCAGTCAGGGCCGAGACGGCGGCGATGGCGCAGATGATGCCGGTGAAGACGGAGATCTGAACCCAGCCGCCGGGCTGGATGCCGCCCATGGCCGCAACGATGGCGGGGGCGAAGCCTGCCATCAGGAAGCCGAGCTGCGTGCCGATGGCCAGGCCGGAGAAGCGGACTTTGGTGCTGAACATCTCGGCGTAGAAGGATGGCCAGACGGCGTTGGCTGCCGCGTAGCCTCCGGAGAAGTAGCCAATGGCGGCCAGGAACATCAAGGGGATGCTGCCGGACTCCAGGCTGAGCAGGAACACCGGCGTGAGGATCGCGCTGGCCACGGCGCCGTAGATGAAGACGGGCTTGCGGCCGATCTTGTCCGCCAGCATCCCGAAGAGCGGCTGCGTGCCCAGGGCCACCAGGTTTGCACCCACCACGAGCCACAGGGTGGTGGTGCCGTCGACGCCGGCCACGGTCTTGGCGTAGCTGATGGCAAGCGTGCCGAACACGGTGGACACGGCGGCGATGAACGCGCAGCAGATGACGCGGAGGACGTCGCGCCAGTGGCCCTTGAGCAGGTCGGCGACGGGCAGCTTGGCGATCTGGGCGGTCTTGCGGGCTTCTTCGAAGGCGGGCGGTTCGTGCAGGGTGCGCCGGATCAGGAACGCCACAACCACCACAACGGCACTGAGCCAGAACGGGATGCGCCAGCCGATGCCGAACTTGATCTCGTCCGGCAGGGCCAGGACGGGGATAAAGACGAGTGCGGCGAGGATTTGGCCGCCTTGGGTGCCGGTAAGGGTCCATGAGGTAAAGAAGGAGCGGCGGTTGTCCGGGGCGTGCTCGAGCGTCATGGAGGAGGCGCCGGCTTGCTCGCCTGCGGCCGAGAGGCCCTGGCAGAGGCGGGCGAGCACCAGGAGGACGGGAGCCCACCAGCCGACGGTCTTGAAGTCCGGCAGGCAGCCGATCACGAAGGTGGAGGCGCCCATCAGCAACAGCGTAAACATCAGTACCTTGCGGCGGCCCACGCGGTCGCCGAAGTGGCCCAGGATGATGGCGCCCACCGGCCGGGCCACGTAGGCGAAGCCGAACGTCGCAAAGGACATGATCGCGGCATTCGTGTCGGCGTCGGGGAAGAAGACCTTGGGAAAGATCAGTGCGGCTGCGGAGCCGAAGATGAAGAAGTCGTAATACTCGACGGCGCTGCCGAGGAAGCTGGCAAGGGCTGCCTTCTTGGGCGTCCCGCCGGAGGTGAGGGCACCCGCCCCGGCGGACGGAAGTGTCTGGCTCATGGTGTTCCTTTGGTGTGACGACATTGTCGCGGATGGATCTGGTGGTCGCAGCCGCCGCTGCCTGGGTGCGGGCGGCGCGATGCGGCTGGAGTCCGGAAAGACCCGGCAATTCGTAGCCACATGGTGAGAGCTACTTTTGCGATACAGAAACTATGACTGTGAGCGCAGTCACTTGTCAAGAAAATACTCACGATCTAGAAATAGCTCTCACATTGTGGCAACATCGAGACATGAGTGTGAACCAAGCCACAGTGGCCGACGACGAATCCACTGTTCCCGGCCCGACTGTCCCCGACCAAGCGCCCGTCAATGCTTTGCCTCCCGAACCCAAGGCCGCCACCAAGGCGGCCGAGCGCCCGGACATGGTGGGCAAGGCCCTCAGCCTGCTGGTCCTCCTGGGGGACGAACCCCGCGGTGCAAGCGCCGCCGAAATCTCGCGGCGCGCGGAGCTGCCGTTCAGCACAACGTACAGGCTGCTGGGGTCGCTGGCGCGCGACGGTTTCGTTGATTATGAGCCGGAGGGCCGCCGCTACCACCTGGGCTTGCGGATCTTCCAGCTCGGCCAGCGGGTCTCCAACCATCACGGCTTCGCCGGCACCGCCCTGCCCATCCTGCGGCGGGTGACCGAGCGGACGGGGGAGGCCACCATCCTCAGTGTCCGCAACGGCCTCCACCACCTGACGGTCAGCAAGGTGGACGGCCCGCAGATCTTCCGGGTCACCAGCGACCCCGGCCACCTGGGCTCACTCTCCACCACTGCCGTGGGGAAGGCCCTGGTGGCTTTCGCCGACGATGCGGAACGCGAGCGGCTGCTCTTGGAGCTTCCGCTGGAAGCCCTCACCGAACGTTCCATCACGGACCGCGATGCCTTCCGCAGGGAAATCGACGAAGTGCGCCGCCGCGGCTACGCGGTCATGGACGAAGAGAATGAGGCCGGCATGCGCGCCGTGGCCGTCCCGCTGCTCAACAGCCAAGGGCACGCCTTCGCCTCATTGGCCACGGCAGTCCCCGTGTTCCGCCTCAGCCTTGAAGAGCTGGAGGCGCACGTTCCCGTCCTGCAGGAGGCGGCCGCAGAGCTGGCTGACCGCCTGCCCCAGCGCGGCTGACCGCCTCGAGCCGCGCCAACCAACCCTGCAAGCCATCAAAATGTTCGTATCTCGAACTAGAGTGCGCAAGGTGAACAATTGCTGTACTGTAATCCCTGTCACCGGACAAGCCGCTCCCCGCGTGGAGGCAGCTCTCCGGTGCCGTTACCAAAGGAGCTGCACGGATGAGTCATCGAACTGAGTCCTACCTCGTGGGACTGGTCGGAGACGGCGTCACGCCATCACTCACCCCTCCCATGCATGAACGCGAAGGGGACGTGCAGGGCCTGCGCTACCTCTACCGGCCCATTGACCTCCTCGATCTGGGCTTGCCCGGCGAATCCGTCGGCACCATCCTGCAGAGCGCACGCACCCTGGGCTTCAACGGCCTGAACATCACCCACCCGTGCAAGCAGCTCGTCCTGGAACACCTGGATGAGGTCTCCCCGGACGCCCGCCGCCTGGGTGCCGTCAACACCGTGGTCATCCGGGACGGCCGCTTCATCGGGCACAACACCGATTTCTCCGGTTTCGCCGCCGCCCTGGCATCCGGCCTCCCCGGAGCCCGCCTGGACCGCGTCGTGCAGCTGGGCGCCGGCGGCGCCGGATCCGCCGTCGCCTATGCCCTGCTCACCGCCGGCGTGCGGACCCTTGACCTCGTCGACATGGACCCTGCCCGGGCAGCTGCCCGGGCCGCCGAGCTGCAGGGCTTCTTCCCGGACAGCACCATCACGTCAGGGACGCCGGGGGACCTGCCGCGGCTGATGCCGCTGGCCGACGGGCTGGTGCACTGCACCCCCGTGGGAATGGCCGCCCACCCAGGCCTCCCGCTGGACCTGGGCCTGCTGGAGCAACGCCACTGGGTGGCGGACATCGTCTACCGTCCCATCGAGACCGAACTGGTCCGTGGGGCCCGCGCCAAGGGCTGCGAGGTCCTGGACGGCGGCCGGATGGCCGTGGGACAGGCAGCGGATGCCTTCCGGATCTTCACCGGCCAGGACGCGGACCCGGACCGGATGCGGGCACACTTCCTGGAGCTTGTAGCCGCCGAGGAGGTGGCGGCCTGATGCGTACGGGAATCGCCACGGTCTGCCTGTCCGGGACGCTGAAGGAAAAGATGCAGGCCTGCGCGATCGCCGGGTTCGACGGCATCGAGATTTTTGAGCAGGACCTGGTCACGTCGCCCCTCAGCCCGGAGGACGTGCGGAAAATGGCGGCCGACCTTGGCCTCGGCCTGGACCTCTACCAGCCGTTCCGGGACTTCGACGGCGTCACCCCGGACCTGCTCAAGGCCAACCTCCGGCGCGCCGAGGCGAAGTTCAAGCTCATGTCCCGCCTGGGCATGGACACCATCCTGGTGTGCTCCAACGTTGCCACGGCCACCATCGACGACGACGGCCTGCGTGCCGAACAGCTCGCCGAGTTGGCACAGCTGGCCGGGGACCACGGCGTCAAGGTGGCATACGAGGCACTCGCCTGGGGCAAGTACGTCAACGACTACGAGCACGCCTACCGGCTGGTGGAGACCGTGGACCACCCCAATCTGGGGACCTGCCTGGACTCCTTCCACATCCTCTCCCGGGACTGGGACACCTCCCACATCGAAGGCTTCAACCCGGACAAGATCTTTTTCGTCCAGGTGGCCGACGCCCCCAAACTCTCCATGGACGTGCTGTCCTGGAGCCGCCACTACCGGGTTTTCCCCGGCGAGGGGCAGTTCGAGCTGGCCAAGTTCATGGGCCACGTGGTCCGTGCCGGGTACACCGGCCCGGTTTCCCTGGAGGTCTTCAACGACGTCTTCCGGCAGTCCGACGTGGACCGCACAGCCGTCGACGCCATGCGGTCACTCATCTGGCTGGAGGAACAGAGCGCCAACTGGCTCGCTGACACCCCCGCGGCCGGCACCGAAGGCGCACCAAGCAACGGAGCCGCGCCCCGCCGTCGTTATCCCATGGAACTGGCCACCCTGCCCAAGGTCAACGAACCGGCCGGGTTCAACTTCGCCGAGGTCAAGGCGGACGATACCGCGCAGCTGGAGAAGCTCCTGGGCCAGCTCGGCTTCGCGTTCGAGGGGCGGCACCGCACCAAGGACGTCCAGCTCTGGAGCATGGGCCAGGCCCGCGTGATCATCAATGAACAGGCGGCCTCGCACGCCGAACCCGCCATCGCCGCGCTGGGGTTCGACGTCGATTCCCCCGTGATTGCCTCGGCCCGGGCCCAGCAGCTCAAGGCGCCCGTGGTGGCCCGCAAGGTCCAGGCGGACGAGGAAGTCTTCCAGGGCATCGCCGCCCCGGACTCCACCGAAATCTTCCTCTGCCAGGGCAGCCCGGACGGCACCGCCGCCTGGACCCACGAGTTCGGCGAAGGCCTCGAACACCCCTCCGCGGGCGCCCGGGCCGTGATTGACCACGTCAACCTCGCCCAGCCGTGGCAGCACTTCGACGAAGCCGTCCTCTTCTATACCAGCGCCCTGGCCCTGGAGCCCCAGCCGTTCGCCGAGGTGCCCAGCCCCAGCGGCCTGGTGCGCTCGCAGGTCATGCAGACCTCCAACGGAGCGGTGCGGCTGGTGCTCAACCTCGCCCCGGTGCAGCAGGCGCACGGCCAGAAAACGTACCAGGAACACATCGCCTTCGCCGTGGACGACCTCGTGGCCACGGCCCGCGCCGCCCGCGACAAGGGCCTCGAGTTCCTGCAGATCCCCGCCAACTACTACGAGGACCTGGACGCCCGGTTCGACCTTGAACCCGGATTCCTGGCCACGCTGCAGGAACTCAACCTGCTCTTCGACCGGGACGCGGACGGGGAATTCCTGCATTTCTACACCGCCACCGTTGGCAGCGTGTTCTTCGAAATGGTGGAACGCCGCGGCAGCTACGACGGTTACGGCGCCCCCAACGCCCCGGTGCGCCACGCGGTTCAGTACGACTCACTGCACCGCACGTGAGCCAACCCAGACCACAGACACTGCAAACCCAACAGATGAGAAAGGAGCCAGCCATGCCGGAAGACATCACCGCGGAGCTGGAGTCGGAGGAACTCGTGCCCCCGGCCGAACCGAAGGCTGCCCACCAGCCACTGGACAAGGCCATCGAATCGCAGGCGGACCTCAGCGCAGAGATCAACGCCATCGGCGAGGCATACCAGCGGGCATTGAAGGACGGCGCCCAGCCGGAAACCCAGCCGCGGCTGGACTACCCGCCGTACCGCAGCAGCATCCTGCGCCACCCCACCAAGAGCCTGCAGCACGCCGACCCCGAAACCATTGAGCTCTACTCGCCGGCCTTCGGGCACCAGGACGTGCACGCCCTGGAGTCCGACCTGACCATCCAGCACAACGGCGAACCCCTGGGTGAGCGGATCATCGTCTCCGGCAAGGTCCTGGACGGCGACGGCCGTCCGGTGGCGGGACAGCTGGTGGAGATCTGGCAGGCCAACTCCTCAGGCCGGTACATCCACAAGCGCGACCAGCACCCGGCCCCGATCGACCCCAACTTCACGGGCATCGGCCGCTGCATCACGGGCCCGGACGGCTCGTACCGGTTCGTCACCATCAAGCCCGGTGCCTACCCCTGGAAGAACCACCTGAACGCGTGGCGCCCGGCGCACATCCACTTCTCGCTGTTCGGCACCGAGTTCACCCAGCGCATCATCACCCAGATGTACTTCCCCGGCGACCAGCTCTTCCCGCTGGACCCGATCTACCAGACCATCGTGGACCAGGACGCCCGCGACCGGCTGGTGGCCACCTACGACCACAGCCTCACCGAGCCCGAATGGGCGCTGGGGTACAACTGGGACATCGTCCTGACCGGGCCCAAGCGGACCTGGACCGAAAACGAAGCTTTCGGTACAGCAGGCGACAGTAGTGACGAGGCAGGAGAGTAGGAAAATGAGCACCAAACTTGTTCCCACCCCGGGCCAGACCGTTGGCCCCTTCTATGGCTATGCGCTTCCGTTCGAGAAAGACAACGAGCTCCTGGCACCCGGCTCGCCCGGCTCCATCCGCCTCCAGGGCACCGTTTACGACGGTGCCGGCCACACCGTCCCGGACGCCATCCTGGAAATCTGGCAGCCCGACGCCAAGGGCAACGTCGTCCAGCGCACCGGTTCCCTTGTCCGTGACGGCTACACCTTCACCGGGTGGGGCCGCGGCGCCGTGGGCAACTCCGGCGTTTTCACGTTCACCACGGTCAACCCCGGCCCCACCAAACCGGGCGCGGCGCCGTTCATCTCCGTGGCGCTCTTTGCCCGCGGCCTGACCAACCGGCTGTTCACCCGCATCTACCTGCCTGAGGACGCCGAGGCGCTGGCCAAGGACCCCCTGCTCAGCTCGCTGGATCCGGAGCGCCGCAAGACGCTCATCGCCCGCCGCGACCCTGACGGCGGCCTCACCTGGGACATCCGCCTCCAGGGCGAGGGCGAGACGGTCTTCCTGGACTTCCAGTGACCAACGCCGCCCCGGGAGATCTGCGCGCCTTCGCGGAAGAGGCCGACGCCGGCCTGCTCAGTCCCGTATCAGCGTCACCGTTGGTGGCGGCGCTGACGGGGGACCGGGCAGTGCTGGCGGCGATCCTCGCCGTCGAATCGGGCTGGGCAGCCGTGCTGCAACGGGCCGGCCTGGCACCTGCCGGTTCTGCCGCCGTCGTGGCTTCCGCTGCCGAGGCAGGGCGATACGACCTCGCCGACATCGCGCTGCGTGCCCAAGGCGGCGGCAACCCGGTCATTCCGCTGGTGGCGCACCTCCGGAAGAAGGTGGCCGCGCTGGACAGCGCCGGGATTGGTGCCGGGAAAGCCGTCCATACCTCCCTGACCAGCCAGGACGTGCTGGATACCGCCCTGATGCTGGTGGCCCGCAACACCGTCCATGCCGTGCTGGCCGACCTGAAAGCCACCGCGGCGGCGCTCGCCGCCCTGGCGGGGCAGCATGCGCAGACGCTGTGCGTGGGCAGGAGCCTGGCGCAGCATTCGCTTCCGTATACCTTCGGGCTCCGGGCCGCGCAGTGGTTCCAGGGCGTGGCCGCCGCAGGCCGGCAGCTGGAAGGCCTGGAGTTCCCGGTCCAGTTCGGCGGGGCGGCGGGAACGCTTGCTGCCGGAACAGTGCTGACGGAGGGCTCCACCGCCACCCCGTTTACCTTGGCCGATGCCCTGGCAGCCCAGCTCGGCCTGGCCCCCGCGACGGCTCCCTGGCACACCAACCGCCTGGCCGTCACGTCCCTGGGGCACGCCCTGGCGTCCGTGCTGGACGCCTTTGGCAAGATCGCCGCGGACGTCCTGTTCCTGAGCCGTCCGGAAGTAGCCGAGCTGGCCGAGCCGCGGGCCGCCGGCCGCGGCGTGTCCTCCGCCATGCCGCAAAAACAGAACCCCGTGCTGTCCGTCCTGGTCCGCAGCGCCGCGCTGCAGGCACCGCAACTGGCTGCCCAGCTGCACCTGGCCGCCGCCACCTTCAACGACGAACGCCCGGACGGGGCCTGGCACACCGAGTGGCCGGCTCTCCGGCAGCTGCTGGCCCTTACCCTCGGGGCCGCCGGCCATATCCGCGAACTTGCCGAAGGGCTGCGGGTTTTCCCGGACGCCATGCGCCGCAACCTGGACCTTGCCGGACCGCTGCTGCTGGCCGAGGGCGTGAACGCTGCCGTGGCTCCGCTGCTGGAGGAGAAGGACGGCCGAAGCGGCAAGCAGCAACTGCAGGACGTGGTGGACCAAACGCTGCAGGAGCCCCCCGCTGGGCAGGCCGCCACCTACCGGAAGCTGCTCCGCGAAGCCGTTCCCGCCGCCGTCGTTCCTGACGCAAGGCTGGAAGAGCTTCTGGACCCCGCCAGCTACCTTGGCCAGGCGGCGGAGATTGCCCGCCGCATCCTGGCATCTTTCCCAGACCATGTTTCCCCCAACGCGAACGGAGCTTCCCGTGGCTAAACCGGCCGTCAAAGCAGCGCTGCTCTCACCCCAGCGACCCTTGGGTAACCACCCCCTGCTGGTGGTCGGTCCTTCCCTGGGCACATCATCCATCCTCTGGAACCGGGCGGCGTCCCTGCTCGGCAACGACTACGACGTGGTGGCCTGGGACCTGCCCGGGCACGGCGTCTCACCGGCCGCAACGGAACCCTTCGACGTCGCTGCCCTGGCTGACGCCGTTGTGGACCTGGTGGATTCCATCGCCCCGGACGAGGCGTTCCACTACGCGGGTGTCTCCCTGGGCGGCGCGGTGGGCCTGCAGCTCGGGATCCAGCACGGTGAACGGCTCAAGAGCCTCTCCGTACAGAACAGCGGCGCGAAGATCGGCACCCCCGAAGGCTGGCTGGAGCGCGCCGAAACGGTCCGCACCCAGGGCACGCCCGTGATGATCCAGGGCTCCGCCCAACGGTGGTTCGCCCCCGGCTTCATGGACCGCGAACCGGAGTTCAGCAGCCGGCTCTTGCATTCACTGCGCGATGCCGACCGCTTCAGCTACGCTTTCTGCTGCGAAGCTCTGGCAGCCTTCGACGTGCGCGGTGAACTCGGCGGCATATCCGTCCCCACCCAGGTCATTGCCGGTGCGCTGGACGCCGTGGCCACGCCGGACATGGCGGACGAAGTGGCCACCGGCATCACCGCCGGGGGCGGCACTGCCACCGCCGTGACGGTGGATGGCATCTCGCACCTCGCTCCCGCGGAAGCCCCCGCCCACGTGGCCGACCTGATGCGCCGCCTGATCAGCTGGGCCGAATCAAGGGAGGCCGCCAAATGAGCGCCGCCGAGCGCGCCGGCCTGGAGCGCCACGGCGTGGTCCAGCCCGGGGCCACCAGCCAGGAAATTTACGACGGCGGCATGGTGGTCCGGCGCGAAGTGCTCGGCGACGCGCACGTGGACCGGGCCAACGCCAACAAAGATGAGTTCACCAACGACTTCCAGGACATGATCACCCGGATCGCCTGGGGCGGCATCTGGACCCGGCCTGGACTGTCCCGGCAGATGCGTTCCGCGGTCACCATCACCGCCATGGTGGCCCACGGGCACTGGGAGGAGCTGGCAATGCACATCCGCGCCGCCCTTCGGAACGGCCTCAGCAGGGACGAAATCAAGGAAATTTTGCTGCAGACCGCCATCTATTGCGGAGTTCCGTCCGCCAATACCGCCTTCAAGACTGCCCAGCAGGTCTTCAAAGAAATGGACGCCCCGTCATGAACCAGGCATTTGTGTACGACGCCGTGCGCACCCCCTTCGGCAAGTTCGGTTCCGGCCTCGCCGGGGTCCGGCCGGATGACCTTGCCGCGCACGTGATCAAGGAATCCGTGAAGCGGGCACCCGGGCTTGATCCCGAGCGGATTGATGAGGTGGTGTTCGGCAACGCCAACGGCGCGGGCGAGGAAAACCGCAACATCGCCCGGATGGGAACCCTCCTGGCCGGGCTGCCGGTGTCCATCCCGGGCACAACGGTCAACAGGCTCTGCGGTTCATCCCTGGACGCGGCGATCATCGCGTCCCGCCAAATCAACGCCGGCGACGCCGACCTGATGCTCGTGGGCGGGGCCGAGTCGATGTCCCGTGCCCCGTGGGTGCTGCCCAAGACGGAAAAGCCCTACCCGGCCGGGGACATGACCCTGGCCTCCACCACCCTCGGGTGGCGGCTGGTGAACAAGGCCATGCCCAAGGAGTGGACCATCTCCCTGGGTGAGGCCACCGAGCGGCTGCGCGAAAAGTACGGGGTGACCCGCGAGGCGCAGGACGAGTTCGCCGCTGCCTCGCACAATCTCTCCGCCGCGGCCTGGGATGAGGGGTTTTATGACAACCTGGTCGCCCCGGTGCCCGGGACGGACCTGGTGCGGGACGAAGGGATCCGCGCCGGTTCGTCGGCCGAGAAACTTGCCGGGTTGAAGACGGTGTTCCGGGCAGAGGACGGCACGGTCACTGCGGGGAACGCATCCCCGCTGTCCGACGGCGCCTCCGCGGCCTGGATCGGGTCCGAGGCGGCCGCCGGGCTGCTGGGGCTGGACCCGCTGGCCCGGATCGCGGGCCGCGGCGCGCACGCCAATGATCCGCAGTTCTTCGGCTACGCCCCGGTGGAGGCGGCGAACAAGGCCCTCGCGAAGGCGGGGATCGGCTGGGACCAGGTGGGCGCCGTCGAACTTAACGAAGCCTTTGCTGCGCAGTCCCTGGCCTGCATCAATGCCTGGGGGATTGACCCCGGAATCGTGAACCGGCACGGTGGGGCGATCGCCATGGGCCACCCGCTGGGTGCTTCCGGCACCCGGATCCTGGGCACCCTGGCCCGGTCACTGCAGGCCTCCGGCCAGCGCTGGGGTGTCGCCGCGATCTGTATCGGCGTGGGCCAGGGCCTGGCCGTGGTACTTGAGAACGTGACCGCTGGAAAGGACCAGTAATGCTGACTTTTGTTGATTCGGTCCAGGAGGCCGTGGCCGGGATCAAGGACGGTTCCACCGTGATGATCGGCGGGTTCGGCAACGCCGGGCAGCCGTTCGAACTGATCGATGCGCTGCTGGAGTGTGGGGCCACGGACCTGACCGTGGTGAACAACAACGCCGGCCAGGGCGACCAGGGCTTGGCTCTGCTCATCAAGGAAGGCCGGGTGCGGAAGATGATCTGCTCCTTCCCGCGGCAGTCTGATTCGTGGCACTTCGATGCCAAGTACAAGGCCGGGGAGATTGAGCTGGAGTTGGTGCCGCAGGGCAACCTGGCCGAACGCATCCGTGCCGCCGGGGCCGGGATCGGCGGGTTCTTCACGCCCACCGGGTACGGCACCATGCTGGCCGAGGGTAAGGAAACCCGGATCATTGACGGCCGCGGGCAGGTCTTCGAGACCCCCATCCACGCCGATGTGGCCCTGATCAAGGCGCTGAAGGCGGACGGGAAGGGCAACCTGGTGTACCGGAAGACGGCCCGGAACTTCGGCCCCATCATGGCCGCGGCGGCGAAGCACACCATCGTCCAGGTCTCCGAGATTGTCCCCACCGGCGGGCTGGACCCGGAAAACGTGGTCACCCCCGGCATTTACGTCAACACCGTGGTAAGAGTTGCCCGCAGCGGCAGCGCAGCAGAAAAGGTGGCCTGAGATGAGCCTCACCGAAACCAGCATCAAGACGTCCGAGACGCCCCTGGGCCGTGATGACCTGGCCCGGCTCGTGGCCCGCGACATCGCCCCGGGCTCGTTCGTGAACCTCGGGATCGGCCAGCCCACCCTGGTGTCCAACTACCTCACCGAGGAACAGAACATCACCCTCCACACCGAGAACGGGATGCTCGGCATGGGACCCGAAGCCACGGGCGGGGAGATTGACGAGGACCTCATCAACGCGGGCAAGATCCCGGTCACCGAACTGCCCGGCGCCTCGTACTTCCACCACGCCGATTCCTTCGCGATCATGCGCGGCGGGCACCTGGACATCTGCGTCCTGGGCGCCTTCCAGGTCTCGGCCACCGGTGACCTCGCCAACTGGCACACCGGGGCACCCGGGGCAATCCCCGCCGTCGGCGGCGCCATGGACCTGGCCACCGGCGCGAAGGACGTCTTCGTCATGATGACCCTCCTCACCCGCGATGGCGCCTCCAAAATCGTCGAGGCCTGCACCTACCCGGTCACCGGCGTCGGCTGCGTCACCCGCGTCTACACCGACAAGGGCGTCTTCCTCACCGGCCCCGAGGGCGTCACCGTCCGCGAAACCTTCGGCTGCACCCTCGAAGAACTCCAGGAACTCCTCCCCGTCCCCCTCAAGGCCGCGGCTGCCTGAGGACAGCCCTAGGATTGGGAACCATGACCGACGCCGTCCGCACAGACACCCAGGCCACACCGCAGGCCACCGACCAGTACGTCCAGTCGCTGGCCCGCGGCCTGGCCGTGATCCGCGCCTTCGACGCCGAGCGTCCCGTCATGACGCTCACCGAGGTCGCGTCCCGCACCGGCCTGACCCGGGCCACCGCTCGCAGGTTCCTGCACACCCTGGTGGAACTGGGCTACGTGCGGACCGACGGGAAGACGTTCGCGCTGACGGCCAAGGTGCTCCAGCTGGGATACGCGTACCTTTCCGGGCTGTCACTGCCGCAGCTGGCCCAGCCGCACCTCGAGGAGCTCTCCCTGAAGCTGGGCGAGTCCACCTCCGCCGCGGTGCTGGACGGTACGGACATTGCCTACATCGCCCGGGTGACCACCCGCCGCATCATGAACATCGGCATCACGGTGGGCACCCGCTTCCCGGCGTACGCCACGTCGATGGGCCGCGTCCTGCTGGCGCACCTGCCGGCGTCGGACCTCAAGGCCTACCTGGCGGCGGCCGACGTCAAGCCGCTCACCCCCCGCGCCCTGGGCAGCGTCCTGGAGTTGCTGGCCGTGCTGGAGACCGTCCGGGCCCAAGGCTGGTGCCTGCTGGACCAGGAACTTGAACTGGGCCTGATGTCCGTGGCTGCCCCCGTCTATGACGGTTCCAAGGTGGTCGCTGCGGTCAACGTGTCCCTGCAGGCCCAGTCGGTGGACGCCAAACCGGACCGGGACGCCTACCTGGCTTCCGTGGCACGCGAAATCGTGGCGACGGCGAAACTCATTTCCGCCGACCTCACCGCCCGCGGTTAAGGGGGAATTAGCTGGTCCGGGTCTGTGCGAACAGCCGGCGGAGTGTAAAAAAGCAGCCCAACCCGCTGAACAGCAGGGCCATCAGGAAATCGCCGCCGTACCCGTCAACGAGTTCGCGGTTGGTGGCCAGGTTGAAGAACAGGAGGTCCCAGGTTTCGGCATCCGCCAGCATTGTCAGCGGAGAGCCGCCGCCAAGGAACTTCGCCGCGTCTACCAGCATGCCGCCCCAAAACGCCAGCAGCACGGTCCCAACGGTCACGACCGCAACAACCCAGGCGCCCCGCCGGCTGATCAGTCCTCCTGTTCCGAGGACGTACAACCGGGCAGCCAGGGAAGCGGCGATGAGCGCGACGATGGAGGCCACCCAGCCCATGTTCCACAGCACCAGCCACGCCACTACGCCAACGGGTACGGCCGCAAGGGCATAGACAGCCCCGCGCACCACATCTTCCCGTGCGGCCGGTTGCGGGAGCGGGGGCTGAAAATGCTCCGCAGGAGGTACCCACGCGTCGGAAGATGTCTGGCCGTACTGCGGTAGTCGAGCTCCATGCCCACCCTCCCGGCCGGACGGTGTGGAATCGAAATCTGCGCGCTCTGACATGGGTCCCCCAAAATGTGTGATGTGTAAATCCCGCCTATTCTCACACAGCCGCTCCCGGAGCGGGACGACACAAAAGGTCCCCAGCGCCCCGCTCCCACCATTTTCACGGCATTTCTTCAGGTGCCCCTTTTAAGGTCCAGCCATGACCTCAAAATCCCTTGTTATCAACCTGGGCCTGGGCGCCGTCATTCTCGCCCTCGGCGCAGGCACCTACCTCACGGCCACGGCGGCTGGCTCCACCACCCCGTCGGCGGCCGCGCGCACGGTAACGGTGGGCAAGGCGGCCATTTCTTCGGTGGCCACAGCCTCGGGCAATGTCGCCCCGCAAACCACCACGGTGGTCAGCGCCCAGAACTGCAGCGGCGTGATCCAATCGGTGGCAGCGACATTGGGCCAGCAGGTGACTGCCGGGCAGTTGCTCGTGTCCATTGATCCCACCAACGCCCAGAACGCCCTGAACGCGGCCCAAGCCCAGCTGGATTCGGTGACGGCACAGGCCAACCAGCAGCAGGTATCCGCCGCCGGGCAGGTGGCATCGGCGAACCAGAGCCTGGTGAACGCCCAGCAGTCCGCCGGCCTGGACTCCTCCCAGCAGTCCGCTGCGGTGGCCGCGGCCCAGAAAGCCGTGGATGCCGACAACGCTGCCGTGACCGCCTCCCAGGCAGTGCCCGCCCCCACCCCGAAGCCTGCCAACTGGACGGACCCTGTGGCGGCGGCCCAGAACCAGCTGGCCAAGGACCAGGCCGCGCTGACCCAGGCGCAGAACCAAGCCGCCTCCACACAGCTCAAGGACAAGCAGCAGGTTGCCTCCGCCACCACTGCCCTGGGCAATGCCCAGAACGCGGCGGCCTCGGCAGGGGGGACCAATGTCACCAGTGCCCAGCTCGCCGTCGAGACGGACAAAGCGAACCTCGCCGCGTGCAACCTGACCTCGCCGGTGACCGGAACCGTCACGTCCGTCACCGCAACGGCCGGTGCGCTGACGGGATCCTCCTCGGGGTCCCCGGCAGCGTCGTCAGGGTCCGCCGCCAGCGGGGGCACCGGAGCGGCCACGTCCGCGTCCTCCGGGGCAGCGTCCTCCGCCGGGTCAAGCTCCGGCAGTGGCCTGGTCACCATCAGCGACACCGGCCACCTGCAGGTGGTGGCCGGGTTCTCCGAGTCCGATGTCACCAGCATGAAGCCGGACCAGACGGCCCAGTTCACCTTCCCCGCCCTGGCCCGGGATCCTGCCGCCCCACCCGTCACCGGCAAGGTGGTTTCCATAGCCCAGACCTCAAGCACCACCAACGGCGTGGTCACCTATCCGGTGACGGTCTCCATCGCCAACCCGCCTGCCGGACTGCGCCTGGGCCAGAGCGCCAACATTTCGGTCACCACCGCCACGGCCGACGACGCCTTGGTAGTGCCCAGCCTCGCCATCACCACCACGGGGAACCGGCAAACGGTCAACGTCCTCAAGAACGGCACCCCGACGCCGGTGACGGTCACCACCGGGATCAGCGCCAACGGGCGCACCCAGGTCCTGACCGGTCTGGCCGACGGGGACCAGGTGGAGCTTCCGGCTATTTCCGGCACGCTTGACAGCGGCAGCACGTCCACCGGAGGCGGATTCGGCGCCGGCGGCCTGGGCGGCGCGGGCACCCGCGGCGGCGGCACCCGGAACGGCGGCCAGTGACCGTGGCAGCCGTCATCGAACTGTCCGGCGTCAGCAAGGTCTACGGCAAGGGTGAGGCAGAGGTGCGCGCGCTGGACGCCGTGGACATCGCGATCGAGCGGGGTGACTTCGTGGCCATCATCGGAGCCTCGGGTTCCGGGAAGTCCACGATGATGAACATCATCGGCTGCCTCGACGCGCCCAGCACCGGAAGCTACCACCTGGACGGCATCAATACCCGGGAACTGGACGAGTACCAGCAGGCCCAGATCCGCAACCGCAAGATCGGCTTCGTGTTCCAGAACTTCAACCTGATCTCCAGGACCCGGGCGGTGGACAATGTGGCCATGCCGCTCGCCTACGCCAAGGTGGGACGCCACGAGCGCCGCAGCCGCGCACTGGCCATGCTCGATACCGTGGGGTTGTCCAGCCGCGCCGGCCACAAGCCGTCGCAGCTCTCCGGCGGCCAGCAGCAGCGCGTGGCCATTGCGAGGGCCTTGGTGACCAACCCCGTCCTCCTGCTGGCCGATGAGCCCACGGGGGCGCTGGACTCGCGGTCCTCGGCCGAGATCCTGGACCTTTTCGGGAACCTGCACGCCAGCGGGCGGACCATCGTGATGATCACGCACGAAATGGATGTCGCCGAGCGGGCCGGCAGGGTGGTGCGGATGCAGGACGGCCGGATCGTCTCCGATGTCCGGCAGCAGCCGGTACCCGCAGGAACCTTCGCGGTGGCGCCGTGAACCTCCTCGAATCGGCGCGCTTCGCCCTGTCCGGGGTGGCCGCCAACAAAATGCGTTCCGTCCTCACCACGCTGGGGATCCTGATCGGCATTGCCGCCGTCATCATCCTGCTTGCGGTCGGCGCGGGGACCAGCAACAACATCAAAGCCCAGATCGGCAAGCTGGGCACCAACGTCCTCACCGTCAGCCGGTCCACCAGCGTGGGCGGCCGCAGTACCGGCGGCCAGGCCGGGGCAAGCCGTACACGCAGCACCAACCTCACCCTCGAGGACGAGCACGCCCTCACGGATGCAGTCCTGGCCCCCGATGTGGCCCGCACGGCGCCGATCGTCCAGGCGCAGGGCGTCACGGCAACGTACACCAGCGCCACCCACTCCGTTGCCAGCTTCCTCGGGACCACGTCCTCGTACTTCGATATCACCAACAGCGCCATGGCGTCAGGGGCGTCTTTCACCGAAGCCGACCAGCAGGCAGGGAACCCGGTGGCCGTCATCGGAAATACGGTGGCCAGTGATCTCTTCGGCGCCACCACCGCTTCCGCGGTGGGCCGGACCATCCAGCTGAACGGCCAAAATTTCACGGTGTCCGGCGTGCTCGCGGTCAAGGGGTCCACCGGCCTGAACGATCCCGACGACATCGTGGTGGTGCCGTTCTCCGCCGCGCAGAACAAGTTCACCGGCTATGCGCCCACCCTCGCGTCCATTACGGTGCAGGCGGCCTCCGCGGACGTCATGAACCAAGCCCAAAACGAGATCCAGATGATCCTGGACGCCCGCCACCACGTCGACTCCACCAACCGGGACTACCAGGTCCGCAACCAGGCGCAGATACTCACCACCGCCACCAACACCACCCAAACACTGACCATCCTGCTGGGCGCGGTGGCTGCCATCAGCCTCCTGGTCGGCGGCATCGGCGTCATGAACATCATGCTGGTCACCGTGACGGAACGGACCCGGGAGATCGGCATCAGGAAGGCCATCGGCGCGTCCCGGGGCAGTATCGTGACGCAGTTCCTGATCGAATCCCTGGTGATTTCGGTCATCGGCGGGGTGGCCGGGATCGCCGTCGGCTTCGCGGGCAGCGCGTTCCCCGTGCTCGGCGTCCAGCCCGAGGTGCAGGCCTGGACAGTCTGGCTGTCCCTGGCGGTTTCAGCCGTCATTGGACTGGTTTTTGGGGTCTACCCCGCCAACAAGGCCGCGAAGCTGCGGCCCATCGATGCCCTCCGCTATGAATAGGAAACCCGTGAACAGCTCCAGCCCATACACCCCGGACACCGACGCAGCCACCGAAGCGCTGCCCGTTCCCCTGACCGCCCCCGGCGAGGACCACGGGCCGTTCCGGGACCAGCCGGCCGAAGTCCCCGCCGACGACGAACCCTTCATTCCCAGGAAGCGGTACACGCCAGGCCGCACCACGAAAGTCCTGGTCTGCGTACTGCTGGTGGTGGCCGGATTCTTCGGCGGCTCGATGGTGCAGAAGCAGCTTGACCTCGGCGCCCGGGCCGGCCGGACAAACGTGGGCAACTTCCAGGGAACCAACGGCCGTGCCGGGGCCGGTGCCGGCGACACCCCCGGCACCCAAACGCCCGGCCAGGGCCGCCGCAACGGCAACAACGGTGCTGCCGCGCCAACCGCCGCGCCCACCGGTGATGCCGGCCAGTAGGGCGTCCGGCCCGCAAAGGTAAGGCCGACGGCGGGAGTTGCGTCCCGTCGTCGGCCTCGCTTTTCGCTGCGGGTCCGGGCAGTCCGGGGTCTACCTGACCGGGTTGCCGAGTTCACGCAGCGGGGTGAATGCAGACGCACCGAGCCGCAGCCCAGGACATCGAGGCGACAGTCCTCCCCGAGTTGCTGGAAGCCGCGCGGCGGATCGCCCTGGATTAAGGCGGGTCGGCGGGCGCTGCCGCGAGGTAACTGTTTGCCATCCAAGCCGGCCACCCTACTCCCGCCGCGGCGCGCAGGGCTCTAGACTCAAGCCAACTGCGTGCAGCAGAGCCGCTGCCACGCCCTTCAGGAAGAGGAGGCAGCGGGTGAAACTGGGCATTCCGCGGGAACGCCGGGAGGGCGAGCGGCGCGTGGCCGCCACCCCCGACACCGTCAGGCAGTTGACCGGAATGGGCCTGGACGTCCTGCTCGAAACCGGGGCCGGGACAGCCGCGGGCCACTCCGACCATGACTACCGGCAGGCGGGCGCGGAGATCGTCGCGGAACTGGACCACGGCGCCCTCGACATCCTGGCCCACGTCCGAGCGCTGGACCCGGACACCGCTGCCGCCTTGAAACGGGAAGCGGTGGCTGTGGGGCTCGGGTCGCCGTCGTCCGAACTGCCCACGGTGCAGGCGCTCGCGGACAACGGCGTCACCTCCTTCGCCCTGGAGCTGGTGCCCCGCATTTCCCGGGCCCAGTCCATGGATGCGCTGACCTCGCAGGCGCTGGTGGCCGGCTACCGCTGCGTGCTCGAAGCGGCCATCCGGCTGCCACGGTTCTTCCCGCTGTACATGACCGCCGCCGGGACCATCCCGCCGGCGCGCGTCCTGGTCCTCGGCGCGGGCGTGGCGGGACTGCAGGCCATCGGGACGGCAAAGCGGCTGGGGGCGCGGGTGTTCGCCAACGACATCCGGCCCGCCTCTGCTGACGAGGTGGCTTCCATGGGGGGCACCTTCATCCGGCTGGACCTTGAAACCGCGGAAGCGGCCGGCGGCTACGCGCGGCAGCTGAGCTCCGATGCCGGCACCAGGCAGCGCCAGCTGCTGGCCCCGCACGTCGCCCAATCGGACGTTTTGATCACGACGGCGGCCGTCCCGGGCCGTCCCGCGCCCCTCCTGGTGACCCGCGAGATGGTGCAGGGCATGCGCCCCGGATCGGTCGTCGTCGACCTCGCCGCGGAGTCCGGCGGAAACGTGGAGGGATCCGTGCCCGGCCAGGACATCCCCATCCCCACCGCGGACGGGTCCGGGCAGATTACCCTGGTGGGCCTGAAGGACCCGGCCTCCGCGATGGCGTCCGACGCCTCCCGCCTGTACGCCAAGAACGTGGCCAACCTGCTGGCCCTGATGGTGCGGGACGGCGCGCTGGCCCTGGATTTCGACGACGAAGTGGTGGCCGGAGCCTGCCTGACCCACGACGGCGTGGTGCGGCACCAGCCGACCGCCGCACTGCTGGCCGCCCGGACCGGCGCAGCCGCCACGGCCCGGCAGGACGGAGCACTCTGATGGACGGGACAGCCCTGCTGACCATTACAGTACTGGCAGTGTTCGTCGGCTTCGAGGTGGTGTCCAAGGTCTCCAGCACCCTCCACACGCCGCTGATGTCCGGCGCGAATGCCATCCACGGGATCATCCTGGTGGGTGCCATCATCGTGGCCGGCCAGGCGGCAGACCCGTGGGTCCTGGCGGTGGCACTGCTCGCGGTGGTCCTCGCCACCGCGAACCTGGTGGGCGGGTTCGTGGTGACGGACCGGATGCTGCACATGTTCCATGCGAAAAAGGATGCCGGGCAACCCAAGGGCGGCAGCAAATGAGCATCCTCGATCCCGTCTGGACCGCCCTGCTGTACCTGGCCGCAGCGGTCTTCTTCATCCTGGCGCTGCGCGGACTCAGTTCGCCGCGCACCGCCCGCCGCGGAAACCTGGTGGGCGCCCTGGGTGCCGTGATCGCCGTCGTGACCGTCTTCCTGTCCGCCCGGCTCGAGAACATCCCGTGGATCCTGGGCGCGATCGTGGTGGGCTCCGCCGTCGCCGCTCCCGTGGCGCGGCGGGTCAGGATGACGCAGATGCCGCAGCTGGTGGCCCTGTTCAACGGGGTGGGGGGCGGCGCTGCCGCGCTGGTGGCCCTCCTCGAGCTGGGCCATGCGGGGGAACCGTGGGTCCGCGTGGCCATCGTTTTCACGCTCCTGGTGGGGGCCGTTTCGTTCGCCGGCTCGGGCATCACGTTCGCCAAGCTGCAGGAGCTGATGACCACCCGGCCCGTGGTGTTCTCCGGGCTGCCCGTGGTGATGTCGGTGGTGCTGCTGGCGGCGGTGGCCTCCGGCATCGCCGTCGTCGTTTCCGGGTCGCTGCCCCTTGCGGTCCTGCTGCTGGTCCTGGGCCTGGCCGCGGGCGTCCTGCTGGTCCTGCCCGTGGGCGGCGCGGACGTGCCCATCGTCATCTCGCTGCTCAACGCCTTCACCGGCCTGGCCGTCGCGGCGTCCGGCGTGGTGCTCGGCAACGTCCTGCTGGTGGTGGCCGGCACGCTGGTGGGCGCCTCGGGCACCATCCTCACCCGCGCCATGGCGGCGGCCATGGGCCGGAGCGTCGCGGGCATCCTGTTTGGCGCCTTCCGCGGAGGGTCGACGGCGGGATCCACGGCAGTGAGCGAGCGTCCGGTCCGGTCCTCCTCGCCGGAGGACGTGGCGGTCCTGCTGGGCTACGCCCAGCGCGTGATCATTGTTCCCGGCTACGGCTTGGCCGTGGCGCAGGGGCAGCACACCGCCGCCGAACTGGCGCTGGCCCTGGAAGCCCGGGGCATCCAGGTGGACTTCGCCATCCACCCGGTGGCCGGCCGCATGCCCGGCCACATGAACGTGCTGCTGGCGGAAGCCAACGTTCCCTACGAATCGCTCAAGGAAATGGGCGAGATCAACCCGGAGTTCAAGACCACCGACGTCGCCCTGGTGGTGGGTGCCAATGACGTGGTCAACCCGGCGGCCAAGACATCCTCCGGGTCGCCGATCTACGGGATGCCCATCCTGGAGGTGGCGGAAGCGCGGCAGGTGGTGTTCCTGAAGCGTTCCATGCGCCCGGGGTTCGCCGGCATCGAGAATGAACTCCTGTTCGAGCCGCAGACGTCCCTGCTGTTCGGCGACGCCAAGGAGTCCCTGGCCCAGGTGCTGGGCGCCGTCAAAGCACTGTAGGCGCGGAACTGCAGCCGCTTCGGGTTACTCTTCTCTCAACAGCCTGCTTGCTTTCCACCCCACCAGAGGACGCCATGACTGACACCAGCTCCACTTCGCCCAAACGTGCCGCCATCATTGTCAATCCTGCCAAGCCGGTGGACTTCGACGTGCGCGGCCTGGTGGCCAAGCACTGTGTCGAGAACGGCTGGGGCGAGCCCATCTGGCTGGAGACCACCAAGGAGGACCCCGGCGTCGGGCAGGCAAAGGAAGCCCTGGCTCAAGGGGCGGACCTCGTCATCGCGGCCGGCGGCGACGGTACCGTGCGCTGCGTCGCCGAGGTCCTGGCCGGCGGTGATACGCCCATGGGCCTGCTCCCCCTGGGGACCGGGAACCTGCTGGCACGCAACCTGGGCATGGACGTGACCGATTACGACGGCGCCATGGCCGGCGCCCTGACCGGCGCCGAACGGAAGATCGACGTGGTCCGCGCCAAGCGGAGCGATCCGGACCAGGACCAGCTCTTCCTGGTCATGGCGGGCCTGGGCTACGACGCCACCATCATGGGCGACACCAACGAGGACCTCAAGGACAAGGTGGGGTGGCTGGCCTACGTGGACGCCGGCATCCGGAACCTGCCCGGAAAGCCCGTGAAGGCCACCTTGGCGATTGACGGCAAGACCGTGATGCACCGCGGCGTGCGCAGCGTGATGGTGGGCAACTGCGGCAAGGTCCAGGGCGGCGTGGAGATCTTCCCCGACGCCAAGATCGACGACGGCCTGCTGGACATCGCGGTCCTGGCACCCCACCACGGCAAGCTCGGCTGGCTGTCCGTGCTGGCCGGCATCATCGGCAAGGGCCGGAACCGGGATACGGCGGTGGAGTATTTCCAAGGCAAGACGGTTGAGATCACCCTGGAGCACAAGGACGACTACCAATTGGACGGGGACCACGAGGGTGAGGGCAAGCACGTGCTGATGAGCATCGAGCCCGGAGCCCTGACGCTGCGGATGTAAGCGCCCGGCGGGGCAGGCCGGCTAGGCCAGGAGCCTGCCCCAGCGCGGGTCCAGCAGCGGAGCACCCGCCAGTTTCAGGGCGTGCCAGAGGGTGACCGCCACGGAGTCAAGGACCGGGACGCCGGTGCTCTCCTCGATCTCGGCGGTGATGTTGGCGCCGTAGAGGTTGGTGCACAGGTACACCAGGGCGTCGGGCGCGGCGGCGGCGAGTTCCCGCGATCCCGGCAGCATCTCCGCGTCCGTGACCCTGGCGAACGACTCGTTGTTGCTGAGCCCGAGCGCCCGGTGGTCCACGGTCTTAATGCCTTCGCGCTCGTAGGAGGCGATGACCTGGTGGTTCACATCGCCTGTATACGGCGTGAACAGGCCGATCCGTTCAGTGCCGAAGGCCCGGAACGCCTCAAGGTAGGCCAGCGTGGAGGTGGTGGCCGGGACGCCCGTGGCGCCGGTAATTTCCGCCGCCAGCTCCCGGTCGTGCGCCGAACCCAGCCACGACCCCGAGGTGCCGTTCCAGGCGATGACGTCCACGTCCGCCGTCGCCAGCAGCCGTGCGGCCTCCCGCATGACGGCGGGGTCGAACTGGCGGTTGGCGGAGTCGTCCAGGGCGATCCGGGTGACGGGAATGCGGGTGAAGTGGACCGTGACGTCGCTGCGGCCACCGAGGATCCGGTAGGTCTGCGGCTCCAGGCAGGTGTTGGAGGACGGCACGATCATGCCGATCCGGCGGGGACGTGTGGATGCAGGCATGGGAACTCCTAGAGGGCGGCGGCGGCGTGCGCCGCGCCGGCGGAAAGGGACTGGTGCTCGCGGAAGCCGTTGCGGTTGATGAACCGGCCTGCGGGGCCGGGATCGTGGAAGCCGTCCGCGTCCAGCACCACCCGGCCGTTGGAAACCACGACGGCGGGCCAGCCGGTGAGTGCCTGTCCGTCGAAGGGCGAGAAATCCGTCCCCATGTGCAAGGCGGCGCCATCCACCGTCCGTTCCTCGGCGGGGTCGAAAACCACCAGGTCGGCGTCGAATCCCTCGGCGATGCGGCCTTTGCCGGGGACCGCGTTGATGCGGGCAGGGCCGGCCGCGAAGGCCTCGACGAACTGCTCCACGGAGGCACCGGCGGAGGTCATCGCGGTGAACGTCACCGGCATCCGGGTCTCCACGCCGGGCAGCCCGTGCGGCATGGCGCGCACGTCATCGGTGCGCTCGCGCTTCTGGGACAGGTCGTAGCAGGAGTGGTCGGAGGACATGGTGTGGATGGCCCCGGACGCCAGCCGCTCCTTGAGCGCGGCCACGGTTTCCGGGCTGCGCATGGGCGGGCAGCAGGCGAACCATTCCGGGAAGGCGGACGCGTAGACAGTGTCGTCCAAGGTGACGTAGTGCGGGCAGGTCTCGGAGAACGTCTCCAGTCCCCGGGAGCGGGCTTCGCTCACCAGGTCCACCGCCCCGGGCGTGGATTGATGGACAAAGTACACGGGTGCGCCGGTGTATTCGGCCATGGCCAGGGTTTCCTTCACCGAGATCTCCTCGGCCAGCTCAGGCCGTGTCCGGTGCAGGTGTTCGATCCCAATCCGGCCGTCCTGGGCGTGCTGTTCGGTGCAGTCGGCGATGATGGGATCGTGTTCGGCGTGGATGTAGGCCAGGCCGTCCAGCCGGACCAGCTCCCGCATGACCTTCAGGATGGTGTCCCCGTCAGCCATGGTGGTGCCGCGGTTGGTGGTGTACATCTTCACGGAGCGGACGCCCTCGGCGGCAAGCTGCTCCAGCTGCCAGGGGATGGTTTCGTCCCAGGCGACCACCGCGCCGTGGAGGGCGACGTCGCACCGGGATTCGGTGGCGAGTTCCTTCTTGTGCAGGGCGGCGGCGAGTGGGGTCTCCTGGGCGTCCCGGGGGATGCCGAAGTCGATGATGGTGGTGGTACCGCCCCACAGTGCCGCGGTGGACGTGGTCCGGAAGTCGTCAAGGGTACGGAAGCGTCCGGTGACCTGGGCGACGTGGCAGTGTCCGTCAACGCCGCCGGGGATGACAAGTTTGCCGGCGGCGTCGATGGTGCGGCCGGCGGCGGGGACCGGCTGGTCAACGTCGATGAGGGCGGCGATGCGGCCCTCCTGCACCACGATGTGGGCGGCCTGGCGGCCATGGCTGTTGACGATTGTGGCGTTGGCAATGACGAGTTCTGGCTGGTGGGACATCGGTGTCCTCCTTGTGGGTATGGTGTCTGGCTTTAGGCGGCAGGCTGGGGCGCGCCGGCGTGCTCCTGGCGGGCCGCAAGGGCTGCGTCCAGGCTGCCGGAGAGGCCTTTTCGGTCTTTCGCCGGGGGAGGGGCGAACGCGCCGGCGCGGTGCGATCCGGACTGCAGCCCGGCCACCGCCTCGGCCATGCGGATCCCGGCGGAGATGCCGTCAACCACCGGCACGGGGATCTGCCCCTTGAGGTCGCGGGCGAGTCCTGCCAGCGGGGCGCCGGCGAGGATGACGACGTCGGCGCCGTCCTCCGCCACGGCCTGCCGGCTAAGTGCCAGCAGGGTTTCCTTGAAGTCCTGCTGGACCGAGCCGATGCTGGTGAGGGACTCGTTGATGGAACGGATGGAGGCCAGCCGGCCGGCGAGCCCGAAGCGTTCCACGCACTCGCGGTACCAGGGCTTGATCCGGTCCGAGATGGCGATGATGGAGAAGCGGTGGCCCTGCAGCGCCGCCGCGCAGAGTGCGGCCTCGGTGATGCCGATGACCGGGACGTCCGCCAATTCCTTCAAGGCGGGCATGCCGGGGTCGCCGAAGGCTGCCACCACGATGGCGTCAACCGGGTCCGCGCCGGGGCGGGTGTGCTCGGCGACGATTTCGGCGACGGCCCCGGCGGCGATGAGGGCTTCGAACCGGGTTTCGATGTATTCGACGCCGTGGCCGGCGGTCCGCACCAGCAGTTCGGTGCCAGGGGCTGCGGAGCGGTGCGCCTCGGATTCGATCAGGGCCGTGACGTCGGCGCTGATGTTGGGGTTGATGACCAGGAGTTTCATTTTCTCTTCCGGTGGAATTCTGGTTCGGTTTTCTGGAAGTCCTCGGGGAACTGTTCCCGGTACTTTCCGATGTGGGAGGCGGATTGGGCGGCCGCCCGGTCGGGGTCGCCGCTGGCAATGGCGGCGTAGAGCTCCCGGTGTTCGCGGATCAGTTCGGGCAGGTCGCTGACGTGCCGGAACAGCCAGTGCATCCGGCCCTGCAGGGGTTCCAGGGCCGATTTGAGGAAGTTGTTGTCCGCAATCCCGGTGATGGCGTCGTGGAACTCGCTGTTGGAGCGGTGCGCTTCCATCACCGCGCCTTTGGCAAGGAAAGCCTCTGCGTTGTCCAGCAGCCCCTTAAGGTAGGCCAGGTCTTCAGCGGTGGCGCGGCGCGCGGCGAGCCGGCAGGCCAGCACCTCGAGGGACTGGCGGACATCGAAGAGGTCCTCAACATCCTTGGGGCTGAGGCTGCTGACTTCCGCCCCGCGGGCCCCGCGGTCGCTGATGAGGCCTTCCTGCCGGAGCATGCGGAGGGCTTCGCGGACCGGCAGGCGGGACACGGAGAATTCGGCGGCGAGGTCGCGTTCCACCAGCCGCGTGCCGGGAGCGTAGTGCCCTTCGAAAATGCGGGTGCGGAGGGTGTCCCGGACAGTCTCGCGGAGGGGGCGGTCCTTGTCCTGGGTCTCTTCTGCGGTCAGCATGGTGCTCCATTTTCGATTCTTGTATGGCACTGCTCCCGGCTGCGGGGGCGTGGTTTGCAAGTTTCCCTGCGAGGGCCAGCTTAGACAGGAAGCCGCTTGTTGTAGTTCAGGGTGAGGACCGATGCGCCCATGATCACCGCGGAACCGACAAAGTACAGCAGCGCCCACGTGTAGGAGCCGGTGGCCCCGACGATCAGGCCGACGACGATGGGGGTCACGAAGCCGGAGATGTTGCCACTGAGGTTCATGGCGCCGCCCAGGACCCCGGCGTTGGTGCGTCCGCCGAGGATGGACGGAATGCTCCAGAACAGGCCCACCCAGCGCAGGAAGAACAGGACCACGGAGAGCAGCACGACGGCGGTGGTGGCGTCGGGGACCACGGTGACGCCTACCAGGCCCGCTACGACGATGGCGCTGGAGATGCCCAGGAGGGTGCGCATGACCAGGTTTGCGGAGGCGCCGGAGGCCCGCCATTTGTCGGCGATGGTGCCGCCGATGATTTCTCCGACGAACCCGGCGCCGAAGATCACCAGGGTGGACCAGCCGATGGTTTTCAGGTCGAAGCCCTTGGCTTGGGCCAGGTACAGCGGCCCCCAGGTCAGCAGGCCGTAGAAGACTCCGTTGAATCCGAGCCAGCCCAGGCACATGGCCCAGAAGGAGCGGAACTTCAGGTAGGGGAGGAGGCCGCGTTTGCCCGTGCTGCCGTCCAGGGTGGCTTCGGCGTCCTCGGCGGCGTGCGAGGCTTCGATGTAGGATGCTTCGGCTTCGTTGACGGCACGGTGTTCCCGGGGGTTGTCCCGGACGTACCACCAGACGGCGAGTCCCATGAGGACGGTGGCGGCGCCGGCGATCACGAAGGACCAGCGCCAGCTGCCGGTGGTGGCAATGAGGCCGGCAATGATGATGCCGCCAAGCCCGGCACCCAGGGGTGCGCCGGCGTCCAGGATGGTGGCGCCGCGGCCGCGTTCGGACCGGTGCATCCAGATGGCGTTGAGCTTGCCCCCGGCGGGCATGACGCCGGCCTCGGTCACGCCGATTCCAAGCCGGGCGATGAACATGCTCAGGAAACCGCCGGCCATGCCGGACGCTGCCGTGGCCGCGCCCCAGCCGATGCAGGAGGCGGTCATGACCTTGCGCGGGCCGAACTTGTCGATCAGCCAGCCCACGGGAACCTGCATCAGGGCGTAGGTCCAGAAGAAGGCGGACAGCAGCAGGCCCACCAGTTCGGGGGCGAGGTTGAATTCCTTTTGGATGATGGGCAAGGCCACGGAGATGGAGCCGCGGTCGATGTAGTTGACGGACACGAGGACCAGGAGCAGCAGGAAGAGCCGCCACCGGACGGAGCTGCGCCGTTGCAGTCCGTCCTTTCGGGGCTGGGTGGTTTGGGAGGCGGATTCGGCGGATGGCGCCGTTGTTTCAGTGTTTGGGACGGACACAGCTTCTCCTTCACGGGGAAGTTCACGAATGGGGAGGATTCGATTTTGGGATCCCAATTTGGGATCCCAAAAACAAAGTTAGAAGTGACTCCCGCCACTGTCAAGGGTTTTTTGCCCGACAGCGTTCCGCGGCTCCTCCGAACGGATTGTGACTGGTGCCCGCACGGTCTCGACGACTAGGGGGAGGAACCCGCGGGGCGGTGGGACAGGGTTTCGGCCAGCTCGGCGAGGCGGTGGGCCCGTGCGGATTCGGCCGGAGTGAACGGCTCACCCGGCCGGGAAAAGGTGATGGGCCCCTGCCAGGCCGTGGGGATCTTCAGGCGCGTCCCGTCGTCGGCCGGTGACCCGGCGTCCTGTGGCGGCACGATCTGCGCATGCAGCAGCTCGGCCACCGCCAAGGGGAGTTCGTCCGGCGCGGCAGCGATCCGCGCCGCGAGGCTGAGCGCCTTCGTCTGCCCGTCCGCCATCGCCAGGGACGTGGTGGGCCATACGTGCGGACGGCTGCCGCCGCCGTCGTGCAGGGCTGCCAGCAGCTCGCGCTCGCCCACCTCGCCCGGGACCGCGAGGACGAACTCGTCCAGGACGCCGGCCGGGGCGGGGTGCACGTGCAGGCCCAGGATGTTGGCATCCAGCCGGGCCAGTGCCCGGGTCATCCTTTGCAGCGAACCGGGCTGGTCCGCCAGCAGTGTCCGTGCCCGCCACAGCGACGGGGCCGCCGCCAGCTGGCGGCGGTGCCGCAGTGCCGGCGCATGGAGCCAGCTGCGCAGGATCCTCGCCGCCGACGGTTCGGCCACCCAAATCACCAGGACTGTGGCAGTCAGGGTCAGCACCAGGACCTTGGCCACGTAGGGAAGGTGGGTCTCCACCACCAGGGCGTGGACCAGCAGCTCGATGGGCAGCATTACGGCCACGTTGGCAACGGTGAGCCGCGCCTTGGGCGGCTCGGGCATCCGGCCGCAGACCTCGCAGCTCAGGTCGGCCGCGGGCGTGTTGTGCGGAGGGCGCTTCATGACTCAAGCATCACCGGGTGCTGTTTCCGCCGCGTTGCCTCCTGATTCCATTCATGGGAACGTGCCAGGGGCCTTCCGGGTCCCGCACCGTAGGATTTATCAGGAACGTCAGCGCGGCCGCCCGTCAGAATCCACCCCCAAGGAAGGCGCTGCCCACGTGAAGTTGTTTGCCGAGATGTTCAGCATTGGTCCCGGCAACAAGGACCACCATCCTGCCTTGAGGTGCGCTGTCGGTGTGTTCGTGCCGCTGATTACCTTGGTGCTCCTGGGCCGGCTGGACCTGGCAATCTTCGCGTCCTTCGGGGCGTTCACGGGCATCTACGGCCGCGGCGAGCCGCACGCGGTCCGGTTCGTGCTGCAGTTGCGGGCCGGACTGCTGATGTTGCTGGTGATCTTCCTGGCGGCGCTCGCCGCACGAATGGAATCCGCCTGGGGTCTTGAACGCGCCACCACCACCTGGCTGCTGGTCCTGGCCACCACCCTGGTTGCCGGGGCCTGCTCGGTGGCTATTTCCTGGTTGCGGCTTCGCCCCGCCGGGTCCCTCTTCCACATTTTCGCCTTTGCCGCCATCGCTTCCATTCCCAACCAGCCGCCGCTGTGGCAGGGGATGCTGGTGGCCGTCCTCACCACCGTGTTCGCCCTGCTCATCGGCTTCTCGGCCCGGATCCTTCCCAGCCACCGGACCCCCTGGACCCGGCCGGCCCCGATCCGCCGTACCCCCGCTGAGAAGCGTGCGGCCCGGCTTGAAGGCTTCGGTTACCTGGTGGCCGCCGGACTTGCCGGGTCACTGGCCACATGGGCCGGCAGCCGCCTGGGATTCGGCCACAACTATTGGGCCATGGTGGCGGCGGTGGTGCCCCTGGTGGGCCACTCCACGCGGCACCGGGTCCGCCGGGGCATCCAAAGGATCATCGGCACCGTCCTGGGCCTCGCGGTGCTGGCCGCCGTCCTGCTGCTCGGCCTGCAACCCTGGCAGACCGTGCTCGTCATGGCGCTGTGCCAGTTCGGCGCCGAAATGTTCATCCTCCGCCAGTACCTGCTGGCCCAGGTTTTCGTTACGCCCCTGGCGCTGGTGTCAACGCTGCTGGTGGTCCCGGCGTCGCCAACCCTCTTGCTGCGCGACCGCATCATCGAAACCGTCATCGGTGCCGCCGTCGGCATTGCCGTGGTGCTGGCGCCCGGCGCGTGGCGCCGCCTCAGGCAGCGTTCGACGACGGCCTGACCGCCTTGTGCCTGCCCCTGCACCAGGGGCAGGGGCGGACGGTGACGCGTTACGGACGTTCGGTGGCTGATGCTTCCGGGACCGCTTCTGCCCGGACCGCAGCGATGGCGTGCGGCACCGTCACCAGCGCCACCACGGCAATCGCGGCAGCAGCCGCAAAGACGTAGAAGCCCCAGGGATAGGCGATGTTGGCAGCCACCAGCGTGCCGGTGACGGCAGGGCCCATGATCGCGCCGAGCCGGCCCACGCCGGCGGCGAAGCCGAGGGCTGTAGCACGGAGGGTTGCCGGGAACAGCTGGCTGACCCATGCGTAGACCAGTACCTGTGCGCTGAAGACGAACACGCCGGTGACAAAGACTGCCGCGTTGAGCAGCAGTTCATTCTGGATCTTGACGCTCAGGACAGCCAGGAAAACCGCAGAGAGTCCGAACCACAGCAGCACCACACGCTTGGTGCCGTGCTTGTCGGCCAGGATCCCTGCGATCACCAGGCCCACCACGGCCCCCACGTTGAGGACCAGCAGGAGGACCAGGCCGGTGCTGACGGTGTACCCGGCGCCGGCCATCAGCTGCGGAAGCCAGGTGTTCAGGCCGTAGACCAGGAGCAACCCCATGAAGGACGCCGCGGCGATGGCCAGCGCCACCAGTGGGTAGGGCTTCCGTGCCAGGTCCCGGAAACCGGTGCGGGCTGCGGCCGGTTCGGTTCCTGCCTCAGCCGGGGGAAGGGTTTCGGGGAGCTTGAACCACAGGAAGGGTGCCAGGGCGAAGCCTGCGAGTCCGCCCACGATGAACATCATCCGCCAGTCCGGGATCAGCAGCAGGGCAAGGAAGGCCGTGGCCACAGCGCCGGCGTGGTAGCCGGTCATGGTCCGGGTGGTCGACTTTCCGGCGGTACCTGCCGGGGCGTAGTCGTTCATGTAGGCCAAGGCGGCCGGGAGGCAGGCGCCCAGTCCCAGCCCGGCAAGAAGCCGGAAGGCGCAGAACACCGCCACGTTGGGTGCGAACACCACGGCGATGGTGAAGATCGAAAACCACAGGACGCAGGCCACCAGGAGGCGGCGCCGGCCAAAGCGGTCGGACAGCGGGGCGATGAACAGGGCACCGGCGCCAACCCCCACCAGTGAGATTGTGGCGGCCAAGGTGGCGCCCACCGCGTCGAAGCCAAGGTCATGGGTCTTGATGAGTGTGGGAATGACCGTGCCCAAAACCACCAGGTCAAAACCGTCCAGAACCATGGCCAGCCAGCAAAGCCAGACCGGCCACGTGGAACGGTGCTGGGATGGCGCAAATGACATAGAAATACCTCGGTGTATCTTCCAGGAGTTTTGAGCGGCAGGCTGCTTTGCCGGTCGTGGGTGGGCGGCATTGCCCGCATCCCCAGTGAGGTTTGTATCACTATCGGGTGTAATCTGGGACAACTTTTCCCATTCAATGGAAGCAGGTGGTCACGCTGGCCAACTCCCCGTCCGGCGACTCCGTGGTGGACCGGATCGTGCGGCTGATCTCCGCGTTTCCCCAGGATGTCAATGCCCTCCAGTTGTCTGACCTTGCCGGCCGGGCAGGCCTTCCGCTGACCACCACCCACCGGCTGGTGGGCCAGCTGGCAGGTCACGGACTGCTGGAGACTGCTCCCGGCGGGATGGTGCGGCCTGGACTCCGGCTGTGGGAACTGGTGAACCGTGCCTCGCCGGCGCTGGCGCTCCGGCAGGCAGCCATGCCGTTCATGGAGGACATCCAGCAGGTGCTGAACCAAAACGTGAACCTGGCAGTGCTCGATGGCTGGGAGGCCCTCTTTGTGGAGCGCCTGTCACGGCGCGGCTCGGTGGCCAACCGGGCCCAGGTGGCGGGGAGGATGCCCATCCATATCTCGTCCGCCGGACTGGCACTGATGGCCCACCAGGACAAGGCCATGCAGCAGGAGTACCTGGGCCAGTTCACCGATCCCGAGGGAAGGCTGGCTGCGGCCGACGTGCGGGCGCTGCTGGCCGAGGCCGCCCATCAGGGCTTTGCGCAACTGAAAGGCGTAGTGGATGCGGGCACCTGGGGAATCGCGGTGCCCGTGCTGGACCGCCGGCAGCGGGCCGTAGCCTCACTGGGTGTCGTGGTGCCCCTGCAGGAGATGCGCCTGCAGGCACTGGTTCCGGCCCTGCAAACGGCTGCCCGGGGCATCGCCCGGCAACTTGCCGACGCCTGAGCCATTCAACGGAATTTCTGTAACGCCGGTCACCCGGCTTCCCCCACACTGATGGCAGACAAACGATCCGGTGCCGCCCGTGGCGGGACCCGCAGCGAAGCGAGACGCAGCCATGGCACGAAAAACCATCACCACCCAAGTGGCCATCATGGGAGGCGGTCCGGCAGGGCTGATGCTGTCCCATCTCCTGGCGAAGGCAGGCATCGAGTCAACGGTCATTGAGGTCCGCAGCCACGAGGAGATCGCCCACACCGTCCGCGCCGGAATCCTGGAGCACGGCACTGTGAATCTGCTGGTGGACAGCGGGGTTTCGGACCGTGTGCTGCGCGAGGGCGACCGGCACGATGGCATCGAACTGCGGTTCAACGGCGAGAGCCACCGCGTCGACTTCAAGGACCTCGTGGGCGAGTCCGTCTGGCTCTACCCGCAGACGGACGTCTTCCTCGACCTCGCCGCGCGGAGGAAGGACGACGGCGGCGACGTCCGCTTCAGCGTCACCGACACCTCCGTCCATGACCTGGAAGGCAGCCCGAAGGTCTGGTTTACCGACGCCGAAGGCGTTGAATTCGAGATCCAGGCGGATTTCCTGGTGGGTGCCGACGGCTCCCGCAGCCACTGCCGGTTCCAGATCCCGGAGGCCCACCGCAAGTGGTACTTCCACGAGTACCCGTTCGCATGGTTCGGCATCCTGGCCGAGGCTCCCCGCAGTTCCGACGAACTGATCTACGCCAACTCGGCCAACGGCTTCGCCCTGATCAGCCAGCGTACGGAGACGGTCCAGCGGATGTATTTCCAGTGTGATCCCAAGGAGAACGTGGCGGAGTGGGACGATGACCGGATCTGGGCCGAATTCCGGAGCCGCGTCAACGGGAACGGCTTCGAGCTCAAGGAGGGCCCGGTCATCGAGAAGATGGTCCTTCCGTTCCGCAGCTTCGTCCACACCCCCATGCGCCACGGCAACCTGTTCCTCGCCGGGGATGCCGCACACACTGTGCCGCCCACCGGAGCCAAGGGCCTGAACCTGGCCATCAACGACGTCAAGGTCCTCTTCGAGGGGCTGGACAGCCACTACAACTCCGGATCGGGACACCTGCTGGACACCTACAGCGACCGCGCCCTGGACCGGGTCTGGAAGGCGCAGCAGTTCTCGTACTGGATGACCACCATGCTGCACACCCCCGCGGACGCCGACGACTTCTCCCGGGCCCGCCAGCTTGGCGAACTGAATTCCGTGGTTTCATCGCGGCACGGCATGGCCTACCTTGCCGAGGCGTACACAGGCTGGCCCGGCGCGTCCTAGGGGCCAGGGAGGACGACGACGGACTGCCGGGCCCGCTTTACGGGGCCAGCAGGCGGCGGATCGCCGCTGCGGTTGCGGCCACGTCGGGCTGCTGGTCCCGGCGGACGGTGAGCAGGTGGAGCAACAGGCCATCGGCGTAGTCGGCGACGTCCTGCGCCCGCCTTGCTGCGCCCGCCACTCCCAAGCCATCCAGGGCCTGCTCCAACCCGCCCACCAGCAGGTAGTGGCCGGCGGTCACCGCCTCGGGCCGGTCCAGCGAAAGGGCCAGCCGCGCCCGCGTAAGGCCGGCGTGCTGCCGGGCCAGGGCGAGCACCATGGCGGCCAGCTGGTCCGCCAGTTCCGGAATGCCCGGCGGCGGTCCGGCCGGACCGGCCTCCCGCAGCAGTCCGGCGTCAAGCTGCAGGAGGCGGTCCAGCGCGGCCTCCACGAGGGCTGCCCGGCTCCGGAAGTAGTTGGACGTGGTGCCTTCCGGGAGTCCGGCGGCGGCGTCGACGGCGCGATGGGTCAGGCCTTTCATTCCCTTGTTCGCAACCACCCCCAGGGCGGCATCCATCAGTTCCGTGCGGCGGTCAGGCATGCGCCCAGTGTAAGTGCCTCTTCCATGCCACTACAAAAGTAGTAAAATTGCCTGCATGGAAGCGATCTCGATCGTGGGCGGCGGCATCGCGGGCCTGGCCCTGGCGGCCAGCCTGGACCCTTCACGCTATGACGTGTCCATTTTCGAGAAACGCCCCGAACTGCCCACGGTGGGCACCGTGCTGGCCATGTGGCCCAATGCGCAGCGTGCGCTGGCGCGGGTGGGGGTCCTGGCCGGGGCGCGTGCGGTCAGCCCGGTGCTGGGAAACGGGTCCATCCGCAATGCCGCAGGCAAGCCCTGGGTCACCGTCCGGGGCGGGGAGTTGTTCGGCATTTCCCGGGTGGACCTGTTGCGGCTGCTGGATGGAGCCGTGCCCGGAACCGTCCGCAGGGTGGCTTCCCATGTGCGGCAATTGCCTCCGGTGGACGGGCTGCTGGTGGGTGCCGACGGGGTGCACAGCGTGGTCCGCCGCGAAGTGTGGGGCACTGCATCGGATGCCAGGCTGACTTCCGCCCTCGCTGTCCGCGGCACCATTCCGTCCCCGGTAGAAGCCGGCGAGGTGGGGGAGTATTGGGGGCGGGGCGACCTGTTCGGCATTGCCGCCGCCCCCGGGGGAACCAACTGGTACGGGAGCTGGCGGTCAACGCTCGGCCCCACGGGAATCGACGTGGAAGAGGCGCTCACGCAGGCCAGGCGGCGCTTTGCGGACCACGCACCCGCCATCCGGCAGGTGCTGGCCGCCGCGAGTCCGGAGCTTTCGTTGGCCCAAAGGATCTGGACTGTGCCCCCATTGCGGTCCTATGTCAGCGGTGCGGCGGTGCTGGTAGGGGACGCGGCGCATGCCATGACGCCCAACCTCGGCCGGGGCGCCTGTGAATCGCTGGTGGACGCCGTGGTCCTGGCGGATCTGCTGAACAGCCTGCCGCGGGAAAAGGCGCTCGCCGCCTACGACCGGCAGCGCCGGCTGCGGACGCGCGCCCTTAGCCTAGGGTCCGCGGCGATGATGAAGGTGGCTCTGGCGGACGGTGCCCAACCCTTCCGGGACCGCCTGCTCAACCTCGCCGCCCGGCTCAGTCCTGCTGCAGCGTATCCGTGAGGCGGTGGGTGGGGATCCGGTTGCGGTCGTAGGTGGTCTCCGTGTAACCGTGCGGTGCGGGTTTGCCGGATGCGTTCAGGTTGACGGAGGCGATCTCCTCGATGGTGAGGACGGCTTGCATGGTGATCATGCCGGTCCTAGGCCATGGCCGTGTGGGCGGCGCTGCGGGCGTTGATGCTCTTGGCGTAGCAGTAAGAGTGCTGCACCCCGATATAGGGCCCAAAATTTGGAATCGCCTCAAAGCCGGAATTTTCGTAGAAATTCCTTCCGTCGGGCTGGGCCGAGCCGGCTTCCGCCTTGATGCGCGTGATGCCCTGCTTGAAGGCCTCTGCCTCCAGGGCCGCCAGGATGGAGCTGGCGACGCCCGAACCGCGCGTGTAGGGCAGGACGTAGAGCCTTTTGATCTCCGCCGTCGATCCGTCCAGGAGCCGCAGCCCGCCGCAGCCCACGGGCTGTCCCGAGCCCTTGTCATAGGCCACCAGGAAGACGGCGCAGTCGGCGCCCGACGGCGGCGGGCCGGGTTCGTGGTCCGGCCGGCCAAAGCGGGCGTCGAGTTCGGCCTGCTGGGCGCGGCGAAGATCAGCGCCCACGGGATTGGACCAGGGGACCTGCCTGATGTTCAGCCTGGGGTTTGTCTGCATATCTGCCTCGATTCGCCGGAGGGGTATGCCTGACAAGGCTAGGTGTCCGGGATTACGCGGGTGTTTCCTAACGGTAAGCACCTGGATAACGCCATTCCGCTGCGTATCCGTAAGTTGCTTGGCAGGCTAGTTATCAGTTGGTCTAAAATGATTCCATGGTTTCTACGGGCAATGAGGGCTCCGGCTACTGGTACGGGCCTGACGGGCAGCTGGACTATAGCGCAGCGGTTTTGAAGTCGCTCCGCGACTACCGGTCGGCGGAGACGGAAATCCGCCGTACCACCAGGGATTCCATGGGCATGGGCGAAACGGACATTCTCGCCCTGCGGTACCTATTGCGGGTGCAGGCGTCCGGCAAGCAGGCGGTGCCCAAGGACCTGAGCCAGTTCCTCAATATTACGAGCGCTTCCACGACGTCGCTGATCGACCGGCTGGTTGCCAGCGGCCATGTCCGGCGTGAACCGCACCCCACCGACCGGCGCTCTGTGGTGGTCATCGCCACCGGGGAATCGGATAAGGAAGTCCGCGAAACGCTGGGGGCCATGCATCGCCGAATGATGTCCGTGGCGGAAAGCCTCTCTGCCGAGGATGCGCGCATCGTGGTTGATTTCCTGCAGCGGATGACGGACGCCCTTGCTGCGCATGACGGGGAAGCAAAGAAGATTAGCTAGGCGGACTAGCTAGATCAACTAGTTATATGTAAGCTTACGATTGTTCCCCGAAGCTGCTTCCCAACGGAGTCGTGAGTGAGTTGGTTACTTTCACCGAAATTTCACCGCCTGATCCCTGCGATGATGCGGCAATGCTGACGAGTCCCCGCCTGGTGCGACCCTCCCTGGACGGCAATCCCGCGCCGCAGGGAAAGTCCGCGATCCACTGCGGTACTGCAATGCAGCTGGTCACTCCCGCTGTGGGATCCGAGGGCGCCAGCTACACGTTCGCGCCGGCTGACAGCAACAGCATTGAACTTCCGCCCGTGTGGCGCTGCGGCTGCGGGTTCCAGCTCGATGCGTGGCCTGCGGGCGGTGACCGCAAACGATCAGCGGGCGCCTCCCGCCAGGGATCCTCCTCAGCTGTCCTGCCGGCATGACCGCCGTCGGGACGGTGCTGCCCGCGGCAGTGCAGCAGCCCCCCAATCCGGCCGCAGGCGTCGTGTTGGCCGGGCGGTACCGGATTGGCGAAAGGCTGGGTCGCGGATCCGCTGCCGAGGTGTTCCGGGCCGTTGACCTGGAAGGCGGCCCCGATGCCGCCGTCAAGATTGCCACAGCAGGACACCGGAAGCACCAGCAGCGGATCCACAATGAGGCGGCGGTCCTGGCCGGGCTGGACCACCCCTCCATCGTGAGGTTTATTGCCGGAGGCGTCATGCCTGCCGGTGGTCCTTCCGCCGGGCATGCCTTCCTGATCGAAGAACTGGCGCTCGGGACAAGCCTCGCGGAGGCCATCCGGATGCGGAGCATGCCCCAGGCAGATATTGCCGTGTGGGCGCGCGGTCTCTTCGGTGCGCTGGCGCACCTTCATTCCAGGGGACTGGTGCACCGCGACATCAAACCGGCCAACCTGATGTTGAGCGGCCTGCGGAGGAGTCCGGTGCGGATTATCGATTTCGGGATTGCCGCGCCTGCGGGTTCTGCCCCCGAACCGGGCATCTCCTCCGGGACTGTGCATTACATGAGTCCGGAGCAGGCTTCCGGCCACGTAGCGGACCCGTCGTGGGATGTTTATGCCCTGGGCCTGGTCCTCCTGGAACTCCTCACCGGGACCAAGGCGTTCCCAGGGACGGCAATCGAGTCCCTCGTGGCCCGGACCCTGAGGTCCCCGAAGGTCCCGGACCACCTGGGCGACTGGGGCGTCCTGTTGCGCGCACTGACTGCGATGGACGCCACGCAGAGGCCGGCGGCGGCGGACGCAGCCGCAATGGCAGCCCGGCTTGTCCCCGCGGTTCCGCGGGGCAGCCAGGGCAGTCCGTGCAGGACGCGGCGGATCTTCCCCGGCCGCCGGCACCGGCAGCAGCTCTAGGGAGCCGTGACGTCCCGGCCGGTCGGATCTTCTGCCGTCGGGTCGGCCAAGGCAAGGCCGCCTACGGGGCTGCCGTCCCAGTGGATCAGGTTCCACCCGCCATCCAGGCTCCCCTCGACCGCCACGATTCCGGTGTTTGCCAGGATGTGCCGGGCCGCAAACTCGTGTCCTGCACCCCGGGCCCGCAGCCCCGTCCACGTACGGATCGCGGCGCCGTGGCTGACGACGGCCGCCGTGCCGTGCCGGTCCCGCACCGCCCGCTCCACCACGTTCGCGATGGCAGCGTCGAAGCGGTCGAAGAAGGCATGGCCGTCGGGTCCCGCCGGCATGCGCTGGTCCAGGTTCCCGGCGGCCCAGGAGATAACGGTCCCCATGTAGCGCTTGTGCGATTCGTGGTCCGTGAGCTTCTCCAGGGAGCCTGCCTCGATTTCATGCAGGCCGTCCAGGACTTCAATGTCCAGGGAATGCAGCCGGGCCAGCGGGGCCGCGGTGATCTGCGTCCGGATCAGCGTGGAGGCGTAGAGCGCCCCGATCCGCTCGTTGGCCAGGGCCCGTGCCATGGCCTCGGCCTGGCGTTCACCCAGTTCGGTCAATCCAGGACCGGGGTGGTCGGTGTCCAGTTGGCCCAGGACGTTGCCGGGGGTCTCGCCGTGTCGGATCAGGAGCAGCCTCATGATTCCAGTTTCCCACCCGATCGGACACCGGCTCTCACCTGCGCCGCAGCGGCAGGCCGGCACGCGGGCCGGGATTCACGGACGGCGCCGGACCCTCCCGGGCCCGGCGCCGCCGTCGTGCATTCCTGCCCTGCTGTGGGCTTTACTTCAGGTGGTCCACCAGCTGGTCCGCAATGCCGGTGTACTTGCCGGGCGTGAGGTCCAGGAGCCGGGCCTCGGCCTCGGGGGACAAGCCCAGGCCCTGCACGAATTCCCGCATGCGGGCGGCGTCCACGCGGTGGCCGCGCGTGAGGTCCTTCAGCCGTTCGTACGGGTTCTCCATGCCTTCGACGCCGGCGATCGCCTCTGCGCGCATGACCATCTGGATGGCCTCTCCCAGGACTTCCCAGTTGGTGTCCAGGTCGCCTGCCAGCACGTCCTCGGCCACGTCCAGGCGCTCCAGGCCCTTGGCAACGTTCGAGATGGCAAGCAGGGAGTGGCCGAAAGCGACGCCGATGTTGCGCTGGCTGGAGGAGTCGGTGAGGTCGCGCTGCCAGCGGGAGGTGACCAGGGTGGAACCCAGGACGTCCAGCAGGCCGGAGGAGATCTCCAGGTTGGCTTCAGCGTTTTCGAACCGGATGGGGTTGACCTTGTGCGGCATGGTGGAGGAGCCCGTGGCGCCGGCGACGGGGATCTGCGCGAAGTAGCCGATGGAGATGTAGCTCCAGATGTCGGTGCAGACATTGTGCAGGATCCGGTTGAAGCGGGCGACGTCGGCGTACAGCTCGGCCTGCCAGTCGTGGCTTTCGATCTGGGTGGTCAGCGGGTTCCAGGTGAGGCCCAAACCCTCAACGAAGGACTTGGACACCTGCTGCCAGTCAGCACCCGGGACAGAGGCCACATGGGCGGCGTAGGTGCCGGTGGCGCCATTGATCTTGCCCAGGTATTCGGTCCTGGCAATCCGATCCAGCTGGCGGGTCAGGCGGTGCGCGATGACAGCCAGTTCCTTGCCCAGGGTGGTGGGGGTGGCGGGCTGGCCGTGCGTGCGGGACAGCATGGGAACCGCGCGGTTCTCCTCCGCCATGGTCCTGATTTGCGCCACGAGCTTGCGGGCAGCGGGGAGCCACACGTCCTCCACGGCACCCTTCACGCCGAGGGCGTAGGACAGGTTGTTGATGTCCTCGGACGTGCAGCCGAAGTGGACCATGGCGGTCAGGTTTTCGATGCCGATGGCGGGCAGGCGGCGCCCGATGTAGTACTCCACAGCCTTCACGTCGTGGACCGTAACGGCCTCGATCTCTGCGAGTTCGGCCACCGAGGCGGCGTCGAACTCCGTGACGACGGCACGGAGCTGCTCCTGCTGTTCCGTGCTCAGCGGGCCGGCGCCGGGAAGGACGTTGTTGCTGGTCAGGTGGATGAGCCACTCCACTTCAACGGCCACGCGGTCCCGGTTCAGTGCTGCCTCTGACAAGTAATCGACCAGGGGCGCGACGGCGGGCTGGTAGCGGCCGTCGAGGGGTCCGAGCGCGATTTTTTCCGGCGACGCGGCGAGGGCCAGGCGTCCTGAGGGCGTACGGGTGTCAGCTGTGGCGGCAGTTTCAGGCATGCGTTGATTCTTTCACGAAGTCGGGCGGCGCCTTAAGCGGGCAGCTCACGTTACTTGTCCACATAGCCGACGGCGGCCCTTATGCGCGGCGGCCGGTGTTCCTAGCGTTGGGATGGCAGGTGGTGGGGCGGGGCGTGATGAGCCCGGAAGGCAGGGTAGGAGAGGGCATGGGGAACGATGTGACGGAGGGGATTTGGGGCAGTGCGCAGCGCACCGGCGGCGAGCTCCAGCAACTGACAGGCCGGATCGCGGGCTGTGAGGGCCGGGTGGAACAGGTCTTGGCAGGTATCCGCGACACCCAGCTGCTCACCTGGGAGTCGCCGGCGGGCCGCGCCTACCGGGATGCGCTTTCAGTGCAGGCTGCCGCGTTGCGTTCGGCAGTCAGGTGGCTGGAGGATGCCAGGCAAGCGGTGGGCCGCCGTGCGGGCGAGCAGGTTCCCCTGCTCCCCACCGGTTCGGGGTGGCCGGGATGACTACAGACTTTCCGCCCGGCTCCGAGGGCATCAGGCTGTCCCGCTCCTCGAGGGACGGGGACCTGACGGTGCGCGGCGGGGTCGGCGGCATCAGCGTTCAGCTCGAGGAACTGACAAGCGGCGCACGCAGGATTGATGACCTTGCCGGAGATCTCCTGGACGCGGAGGTGGAGATGGGGCGTGTCCTGGACGACCTCTGCATGCTCGACCATCAGCCCCCGTGGTCAGATGCGCCGCACGTGGGGGCTGTGCGGGAAGGCCACTTCCGGCTTCGCACTGTGCGCAGCGGGATGCAGGAACTTGCCGCCCATGTTCGGGCCTGCGTGCGTGACTACGCTGACGCCGAGCACTGGGCCGCAGCGGGCCGGCGGATTGGTATCAACTGGTCCAGCGACGCCGGACCTTCCCTCGAACTCATGACCCAAGCCCGCGCGGTGGACCGTTCCGCGATGGAATCGATCATTGTGGGCCTGGGACTTGGGGCGCCGGAAATGCAAAAGGGCATCGATAATGCGCCCCATGCCAGGGACCTGGTCCTGAAGCTCTTTGCCGGGAACGCGGTTCCACGGGCCATCTCTGTTCGGCAGGAGGAATCAGTGCGTGTTGACCTTGATACCTCACCGGCCGGTCTCCTGGAACAGATCCGCCTCATCGATGCCCGCGGGGCCGGTTTTATCGAGGTCATCCAGGTCGATAACGGCGGTCAAAAGACGTTCGTCGTCGTGATTCCGGGTACCCAGTCCGCCGGAAAGTACGCCGGCGGTTCAAACCCTTTCGATGAGGCCGGCATCGCCGAGGGAATGCTCTACGACTCCGAGCAGATCAACGCTGCCGTGCTGCAGGCACTGGCTGCCGCCGGGGCCGAACCAGGAGCACCCGTGGTGGCGGTGGGATACAGCCAGGGTGGCATCCACGCCATGAACTTTGCCTCCGACCCGCGGGTTGGGCAGGAATACGACGTGAGGTATGTGCTGACGGCAGGGTCGCCGGTGGCGGGGATCAGCGTTGACGAAAAGATTTCGGCCCTGCACCTGGAGCACCAGGCCGATTGGGTTCCGGGCGCGGACGGTGCGGCGAACCCCGAAACCCGCAATCGCGTTACCGTCTCCCTCGACACCCCGCTCCGTGAGGTGCAGGGCGAGGGCGCCCTCGGGCTGGGCCACGGCTTGGCCGGCTACCAGGAAGGTGCGCGGCTGGTCTCGGCAAGCAGCGATCCCTCACTTGTCAGGTCCACCGCAGCTTTGGGCGGCGTCTTGGGAGCAGGCGGGGTTGCCACTGCCACGCGGTTTTCCTTGACCCGGGCAAAAGCGCCATCATCCCTGGTTCCCCCTGATGCCCGCGCCAGGGAGCGACACCTCGGCGGCCGCTGAATCACGCGATCTGGGCGGCGTGCATCGCGGCGTAGGCATCAAGCGGGGCCGGGTCCGGCGGCGGGACCGGCAGCGGAGCCGCGGGGGCGGGGGCCGCGCCGGGGCACCGGTAGTTGTAGTCGAGGTCCCCGTCAGTGAACTGCGTGAGGGCAACCATGCCGCCTGGCGTGAGGGGTACTTCCCCGCACAGCTCCCGCGCCGTGGAGGTGGATTCCGCACCCGCCAGCCAGCTCTTGAGCCCGGAGAGGTTGCTTCCCGGATTGATGGCGCCGACGATTTCGCCGAATTGATATGCCGTGGAGTAGATCCCCACCTCTGCCCCCGCGCTTTGCAGGTACGCCGCCATGCCTTCCAGTTCGGCGGCGTTGGCGGCCTTGTCCCAGAGCCAGCTGTTTCCGGTTTCAACGTCCAGCCACCACGTACGCCGCTCCCCGCCGCCCGCTTCCTTCAGGATCGCCACGTCATTGAGGGCCATGGCGTACCCGTGGACATAGGCGCAGGCCGGCGATGCCGAGCCGTCGCACACTCCGTAGGGGTTCCCGACGTCCTTGCCCTGGTACGTGTTGCCCGCCGGCCACCACAAGGGTTCCACCGGCCCGGTGGCGGCGGTGTTCACGTACACCGCCGCCGGAGTTCCTGCGGTGGCATCGGAGGTGCGCTCCGCCCAGGCCAATTGGGCGGACAGGCAGGGATTGACCGTGTCCGGACGCCCGCCGTTGACCCCCACGATCGCAAAGGCCGGCGGTCCGGGAAGGTCGCCGCCGCATTGCGGCCAGGAGATGTCGTTGCCGAGCGCGGCTCCGTCGGCAGGGGCGGCCCCTGCTGTGACTGCCCCTTGTGCCGGGCCCGCCTGCCAGGCGAACAGCAGGCAGGCGGCAACCATGATTCTTATGGCCCTCACTGATGGCCCCCGTTCCAGTAACTGACAGCAACGGGCCGCACGGCGGCCCAACTGGCAGCAGCCTAGGAGGCCGGGTCCCGCGGGTCATGGGTGGCCGGTACTGCAATTTCAGAGCGGTTCAGAGGACGCGCACCTGCCGAGTACTTGGTTCGGGGCGTATTCCTACTTGGGCGGGAAGGTCCCGGACGGCCGGAATCAGCGCCGGCGGCCCGGCAGGATGCCCGCCACCATGGAGACCAGGGAGATGATGATGGCGGCCAGCACCGCGGTCCAGAAGAAGGAATCAATGGTGAGGTGTACGGGGGTGTAACTGCTGATCCATGCGGTCAGGTAGAGCATGGCGGCGTTGATGACGATGGCGAACAGGCCAAGCGTCAGGATGGTGATGGGCAGGGCCAGGAGCCTTACCAATGGCCGCACGAAGGCGTTGACCACCCCGAAGATGAGGCCGATGAAGAGATAGGCCAGGACAATCCCGATGGTGCCGGTATCCTGCGATATCCCGGACCGTGCCGCCGCATCGGACGTCGCGGTGCTTGAGATGTCCATTCCCGGCAGTATCCAACTGGCCACCCAGAGGGCTGCTGCGTTGACGATGACGCGAAGGATGAAGGAACCCATGTCACCATGCTTCCACATGGTCAGGGGCGCCGGCTTGCAGCGCGGGCGTGGATTTCCGGGTTTGCCTCCCGGGTGCCCCCGGCAGCCGCGAAGTAGGCTGGAACCATGACCTCATCTGAGACCAGGGAAGGCGGAATAGCGCCGCGCCCGGTGCTGGACCGGCTGCCCCGTTATGCCGCAGGAAAACCGCCCGCCGCCGTCAGCGGACTGGCCAGCTATAAGTTGTCATCAAACGAGAACCCGCTGCCGCCGATTCCTGCGGTGCTGGAGGCCATTGCCCGGCAGGATGACTTCAACCGGTATCCGGATCCCCTGAGCAGCAAGCTGAGGGCAGCACTTGCCAAATTCCTTGGCGTACCGGCCGAGGACATCGTGACCGGCGCGGGAAGCCTGGGGGCCCTGGGCCAGATCCTTGCGGCCTTTGCCGGTCAGAATGAGGACGGCAAGGCCGACGAGGTGATCTATGCGTGGCGGTCTTTCGAGGCCTACCCCATCAGCGTCGGCCTTGCAGGTGCGGAAAGTGTGCGCATCCCCGTGCTGCCGGACGGCCGGCATGACCTGGACGCCATGGCCGCTGCAGTCACAGCCCGCACCAGGGTCATCATCCTCTGCACGCCCAACAATCCCACCGGGCCCGCCCTCACGGCGGCCGAGACTGAGGCCTTCATCCGGTCCGTTCCCGCCGATGTGGTGGTGGTGATCGACGAGGCCTACCAGGAGTTCGTCAGGGCGGCAGGCGCCGTCGACGGGATCGACCTCTACCGCAAATACCCCAATGTCGTCGTGCTCCGGACGTTCTCCAAGGCCCATGGCCTGGCAGGACTCCGGGTCGGCTACAGCGTGTCCCGTCCCCAGCTGACCCAGTACCTTCGCATCGCAGCAACGCCCTTTGCGGTGTCCCAAATTGCGGAGCGTGCGGCCATTGTTTCACTCGAGAACTATGGCCAGGTTGTGGAAAGGGTACAAAAGCTCGTCGACGAGAGGGAGCGTGTCACCGCTGGCCTGCGGGATCTGGGCTGGGATATTCCCGATGCGCAGGGCAACTTCGTATGGCTGGCCCTCGGCGCCGAAAGTGCTGCGTTTGCGGAGCTGGCAGGCTCGCGTGCCCTCTCCGTGCGGGCGTTTCCCGGCGAAGGTGTAAGGGTAAGTATCGGGGAGGCTGAAGCCAACACGCGTTTCCTCCAGTTGTGTGCCGACTATACAAAGGCACCGGCCAGTTCCTAGCACTTAACAAGTAGCCCTTCCGCTACCTACCGAAGATAAAGTTAGGATCAGTAAGCCAATGTATATGCCGCAAGCGGAATGTATTCCATGTGCGGCATATATCCCAGCGACATTTGCATTGCATCCGGATGCGGCAAGCAAGGAGACGGTATGGGCACTCATCTGCCTTCCACCGAGTTCGACGGAACAGCGGTAGACGACCAGCGGGAAGCTGATGCTGAGGCTGTCTTGGGCGAGCCCGCGGCCCCCATGGTCCAGCTGCTCGGCCCCGATGGGAAGCTCGGCGCCGATCCGGTGTTCAGCAGGTATGCGGACAAGCTCACCCCCGAAGCGCTGCGCGGCCTGTACGCCGACATGGCCGCGATCCGCCGGTTCGACGTTGAAGCCACCGCCCTGCAGCGCCAGGGCCAGCTGGCATTGTGGGTGCCGCTCACGGGCCAGGAAGCTGCGCAGATCGGCTCGGGCCGTGCCAGCCAGCCGCAGGACTACATCTTCCCCACGTACCGTGAGCACGGCGTCGCCCTGACCCGCAACGTGGACCTTGCCGAACTCCTGCGCCAGTTCCGCGGAGTCTCCAACGGCGGCTGGAACCCCAAGGACACCAACTTCCACCTGTACACGCTGGTCCTGGCCGCACAGACCCTCCATGCCGTTGGCTATGCGATGGGAATCCAGCGCGACCAGAAGCTCGCCGCCGCAACCGATGGCGCAGGCAAGGAGCCGGACGCCGCCGTGATCGCCTACTTCGGCGACGGCGCCAGCTCCGAAGGCGACGTCCACGAATCAATGGTGTTCGCCTCCTCCTACAACGCCCCGGTGGTGTTCTTCTGCCAGAACAACCACTGGGCCATTTCCGTGCCCACCAACGTCCAGACCCGGGTCCCGCTCTCCAACCGGGCCAAAGGGTATGGCTTCCCGGGCATCCGGGTGGACGGCAACGACGTGATCGCCGTGCACGCGGTCACCGAGTGGGCGCTGGAGCACGCCCGCCAGGGCAAGGGGCCGGTCCTGATCGAGGCCTTCACATACCGGGTGGGAGCGCATACCACCGCCGACGATCCCACCAAGTACCGCCAGTCTGCCGAAGAGGACGCGTGGCGGGCGAAGGATCCGCTGGCGCGGCTGGAGAAGTACCTGCGCGCCGAGGGCCTGGCGGCTGACGACTTCTTCGCCAAGGTCAGGGCCGACGGCGACGAGCTCGCCTCCTACGTCCGGCGCACCGCCCACGACCTTCAGGACCCGGACATCCGGCAGGCTTTCGCCAACGTCTATGCCGAGGCCCACCCGCTGGTGGCCGAGGAACTGGCGTGGTTCGAGGAATACAGCGCAGGATTTGCCGGCGAGGACGAGTCCGCCGGGCAGGCAGCAAAGGCAGGCCACTGATGACCACCATGACCATCGCGAAGGCCATCAACGAAGGCCTCCGCGCCACGCTGGCGGCCAACCCTAAATCGCTCCTGATGGGCGAGGACATCGGCCCCCTCGGCGGTGTCTACCGGGTAACGGACGGGCTGATCGGCGAATTCGGCCCCGACCGGGTCGTGGACACGCCGCTGGCCGAGTCCGGGATCATCGGCACCGCGATAGGCCTGGCCCTGCGCGGGTACAGCCCGGTGTGCGAGATCCAGTTCGACGGCTTCGTCTTCCCCGGCTTCAACCAGATCACCACCCAGCTGGCCAAGATCCATTCGCGCAGCAGCGGCAACCTCAGCGTGCCCGTCGTCATCCGGATCCCCTACGGCGGCGGCATCGGCTCCATCGAGCACCACTCCGAGTCTCCCGAGGCGCTGTTCGCGCACACGGCCGGCCTGCGCATCATCACCCCGTCCAACCCGCATGACGCCTACTGGATGATCCAACAGGCCGTGGAGTGCAAGGATCCGGTGATCATCTTCGAACCCAAGCGGCGCTATTGGCTCAAGGGCGACGTTGACGTCCAGGCCCCAGGCCCCTCCGCGGACCCCTTCAAGGCCCACGTCCTCCGCGAGGGAACGGACGCCACCGTGGTCGCATACGGCCCCCTGGTGCCCGTTGCCCTGGCGGCCGCGAATGCCGCGGAGGAGGACGGCAGGAGCCTTGAGGTCATCGACCTCCGGTCCATCTCCCCGATCGACTTCGACACCGTCACCGCGTCCGTCCTGAAGACCGGCCGGCTGATCGTCGCGCACGAGGCTCCCACGTTCGGCGGAGTGGGCGGCGAGATCGCCGCCAGGATCAGCGAGCGGGCGTTCCACTCCCTGGAGGCGCCGGTAATCCGCGTCGGCGGTTTCCACATGCCGTACCCCGTTGCCAAGGTGGAGGAAGACTACCTTCCGGACATCGACCGCATCCTGGAGGCGCTGGACCGCGCCCTCTCCTACTGAGGACACCATGACCCTTAACAAGTTCAACCTGCCGGACGTCGGCGAGGGCCTTACCGAGGCTGAAATCGTTTCCTGGAAGGTCAAGCCGGGCGACGCCGTCGCCATCAACGACGTGATCTGCGAGATCGAAACCGCAAAGTCGATCGTGGAACTGCCGTCCCCCTTTGCCGGGACCGTCAGCGAGCTGCTGGTGGAGGAGGGCGTGACCGTTGACGTCGGCACGGCCATTATCAGCGTCAGCGACGAAGTCTCCGGCGACCCCACTCCTGCCGATGTCCGCGCGCCGGAGCCCCCGGCGCAGCCGCTGTACGGCAAGCTCCCCGTGGACGGGGCAGAAGAACCGACGGCGGCCGGCAGCGGGAGCTCCCCGGCCAATGCTCCCTTGGTGGGCTCCGGACCCAAGGCCGACGCCGTCAAGCGGCGCCCCCGCAAGAACGCACCCGCCGCCTCGGTGACGGTAAACGCTCCCGAAGTTGAGCCGGTGCAGCCGCGGACGCCAGCCGAGGTGACCGGCAGCGAAACTGCCGCGGTGGACAACCGCCCCACCCTGGGCGGCACCATCACGGGCCTGGTCAACCGGGTCCTGGCCAAGCCGCCGGTCCGCAAGATCGCCCGCGACCTCGGCATCGACCTCGCGGATGTGGTGGCCACCGGTTCCCGCGGCGAGGTCACGCGCGAGGACCTGGTCAGCTACCAGGCGCAGCGCGATGCGGAACTGGACAAGGCTGACGGCTTCTGGGGCAAGGCCGGCAAGCCACAGGACCAGCGCATCGAGCGTATCCCGGTCAAGGGTGTCCGCAAGGCCACGGCCAAGGCGATGGTGGAGTCCGCTTTCGCGGCCCCGCACGTCAGCATCTTCGTGGACGTCGACGCCAGCCGCACCATGGAATTCGTCAAGCGGCTCAAGGCCTCCCGCGATTTTGAGGGCATCAGGGTATCCCCGCTCCTCATCCTCGCCAAGGCCGTTATCTGGGCCGCCGCCCGCAACCCCAGCGTGAACGCATCGTGGGTGGACAACGGCGACGGCAGCGCCGAGATCCAGGTCAAGCACTTCATGAACCTGGGCATTGCCGCCGCCACCCCGCGCGGATTGATGGTCCCGAACATCAAGAACGCCCAGGACCTGTCGCTGAAGGAACTGGCCCTGGCGCTGAACAACCTGGCCACCACCGCCCGGGCAGGGAAAACCCAGCCCGCGGAAATGCAGGGCGGCACGCTCACGGTCACCAACATCGGGGCACTGGGCATCGACACGGGAACGCCCATCATCAACCCGGGTGAGGTGGCCATCGTCGCGTTCGGCACCATCAAGCAGAAGCCGTGGGTCCTGGATGGCGAGGTGATTCCGCGCTGGATCACCACGCTGGGCGGATCCTTTGACCACCGTGTGGTGGACGGTGATTTGTCCGCCCGCTTCATGGCCGACGTCGCGGCCATCCTGGAAGAGCCCGCGCTCCTCCTGGACTAGGCCGTGCCCGTCAACACCGTGCCGCTGCGGGCGAAGAACCGCGCGGCCACCTGGATCACGGAGGTGTTCCAGCCGCCGGTGGTGGTCAGCATCCAGCTGTTGATCAGCCCGCTGGCCGAGCCGGGATTTCCGGGAACCATCGGCTACGGTGCACTCGCGGCGTTGTTTGTCTGCGTGCTGCCGCTGGCGGTGCTGCTGGTCCTGGTCCGGCTGGGCAAGGTCACGGACCACCATGTAAGCGACCGCAAGCAGCGCGCGCCCGTGCTCCTGATGGCATTGGCATGCATCGCCGTCGGACTGCTGGTCCTGGCAGCGGCAGGTGCGCCGCACAGCGTGGTTGCCATGGTCCTGGCGGTGGTGGGCGGCGTGGCGGTGTTGGCCGCGGTCAGCCTGTTCTGGAAAATGAGCGGCCATGCCGCTGCCATATCTTGCGCCGCCGTCGTATCGGTGCTGATGCTCGGCGCCGCCTGGGCGCCGTTGCTGGTGCTGGTTCCGGCGGTCTGCTGGTCGCGCGTTGTGCTTCGGGCGCATACGCTGCCCCAGGTGGTGGCCGGTGCACTCTTTGGCGGGGTGGTGATGGCCGGGATCTGGTGGCTGCTGCGGGGCTGGCTGCTGGGCTGAATGCCCGTCCCGGGGTACGGGGAAGTACGGCGCGCGGGCCTAGTAGGCGGCGTAGGCCGTGAAGGCTTCAAGGACGGCCGGGTCGGCGCTGGTGCCGAGGAAGACGGTTGCGGCCGTCATCAGGCCTCCCAACAGGGCTGCTGCACCTGCCCAGGCGCTGAGGAGTTTCCAGTCCTCGCGCAGGACGCTGCGCACGGTCTGCGGCAGCTGCAGTCCGGGGGCGATCAGGTTGGGAGCGCTGTCCAGGCTGCCGTCGTCGAGCAGTGCCACCACCCTGCCGTTGCTGCGGTCCACCCGCATGGAGGAGATGTGGTTCCCGTGGCGGGCCAGGAGGATGTCGTGGCCGACGAGCTGACGGCGCTGCAGAGTAATCAAGGGAGGCCTTTGCTGGAGGTGAATGGACGTGTCCACGCCTTTGGGGGCCTCTCCAATTTTATCGATGCAGACCGTGCCGGGCCGCCGTTTCGGCGGTGAGAACGGACACCCCCCGCAGCGATGTCCGCCACCACGGGGAGTGTCCGCCGTTACGCCTCAGTCGGCGTCGTAGGTGTTGGCGATGTAGACATCGCAGGGCGCGCTGTGCGCCACGCTGTTGGCCACGCTGCCCAGTACCCGGCCGATTCCGTGCATCCGCCGGTTCCCCACCACAATCATGCGTGCGTCCACGCGCAGGGCTTCCTTGATGAGGGCGTCCGCCGGCCGTCCGCGCGCGGCCGAGTACGTCACCGTGACATCCCGGCCCAGGGATTCCGCCACCGTGCGGGCAACCTGTTCGGCGGCATCGGCGTCGGACACGATCCAGCGGTCGCTGCCGCTGCCGAACACCTCAGTCTTGTCGCTGTCGAACGCGGACACCACGTGCAGCGAGCTGCCCAGCGCCGCGGCCAGGTCCTTTGCCGACTCCGCCGCTTTCTTTGCCGTTGCGCTGCCGTCGACCCCTACAACGATGATTCCACCCATATGCATGCTCCCTTGCTCGGTTTTCGGCACTCGTGAGCCTTACGCTACAGCGCCGCAATCGCTTCCTGAAGCACCGGCGCCAATCGGCGGACGCCTTCCGCGATGGCGTCCGGGGGGACGGCGCTGAAGGCGAGCCGCAGTTTGTTGGACGGCTCGTCCGACGGCGTGAAGGCGGCTCCGGGGATGAACACCACCCCGGCGTCGATCGCTTTGTGCAGCAGCGGGTAGGTATCCACGCCCTGGGGCAGCGTCACCCAGACGAAGAACCCGCCCTGCGGGCTGGTCCAGGTGGTTCCGGCCGGCATGTATTCCTCGAGGGCGGCCAGCATGGCCCGGCACCGTTCGGCGTAGAGGACCCGGTAGGTTTCGATCTGGCCCTTCCAGTCGTACTCGCGCAGGTACGCGGAGACCAGCATCTGGTTCAGGGCCGGCGGGCAGAGGGTGACGGACTCGGCGGCCAGGTAGTAGCGCCGCTGCAGGTGTTCAGGGACCAGGGCCCAGCCGATCCGCAGGCCCGGGGCGAAGATCTTGGAGAACGAGCCCAGATAGATGACGTCGTCGGGATTGGCGGCGCGCAGGGGTGCCAGCGGTTCGCCCTCGAAGCGGAGGAGGCCGTAGGGGTTGTCCTCGAGCACAAGGATATTCGCCCTGCGGCATATATCCACCACCTGCTGCCGGCGCTCCTTGGCCAGCGTGACGCCGGAGGGGTTGTTGAAGTTGGGAATTGTGTACAGGAACTTGATGCTTTTGCCGGCGAGCTGGAGGGCCGCGATCCGGGCTTCCAGCAGCTCCGGGACCAAGCCGTACTGGTCCATCTCCACCGTTTCAACCTGGACCTGGTAGGCCTCGAACGTATTGAGCGCCCCGACGTAGGTGGGGTCCTCCACCAGGACGACGTCGCCGGGATTGCAGAAGAGCTTGGTGGCCACGTCCTGTGCCGACTGCGAGCCTGCGGTAATCACTACGTTCCGGGGGTTCGCGTCCAGGATGCCCTCCGCGGCCATGACCTCGCAGATTTGTTCCCGGAGCTCCTCCGTGCCCTGGCCCGCCCCGTATTGAAGCGCGGTCAACCCGTCGTTGGCGATGATCGCGGCCGCCGTTTCCGCCAGACGTTCCAGCGGGAGCGACTGCAGGTAGGGGCTGCCGCCGGCCAGCGAGACCAGGCCGGGGCGCAGCGAAATGTCGAAGACATCCCGGACGGCTGACTGGCGGATGTTGGCAGCCCGTTCGGAGAAGAGCTCCTCGTGGCGGTGTGCCGAGGTGGCGGCACGCTCGATCGCATCGATGGCCTCCGCGGGCAGCGTGCCGGCGGACGCGTCAAGTGTTTCGTGGGTCACAGAGCCAGAATACAACCAGCTGTTGCTTGAAAGGCAACAGCTGTTGATTCCTTATTTACGCGCGCGGGATGTGGAACCCCAGGAGACGCCGGTGCCCGGCACGCGTGATGCGTACCGGGCACTGAAAAGGATGCCGGGCCGTCTTATGCCGCCGGGGTGGAGGCGGCGAGGGAGTCGAAGATGCCCTTGATCTGTTCCACGATCTCTGCGTCGTCCTTGGGGTGGACTTCGGCGAAGCGGACCATGGAGCCCGGCACGGCAAGCTTGACGTCCTCCAGGACGCGGGCGCCGGCGATGCCGGCGGCCTTGCGTGCTTCGTCCTGGGCCCAGACGCCGCCGTACTGGCCAAAAGCGGTCCCGACGACGGCGGTCGGCTTGCCTGCCAGCGCGCCGGCGCCGAAGGGGCGGGACAGCCAGTCGATGGCGTTCTTCAGCGTTGCGGGAACGGTGCCGTTGTATTCCGGCGTGACCAGCAGGACACTGTCGGCCTCCTCGGCTGCGGCGCGCAGGGCGGCGGCCGCGGCCGGCACCTCGCCTTCGACGTCGATGTCCTCGTTGTAGAAGGGGATGTTGCCCAGGCTCTCGTGGATCACAACGTCCACCTGCTCCGGTGCGTTGAGTTGGATCGCTTCCGCCAGCTTCTGGTTGGTTGACTCGGCGCGAAGACTGCCGACGAGGGTCAGTACGGTGCTCTTGCTCATGGGAACTCCTGGCTAGGGGCGCGGCGGGGGCCGCGATCGGTCAGAGGGCAGGCTCAGGGGAGCCTTCACCAGACTAAACGGACCGCGGTCCGTTTATATTCCCCATGGCTACACTGTCTTTGTGAGTTCCATCCCAGTGCGGCCGGGTATGACGCCGGTGACGGCCGCGGAACGCAGCGATGCTGCCCGCAACCGGGAGCGCCTCCTGCTCGCTGCCCGCGACCTGATCGAACAGGGGGGCGCCGCGGCGCTCACCATGGACCGCCTGGCGGAACACGCCGGAGTGGGCAAGGGGACGGTCTTCCGGCGTTTTGGGAGCCGCGCGGGACTCATGCTGACGCTGTTGAACGACTCCGAGGCCGCGTTCCAGGCCCGATTCCTGTTTGGGCCGCCGCCCCTGGGGCCGGGCGCCGCGCCCATGGACCGGCTGATTGCTTTCGGTACCGAAAGGATCGCCTATGTGGTCGAGTACGGGGACTTGGTCCTGGCTGCTGGAAACGCCTCCCGGGGCAGGTTCGAAGTTCCGGCGGTGGCCCTCTGGAACCAGCATGTGGAAATGCTGCTGCGCGCCGGTGGCGTCGAGTCCCGGGAGCCGGGGCTGCTGGCCGGTTCCCTGACGGCGACCCTCGACCCTGAGCGGCTCCTGCACCTCATCCGGGAGCACGGCGTCACGAGCGAGCGCCTGGCCGCATCGTGGTCCGAACTTGTCACACGGGTGGCGGGGTCGGCGTAGATTACGCGGAGGAAAGCCCTTTCGTCCAGTCAAGCCAACTTCACAGAACTATTCATAACGATCTGATACGGCCCGCGGTATTTCGGGGGATTACTGCGCTTTCCGGCTGATTGCTTGTGATAGTTTCCTCTGGAATGTGACCCGCAACATAGTCCACCAGGACGTGCCCTAGAGGCGGCGGGAGGCCAGCTATCCGCTGGCCGCAGGTCCCGGGGAGGCCGGCACAACCCGTGCTCGCCCGGGGAAGACGGAAGGATCCAGCAGTGATGGTTGATGTGGGTGGCATGGCATACCAGCGGACACCGGAGTGTTTTTCGATTCACCGCACGGCGGCGCCGCGGAAGAAATAGCGCCCCATGCTCAAATACCTCGCCAAGCGCGGCATTACCTACGTGGTGATGATCTTCCTCACCACGTCCGCCGGCTACTTCCTGGCTGTCAGTTCACTCAAGCCGGCACTCCTCGAGCAGGAACGCATCCCCCGGCCCACCCCCGAACAGGTCGCCAACTCCATGCGGCTCAAGGGCCTGGACCCGGACCTCAGCCCGTGGGAGCGCTACGTTGACTGGATCACCGGCATCATCACCCGGTGGGACTGGGGCCGGAGCCCCAACGGCGCGTACATCAACGCCGAGTTCGGGGACCGCGTCTGGATCTCCACCCGCCTTTTCCTGGCCTCGATCATCCTGACCCTGGTCATTGGCGTCGCCCTGGGCGTGTACTCGGCGGCGCGGCAGTACAAGTTCCAGGACCGGGTCATCACGTCCTACAGCTACCTCGCCTACATCGTGCCCGCACCCATCGCCTACTTCCTGGTGCAGCTGGGTGCCATCAACATCAACGAATCCGTCGGTGACCGGATCTTCTTCGTCACGGGCATCTCAACCCCGGGTGTTGCACCCGGCTGGCCCCAGTTCGCCGACCTGATGGCGCACTACGTGGTGCCCACGGTGGCCATCACCCTCGTGGGCTGGGGCGCCTACCAGATCGCCCAGCGGCAGTACCTGCTGGACAACGTCAACGCCGATTTCGTCCGCACCGCCCGGGCCAAGGGCCTGAGCCGGAACCAGGCGATCGCGCGGCACGCGCTCCGGGTTTCCTTCATTCCGGTGGCCCAGAGCATCGCCTTCACCATTCCGGCCATCTTCGCCGGCGGTTTCTTCGCCGAGAAGATCTTCGCGTGGCCCGGCGTGGGGTCGTGGAGCATTGACGCCATCTCGCTGCAGGACGTCAATGCCGCCACTGCCACGCTCGCTTACGGATCAGTGATCTTCGCCTTGGGCGCCATCCTGGCGGACTTCGCCACCACGCTTGTCGACCCGAGAGTGCGGGTGCAGTAGCCATGACCAACCTGAACGCCGTTGACCCGGCAGCCGTGGCGCAGGACGCGCACCTGGAAAGCGCGGACGTCGTCATTGGCAAGTCCACCATCATCATCCGCCGGTTCCTGCGCAATAAGACTGCCGTGACGGGCTTGGCCATCTTCGTAGCCCTGACCGTCTTCTCGTTCATCGGGGGCTTCTTCACCCAGTGGGACAAGGAAACCATCGACCCCTTCAACATCGGGATGCCGCCCTCCGGCGAGCACTACCTTGGCACCTCGCAGGCGGGGATCGATCTCTACGCCATGACAGTCGAAGGAACCAGGATCTCCATCCTGATCGGCCTGGTGGTGGGCCTGGTGTCGGTGCTGATTGCCGCCGTCTACGGCTGCAGCATGGCCTACTTCGGGGGCAAGGTGGACAAAGTCATGCTGTTCATCCTGGAAGCACTGATCATGATGCCGGCGCTCCTGGTGGTGGCCGTTGCCACCAGCGGGGGCGGGGCGGGACTGAAACGCGACCTGCCGTCCTGGCTGCTGCTGATCATCGTCCTGCTCGTGTTCAGCTGGATGGGAACCGCCAGGCTGATCCGGTCCATGTCCATGTCCCTCATGCAGCGCGACTTCGTCAAGGCGGCCCAGTACATGGGCGTCCCGCCGCGCCGGATCGTTTGGCGGCACCTGGTGCCCAACATCGGCTCGCTGCTGATCCTGGACATCACCCGCGGCGTCACCGCAGCCATCCTGGCCGAGGTCGCCTTCTCCTTCATCGGCATCGGCATCAAAGTCCCCGACGTGAGCCTGGGCGTGCTGATCGGCCAGGCCACCTCCCAGGTCTCAACCTTCCCGTGGATGTTCTGGGTTCCGTTGACCGTGATGTTCCTGCTGACCGGCTCCCTGGCCATGATGAACGACGGCCTGCGCGACGCCTTCGACCCCAGCTCCACTTCCAGCGGCAAAGCCAAAAAAGCCAAAGCCCGGACTATCCGTGCGGAGAAGAAGACGCCATGAGCAGCGAAACCACCACCGGAGCCACGGACCCGTCGCAGTCGACCGTGGAGCGCCTGCACGTGGCAGGGCTGCACGCCCCCGGGGACGCCGTCCTGTCAGTCCGGGACCTGAACGTGCGGTTCAATACCGAAAACGGTGTTGTGCATGCCGTCCGCGGTATCGATTTCGACCTGCTGCCCGGCCGCACCCTGGGAATCGTGGGGGAATCGGGCTCCGGCAAATCGGTCACGTCCCTGGCCATCATGGGCTTGCTCGCGCCGACGGCCGAGGTCACCGGATCTGTTCGGCTCAAGGGCCGGGAGTTGCTCGGGCTGAGCGACAAGGCCATGTGCGAATACCGCGGCAACGAGCTCGCGATGGTCTTCCAGGACCCATTGTCATCCCTCACCCCGGTGTTCACCGTGGGCACCCAGATCATCGAAGCACTCACCATCCACAACCCCACGATGAGCAAGAAGGCCAAGGAAGCCCGCGCCGTCGAACTCCTGGCCATGGTGGGAATCCCCAGCCCCAAGGACCGGCTGAAGGCCTTTCCGCACGAATTCTCCGGCGGCATGCGCCAGCGCGTCATGATCGCGATCGCGATCGCCAACAACCCACGCGTCCTGATCGCGGACGAGCCGACGACGGCGCTGGACGTCACCATCCAGGCCCAGGTCCTCGAGGTGCTGCACAAGGCGCAGGAGGAGACCGGCGCCGCCGTCGTCATGATCACCCACGACCTGGGCGTGGTGGCCGGAATGGCCGACGACATCATGGTCATGTACGCGGGCAAGCCGGTGGAAACCGGGGCCGTGGACCACATCTACTACAACCCGCGGATGCCCTACACCATGGGCCTGCTCGGCGCCGTCCCGCGCGTGGACGTGGCCGAGAAATCCTCGCTCGTGCCCATCGAGGGGATGCCGCCGAACCTCCTGCAGGCCCCCACCGGCTGCTCGTTCGCGCCCCGCTGCCCGCTGGCGTCGGACGCCTGCCTTGACGGCGAACCCGCCCTGGCGCCCGTGGCCGACGACGGACTGCACCGCGCCGCCTGCATCAAGTCCGACTCCCTGGGCGGGACGGTGGACGTGCGCGATGTCTTCGCCGCCCCGCCGGTACCGGTCTCCCGTTTTGACGCCATCCCGCGTGCTGAACGGGCCACCGTCCTGCAACTCACGGACGTCCGCAAGCACTTCCCGCTGACCAGGGGCGCCCTGATCAAGCGCAGGATTGGCACCGTCAAGGCGGTGGACGGCCTGAGCTTCGACATCCGCGAGGGCGAATGCTTCTCCATCGTGGGCGAGTCCGGCTCGGGAAAGACCACCACCCTCCTGGAAATCATGGAATTCCACCCGGACCAGGATGGCGAGGTGGTGATCGGCGGCCTGAGCAACAAGCAGGCGGCCGATGCCAAGACCAAGGGCAGGATGCGCCGCGAACTGCAGATGGTCTTCCAGGACCCCACAGGTGCCCTGGACCCGCGCTTCACGGTCTACGAGGTCCTGGCCGAACCACTGCAGAACGCGGGCATGGACCGGGCGGCCATCAAGAAGCGGATCATGGAGCTGATGAAGCTCGTGGGCCTGCAGCCGGACCACGTCAACCGGTTCCCCAACCAGTTCTCCGGTGGCCAGCGGCAGCGGATCGGGATCGCCCGGGCCCTGGCCGTGAATCCCAAGCTGGTGGTCCTGGATGAACCCGTCTCCGCATTGGACGTATCGGTCCAGGCCGGCGTCATCAACCTCCTGGACCAGCTCCGCGCCGAACTGGGCCTGAGCTACCTGCTGGTGGCCCACGACCTGTCGGTAGTGCGCCACATTTCCAACCGCGTGGCCGTGATGTACCTCGGGAAGATCGTAGAGATCGGGGCTGTGGACCGGGTGTTCGACAACCCCCGCCACCCCTACACCCGTGCCCTCCTGTCCGCCATCCCGGTACCCGATCCGCACCTGGAACGGACCCGCGAACGCATCATCCTCCAAGGCGACCTGCCCTCCCCGCTGCAAGCCCCCAAAGGCTGCAACTTCGCCACCCGCTGCCCGGTCTTCGCCGCGCTGCCGCCCGCGAAGCAGGAAAAATGCCTCACCCTCGAACCGCTCCTGGAAGCCGCGGCACCCTCGGCGGCCGTGCAGGTCCTGCAACAGGCTCCCGTGCCCGTGCCGGACCAGCAGTTCGCCTGCTTCTATCCGGACGGGGAAATTGATGAGGACATGCTGGTGGTCCATGAACCGGCGGACCACCTTGCACCCTAGGATTTTTTCGACCCACCCGCACCACCACTCGCACCAATCGAAGGGAAAACCATGAGGAAACTGAACAGGATCGGCGGGGCAGCAGCCATTGCTGCCGCCCTGACGCTGACGGCCTGCGGAGGTGGCGGTGCCAGCGGCCCCGAAACAGCCAAGGGGCAGGAGGCAGGCAGCGACCTGTCCAAGCTGATCAGCATCAACGAGAAGCCGGCAGCCGACCTCCAGCAGGGCGGCAAGGTCACCCTGCCGCTGGGCAATATCGGCCCGGACTTCAACGGCTTCTCCAACAACGGAAACAGCGCTGACAACTCTGCCCTGCAGATTCCCATGAACCCGGTCGCCATGAACAGCGGCGGCATTGGTGGCTGCTGGAAGGTGGACTTCAAGGGCAAGGTCACCGCAAACCCCGATTTCTGCGAGTCGGTGAAGAGCGAGGTGAAGGACGGCAAGCAGACCATCACCATCGAGGTCAACCCCAAGGCCACGTACAACGACGGCACCCCGATTGACGTCAAGGCCTTCAAGAACACCTGGAATATCCTCAAGAGCGCGGACGCCGGCTACGACATTGTCAGCTCCGGAGCCTACGAATTCGTGGATTCCGTTGAGGCCGGCAGCAGCGACAAGGAAGTCATCGTCAAGACGTCCCGCCCGGTATTCCCGGTCGATTCGCTGTTCTTCGGCCTGATCCACCCCGCCGTGAACACCCCGGAGATCTTCAACGAAGGCTTCAACGGCAACATGCACCCGGAGTGGATGGCGGGGCCGTTCAAGCTGGACCAGTACGACACCGCGGCCAAGACCGTGACCCTGGTTCCGAACGACAAGTGGTGGGGCCAGAAGCCGGTCCTGGCCAACGTGACCTTCCGCCAGCTGGAGACCAGCGCACAGATCGCGGCGTTCAAGAACGGTGAGATCGATGCCATGTCCGCCAACACCATCTCGCTGTACAAGCAGCTGGACGGCACCAAGGATTCAGACATCCGCCGCGGCCAGCGCCTCTTTGCCGGTGGCCTGAACCTCAACGCCCAGCGCATCACCGACGTCAACGTCCGCAAGGCCATCTTCGCCGCCGTGGACCGCGAAGCACTCCGCAAGGTCCGCTTCAACGGCCTGAACTGGGAAGAGCCCAGCTCCGGTTCCATGATGCTGCTGCCGTTCTCCGAGTACTACCAGGACAACTACCCGGTCAAGGAAACCGGCCCCGACGCCGCCAAGAAGGTCCTCACCGACGCCGGCTACACCGCCAACGCCAGTGGCGTCATGGAGAAGGACGGCAAGCCCGCCTCCTTCAAGATCAGCAACTTCGGTGACGATCCCACCACACTGGCCGTGGCCCAGACCCTGCAGAAGCAGCTCCAGGCCAGCGGCATGGATGTGGGCATCGACCAGCGCGCCTCCGCCGACTTCGGCAAGGTCCTGGGCAGCCGCGAGTTCGACCTGAGCATCTCCGGCTACACCGTGGGCCCGGATGCCACCGACGCCGTCAAGCAGTACTACGACTCCAAGGTCAACGAGAACAAGCTGGGCGACGCCGACCTGGACAAGAAGATCGCCGACCTCGCCTCCATCGAGGACAACGCAGCGCGCAACAAGGCTGCCATGGACGTGGAGAAGGAGCACATGGCGAAGTACTACTCCATGGGCGTGGTCTTCAACGGCCCGCAGATCTCCTTCGTCCGCACCGGCCTGGCCAACTACGGCCCGTCGCTCTTCCAGAGCACCTCGCAGGTCCCGGACTGGACCACCATCGGCTGGGAAAAGAAGTAACCCACCGCGGTCCAACCAAAAAGCCGGCACCCCTGGTTCACCAGGGGTGCCGGCCCGTTTAACGCTGCGCGCTCCGCGGTAGCGTAGCTTCCATGACTGGAGCTGAAGGCGACCCCCGCACCATCCGCACCGCCGTCGTCGGCTACGGGCTGGCAGGGAGCGTGTTCCACGCCCCGTTGCTGGCAGCCGACGGCAACTATTCGCTGGACCTCATTGCCACGTCCGACGCCGGGCGGCAGGCGGCTGCCGCATCCCGGCTGCCGGGGGCGGACGTGGTGCGCGACGGCGCCGCTGTCCTTGCGCGGGCAGCTGACCTTGACCTGGTGGTATTGGCGACGCCGCCGGACACGCACTATCCGCTGGCCAAGGCGGCCCTGGAGACCGGGCTGGACGTGGTGGTGGACAAACCGTTCACGGTGACCCGCGCGCAGGGGCAGGACCTGGTTGAGGTGGCCCGGCAGCGGGGCAGGGTATTGACGGTGTTCCACAACCGGCGGTGGGACGGTGATTTCCTGACCCTGCGGAAACTGCTGGCTGCCCGGTCCCTGGGTGAGGTGACACGCTTCGAGTCCCGGTTCGAGCGCTGGCAGCCCACTATCGCCAAGCCGTGGAAAGCACGGGCTACGGCCGCGGACGGGGGAGGGGCACTGTTCGACCTTGGCAGCCACCTGGTGGACCAGGCGCTGCAGTTGTTCGGTCCCGCCACGGTGGCTCACGCCGAGCTGTCGGCGCGCCGGTCCGATGAGCGCGCGGACGATGACGTCTTCCTGGTCCTGCGGCACGAATCGGGCGTCACCAGCCACTTGGCCATGAACATGCTGTGCGCGCAGCAGGAGCCGCGCTTCCGGGTGCTTGGTTCGGTGGGCGGGTACACGAAAAACGGCGTGGACCCCCAGGAGCCCTACCTTGCCGCCGGCGGCAGCCCCCTGGACGCCGCGTACGGGCAGGAAGCGCCCGAGTGGGCGGGGCTGCTGGGCCGTGACGGCCACCTGGACCGACTCCCCACAGAACGGGGGAACTACCCGGAGTTCTACCGGATCCTGGCGGACAAGATCCTCGACGGCGGCGCAGCCTCGTCCCAGCCCCTCCCGGTAAATCCGGAGGATGCCGTGGAGGTCCTGAAAATCATAGAAAAAGCGCGGGAACTGGCCTCATAAGTGCCTTAACGTCGGAACGGCAGCCATCCAGAAAGCGTGCGTCAAAGCGACGAAGGAGCAGCACGCGTTGGATGACTGCCGTTCCGACGGCAACAGGGCCTAGGCCGAAACGAGCTCGTGCCAGTCGGCTACGAGCGGCAGGTTGTGCGCCTCGGACACCGAGTGGTGTGCCACGTGGCCGGCGGCGATGTTGAGGCCGGCGGCCAGTGCGGGGTCGCGGTCGAACGCGGCCTTGACGCCCAGGTTGGCCAGGGACACGGCGTAGCGCAGGGTGACGTTGGTCAGTGCGTACGTGGAGGTGTTGGGCACGGCGCCGGGCATGTTGGCCACACAGTAGAAGATGGTGTTGTGCACCTTGTAGGTGGGTTCCTGGTGCGTGGTGGGGTGCGTGTCCTCGAAGCAGCCGCCCTGGTCCACGGCGATGTCCACCAGGACAGAACCGGGCTTCATCCGGGCCACGAGGTCGTTGGTGACCAGCTTGGGAGCCTTGGCGCCGGGGATCAGCACCGAACCAATCACGAGGTCGGCGTCCACCACTGACTTTTCGATCTCGTACTTGTTGGAGGCGACCGTCTTCAGCCGGCCCTGGTACTGGGCGTCGAGTTCGCGGAGCCGGTTGATGTTGATGTCCAGGATGGTCACGTCGGCGCCCAGGCCCAGGGCCATGGCGGCGGCGTTGGTTCCGGCCACGCCGGCGCCCAGGACAACCACCTTGGCGGGGCGGACGCCCGGGACGCCGCCCAGCAGCACGCCCTTGCCGCCGGCGGGTGCCATCAGCGAGGTGGCGCCCACCTGGACGGACAGGCGTCCGGCCACCTCGGACATCGGGGCCAGCAGCGGCAGCGTGCGGCCTTCCTGCACGGTCTCGTAGGCGATCGCGGTGACGCCGGAGTTGATGAGTTCCTGCGTCAGTTCCGGCTCTGCTGCGAGGTGCAGGTAGGTGAACAGGATCAGGCCCTTGCGGAAGCGGTGGTACTCGGCCTTCACCGGTTCCTTGACCTTCATGACCATGTCGGCGCGGGACCAGACGTCGTCCGCCTCGTTGACGATCTCGGCGCCCGCGATCGCGTATTCCTCGTCGGTGATGCCCGAGCCCAGGCCGGCCCCGCGCTCCACCAGGACGGTGTGGCCGTGGGTGCGGAACTCGTGGACGCCGGCAGCGGTGATCGCTACGCGGAATTCGTTGTTCTTGATCTCTTTGGGGACGCCGATGATCATCGTCTGCTCCAAGGTGTGGTCCCGGCGGGCCGGGAAAGTGGAAGGATTTTCGTGTTTCAACGATAAATCCGCCTGTGAGCCAGGCGACATGGGCGGGTGTGAGGCCCGCCGGGGCAGGCGCGTGATTCCGGGGTTTTTGCCGCGCCAGGCTCGACAACTGTCGACTCCTGAAGCGTCAGGTGTCGCCTCGTGTTGGTTCGTGGGTCCGGCTGCGCAGGCAGTAGTGTGAGCCCATGCAGCAGCAGGGTGTGGAGCAACTCGTCGAACAGGTGGCACAGAAGCTTGGCCGCGGCCTATCCCTGGAGGACCTGGACGGCCTGCTGCTTGCCTACAGCTCCAACCAGTCCCACGCAGACCGAGTCCGGGTGAATTTCCTGCTGAGCAAGAAGGTCCCGGCGGATGTCAGCGCCTGGCAGCTCTCCCACGGGATAGCCACCGCCGTCCGGCCGGTGGTCATTCCGGGCAATCCGGACCTGGGCATGCTTGGCCGGGTCTGCGTCCCGCTGATGGTCCGGGGCTTCCGCGTCGGCTATCTGTGGGTGCAGCAGGACTCGGCAGAGGAAAGCCCGACGGCGATCCTCACCCAGTTGCCCGGCGTCAACCATGAGCTCGAGCTGCTTTCGGGGCTCCTGCTCGACTCGAACACGGCGGAATCAGAATTCCGGCGGGGCCGGGAGCGCGAGTTCCTGGCAGCCTGCGCCGGTGAACCCAACGCGGTGGCGGCGGTGGCGGGCTGGAAGGAAGTCCAGGGCCGCGGCCCCTGGCAGATGGTCACCATCCTCGACGCGGACGGCTGGGCCAGCGGGCCGGATCCCATCGCATCGGCCCTGATCCACCGTTCTACGGCGCTGCAGGCAACGGTGGGTGTGGATGCGGCCCTCTTCAGTGCCGGCACCGAAACCCATTCGGTGGTGCTGTTCCGCGAATCGACGGGCAGGGCCAACCACGCCCAGGTGCTGGTGCACTACCGGCTGGAGCTGGCCAAGCGCTCCGGCCGGCCGGTCCACCGGATCATCCTGGGCATCAGCGAGGGGTTCGCCAGGACGCGCCAGCTCGCAGAGGCCTACCGGCAGTCCCGGCTGGCAGCCCAGGCGGCCGCCGTCGACCCGCAGCTGGGCGAACTCGTGGACTGCCGCGCCACCGGCGTCTACCAGCTGCTCGCGTCGGCCGGCGGGGGAGTGGGTGCGTGGGCGGACTCCGGGTCCGTGTACTTCCGGATGCTTGAGGACCACGACCGCAACGGCGAGCTCATCCCCGTCCTGGAGCTGCTGTATGACAATGACGGCTCCGTCCAGGACGTGGCAACCCGGCTCCACTTGCACCGCAGCAGCATCTACAACCGGCTGGGGCGGATCCGTCAACTGCTGGGGGTGGACCCGCTGAAGGGCTTGCCGCGGCTGGAACTGCATGCCGCGCTCAAGATGCGGCGCTGGGCGGCAAGGCCCAGGATCTGACGCCAGGGAATCCCGGTTAGCGGGAGGGCGCCCCGACGAAGGACCGGATGGCCTCCGCAACCTGCCGCGGGCGCACATGCTGGACCACGTGGCCTGCCTGCGGTATTTCCACGAAACTTCCCTGCGGCACGGCCTGGGCGAGCCGGATGCACCACTCCGGCCCGGCCACCTGGTCATGGCTGCCGCGCAGGACCAGGACGGGCACATTGATGCCGGCCAGCCGCCGCTCCGTGGGGTAACCCATCATCACCGGCACTTCAGTGAGATACCAGCGCGGCCCGCAGCGGAAGTAGTCGGTGACCACAATCCAGTTGGACGAGGCACTTTCCCGGAGCAGCGCGTCCAGGAAGAGGGCCACTCCCTGCCGCAGGACGCTCCGGTGCCGGGAATCCACTACGGGTCCCATCAGGACCAGCCGGCGTGCCCGTTCGGGTGCGTAGAGCGCGGCCTCGATGGTGAACTGCACGCCCATCGAGTGTCCGACGAGGATGTAGGAGTCGATGCCGCTTGCCTTCAGTGCCTGGGCGATGAACGCGCCGTAGTCCGCCGCGGAGAGCTGCCTGCCGGGCCGGGGGGTGCCGGCGAAACCCGGCAGGTCAAAGGAGTAGGTGGGGGCGCCGGCCAGTTCGCCGTGCAAACGGCGAAGGTAGCGGTGGGAGACGCCGATGCCGTGAATGAGGACATAGGCCGGTCCGGCCGGGTTGCCTGCAGCGTCCTGTCCGGGTGCGGGCGTACCGTCAGCCCAGAACAACCTCCCCGTCAAACCATTGGCGGCCACCTCCGTAGAGCGCAGCCCGGCGTCTTTCCGGCGCAGGCCACGGGGAAACCGCACTACTCCGCCTCGCCGGCGCGGCCGGCGGCGGCCTTGTCCTGCTTGCGCTTCCGGTCCTCAAGCTTCTGGTGCTCCAGCCATGCAAGGATGTCGGCCTGCCGGATCCTGCGGTGCGAGCCGCGGTACTCCACCGGGATCTCGCCGCGGTCGGTCATGTTGCGCAGGTACGTGTGCGAGATCCCCGCCAGTTCCGCGGCCTGGGAGGTGGTCAGCATTTCCTCCACGCTGCTCACAGTCACCGTTTCGCCGCGGCCCAGCCGTGCCAGGAGATCCACGACGGCGTCCCGTGCCTGCGCGGGCAGCCGGTGGACGGTGCCGTCAACGAAGACGGTGATGTCGTTGCTGTCCTCCAGGGCGCGCGCAAGGCTGCCGGCCTCGCCTGCGGGCAGGCCGGCCGTAACGCGGGGGGCTATCAATGCCATGGACGTAGCCTATCCCGCGTCCGGCTGCCGGCAGGCGAGGCCGTTCCTCCGGATCAGAGCCCCAGTTCCTCCAGGACCGGCAGTTTCTCCCGGACCCATGCGCGGGCTTCCGTGGCGCTCGGCGCGGAGAGGGCAAGTCTTGCCAGTTCCTGGGCCTCGGAGAGCGTCACCGTCTTCAGCACGGCGGCCACCGCGGCGAGCGAGCGGGCCGTCATGGACAGGGTGGTCACGCCAAGCCCGGTGAGGACGACGGCGAGGGCGGGGTCCGCGGCAGCCTCACCGCAGACACCCACGGGCTTGTTGTGGCCTTCGGCCCTGGACCCTTCAACCGTGAGCCCGACGAGGCGCAGGACCGCGGGCTGCCACGGGGTGTTCAGGTTGGCCAGGGGGCCGAGCTGGCGGTCGGCGGCCATGGCGTACTGGGTGAGGTCGTTGGTGCCCAGGCTGGCGAAGCCCACTTCGCGGAGGATCGCTTCGGCGGTGAGGGCGGCGGAGGGGACCTCCACCATGACGCCAGGGGTCTTGATGCCGGCGTCCGCGCACATGGAGGCGAAGCGCGCGGCTTCCTCGGCGGTGGAGATCATGGGGGCCATGACCCAGACGTCGGCCTCGGACTGCTGCTGGGCCAGTGCGATGGCTTCCAGCTGCCGGTCCAGGACGCCGGGGGTGGTGAAGTCGGTGCGGTAGCCGCGGACCCCCAGGGCCGGGTTGGGTTCCGTGGAGTCGGTCAGGAAGGGCAGGGGCTTGTCGGCGCCGGCGTCCAGTGTGCGAAGGACCACTTTCTTGCCGGGGAACGCGTCGAAGACGCTCTTGTAGGCAGCTGCCTGCTCTTCGACGCTGGGTTCGGTGTCGCGTTCCAGGAAGCAGAACTCGGTGCGGAACAAGCCCACACCCTGGGCTCCGAGCTTCGCAGCGGCCTCGGCGTCCTTGCCGCCGCCCACGTTGGCGAGCAGCGGCACCTCGTGGCCGTCCGCCGTCGTGCCCGTGCCGTTGAATTCTGCCAGCAGCGACGCCGTGGCAGCCCAGGCCTCGGCTGTCGCCCGGAGGGTCTCGTCCGGTTCCGAGGTGATGTTGCCGGCGGCGCCGTCGACGTACACTTCGGTGCCGTCCGCGAGTTCGTCAACGCCGACGGCGGCAACGACTGCCGGCAGGCCCAGGGACCGGGCGATGATGGCCGTGTGGGACTGCGGGCCACCCCCGGCGGTGACCAGCGCCAGGACCTTGTTGGGGTCCAGCGTGGCGGTGTCGGCCGGCGCCAGGTCCTCGGCCACCAGGACGAATGGGGTGTTGGAGGCGGGGATGCCGGGGGCGGGAACCCCGCGGAGCTCCGCGACGATCCGGGCACGGACGTCCAGGACGTCGGTGGCGCGTTCGGCCATGTAGCCGCCCAGGTTGTGCAGCATCTCGGAAACCGAGGAGCCGGATTCCCAGATGGCGCGTTCGGCGGAGGTCCCGCGCGCCACAAGCTTGGCCGCGCCCTTGATCAGCATGGTGTCCTTGGCCATCAACGCGGTGGCCTCCAGGACGGCCTTGCCGTCACCCACGGCATGGGTGGCCCGGTCCTTCAGTTCGTCGTGCACGGCCTGGGCCGCGGCCTTCAGTGCTGCAGTCGCTTCCTCGGCAGTGGTGCCGGCCGCCAGCTGCTCGCCGGCGGGCGGCTCGCTGATTGGTTTGGGCATCTGGCGGATGATGCCGATGACGCGGCCCGGACTGACGCCTACTCCTGGGAAGTTCTGCACTGAAGGTCCTCATTCTCTGCCGGTAGACAGGCCCGCCAAGGTCTCCGGCGCCGTGCCGGGGCTGCCGATGGACTGCTACGTCCGGGGCAGGAAACGTGCCTGAAAAAATTGTATGTGATTCAGTTCATATAGCAACGCTATAGGTGCTAGGGTAGCGGTTATGAGTTTGGATGGCCAGCTTCCCCCCAAAATGCGGCTGCTCCGCGCAGCCGCGGAGTTGCTGGCAAATTCCGCGGGAGCGCCGGTGTCCACCCGCCAGATCACCCAGCTGGCGGGCGTTTCGGCGCCCACGCTGTACCACCACTTCGGTGACAAGGAAGGACTGTTCGACGCCGTCGTCGCCGCAGGGTTTGAGGAATATGTCGCGGGCGAAAGGGATTTCGCCCCTTCCGGACAGCCGCTTGAGGACATCCGGAGAATGTGGGACAACCACGTCCAGTTCGGCCTGAACCAGCCCGAGCTGTACCTGGTGATGTTTGGCAACATCCGCCCGGAGAGCCGGCCCGCCATCGTGGCGGACGCCGAGTCGCTGATGGAGGAGATGCTGAACAAGGCAGCGGCGGCGGGCCAGCTGAACGTCCAGCCCAGGGAAGCGGCCAGGTCCATCCTGGCGGCCAACGTGGGTGTGACGTTGATGCTGATTGCGGAGTCTGCCGCCGAGAGGAACCTCGAATTGTCCACCATGACCCGGGACGCCATGATCTTCGCGGTGTCCGCCGAGCCCGCCAGCGGCCCGGCCGCGGGCAGCACCGGAAAATCCTCGGTGGTGGTGGCAGCGATCGCCCTGAACGCCGCACTTCAGGCCTCGCACTCTGACCAGCTTTCCAGCTCGGAACTCAAGCTCTTCCTCGAATGGCTGCACCGGATCTCCACCAGCACCGCCGGCTAAGCCCCAATCAGCGCATTACCCAGCACTACGTCGTCGTAATCATTCGGACCATCCTGCGGAGCAGCAGGAATGACGGTTAGGAAATCACATGGCAACAGAGACAGTTGCAAAACCCCGCACCAGCGCGCGCGTGCACGTCCAAAAGTTCGGGACATTCCTGTCCGGCATGATCATGCCCAACATCGGTGCGTTCATCGCCTGGGGCATCATCACCGCCCTCTTCATTGAGAAGGGCTGGCTGCCGGTGCCGCAGCTGGGTGGATTCGGCGAAACCGACGGGAAGCCCAACATCGGCCTCGTTGGCCCCATGATCACCTACCTGCTTCCCCTGCTGATCGGCTACACCGGCGGCAAGATGGTCTACGACGTCCGCGGCGGCGTGGTGGGTGCCATCGGCACCATGGGTGTGATCGTCGGTGCCGGCATCCCCATGTTCATCGGCGCCATGATCATGGGCCCGCTGGGCGGCTGGACCATGAAGAAGATCGACATGCTGTGGGAAGGCAAGATCCGCCCCGGCTTCGAGATGCTGGTCAACAATTTCTCCGCCGGCATTTGGGGTGCCTTGCTGGCCCTGCTGGGCTTCTATGGCATATCGCCCCTGGTCACTGCGTTCAGTACTGCTGCGGGCAACTTCGTGCAGTTCCTGGTCCACAACGGCCTCCTGCCGCTGACCAGCATTTTCATCGAGCCGGCCAAGGTCCTGTTCCTGAACAACGCCATCAACCACGGCGTGCTCACCCCCCTGGGCGTCCAGCAGTCGCTGGACCAGGGCAAGTCCATCCTGTTCCTGCTCGAAGCCAATCCCGGCCCCGGCTTGGGTATCCTGCTCGCGTACACGTTCTTCGGCCGCGGCGCAGCCAAGGCGTCGGCCCCCGGCGCAGCCATCATCCAGTTCTTCGGCGGCATCCACGAGATCTACTTCCCGTACGTCCTGATGCGCCCGCTGCTGATCCTCGGCGCCATCGCCGGCGGCATGACCGGCATCGCCACCCTCGCCGTCACCAACTCCGGCCTGGTGGCACCGGCCGCCCCGGGCTCCATCTTCGCCGTGCTGGCCCAGACCTCCCGCGACAGCTACTTCGGTGTGATCCTGTCCGTGGTCCTCGCGGCGGCAGTTTCCTTCCTGGTGTCCTCGGTCATCCTGCGGACCACCAAGCACAGCGATGAGGCGGACCTCGGCGACGCCACCGCCCGCATGGAAGAGATGAAGGGCAAGAAGAGCTCGGTTGCCTCAACCCTCACCGGCGCCGGCGTCGGAACTGCCGCGGGTGCGGCCGCCGGCCGCGGCGGGGTAGGCGTCCTGGCCGGCCCGGTGCGCAACGTGGTGTTCGCCTGCGACGCCGGCATGGGCTCCAGCGCCATGGGAGCCTCGGTGCTGCGGAACAAGATCAAGGCCGCCGGGTTCCCCGACGTCAAGGTCACCAACGCCTCGATCGCCAACCTCACCGACAGCTACGACGTCGTGGTCACCCACCAGGACCTCACCGAGCGTGCCAAGCCCGCGACGTCCAGCGCCGTGCACTACTCCGTGGACAACTTCATGAGCAGCCCGCGGTATGACGAGATTGTTGAACTGGTCCGCGAGAGCAACACCGAGCGCGAAGGCTCGGCCGACGCCGGCGCCACCCACGGTGCGCACGCCGCCGAAGCCCCGGTGGACGCTGCGCCCGCTGCCGCGGCAGGAACCGCCGCTTCCACGGCCGGGACCTCCGAGATCCTGGCACGGGAGAGCGTGGTCCTGACGGGTTCGGCCACCACCCGCGACGCTGCCATTGACGAAGCCGGCAGGCTCCTGCTGGCCCGGGGTGCCGTGGATGAGGGCTACATCGCCGCCATGCACGAGCGCGAGGAATCGGTGTCCACCTACATGGGCAGCTTCCTGGCCATCCCGCACGGCACCAACGCCGCCAAGGACCACATCCGCAAGTCCGCGGTGTCCGTGATCCGCTACCCCGAAGGCATCGACTGGAACGGCAAGGAAGTGAAGTTTGTGGTGGGTGTCGCAGGCATCAACAACGAACACCTGCACATCCTGTCCTCCATCGCCAAGGTCTTCACGAACAAGGAGCAGGTGGCCCGGCTCGAGGCTGCCACGTCCGAGGATGAAGTCCTGGAGCTTTTCGGAAAGGTCAACTCATAGTGAAGGCAGTACATTTTGGCGCCGGCAACATCGGCCGCGGCTTCGTGGGCCTGCTCCTGCACGATGCCGGCTACGAGGTGGTGTTCGCGGACGTGGCCGATGAACTGATCACCCGGCTGGCGGCCGCGGACAGCTATGCGGTCCACGAGGTGGGTGAGAACCCCGCCGTGCGGACCGTGGACAACTTCCGGGCGCTGAATTCCAACACCCAGGAGGCTGAGCTGGTCGCGGAAATCGCGACCGCGGATATCGTCACCACAGCGGTGGGTCCGCACATCCTGAAGTTCGTGGCGCCCGTGATCGCCAAGGGCATCGTCGCCAGGGAGCCCGGCCGGGCTCCCCTGCAGGTGATGGCCTGCGAGAACGCCATCAACGCCACGGACATCCTGGCCAAGGAAGTGGCCGCCCAGCCAGGCGCCGCAGCCGGGGCCCTGGATGGGAAGGTGGTCTTCGCGAACACGGCCGTGGACAGGATCGTGCCCAACCAGGAGCCCGGCCAAGGCCTGGACGTCACCGTGGAAACCTTCTACGAATGGGTCATCGACCGCACCCCGTTGGGTGACTCCGCGCCCGTGATCCCCGGGGCCACCTTCGTGGACGACCTCTCGCCGTACATCGAACGGAAGCTCTTCACCGTGAACACCGGGCACGCCTCCGCCGCCTACCTGGGGTTTGAGGCGGGGCTGGAAAAGATCTCCGACGCCATGGCGGACCAGGATGTGGCGGAAGATGTCCGGGCGGTGCTGGAGGAGACCAAACAGCTCCTGGTGGCCAAGCACGGGTTCAGCAACGACGAGCAGGAGGCGTATGTCCAGAAGATCCTGGTCCGGTTCTCCAACCCCTACCTGCCGGACACCGTCAACCGGGTGGGCCGCGCCCCGCTGCGGAAGCTGAGCCGCCACGAGAGGTTCATCGGCCCGGCGGCGGAGCTGGCAGAACGCGGCGTGGTGCCGGAGGCCCTGCTGGGCGCGATCGCTGCCGCACTCCGCTTCAACGATCCCGCAGACGCCGAGGCCACCGAACTCGCGGGCATCCTCGGCTCCGCCAGCCCGGCTGATGCCACGGCCAGGATCACCGGACTTGAAGCGGACCACCCGCTGTTCAGCGCCGTCGCCACCCTCGTGGAGGAACGGCAGGCCGAACTGGCAGGCGCCCCCGCCTGACGCGCGCCATCCCAGCGACGCCGGCACCCACTTCATCGCAGGAGTGGGTGCCGGCGTTCGTCCGTCGTGCAATACCCCGGAAACCCCCGCTCACCTTTTGCCCGCTTTCCCCAAACCCCCGCTCACCTTTTGCAGGCTTTCCCCAAACCCCCGCTCAGATCCTGTGCCAAGCTGGGCAGGTGACCGATACCCAACCTGCCGTGACTCCCTTGCTGACCGCCGACGTCGACGGCGGTACGTTCCGCCTCCGCCATGCCACCCCTGCCGACCTCCCGGCCATGGTGCAGCTGCTCGCCGATGACGCCCTGGGCGCCGCCCGCGAGACCGCACAGGACATGGAGCCGTACCAGCGGGCCTTTGGCGCGATCGACGCCGACCCAGCCCACCTCTTGATCGTCGGCGAGACCGTTCCGGCGGGGGACCCGGACGGCACCGTGGTGGCCACCTTCCAGCTCAGTTTCCTTCCCGGCATCTCCCGGCAGGGGGCGTGGCGTTCGCAGCTCGAGGGCGTCCGCGTTGCCGCGTCCCTTCGCGGGCAGGGCCTGGGGAAGCTCATGGTGGGCTGGGCCATCGCGGAGTCCCGGCGCCGGGGTTGCACCCTGATGCAGCTGACCACGCACCACAGCCGCTCCGCCGCGCACCGGTTCTACGGGCAGCTGGGCTTTGAGGCGAGTCACATCGGGATGAAGTTGACTCTCTAAGCCTTGACTGTTAGGTACCCTAAATGTTAGGCTACCTAACGATGAATGACGATAACGCACTCCAGGAACTTGCCAGCGGATTCCGCGAGGCCCTCCGGCACAGCGTCTACCTGGTCCGGCGCCTCGACGCCGACGGTGAACTCAGCGCCGCCCAGCTCAGCACCCTCAAGATGCTGCTTGACGAGGGCCAGCGCGTCGGCGAGATCGCCCGCAATCTTGGGGTCCGCGTCCCCAGCGCCACCGAGCAGATCATCAAGCTCGAGCGCGCCGGGCTGGCCCGCCGTGAGCCGGATCCGAACGACTCCCGCGCTGTCAGGGTGATCCTGACCCCCGAGGGCCGGGACGCCGTCGACTCGGCAAACCGGCGCCGCAACCAGGTGATGGCAGGCATCCTGTGCACCCTCAGCGACCAGGACCGCAAAGCCCTGGCGGACGCGCTGCCGGTCATCGACAAAATCAACGCTTACCTCCAGAACTGAACCAGTGACGAATTTAGGAGTACCCTCCATGGACGGCCAGCTCGCAGAAACCCTGCCGGCACCTGAAAACACCTTGCAGGCTGAAAAGGCCTCATTCCTCAAGCAGCCGAAGGCGGTGTGGGCCACCGCGCTCGCTGCAGTGTTCGCCTTCATGGGCATCGGCCTGGTGGACCCCATCCTCCCCGCCATTGCCACCAACCTGCAGGCCAGCCCGAGCCAGGTCTCTCTGCTGTTCACCAGCTACTTCCTGGTCACTGCCCTCGCCATGCTGATCACCGGGTTTGTCTCGTCCCGGATCGGCGGCAAACGGACCCTGCTGATCGGCCTGGCCGTCATCGTCGTCTTCTCCTCGCTCTCCGGCCTGTCCGCCAGCGTCAGTGAGCTGGTGGGCTTCCGGGCCGGCTGGGGCCTGGGCAACGCCCTGTTCGTGGCCACGGCCCTCGCCGTCATCGTAGGCGTCGCCAGCGGCGGCGCCGGGACCGCGATCATCCTCTACGAAGCCGCCCTGGGCCTGGGCATCTCGCTCGGCCCGCTCCTGGGTGCCCTCCTGGGCGGCTGGCAGTGGCGCGCACCCTTCTTCGGCACCGCCGTTCTCATGGCGGCCGCCTTCATCGCCTTGATTGCCCTGCTGCCCAAGACGCCGCTGCCCGAGCGCAAGGTCCGCCTGCGGGACCCCTTGCTGGCCCTGGGCCACAAGGGACTGCGGACGACGGCGGCGAGCGGCCTGTTCTACAACTACGGCTTCTTCACCATCCTGGCTTTCACCCCGTTCATCCTGGGCATGAACGCCTACGGAATCGGTGGCGTCTTCTTCGGCTGGGGCGTGGCCGTGGCCGTCTTCTCCGTCTTCGTGGCACCGCCGCTGCAGGCCCGCTTCGGTGCCGTCAAGGTGCTGACCAGCACGTTGTTCCTGCTCATGCTGGACCTGGCCGGGCTGGGCCTGGCGGCGGGGCATTCGGTGCCGGCCGTCGTCGTCCTGGTGATCGTTGCCGGTGCCCTGCTGGGCGTCAACAACACCATCTACACGGAACTGGCCATGGGTGTCTCCGATTCGCCCCGCCCGGTGGCGTCCTCCGGCTACAACTTCGTCCGCTGGATGGGCGGCGCGCTGGCCCCGTTCGCGGCTGCACAGCTCGGTGAGCACTTTGGCCCGCAGGTTCCGTTCTTTGCCGGCGCGGCGGCCATGGTGGTGGCCATCCTGATCGCCCTCGGCGGCCGGGCCTACCTCTCCTCACACGAACCGCACGTGGTGTAAGCGGCCCGACAACAAACAAACCCTCCATCTCGCCAGGTGATGGAGGGTTTTGTTGTTTCCAGCGAAAGCCGGGGCGGCGTTACGAGGCCTTCTTGGAACCCTTGGGCACGAACAGCGTCTCTGCCTGCTCCAGGGACATTCCGTTGGTCTCCGGCACCTTGAACATCACGAAGAAGAAGGAAGCCGCCGCGAACAGCGCGTACATGGCGTACGTCAGGGGCAGCGAGCCTGCGGCCATCACCGGGAAGCTGAGGGTGATGGCGAAGTTGGCCACCCACTGCGCGGCAGCTGCCAGGCCCAGGGCCCGGGCGCGGATCTTGGATGGGAAGATCTCGCCCAGGAGCACCCACACCAGCGGTCCCCAGGACGCGCCGAAGCTGATCACGAACACATTGGCTGCCACGAGCGCCACCGGTCCCCAGGCGCCCGGCAGGGTGATGTCCTCGCCGCTGCCCGTTGCCGAGGAGAACGCAAGGGCCATGGCGCCCAGGGATACCGCCATTCCCACGGAGCCGGTGAGGAGTATGGGGCGCCGCCCAATACGGTCCACGAGGGCGATGGCCACCAAGGTAACCAGGATGTTGGTGACCGCCGTTGCCACCGAAATGGCCAGCGAGTCCTTTTCCTGGAACCCGACGGCCTTCCACAGGGTGGTGGAGTAGTAGAAGATCACGTTGATGCCCACGAACTGCTGCAGCACGGACAGGATGATGCCCACCCACACCACCGCCTGCAGGCCAAAGGCCTTGCCGCGGAGGGAGCCCTTTTGCCCGGCCAGCTTGTCTTCCTCGATGGCTTCCCGGATGTCGCGGATGTGCCTGTCGGTGTCCTCGGCGGGCGCAATCGAATCAAAGACCGTCCGTGCCTGGTCCTCCTTGCCTTGGAACACCAGGAAGCGCGGGGATTCAGGCAGCGTGAAGGCCACCCAGCCGTAGACGACGGCGGGAACGGCGGCGGCAAGGAACATCCACCGCCAGGCTTCGATACCGAGCCAGAACGACTGGTCCGCGCCGCCGGCGGTCGTGGCCAGGAGCGCATCGGAGAGCAGGGCCGCGAAGATACCGGTGGTGATGGCCAGCTGCTGCAGGGAGGCCAGGCGTCCCCGGACCTTGCGCGGTGAAATCTCGGAAATGTAGGCGGGGGCGATCACGGACGCCAGGCCGATGCCCAGGCCGCCCACCAGGCGCCAGAAGATCAGGTCCCAGACGCCGAAGCAGAAGCCCGTGCCCACGGCGCTGACCAGGAAGAGCAAGGCGCCCAGCTTCATGGCGGGAATGCGGCCGTAGCGGTCCGCCACCTTGCCGGCCAGGAAGGCCCCGGCGGCGCAGCCAAGCAAGGCGATGGCGACGGCGAAGCCGGTCACGGCCTCGGACAGGGCGAATTCTTCCTTCATGGCGTCCACTGCACCGTTGACCACGGACGAATCGAAGCCGAAGAGGAATCCGCCCACCGCCCCCGCGAGCGCCAGCCAGATCACCCGCCGTGGAATCCGGGTGGTTGTCTGCTCCTGTGCAGTGGGCATGGTTCTCCCTGGTGTTGGGGGTTTATGGATGCGGTGCGGACGTCGTCGGCTGCTGTACCGGCCCAAAGGGCCGGCGCACACGCGCTAAACAGTGTGGCACGCCACCGCCGCAGGTTCCACTTGGCGCCCCTTGCCCCACAACTTGCCCCGCAACGAAAAACGACGACGGCGGGCCGTGCCGCCGTCGTCGTTTCTCCGTGCGCTTCCGGGCCTAGTGGGCCGGAATCTGCATGTCGTCCTTGTCCTGCGGCGAGGCCTTCTGGTCCGTCAGCTTCTTCCGCGGCAACGCAAAGCTGATGAGGAACGCCAGGCCCGTCAGGGCAGCAGCGGTCAGCATCACGGTGTCGATCGAGGTGGCGAAGCCTTCGGTGATGGGCCTGGTCAGGGTGGAGTTGGCCGTGTGCAGCCAGCTGGTGTCGTTCAGCGAATCGTTGGAGGCGCCGTTCTTGAAGAAGTCATACAGCTTGGCGTTGGCGGGATCGGACGCGACGGCGGGGTCCTTCAGGACGGCGAGGTAGGCAGGATCCGTGGTGGCGCTCTTCATGCCGTCCGCGATCCGGCTGGCGGCCAGGCTGAAGAGCATGGAGATGAACACGGCGGTACCTACGGCGCCGCCCATGGAGCGGAAGAACGCCGCGGAGGAGGTGCCTACGCCCATGTCGCGCGGCGGAACGGAGGTCTGCATGGCAAGGGTGAGGGGCTGCATGCAAAAGCCCAGGCCCACGCCGAAGAACACGGCGATGAGGCCGGGAACCCACAACCCGGTGTCCACGCCCAGGGAGAAGCCCATCACCAGGGCGGCAGCGGTCAGGATGCCGGTGCCCATGATGGGGAAGATGCGGAACGTTCCGGACGCGGAAATGGTGCGGCCGGCGGTGATGGAACCGAACAGGATGCCCACCGTGAAGGTGATCATCATCAGGCCCGCCTGTGTGGGGGTGAGGCCCTTCACCAGCTGCAGGTACATGGGAAGCATGGCGATGGCGCCGAACATGCCGATGCCGATGATGAAGTTCAGCAGCGAGGACAGCCCGAACGTGACGTTGTGGAAGAGCCGCAGCGGGATCAGGGCGTAGTCGCCGGCGCGCTTCTCGGCGAGCAGGAACCAGGCAATGCCCACGACGCCCAGGCCGTAGCAGAGGAAGGAGTTGACCGAGGCCCAGCCCCAGGAGCGGCCCTGCTCGGCCACCAGCAGGAGCGGAACGATCGCCACCGTGATGGCCGCGGCGCCCCAGTAGTCGATCTTCTGCTTCAGGTGCTTCGCCGGCAGGTGCAGGAACAGGAACACCACCGTCAGGGCGGCAAGGCCGATGGGGATGTTGATGAAGAAGACCCAGCGCCAGCCGTCAAAGCCCAGGATGTTGGCTGATCCGGCGAACGCGCCGCCCACCACAGGGCCGAGAACCGAGGAAATACCGAAGACGGACATGAAGTAGCCCTGGAACTTGGCACGGTCCTTGAGGGAGACGATGTCGCCGATGATGGTCAGCGCCAGGGCCAGCAGCCCGCCCGCGCCGAGGCCCTGGATGCCGCGGGCAATGGCCAGTTCGGTCATCGAGTGCACCGAGCCCGCGTACAGCGAACCCACCAGGAAGATGGCGATGGCCGTCAGGTACAGCGGCCGGCGGCCGAAGATGTCGCTCAGCTTGCCGTACAGCGGGGTGCTGACGGTGGACGTGATCAGGTACGCGGTGGTGGCCCACGCCTGCAGCGAGAGCCCGTCGAGATCGTTGGCGATGGTGTAGATGGACGTCGAAACGATGGTCTGGTCCAGGGATGCGAGGAACATGCCCAGCATCAGGCCAACCATTACCGTGACGATCTGGCGTTGCGTCAGTGTTTCTCCGGCGCGGGGCGCGGCAGAGGCTTTGGACATGGGGGCTCCAGGGGAAGAAAAGGATATAAGCAGCGATAGTTGCTTTCAGTAACTATCTTACTCGCACATTTTATTCCCCGCCCTGCCAACTTTCTGCGGTTGCCGTTGCCGGGCGGCGCTCCCTGCCTAGGCCTCCACGAGGATGCCGTCCGGGTCGCACCAGATGGCGGCCCCGGCACGGATGGTCACGCCGTCAATCACCACGTCCACGTCGACCTCCCCGGCGCCGGTCTTCAGGCTCTTCTTAGGGTTGCTGCCGAGTGCCTTGACCCCAAGGTCCAGCCGGGCAAGGGCCTCCCGGTCCCGGATGGCGCCATTGATCACGACGCCGGCCCAGCCGTTCGCCACGGCGCTTTCGGCGATCATGTCCCCCATGAGGGCCGTCCCCAGCGATCCGCCGCCGTCCACCACCAGGACGGCGCCGTTCCCCGGGGATGCGAGCGTCGACTTCACCAGGGCGTTGTCCTGGAAGCACCGGATGGTCCGGGCCGGGCCGTTGAAATGCGTCCGTCCGCCCAGGGACTGGAACTGCAGGGAGATCGATGCCAGTTCGGAGCCGCGCTCGTCATAGAGGTCTGCAGTGTTCACGGCTGGGTTTCCTGCGGGAGTGGGTGCGCTCATCTGTTGCTCCTTGGTCTTCAGTGACGGGGCACCGGGGCGGGGCCCCGCGGCCAGGTACGGCCCACGATAGTCTGATTCCCACCGCCAACCGGCCGCACCAGGGGGAGCCAAGCCAATGAGTCTGTCCAAGAAGCCTCTGCCGCCGGGCGGCTCCGCACCGGAAAGTGCGACGGCGGCGCTCGCCGAGCCGGTGCAGAAGGTCACCGCTCGGTGGGTCACCGGCCTGGTGTTGGTGAACGTCGGCATCAACGCCGCCTTCTTCGGCCCGATCAACGTGTTCATCGGCCAACAGGCCATCAGTATCGACGCGCCCAGCAAGGAAGCCATCCTTTCCTTGGTGACGGCCTGCGGTGCCGCCGTGTCCTTGGTGGCCAACCCGCTTTTCGGCGCCCTCTCGGACCGGACCACCTCGCGCTTTGGCCGCCGTGCCCCGTGGATTTTGGCAGGGGCGGTGCTGGCGACGGCGGCCCTGCTGGCGATGTCGTTTTCCGCCGCCGTGGCGCTCATGGTGCTTTTCTGGTGCCTGGTGCAACTGGGTGCGAACGCCGCCTATGCTGCCATCACCGCCGCCGTCCCGGACCGGGTGCCCGTGGCCCAGCGCGGCGGCGTGGGCGGGCTCGCGGCCATGGGCCAGACCCTGGGCATCCTCACCGGCGCCGTCTTCGGGGCGGTGGTTGCCGGCAACTTCATGGTGGGCTACTGGCTGTGCGCCACGGCCCTCCTGCTGTCCGTCCTGCCGTACCTCTTCCACCGGAACGATCCCGTCCTGCCGGCGTCGGAACTGGAGGCTTTCCGCCCCCGCGTCTTTGCCAAGGGCTTCTGGATCAGCCCGGCGCGGTATCCGGACTTCGCCTGGGCGTGGCTGACGCGGTTCCTGGTGAACGTGGGCAACCAGCTGACCATCGTGTACCTGCTGTTCTTCCTGCGGGACGTGATCGGCTACCCTGACCCGGCCGCGGGGGTACTGGTCCTGACCGGCATCTATGCGGTGATGGTGATGATCACCGCCGTGCTGGCCGGTCCCTGGAGCGACAGGGTGGGCCGGCGGAAGCCGTTCGTCATCGGTTCGTCCGCCACGATCGCCATGGCCGGGGCCATCATGGCGTTCTTCCCGGTGTGGCCGGGCGCCCTCGCGGGGGCAGCGGTCCTGGGCATCGGCTTCGGTGCCTACCTCGCGGTGGACTTCGCTCTGCTGACCCAGGTCCTCCCGTTCGCCGTCAGCCGCGGGAAGGACATGGGCGTAATCAATGTGGCCAACTCCCTGCCCCAGGTGGTTGCCCCGGCCCTGGCGCTGGTGGCCGTGACGTACGCGGGCGGCTACCGGACCTTGTTCCTCACCGCCGCCGTCATCGGGCTTTTGGGCGCTGTTTTCGTCGTCAAGATCAAGGGCGTGGACTGACCCGAAGGCGGCCGAAGGTAAGCCCGCTGACCAACCTGCTCGGTGCGGTTGCCGTATAGTTGAACCGGGCTGCAGGGTGGTACGGAAGTGGGGGCACTCCTGGCCGCAGTCCCCTAAAACACAACCCCGGAATGCTGATGCCCGAGACTTTTTCAGACCATCCGCCCATGGCCGCCCGGCCTTCCGCTCCCCGCCAGCGCCTCCGTTACGCGCGGATCCTCGACACCGCCGCAGCGTTTGCCCGCAAGGGACTGGACGCTGTGGAGCTCTCCGAAGTCGCAGAAAAAGCCGACGTCCCGCTGGGGACGCTCTACCGGTATTTCCCGTCTCCCACCCACCTGATGCTCGCGCTCTTCCGGCACCAGCTGGACGAACTGCAGGCCGGTGCCCGTGGATCATCGCCGCGTTTCCGCGGACGTGCCCTCTCCGGCCTGGTGATGGAGATTTTCCACATGCGCGTCATGCAGCCTGCCGTGGAACAGTGCCTGAGCCGGAGTGTCTACCTGCCGGAGCGGGATACCACGGAGCTCCTGCGCGAGATCGACGCGCTCAGCGAGAAGCTCGTTGCCGGCGCGTGCGGCGATGCGGTGGGCGCGCGGGTCCTCCTGCTGACCGTCACTGGTCTGGTCCAGTCCGTGCGGAACCGCCGGCTTTCCCTCTTCGAAGCCGAGGAAGACCTCAAAAAAGCCTGCGGTCGCTTGTCTCCGGAGGCTGAATCCGGATTAACAGTGACTAAATCCGCGTAACTGGTCTAGACCAACGCGCGATTAAATCCGCCATAATACCGTGATCTGGATCACTAAAAGGCCTGCTTAAACCTTTTGGCACTGCATCAGGGGTTCCTTGACGTTCCTGCCGGACGCTTGTGGGTGCCTACCATGGTCGCACCGGAGCGGCAGGGCGGAAACACCCCCGGCGTTCCCCCTGGACCCGCCACCCTTGGGTTTCCGGTCGCACTACTTTCCCCGCTGGGCCCGGCCGGGTTCCAGCTCCATGTGCCGTGCGCCCACGGCGAGCACCAGGAGACAACGACGTGTCCATTGACGCAGTTACCGCCACCGACAACTCAGCAGCGACGGCCCTGACCGAAGACGAAATCTTCGGCGCCCACCAAGGCGGCAAGCTGTCCGTGACCAGCACCGTTCCGCTCTCCAACAAGCGGGACCTGTCCATCGCCTACACCCCTGGTGTTGCCGAAGTCAGCCGCGCCATCCACGCCAGGCCTGAACTGGCCCGCACCCTCACCTGGGCCGAGCGCCTGGTGGTCGTGGTCAGCGACGGCACGGCCGTCCTGGGCCTGGGCAACATCGGCGCCAGCGCCTCGCTGCCCGTCATGGAAGGCAAATCGGCGCTCTTCAAGACCTTCGGCGACCTCGACTCCATCCCGCTGGTCCTGAACACCACCGACGTGGACGAGATCGTGGAGACCCTGGTCCGGCTGCGCCCCAGCTTCGGCGCCGTCAACCTCGAAGACATCTCCGCACCGCGCTGCTTTGAACTCGAGGAAAAGCTGATCGAGGCGCTGGACTGCCCCGTCATGCACGATGACCAGCATGGGACCGCCGTCGTGGCCCTCGCAGCCCTCACTAACGCCGCCAAGGTGACCGGCCGGGGCCTGGAAGGCCTCAAGGTGGTGGTGTCCGGTGCCGGTGCCGCCGGGATCGCCGTCGCCGAGATCCTGCTGGCCGCCGGCATCACCGACGTCGTCCTGCTGGACTCCCGCGGTGTCATCAACAGCAGCCGCGCCGACCTTGCGGCCGACACCGCCAGCAAGAAGGCGGACATCGCAGCCCGCAGCAACCCCCGCGGCATCACCGGCGGCCCCGCCGAAGCGCTGGCCGGCGCGGACGTGTTCATCGGCGTCTCCTCCTCCAAGCTGGCCGAGGAACACCTGGCCCTGATGAACCAGGACGCCATTGTGTTTGCCCTGTCCAACCCGGACCCCGAAGTCCTGCCCGAGGTAGCCGTGAAGTACGCCGCGGTGGTGGCTACCGGCCGCAGCGACTTCCCGAACCAGATCAACAACGTCCTGGCCTTCCCGGGTATCTTCCGCGGCGCGCTGGACGCCGGCGCACGCCGCATCACGCCGGCCATGAAGCTGGCTGCCGCCCGCGCCATCGCGGAGCTGGCCGCCGGGGACCTGTCGGCCGACTACATCGTGCCCAGCCCGCTGGACCTCCGCGTCGCCCCCGCGGTCACCGCAGCCGTCGCCGCGGCGGTGGAAGCGGAGTAGGCCCCCGCCTGGGGACAGGCAACGACGGCGGTGCCTCCTTCGCGGAAGGAGGCACCGCCGTCGGGGCTCTTGAGGAGCGCCCCTAGACTGGGGACCATGACCTCCGAAACCGTGGTGACCATCCTGTGCGGCCTGGGAATCCTGGTGGGCGTGGCCGGCACCATCATCCCCGTCCTTCCCGGCAGCGTCCTGGTAGGCATCAGCCTGCTGGCCTGGGCCATCTGGGGCGGCGCCGGCACCGTGGGGTGGGTGGTTTTCGCGGTGGCCATGATCTTTGTTGCCGCGGGCATGACCGCCGGCGCCGTGCTCACCGGCAGGAAGCTCAAGCAGCACGCCATCCCCAGCCGGAGCGTCGTGGTGGCGCTCGTGGCGGCCGTTGTGGGGATGTTCATCATCCCGGTGCTGGGACTCTTCGTTGGTTTTGCCGCCGGCCTGCTGGTCAGCGAGTTCCTCCGCACCAGGGATTTTCCGACGGCGGCCAGGTCCAGTTGGGCTGCCCTGAAGGCCACCGGCCTGGGGATGCTCGCCGAGTTCGGGCTGGCCTGCCTGGCCGCCAGCACCTGGGTGGTCGGAGTATGGATTGCGGCCGCCGGCCGCTGACCGCCCGGCGGGGCCCCGCCCCTTCCCGGTTAGCATGGAACGATGAGCGCCGGGGACACCGCACCGATCTATTGGGACAGCCGTGACCTCACGCCGTTCGGGCACGCCCAGCTGCGGACGCCGGTCCACGACCTTGCCGGCGGCGTGGGCGGCCTGCTTACCGGCGTGCTGGGCGGACGGAACCCGGCCCTGCTGTCCATCGACGGCGAGGTTCCTCGGCTTAAGCGGTTGCCGTCAAAGCCCGCCAGGGCAGTCCACGAGGCGGTTTTCTCCAGCCGCGAACCCGAGCGGCTGATCTACCTGGCGCGGACCTACCCCGGCTGGGCCGGGCTGTGCTACCTCATGGCAGGCCTCCTCGAGTACAAACACGGCGGCTACCTCCGTGCCTCCGAACTCCTGCAGCGCGGGCTGACCACCCGGAACGATGAGGAGGCCAACCGGTACTCCTCCACCTACCTCACCAGGATCGTCACCCGGATCGAACTGGCTGAACGGGTGGAAATCCCGGTGCTGTTCAGCGAGGAGTCGGTGTTCCTGGCCCTGGCCCATTCGTTGCGCGAGACAGGCCGCACGGAAGCTGCCCTGGACGCCCTCTCGGGGTTGCCGCCGTCACTCCCCATGGCCTTGGCCCGCTGCTCGCTGGCCCTGGACCTTGGCCGGAGCCGCACTGTCATCGACTGGACGGAGGGCTTGCTGAACGCCGACGACCTCTCTGCTGCCCTGCTCCTGGTCCGAGCCCGGGCGCTGCGCCGGGAAGGTCGGCTGGACGCGGCGCAGCAGGCCATCGCCGAGGTCCTGCGCCGCCGCAAGACCCACCTGGCACTCCGCAACGACGCCCTGACGGACCGCGCGCTGCTGGTCTTGGAGTCAAGCCGGCGGTCCCTGAATCCGCGCGACTGGGGACGCCGGCGCGGGGACCCGGAGCCGCAACGGGAAATCGGGGCGCCGGTGCCCATCCGCAAGGACGAGGAAATGCGGCGGATGTGGGAGCAGGACTGGAAGGAACTCAGCGGTGACTAGGCGCGGCCGGCGAGGAACGGCACCACCTGCTCGCCGAGCAGGACGGTCCCCAAAGCAACCATGATGATGCCGCTGGCAAGGGTCACCACGCGCGCAGCCCCGGGCCGGCTCTGCAGGAGCGTCCTCGAGAGCAGTGCCACCGCCGTGTAGACCAGCCCCGCCAGGGCCACGAACGTCATACCCAGCAGTCCCGACTGCACCGGCACCGGCAGGGAGGCGTCCGCGCTGACGAACTGCGGAATCAGCGCCACATAGAACAGCAGCCCCTTGGGGTTGATTCCGCTGGTCCCCATGCCCTGCAGGAAGGTGCGCAGCCGCGTTCCGGAGCCGCCTGCCGCCGCGGCACCAAAGCTTGCACCCCGCCAGGACCGGAGGGTCCCAATGCCGAGCCAGAGAAGATAGGCCGCACCGGCCAGGGTGATCCAGCCCAGGAGACCAGGCATTCCGGCCAACAGCGCCGCCAGGCCTGCCACCAGCAGGACGGTGTGGAGGATGTAGCCACCGCAGAGCCCCGCCACCGCCGGCACCAAACTGCGCTGCCGGAGGCCGGCGGCAATGGTGTACGCCCAGTCCACTCCCGGCGTGCAGGCCAAAGCGGCGGCCACCACGATAAAGGCCAGGAACAGCTGGGGATTCACGGGGGTTCTCCTGTCGGCGGTGTCTCAAGAGCAACCTTAGAGAGAATCACGCCATAAGTGCTGTCCGGTTTTCGCCCGCCTCGCGGTACGGGCAGTATGTTTATTGCGTGATAGACGGCATTGACAGGAATATTTTGCGCTACCTCCAGGAGGATGGCCGGATGACTGCCACGGCGCTCGCCGCAAAGGTGGGGCTGACGGTGGCGCCCTGCCACCGCCGGCTGCGTGACCTGGAGCAGTCCGGCGTGATCCGCGGCTACAAGGCGGACATTGACCCGGCGGCGGTCGGCCTGGGTTTCGAGGCGATCGTGTTCGTCACCCTGCGCCAGGTGGACCGTCCCACCATGGAAATCTTCGAGAACCGGGTGGCGGACAATCCCAACATCGTGGAGGCGCAGCGGTTGTTCGGCTCGCCCGACTACCTGCTGAAGATCATCGCCGCAGACCTGCCCGCCTACCAGCGTTTTTACGACACCGAACTGACATCGCTTCCCGGGGTGGAGCGGTTGACGTCCACCCTCGTGATGAAGAACCTCAAGTCCAACGCCGGTCCGCCCGTGTAGGAAGGCTAGGTCAGCGGGTTGACGTGGACGATGATGACCTGGACGTCCTTCGAGCCGTCGTAGCGGAGGTCGTAGTTCACTTCAAGTCCCGTGCTGGTGCCGGACGTGATGGAGAAATTGCTCTTGGTGCCCGGATTGCTTTCCATGCTGCTGATCCACCTCTCCGCGGCGGCAGAGTCCACCCCATACTTCTCAACCCCGTCCCGGATCAGGCCGGTGTACTCCTCCAGCGACCCTGCAGTCAGGAAATAGGTCACCTCGCGGAAATCGGGCTCCTGTTCCGTGGTGCTGAAGCGGATGCGGTCTGTTTCGGCCTGCACGTCTCCGGTGGGACCGGCAATGGTCAGGGAAATCTTGCCGAGGTCGCGGGTGTTGATCTCCGGGCCAAAGCTGTCGTCGGTCAGCCTCACCGACGCTTTTTGCAGCCTGCCCGAGCGCATGTCCAGGCGGGCCTTCCTCGTCTCGCGGATGGCATCCACGCCGGCGGCGTCAAGAGTGGAAAATTCGGAAGTGTGCACGGTGCTCCCTGCGGAAGGTGATGAGGCGGACGGCGGAGTGGAGGTCGGGGCGGCGGGCGCGCAGCCCGCCAGTGCAGCAGCGGCCAGGAGGACCAGGACGACGCCGGCACGCGGCCGCAGTGCGCGGCCGGCAGAAAGAAAGGGCGTCGTCACTGGTGCACCTCGGCTCCGAAACCATCAAGGAAGCGGCCCATGATGGCAGGGATGTTGTTGGTGGGCCGGTACTGGTCCACCCGGGCATCGAAGTCGGATCCGATGATCCCGGCCGCGCGGGCCGGATCTGTTGCCAACAGATGCTGATAGGCAGGCAGCGTGTCCTGCTTGATGAGGTTCCAGCGCTGGTCCGCGTTGGCGATGTTGCCGTCCGGGAAGCCGGTGGTGAAATCGGTGCGGAACTGGGCCGGGTTGTCCCAGTTGGTGAACGGGATGTTCTGCGGGCCGGGACTTTCCACGCTGAAGCTGTAAGGAAATACCTCCGGATAGCTCCTGGCGCCCGGGATGGAGGGTTCGCCGGCGAGGGTCACCATGTATGTCACGGCTTCACCGCCGGGGTGGCTGCGCATGGAGTCGTAGTCGTCCGCGATGATGTCGTTCTGCTCGCGGTAAAGCAGGGCCGTATTGCCCTTCCGAACTTCATCCGGAATGCCGGAGTCCACCTGGGCCCATGCACGCGCCGTCTCGGGATCGATGGCGCCTGAGTCGCGGAGCCGGTTGATTTCTTCGATACCGCCGTTGAGGTAGGCCTGGTGCTGGCGTGCCTGGTCAAGGAAGATTTCCTTGTTCATGTCCAGCATGCTGGTTTCGTAGAAGCGGATCTCCTGGTCTGACATGCCGGCAAGCTGCTCCAGCTGGTCCAGGACCGGCAGGGGAACATCGGAGGCCGGGTTGTCCGCGATCTGGCGGGCCAAGTCCCGCAGCACGGCCATGTCCCGGAAACCGCCGGCGAACGATGGCCCGATCATGTTGGCCATTCCAGCCCACTGGAGGTCGGGGTTCGCGAGGTAGGCCTGTCCGTAATAGTCGTAGACGCTGCGGATGGTATTCCAGTTGTATTCGGTCCCCTTGGAGGTGTCCCAGGTGGAGGGGTCGATCCCCATCTGCAGCATCGCCTGGTTGTTCCAGTACGAGCTGAGGAAGTCCGCATATTCCGGGGACTTCTTCTCGATCAGCCCGGAATCTGCGGCGGCGTCCATTGCTGCCTTGGCCGCCTCCGGGTTGGCCAGGGCCCACTGGCGGAACTCCGCGCCCTGCAGGTACTGCAGCCGCTCCGAGGGGGACATGCCGGTCAGCAGATCCGTCAGTTCCTGCGCAGTACCGCCACCGGACGCGCCCGAGCCTCCTGTTCCAGTCCCGCCGGAACCGCCGGCACTGGCTTTCTCCTGCTCGTCCGCGTTGGCCAGCAATGCTTTGGACGCCGATTCCAGCCCTGCGGTGGCAGACCTCAGCAACCTGGCGTGGGAGGAGGTCCACTCGCTGCGGAACCTGTCGCCGTCGTGCCCCTTCCACAGCCCTGAAGCGATGCTGCTGGAGAGCTGCTGGCCCAGGGACTCGAGCCGGCTCGCACTCCTGGACAGGTCCTTGGCAAGCTGCCGGAGCTGTGCCACATCACCGCCGTAAAAATTCCCCGCCATATTTTCCCCCTGTTGGATCCCGTGCCAGCCTAGCCGCAGCCGCCGACCGGCGGCGATGGGGAGAGCTGCCCTGTGGGCGCCAGGCTACCCCTGCCCCTCCTGCAGGAGCCCGGTGGTCCGGTACGGGATGACCTCGCGCAGGAACATGCTCGTTGAGGTGCGGACAATGCCCGGGCAGAGGCGGATCTCCTCGGAGACCCGGTAGAGATCGTCGGGGCTTTTGGCCACCACGCGGATCAGCAGGTCAGTGTCCCCCGCGGGGGCATGGCATTCCAGGACTTCGGGGATCTTGCGCAGCGCAGCGATCGCCTCGTTAAGGTGGCTTTGGTCCAGTTCTGCGCTGACAGCTGCGGCCACGCCACGGCCGAGCGCGGAGGGCAGGACCCGGCTGCTGTTGGGGCGGAGGGCGCCCGAGGCGGCCATCCGCTCCAGGCGCGACTGGACGGTGCCGCGGGCAAGGCCCAGTTTCTGGGCAAGCACCATGATGGGCACCCGTGGATCGTTATCAAGCGCGGCCAGGATGCGCCTGTCGGTCGAATCGAGTTCCTGCAATCTGACCACTTCCTGCTTTGCTGTGCATCATCAATTAGTCAGTCTGACCAGTCCGAGTGACCTCGGTTGCGCCTACTGTAGGGCATCTGCTGAAATCATGGCAATAAGGGATGCAGGCTACCGCCGCAGTCCCGCAGGCTACAGGATCCCCGGCACACCACCCGGTCCCTGGACCAAGCTTCCCGCAAGGACGCTGCCGCAGATTGACTCTTGTTCACACCAATGTCATTCCGCATCACACGGCAAGAGCCCCTGAGCTACCGACGTCGGCATTCCCGAAGTCATCGGTAGCTGAGGGGCTCTTGTGCTGTTCCGTTTAAGGTGGATTTATGACCTCCGCCGGACGTTTCGCCCCCAGTCCCTCCGGTGACCTGCACATCGGAAACCTGCGGACCGCCATCCTCGCCTGGCTCTTTGCCCGATCCACGGGACGGGCGTTCCTCCTGCGGGTGGAGGACCTGGACCGCGCCCGCGCCGGATCAGAGGCGGGACAGCTGCGGGACCTCCAGGCCGTCGGCGTGACCTGGGACGGCGACGTGGTGCGGCAGACGACACGCGGTCCCCTCTACGCCCGGGCCATTGCCGGCCTGGAACAGGCGGGGCTCACCTACGAGTGCTTCTGCACGCGCCGGGAAATCCAGGAAGCAGCCTCCGCGCCGCACGCTCCCCAAGGCGCCTACCCGGGGACCTGCCGGAACCTGGGCCGGGCGGAGCTGGAGTTCAAGCGCTCCACCCGGCCCGCGGCCCTCCGGCTGCGGGCGGACGTCACCGAATTCACGGTCCATGACACCCTGCACGGCAAGTTCACCGGGATGGTGGACGACCTGGTGCTGCGCCGCAATGACGGTGTCACCGCGTACAACCTCGCGGTGGTGGTGGACGATGCCGCGCAGGGCATAGACCAGGTGGTCCGGGGTGGGGACCTCCTGCCGTCCACGCCACGCCAGGCGTATCTCGCGTCCCTGCTGAATATTCCCGTACCGGAATATGCGCATGTGCCCCTCGTGGTAAACGTCGACGGCGCCCGGCTGGCGAAGCGCGACGGCGCCGTGACCCTGGCGGACCTGGCAACGGCCGGAGCGGACCCAACCCGGGTCCGCGACGCCATCCTTGAGTCCGTGGGCCTTCCGCCCGGTCCGTTGGACCATGCCCTGGAGTCCTTTGACCCCAGCTCGCTCCCCATGAATCCATGGACGTGGCCGGGCGTGCCCGGGGCGGGCGCGTAGGCTGGAACCATGCCAGAAACAGGAACCGCGGACGCGAGCCTCCACGGGCCGCGATTCACGGTGGAGACTGCCAAGGTCCTCGCCGAAGTTGCCCACAACCGCCAAAAGGACAAACTCAAGCGGCCGTACCGCGAGCATGTCCTGGCCGTCGGCGACGCCCTTGCGGACTTCGACGACGACATCCGGATCGCCGGCTACCTGCATGACATCGCGGAAGACACCCCGATCACCCGGCAGGCGCTGCTGGACATGGGCGTCTCCGAGCGCGCCGTGCGCATCATCGAGCGCGTCACCAAACGGCTGCACGACAACCCCGACGACTACCAGGCCGGAATCCGCTTCATCGCCGAGGACCACGACGCGACCCTGGTCAAAATTGCCGACAACGCCCATAACTCGCTGCCCGAACGGGTGAAGGCCCTCGCGGAAAAGTGGCCGGACAAACCGCCCGTCACCCGCTACGACGACGCCCGGCCGGTGCTGTACGCGGCGGTTCCCGTGGAGGAAACCCGCAAGATCCTGGCCCGGATCAACCCCTGGCTGCTGGAGGAATTCGACGCCATGCTGGACGAGGACGACGACACCGACTACGAGAACCTCTCCTACGACGACGTTTCCAGGGATTAGACCCGGCCGAGCGAGCCGATGTCTTCCAGGAAATCCGCCTGCACCTCCGCGCTGACGGTGGTGCGCGTTTCACCGATCGCATCCAGGTAATCCTGGGTGGACGGGCCCTTCCGCACCGCCTCGCGCACCGAAGCGTCACCGCCCGATGCCAGCCCGCCGTCGTCGTACACTGCCTTTTCCAAAGCCCGCTGGGAAGCGCTGCGGGCAGCGTACTCGATGTCCGCCGGCGAAAACCCTTCGGTGCGTTCCACCAGCAGTTCCACGTCCACGGCGTCCACCACGGCCGCGGGGATGAACCGCTGCCACATCGCCCCGCGTGCCTGCCGGTCCGGCAATCCGATGGGAATCACGTAGTCGAACCTGCCGTGGCGCAGGAAGGCGGAGTCCAGCGCCCGGATGAAATTGGTGGCGCACACCAGCAGCCGGCCGGGCTGCTCGCGGAATGCCGGAATGATCTTCAGCAGCTCATTGGTCACACCCTGCAGCGGCGACGGCGGATCACCGGCCCGCTGGGACGCGATCTCCTCCACCTCGTCGATGAACACCACGGCGTGCTCCAGCTCCGCGATCTCCAGGAAGGTCTCCCGCAGCGCACCGGCCAGGCCCTGCGGGTCGCCGGCCAGCCGGGACGGGAACACCTCCACGAACGGCCACTCGAGCCGGGATGCGATGGCCTTCGCGAAAGTGGTCTTGCCGGTGCCAGGCGGGCCGAAGAGGACGACGGCGCGCGGCGGCACCACGCCGAATTCATCCGCAAGGTCCGCCTCGGCCAGCGGGAGCACCAGGCGGCGTTCCAGCAGCTCCTTTTCCTTGCGCATGCCGGCCACGTTCTCCCACAGGTCCCGGGCGAGGACGCGGCCGCCCAGCTGGCCCAGGGCCCCCAGTTCCTGGCGCTGCACCGGAATGGTGCGCTCGAAGTACCGCAGGTTCTTCTTCAGCGCAAAGCCCCTGCCCAGGAAGGCCTCCACCCGCGTTTCGGACTCCGGCATCAGCGCTGAGAGCTTGTTCAGCCCGTGCGGGGCCATCCGGCTCTCGACGGCGGCCAGCAGCGAGGTGCCGATGCCGCGGCCCCGGTATTCGGGGAGGGTGGCCAGGAACACGATCCATCCTTGGTCGTGCGCGGCGCGTCCGACCGCGGCGCCCACCACCTGGTCGCCCTGCACCGCCACCACCGCGTGGTCCTTCTCGCAGGACGCGAGGACCTCGGAGAGCGCATACACAGGTTCGACGTTGTTCGCCTTCAGGGTCTCCCAAAGGTGCAGGATCCCGTCGAGGTCCGCTGAGTGGAAATCCCTGATCCGCCAGTTGGTCATGGGTTGCTCCTGTTGGTTCGTCGTTGAGCCAGTGTGGACATCTCAGGTGAGCATATGCGAACCGCGCAGCGGGCGGGGTTGCGGCGGCGTTGCATGACGCCGGCCGCCCGTCCCCGTGGCCCCGCTCAGATCCCCAGCCTGTCCATCGTGTTCCGCAAGGTGTCAGCGGAAACCTGCAGGGCCGCCAGTTCACCGCCGTCCATGGGTGTGTCCAGGACCCGGTGCACCCCGCCGCGGCCCACCACGCTGGGAAGTGACAGCGCCACTCCCGAGATTCCGTACTGCCCGGACAACACCGTGGAGACGGGGAGGACGGCATTGTCATCGCGCAGCAGCGCCTCCACGATGCGTGCGCCGGAGAGGCCGATGGCATAGTTGGTGGCCCCCTTGCCGGCGATGACCTTGTACGCGGCCTGCACCACGTCCCGGGCCGTGGCGGCCAGGTTCTCGGAGGTGAAGACCCGCCCGCCGCCGTCCGTCCAGTCGCGGATCGGGACAGGCCCGATCGTGGCCCCGGACCACAGCGGAAATTCGGTGTCGCCGTGTTCGCCCACCATGCTGGCATGCACGCTGGTGACGGAGACACCTGCACGCCGGGCCAGCAGCCAGCGCAGCCGGGAGGTGTCCAGGACGGTGCCGGAAGAGAAGATCCGCTCCGGCGGCAGCCCGGAGATGCGCTGGGCCGCGACCGTCAGGACGTCGCACGGGTTGGTGACGAGGACGTAGACGGCGTCCGGCGCCCGCTCCAGGAGCTGCGGCATCAGCTGTTCAAGGATCCGGACGTTGGTGCCGGCCAGGTCCAGGCGGCTCTGCCCTGGGTTCTGCTTGGCACCCGCGGTAATCACCACGACGTCGGCACCCTCCGTGACGGCGATGTCCCCGCCGCCGGCCACCGTCGCGGACGCCGCGGCGAACTGGCTGCCATGGGCAAGGTCCAGGGCCTCCGCTTCGGCCTTGGGCGCATTGACGTCGAACAGGGCGATACTGCTTGCCGAGCCGCGGATCAGCGCGGCGTAGGCCAGCGACGTGCCTACGCTCCCGGCCCCCACTACGGCGAGTTTGGATCCACCAGGCATGGTGCCCTTCCTTTCGGAATCGTTGAGTGTGTCCTACCCGAAGAGTAGCGTGGCCACCATCACACGAACCCCCACTAAGGAGCCACCATGCCACATTTCGGACGCCGGCTCGCTGCTGTGACGGCGGCGCTGGCCATCGGCGTGACCACCGGGGCTATCAGTCCCGCTGCAGCGGACCCCCGGCAGACCGACAAGAGTCCCACGGCCAACGGGTACGGCGGCGCGGTCAGCACGGTGGACCCGGAAGCGTCGGCAGCGGCCATCGACGTCCTCCGGAAGGGCGGGAACGCCGTGGACGCCGCGGTTGCCGCCGCAGCTACGCTGGGCGTCACCGAACCCTACAGCGCCGGCATCGGCGGGGGCGGCTATTTTGTCTACTACGACGCCAAATCCGGGAAGGTCAGCACCATTGACGGCCGCGAGACTGCGCCGGCCGGAATCAAGCCGGATGCCTTCATCAATCCCGCTACCGGCAAGCCCTACCCGTTCACCCCTGAACTGGTCACCAGCGGCGTCTCCGTGGGCGTGCCCGGCACCCCGGCCACATGGGAACGTGCGCTGGACCGATGGGGCAGCATCAGCCTGGGGGAGGCACTGAAACCGGCCATCAAGGTGGCGGACCGAGGTTTCGTGGTGGATGAGACCTTCCGCAACCAGACCCAGGACAACCAGACGCGGTTCGCGGCGTTCACCTCCACCAAGGACCTGTACCTCCAGGGCGGCAAGCTGCCGGAGGTGGGCTCGGTCTTCAAGAACCACGACCTCGCGGACACCTACCGGCTGCTGGCACGCAACGGAATGGACGCGTTCTACGACGGTCCGCTCGCCGAAGAGATCGCCAACACCGTCCAGAATCCGCCCAAGTCCCCGGACACCAAGCTTCCCGTTCCCGTTGGCTCCATGACGGCGGAGGACCTGGAAAACTACCGGGCGGTGGACCAGGACCCCACCCACGTGAACTACCGCGGCTATGACGTCTATGGCATGGCACCATCCAGCAGCGGCGGCACCACCGTCGGGGAGTCTCTGAACATCCTGGACGTCTTCGACCTGCCGGCCTTGAAGGCAGACCAGCCTGCCGTCCTGCACCACTACCTCGAAGCCAGTGCCCTCGCGTTTGCCGACCGCGGGAAGTACGTCGGCGATCCTGCCTTCGTGAAAGTCCCCACGAAAGCCCTGACTGATCCCGTCTTCGGCAAGGAACGCGCCTGCGAGCTGGACCCAACCCATGCCGCAACCAAGCCGGTCCTGCCCGGCGACGTGACCTCCTACGACGGCGCCTGCCCGGCCGGCCCGGCTGCTGCCGCCGAGGAGAAGGACACCGAAAACATCTCCACCACCAACATGACTGTCTCCGATAAGTGGGGAAACGTGGTGGAGTACACGCTGACCATCGAACAGACCGGCGGGTCCGGCATGGTGGTCCCCGGCCGCGGCTTCCTGCTGAACAACGAGCTCACGGACTTCTCCACGGTGTACAGCGCCACCGATCCCAACCGGATTGAGCCGGGCAAACGGCCGCGGTCCTCGATGTCGCCCACCATCCTGCTGGAGGACGGCAAGCCGTTCCTGGCCCTGGGCTCCCCGGGTGGCTCCACCATCATCACCACGGTGCTGCAGACCCTGGTGAACAAGATCGACTTGGGTATGAGCACCCCGGACGCCATCGCCGCGCCGCGTGCGTCGCAACGGAACACGGCCAGCGTCACGGCCGAGCCTGCCTTCATCGACAAGTACGGGGCAGCCCTGACCTCGCGATTCGGCCACACGCTGACCCCGTCCGGCGACTCCTTCACCTCCGCCTCGGAGATCGGGGCGGCCACCGCCATCGAATTCCTGAAGGACGGCCGGACCCTCGCCGCCGCGGAGCCGGTCAGGCGCGGCGGCGGCTCGGCCATGGTGGTCAAACCGTCACAGTAGGAGGACCACCGCATTAAGCGCCCGACGGCGGCACCCGGGTTCCGGAATTCCAGAACCCAGGTGCCGCCGTCGGCGGTTAAGCCCGAAGGCCGTTACTTCTTGAAGGTGTCCGCCGGCGCGTTGGCGATGACGGGGGAGGTGCCGGTGTAGCCGTCGCGGGTTTCGGCGATGTGGCGGATGCGGGTGCGGCAGGCGTACCAGCCGATGACCATGAGGATGGAGGCGATGGCGGTGACGAGCATGGTCAGGGGTGAGTCGATGAAGACCATGATGAGGACGCCGATGAGGAAGAGGAGGGAGAGGTAGCCGGTGTAGGGGGCGCCGAACATGCGGAAGGTGGGGCGTTGGACCCAGCCTTTGTCGGCCCAGCGTTTGAGTTGGATTTGGCACAGGACGATGGTGGCCCAGGTCATGATGATGCCGACGGAGGCGATGTTGAGGACGA
>NZ_JARVSH010000024.1:0-1283 GCF_030209295.1 Pseudarthrobacter sp. lyk4-40-TYG-27
AAGTAGATGACGGCGGCGAACCCGCTCAGGTAGGTCCACATGGTGGCGAAGTACATCAGTCGCTGGCCCAGCTTCAGGCCCTTCTGCACCAGCGGGTTTTCGCGGAGCAGCACCTGGATGGTTCCCTGCGCCCAGCGCAGCCGCTGGGTGAGCATGGTTTTCAGGTCCTCGGGCGCCAGGCCATAGGCCAGGATTTCGTGGTGGTAGACGCTCTCCCATCCCATCGCGTGCATGCGCATGGCGGTGGCCATGTCCTCGGTCACGGAAATGGTGGCCAGCGGCATGACCGGTTGGGCCTCGCCGGTCCGCTCGACGGTCAAGGCGTCCAGCACGGCCTGGACTGACTCCAGCGCGCCCAGTGGCGACCAGTCGCGGGCGGACATGCGCCGGACGGCGTCGTCCGCCACCACGGGCACGCCGGACTCACCCACATGCGCCAGTTCCATGGCGGCGATCTCTTCGAGGTCTGCCTGCAGCGCTGCAACGTCGGCCTGGACCAGGGTCTGCACGGCGGCGTCCACGCGGCGGCGTACCCGGTAGGTGACCTCGGCCAGGGGCTGGCCGGCGTCCACTTCCTGCTGGGCTTCCCGGGTGGCGGCCTCCACCTCGTCCAAGACCTCGGCCACCAATGGCGACTCAATGTCAGTGGACTTGCGGGCCTGCCGGATGGCTGCGCGCGACGCGGCCAGGGCACGCCGGATGCTCTTTTCGGTTTCCTTGACGTAGCCCACCAGGCCCAGCTGCATCAGGGCTTCACGGCGGAGGATCGCGTTGGAGCCGCAGAAGAACGCGGCGTTCCAGCCATCCTTGCCCTGCTGGATGGGGCCGTAGAACAGGGGTGCCTGGCTGCCCAGGGGGTCGCTGTCAGGGACGTTGCTGAAGTACTGCGGGGTCTGGACCAGGGCCACGCGGCGGTTGTTGAAGTAGCCCAGGGTCTTTTCCAGGATGTCCGGCTCGGGGATCTGGTCCGCGTCCAGGATCAGCAGGAATTCGCCGTGGGTGACCATGAGGGCGTTGTTGAGGTTGCCGGCCTTGGCGTGCCGGGGAAGGTCCTTGGTCCAGTCCTCGCTGCGGGTGACGTAGCCCAGGCCGTGCTGTTCGGCGAGTGCCTTGAGTTCGGGCCGTGCGCCGTCGTCAAGGATCCAGGTGCTGTGCGGGTGCCGGATCTTCTGGGCAGCCAGCGCGGTGGTGAGCACCATGTCCAGGTCCTCGTTGTACGTGGTGATGAAGACGTCAACGGTGGCGTCATGGGGCGGCGGCGGGGCGCCCTTGCGGATCTTCAG